>NZ_JAVTIV010000012.1:0-119670 GCF_031843765.1 Sphingobium sp. WCS2017Hpa-17
ATGCGGAGGCGGAGCGCTGCCGCGCGATTACCAAGTTCGCGCTGAGGCTTCTCGCCCTGACCGCAACGCGGCCGGGCGAGATTCGGTTTGCGGCATGGGATGAAATAAGCGGGATCGACTGGCAGAATAGGACAGCGAAGGATCCTCTGTGGCGCATCCCTGCATCGCGCATGAAGGGAGACGAGGACAGGAAGGCAGAGGTCGAAGGCGACCATCTGGTTCCACTCTCCTCTCAGGCGGTCGAGGTGCTGCTTGAATTGCGCCGACTATCGGGCGACCTGTCGCTGATGTTCCCCGGCGAGCGCCATGTGCATCGCCCCATTTCCGAAAACACGTTGCGCGCGCTCCTGATCCGCGCCGGCTATTATCAGCGGCACGTGCCCCACGGCTTCCGCGCGGCTTTTTCTACGATAATGAACGAGCGAGCCAAGCTGCTGAAGAACCCGGACGATCGCGCCGTCATCGACCTGATGCTGGCCCACGTCCCACAAGGCACGTCCGGGTCAGAAGGCAGCTATAACCGGGCCTCCTACATGCCGCGCCGCCGCGAGCTGGCGCAGGAATGGGCTGACATTCTCGTCGGAGACATGTGGCCGCCTGCGATCCATCTGGGCCAGCCGATACGGTATGCGCCGAACGGACCGGGCCGGGTTCGCTAAGCGGCCCGCTGTTGGTCGCGCCACGCGCGCACTTCCGTTTCGTCCCAGCGGCTAGCGAAGCCCCCCGGTTTGTACTGTTTGGGGAACTTTCCGCGCTGGATAAGGCGGTAGATCATCGCGCGCTTCAGCCCGACGATCTCTTCCACCTCGTTTATCCGAAGAAGGCGGTCGGGATTACTGGCCATGGAACGCCTCCGCGCTGGACGGGCCGCACACCTGCTTGCCGTCCGGGGCGAGACGCGGCGTGATCGCGCCGCGCTTCGTTTCCAGATACTGGCAGCCGGTTCCGTTGCTCCCACCCCATCTGCCGGTGCCGATCTCAGCGCGGCGATTGCATTGGCCGTGGCCCTGCGGGTCAAGCGTCGCCTTCACGATCTGGCGAGCTTGGATGAGGCTTGGGTCGAGTTCGATCCTTCCCATTTTAGCAGCCTCAGTCATAGGGTTGCTCCTCAAAAAGGTAGTCGAAAGCCGCTAAAGCGCTAGGATCTTCAATCATTTCCAGAAACGTTGCGCTGCTCTGCGAATCCAGAGGCTCATTAAGGGAATGCGAACCGAATTTGTCGAATGACTGGCGAACTTCGACATTGGCAATTCGTCGAACTATTTCTGGCGTTAATGCATATTCTTCTATCTCGCCTGTCAAAATTTTAAGGTAAATCTCACTAATGACATCATCACGTCGATGATGTTCCAACCATTTCGGGAGCAGGTTGTTGATACGCAACCATACTGGATCGGAGCGTGGACGGAACTCGATAGAGCCCTCGCGCGTCTTTGCGCCTGATCGTACGGAATTTTTCCGCGCCTTCGCTAGGTGATCAGTTGTATACTTCCGATAATATCTTGCACTATTTTTAGGGATATCAAGTTTATTGACAATCTCTTCAAATGTAACGCCCTCCTTCACCAGCTCTTTTACCGAATTCACTGTTCCCACATCGACAGGAAAGCTTGCGGCATCCTGAACGCGTCCTACGCATAATTTAGGATGAAATCTGGGCCTTCCGCATGAGCAAGGCGGCAGGCACCCCTCATCGATAAAAGGTTGAGCAATTTTCTTGACTGTCGGATGGCTTATACCGGTGATCGCCGCAATGATCCGGAGGCTACATTTAATATATAAAAATGAAATTACTTCATTTCTTTTTTGAATATTTATTGTGCTAGAATTAATCTTCACCATACCATTGCATAATCTATAATTTCTAGATTGTTCTCTTTTTTGTAATTTATCTTCACTCAATTGCAGCAGGTATGACCCTGATATCTTATTTTTGAGATTTAATTCATCAGAAATCTCACTATAACTCCAACCTCTTTCGAGCAAATCTACTATTTTTTCTCTGCGATCGGAGCTCCGTTTATGTAATTTTAGTTTCTGACCGGCACATATGCCTCGATGAAACCTCTTCTTGCCGCACGAACAGGGGGGAAGCGCGCCGTCCTCGATCATTAGCGGTATGAACATACTTGCGCGCTTTACCGTAGCTGCGCGGCCATGCCCAATCATCGCGCTGATGATATGAAGCCGGTCTATTCGCGGAAGCAAATCCTTAAGTCTCTGATCTTCCTCTAGCGTCCAGCCCCGCTTAGAATTTTGCACACCTTTGCTTTTATTCATGGTAATTTGTGTCCTTCGAACCCGCCGGCTATACTGGGCAAGGCTTCGACTTTCGCACGAAATACCTCTTGAAATACGATAATGACCTTACCCGGATTCGCGGCGGCCATAGTTTCCGCCTGCGCCACCGCTTCGTCCAGCGTCTGATAGCGCAGGCGCGGCAGCGTCGAGCCGGGGCGCATGGTGCGGCCCTTGCGCGCCACCATGAAGGTGTGCGCGTTGGGCACGGTGAGGCGGACGTCGGTCATTCACCGTCTGCCATCGGCTTGGCGTTGGTGGTCAGGAAATCCTGAAACGCCTTGTGGACGGCCATTGCAGCGTCGAAGCGCTGGCTCTCCGTGGTCAGAGGATCGGCGCAGAGCAGTTCGCGCTTCCGCGCCAGCGCGGCATATCGATCATAAGCGGATACAAGCGCGGCATCGTGGCGCGCAGCGGGTTCGGTGGCGGGCATGGCGATGCTCCTATGCGGCTACAGGCCGGGGCGGCGGGTTCGGGAAGAGGCGGCGGACCTTCTCGCGGTCCGGCTCTGGCGAGGGGTTCGGCTGGGGGTCATCGCTGCCGCCGTCGTCGCCATCCAGCGGGAACCATTGCGAGCAGCAACGGCTGGCGTGGGTGACTGGCTGGACGAAGACTGGCGCGCCGTCGATGACGAGGGTTTCCGGCAATGCCAATTCGCAGACGCCGATATCGCTGACGCTATCGTCGGGTGCGGCGGCGTCGGTCATGCCGGGCGCGCCACGGCGCCAGAAAGCGCACTCGGCACATGACTGGCCCATCATAGCGTCACCCCTTCCAGAAGGTCGGGTATCTGCTTCATCAGCTTGTCGCCGCGTAACAGCGCCGTATCCATGAGGGTCAAGCCCTCCTGAAAAATCGCTCGCTGGTCGATGCCGACAAGTTCGCCCTCGTCGGATAGGCCGGACAGGTCCAGCTTGTAGAAGCTGTCCGGCACATGTCGGGCCGGCAGCCGGAGACTCTGATCGCCCATTTGCGTGCGGCTGGCGCTCCGATCGCGGAGGCGCGGGCATGACGCCGTCGCTTCAGCAGGACACTGCGCTGCGCACTGCTGCCGCATGGCTGGCGGACCCCAATGCCGATCAGGTATTCCGGCTGTTCGGTTATGCTGGGACTGGTAAAACCACACTCGCCAAGAAGCTGGCCGCGTCGAGCTACTATGCTCTCTATGCCGCGTTCACCGGCAAGGCCGCGCTTCAGTTGCGCAAGAAGGGCTGCGCAGACGCCAGCACTATCCATAGCCTGATCTACAAGCCGGAGGTGTGCGAGCGGACCGGCGAGGCGACTTTCGTCCTGAACCCCGACTGCGATCTGGCCAACGCTGGGCTGCTGGTCGTGGACGAGGTGTCCATGGTCGATGACGCGACCGCCAAGGATCTGCTGAGCTTCAAAAAGAAGATACTCGTCCTGGGCGACCCGGCCCAGCTTCCCCCGGTCAAGGGCGAAGGCTTTTTCATCAACGCCAAACCTGATGTGATGCTGACGGACGTACACCGCCAGGCGGAAGACAATCCGATCGTGCGCATGAGCATGGACGTCCGCGAAGGTCGCGGTCTTCGCCCCGGCCAATATGGCGATAGCGTCGTGCTGGAGCGCAGGACTGTCGACCAAGATCATCTTCGCGAATTGGTGCTGGAATCGGACCAGCTTCTTTGCGGGCTGAACAAAACGCGGGCGTCATTCAACCGCCGGGTGCGCGAGCTTAAGGGCTTGTCCGGGCGCCAGCGCGACTGGCATCCGACGTCCGGCGACCGCCTGATTTGCTTGCGCAACAATCGCAAGAAAAGCCTATTTAACGGCGGCATCTGGGAGGTCGCGCAAGTCCGCAACATGGGTCGCCGGCATGAAATGTCGGTTTTCTCCGAAGATGAGGACCGTCCTGCCGTCTCGATCAATGTCTTCGAGGAATTTTTCAACGGGACTGAGCAGACGCTTGAATGGCGTAAGCGCCGGGATAGCGACGAGTTCACCTTTGGCTGGGCCATCACCTGCCATAAGTCCCAAGGATCGGAATGGGACAATGTCGTCATATTCGATGAAAGCCGCGCCTTCCGCGAGGCTCAGCGCAACTGGCTCTACACGGCAGTAACGCGGGCCGCCCAGCGCGTGACGGTGGTGGTATGAAGGCCCGCCGCAAACCGCGCGATGACATGGTGCTGCCCGACGCCAAGGCCCGGCATAATATCTCGGACCTGATCGCCCGGCATGTGAAGCTGCGCAAGCGTGGGACGCAGATGGTCGGACTGTGCCCTTTCCATCCCGACCGAACGCCCAGCTTCGAGGTCAGCGATGCCAAGGGCGTCTACCACTGTTTCGGCTGTGGCGCGCATGGGGATCATGTCAGCTTCCTCATGGAAAAGGAGGGCATGACGTTCCGCCAAGCTTATGAGGCTCTGACGGGCGACAACTTCCCCGTGGTGCCTCCCGAAGAGCAGGTAAGGCGCAGAGAGGCGGACGCGGCTGATGTTGCCCGTCGCGTAGAACTGGCCCGCGCCATCTGGAAGGGTGCCGGTCCGCTGGCAGGCTCGATCGGTGAGCGGTACGTTCGAGCGCGGGGCATCCGTGTGCCCTTACCCGGCTCAATCCGGTTCACCCGGACGCCGCGATGGTACGACCATGACACCGGGCGGGTCGGCCCCGACCACCCCGCCGTCGTCTGCGCGCTCCAGAACGGCGCGGGCGCTGTTGTTGGTGTGCAGTGCATTTTCCTCGGACCCGATGGCCGGGGGAAATACGAAAGGCCGCCGCGGAACGGGAAGAAGGTCAGGGCCAAGCTATCCTTCGGAACTGTGGTCGGTTCAGCAATCCGGCTGGGACCGATCGCGGATGACATTATCATCTGCGAGGGGCCTGAAGATGGCTGGACGCTGATGCAGGAACTGCCCGGCCGCTCCGTGTGGGTCGCTTGTGGCACCGCCATGATGCCCCGCATGGAAATGCCGCCCGGCGTCAACTCGATCACGCTGGCAGGGGACAATGGCCATGCGGGGCAGCTCGCCGTCATCAATGCCCGAACCGCCTATGCCGCCCAAGGTCTGGGCGTCTCCGAGATATTTCCAGAACCGCCGTTCAAAGACTGGAACGACCAATTGCAGAGGATTTCATGATGTCCGATGATGACACGGTCATCAGCATCCGGGACCATTTCGAGAAGGCCCGGAAACCGCAAAAGGATGAACGCGGTCGGACAATCGAAATCCGACCTGACGCCCTTCACGCCATCGCGAGCGAGGCCGAAGCCGCGCTGATCGATGCCGGCGCTCCCTTCTACGTCCGTGGAGCAGGAGGCATCGTCAGGCCGGTCATAGACGAGGTTGCCGCGGCGGATGGCAAGCGGACCAAGGTCGCCCGGCTGACGCAAGTATCGGCGATCGGGATGGTCGATTATATGTCGCGGTCGGCGCATTGGGTGAAATACAACCAGCGCAAAAAGGATCTGGTGCCCACTGATCCGACTGCGGAAATCGCCAGCATCATCTTGAACCGGGAAGGCGAGTGGCTGTTCCCTGTCATCGCAGGCGTCATCACGACACCGACATTGAAGCCGGACGGCACAATCCTCTCAACACCGGGATATGATCCTCAAACCAGGCTGCTGTTGGTCGAACCGCCAAAGCTGCCGCCGATCCCCAGCAAGCCCAGCCGCGACGACGCTCTGGCGGCGCTACGGACGCTGAATGACCTGTTGGTCGATTTCCCGTTCGTGGACCAGACAAGCCATTCCGTGGCCCTGTCAGCGCTAATTACGCCGGTGGCGCGCGGTGCCATGGCAGTCGCCCCTATGCACGTCACATCGGCCCCTACGCCGGGTTCAGGCAAGTCTTACATTATCGATCTGGCGTCCTGCATCAGCACTGGCGAGCCTGCCCCGGTGATAGCCGCGGCGCCTAAAGAGGATGAAACCGAAAAACGCCTCGTCGCGGCCTTGATCGGCGGACAAGCAATTATCTCGATCGACAACGTCAACGGCCAGCTCGGCGGCGACCTGCTTTGCCAAATGATCGAGCGCCCGGTGGTTCAGCCTCGCATCCTCGGCTCGTCCAAACTGGTGAAGATCGAAAGCCGAGCGACTTGCTTCGCTACGGGCAATAATATCCACCTCGTTGGCGACATGACGCGGCGCGCTGTTGTCTGCATGTTGGACCCTGGGGTGGAGCGCCCGGAGCTTCGTCGCTTCAAGTCAAACCCGCGTCAGACGGTGATGGCAAACCGCGGCAAGTATATCGCCGCCGCACTGACCGTCGTGCGCGCCTACGCCGCCGCAGGGCATCCCGATCCGGCTCCGGCGCTGGCGTCTTTCGAGGAGTGGAGCAAGGTCGTTCGCTCCGCCCTGATCTGGCTGGGATGCGAAGACCCTTGCGCGTCAATGGAGGCCGCTCGGGGCGATGACCCGGTGACGTCTTCACTGAGACTTGTGTTTGGAACATGGCACAGCGCGGTCGGCGACAGTTGGAAAACCTCAGCGGAAATCAAACAGGTAGCGGAATCGCGAATGTTCGACGCCTTGGCGCATCCGCATCTCAATGAGGCGTTGAAAGAGATCGCCGAAGACAAGCGGGGGGACATAGGGACACGTCAGCTCGGCAAGTTTCTGATCAAATACAAGGACCGCGTCGTCAACGGCATGAAGCTGCAATCCAAGGATGACGGGCACGCAAACGTGAAGTTGTGGTCGGTCCGGAAATTACAAGAATGAGACATTGTTCATTCGGGTTTGCGAGGTTTTGCGAGGTTGTTTCAAGCGCAATTAAAATATTGGCGGGCGAGGTTTGCGAGTTTTGAAGGTTATGTTTCAGCCTACGCGGGAGAATTAGCAGTGCTAAATTATATAGGGAGGGTGAAACAGACCCGCCAAACCATGCAAACCTCGCGGGCTGCGCCTCGTTCGTTTCAGAGGCACTGTTGCGCACCATGAAGCACCACCGCCCTGCCCCCGAAGACATCACCGCCGCGCTGATGGCGGTGAAGCTGCTGGTCAAGGGCATGAACGGCGCGATGCCGACGCTGGCGGCGGAAATGCGCCGGGAGGCCTGCGAGCGCATCGATGACGTGATTGATGATATTGGAAGGATGAAGCGGTGAGCATGATGACCAGGGCAGAACGGATCGCTAAGGCTCGCGCTGATCTGGCGGCGGCCTATGCGGCGGACCCGTCCGCCGTCGAGCGGTTCAATGCCCGTATGGCGCGGCTGGCGTCGGCCCGGAAGCGCGAGCAGCAGCGCATCGATCATCTGGTGCTGGGCCGCCCGCGCCCCGTTGAGAAGGTGACCGAAGGGAAGCGCAAGGGCCGGAAAAAGCCCCGGCTGGTCGAGCAGCCCGTTACGTTGGAGCCGGGCATCGAGGAGGCCGTGCAGGTCCGCGAGATATGGTCGCACAAGGCCTATGGCACGCCCGAGACGTGGGACCGGTCGCTTCGCACCCATGACGACGCGCTGATCCAGCTTCATCGCAACGGCACGCTCGACAAGGATCAGCTCGAATGGGCTGCCCAGATCGCCAACGTCTATCGCAGCCTGGAGGCGGACGTCGGTATCAAGGTCGCCAGCTTGGAGGCGCGCGTTGACCAGTCGCGCGGCGGCGGCCGGGCGGCGGAAGGGGTGCTGCGCGTCCGGATGCACCTCGCATATGGATATTGGCGCGACATGCTGCCGATGCCGAAGCAGTTGGTGCTGGACATGATCGTGGGCGACGCCATCGGGTTCACGGTCGCTGCCAAGCGCTACCGGGTCCACAATCGAAAAGCTCGGCGCGAACTCATCGCTGCCATCGATCGGTGGCCGCGGTGCGTAGCCGCCGCGTTCTCATTGGTCGGGCGCGAGGCGGTCGATGCAATGAACCACGGCCAGGCGGTCGAGCCGACATGGCTTAAGCCTTCGATCCAGATCGGTCGCGACGAGGCTGAGGAACGGCTGGAAAAACGAGCGGAGAACGACACAGAGGTTGCTCTGCCGCTGCCGCCAATCGATGATGCATTTTTGGACGATCGTGGCATGTTGCGGGAATGGAGCGATATTGCCGAAATCATCCGGTCCAGAATGAATGAGGCAGCCTGATGTCGCTAATCTGTTTGCGTAATGAGCCGGGCGTCGGTCCCTTGGAATGGGAAGTCGAGCAACATGGCTGGCGAGATGATCTGATCGAATCAGCTCATGACCTTGCAGATGATTTGTTCGGGATATGTGAGTTGGACATCGAACTCGTGATGGATCTGGCCGATCCCCGGTTTGAGTTTCAAAGGCTTATGCGGGACGAGGCGGACGTATATTGGGCGCAACTCGGCTGGGACGTTACCGATGGTGAGGGAAAGCAGCTTCGTGTGATGGAATATCTTTCGGGGCCGCTGCTCTGCGCTGTGAAGCGTCTTCACCCGGCCGCGAGGTTCACCAGGGCGGATGAAGCATGGGGCGCCAAGCTGGAAGCGGACGCTAAGCAGTTCAACGCTGGCCACCGCCGATAAATTTGTGCTTGCAAGTGGCCACGAAAACGGTCAAAAAAGCCGCAAGGCGCATTGCGTTTAACGAAGGCCCGGCGGCAACGCTCGGGCCTTTCCCGTTCCCGCTCTGGCTGGTTTGTCCCCGTCTCCGGACGGTTCCAGTTATCGGGCTTGGTGACGCGGTTGCGGTAAATAGGGAACGGGCCGCGTCACATCTCGTCTGGGTGTCGGTCCCTGCCGGATCTCGCTAGGTGGGTGCATTAGCCGGTCCATTGCCAGGGACGCCCGTTCGGCATAGGCGTCCGCCAGCGTTTGATAAATCTCAGCAGCCTTGGGCGAGGCCGCCCGCTTCGCCATCAACGCCTGTTGCCGGCACCGTTGCGAGCAATAATAAAATTCCGGTCCTGGCACGCGGTTTTCCTCAAGGCTCACGCCGACGTCTGCTCTACCAGTTGACAGATTGCAATCTCGTTACGCATCAGACTCGATTTTAGGACTATTTCCTCGACGCTTGAAGGCGAACCGCCCGGCTGCGTCGCGAAAATAGGTCGCACGAGCACGGTGGGCTTCGATTAAAAGGGGATCGTCATGCCGCGCTTCAGCAGCAGCGGCAGATGCCTCCTCTTCGGCGGCTAAGTGCAGTAGCCGGCTATATTCGGTTTTGCGGTCGATCATGGCGTGGCAAACTTGCAAATGCCGCTTTGGTTTCCTTGATCGCGGGCACTTACGCTGGCCCGCGACACGACACAGCCGCATAGAGCAGTCCGGTAGCTCGTCAGCCTCATAAGCTGAAGGTCTCGGGTTCAAATCCCGATGTGGCAACCAGTCATCCGTCGCCTTCGAGAAGTAGGAGCTTGGCCTGCTGGCGAAAATAGGCGGCCCGTTTGCGGTACTGAGAAATCACAAGGCCGTCATCGCGTACGCGCAGAGCGGCATCTGCGGCAGCATCTTCCTTCGCGGCTAGATCAAGCAGCCGAGCATGTTCGGCTTCGCGGTTTTGCATGGCTCAAACATCTCCCTGAGTCGGTGTAGCTCAATTCGGTAGAGCATCGGTCTCCAAAACCGAAGGCTGTAGGTTCGAGCCCTACCACCCTCGCCATTATGCGGAGGCACCATGCCCAGCCGCCCGCCATCTGACCGCGCCCGCCCTCGCGAGCGCACCGAGCGCCTGAGAGGCCGAGCCGGGCAAGAGCAGCGTGCCCGCCGCCTCGCCCGCACCGATGGCCTATGCGAACGGTGCGACGAGCGTGGCCTGACCATGTTCGCCACGGTGGTCGATCACGTCACGCCGCTGGCGTTGGGCGGGTCGGACGAGGACAGCAACACCCGCAACCTCTGTACTCCGTGCCACCTTGAGGTCACCGCCGAGCAGTTCGGTCATTCCCAGCCCGTCGGCGGCAAGGGCGTCGGACGAGATGGCCGACCGACCGCCGAGGATCACCCATGGAACAGGGCATGAACGCGCAACAATATGTCCCCCCGGGGGTCGAAAGTTTCAAAGCGCCGACCCCGGACACCGACGCCCTCCTCCGTGCGCACTGAGATCAGTTTTTGAGGGGGGAGGGTTTCGGCCGGTCGCCCGGAGATCGTGATGGTTGACCTCGTTGAACTGCCGGGCGGCGACGGCGTCCCGCCTGAGCCGAACTGGCGATCCATCTTTGGCCGGGCACCGGACCGGGCCGCTGCTTCGGAATATTGGAAGTCGATCATCAGCGATCTGCGCGGGGCCGAAAAGCTGGCCGTCGCGAACGCCCATTCGATCAAGCGGCTGGTCGTGGCTTATGTGACCTATGACATTTCGGCGCGCGAAGTGCTGAAAATGGGGCCGGTCATCAAGGCCAAGAAGACAGGCGTTCCCACCTATAACCCATGGTGGACCACGATGAGCAACGCGGCCAGTCACGCGCAAGCGCTCGAAAAGGAACTGTGCGTCTCGCCGCGCGATCGGGGCAACGGCACGAAGGTTGAGAAGAAGGCGCGGCGGCAGACTGGCGGCGGCTACCTGAGGAACCGTGGTTAACCGCTTTCTCTCCGATCCTGATCCGACCACCGCATGGGCAAAGGCGGCGGTTGAAGGGAAGATGTTCTCCTGCGGCGAGCTGGTGCGCCATGCGGCAGAGCGGCACCTTCGCGATATCCGCGACGGCGAGAAGCGCGGCATCTACTGGCGGCCGGAAGCGGCGGCGCATTTTCTGAACTTCCTTCCGTCGGTATTTCAGGTGACGGACGGCCCGGCAGCGGGTGAACCATTCTATCCGCTGGAGTATCATAGCTTCGTCGGCGGCAGCCTGTTCGGCTGGCGGACCAACACCAATCGCTGGCGCTTCCGCACCGGCTGGATCGAAACCGGAAAGGGGCAAGCAAAGTCGCCGCTGATGGGCGCGATCGGCGTCTACATCATGGGCTGGTGCGACATTCCGCGCGCGCAGTGCTATGCAATCGGCGAAGACAAGGCCACCGCGAACGTCCTCTTTCGCGATGCCGTCGCCATGTGCCGCGCTGACGAGGCCATTGAAAACCTCAAGGCCAGCCTGCGTGAGAATTATGCCGGTGCCGATGCGCAGGATGATTGGCTGGTGCTGGAAGAAGGCCTCAAGGCTAAACTGTTCGCTTCGACCGCGCGCGACAGCCAGTTGCGTGAATTGATGCAGGGCGAAGCGGAAGAGGTCGCACGGTTCAGCGGTGTGCCTCGCCCTCTTCTGATGTTCGATGAGACAAGCTGGGGCAGCGGCATCGAACAGCTCGGGCTGTTCTTCGTCACCTATTGCCTGATGATGTGGTTCGTCATCTGGGAAGAGGCCGTCTGGATGTGCTTGCTAAGCCCCGCGGAGCAAGATGTGATGTACGCGAAATTCAACGAGGGCGCGCTTTTGCGCGGCTCGCTGAAAGATCAGGCAGACTTCTTTGCCAAGGCGCTCGGATCGGGCGGCGGGTTCGGCTGGATGAAGCAGAACGAAGTGCGCGGCAATTTCGACCTGAACCCGGAAGACGGCGGCAATGACCTTCCACGGCCAAGCGAGGCAGATAAAGTCGCCCGCAAGTATGAGAATGCAAAGTCGGCCGGGGCTTCTGCTGCGGCCCTCTGTGATCGCGCAAATGATACGATCCGCGCGTATCTCGATGAGGGAAACAAGGAAAAAGTGGACATTTGGGCAGCAAAAGCCCGCGATGACTGTCTCATGTCCCGCCTGTCTCGGTACGCGCCGACGCGCTGATCGGTCGCATACCAGCGACAACAAAGATGTCTTTCACTTATCAATAGGCGGTCCGCTCTCGCAGGCCGCCCTTTCGCCGTGAGGTTTCTATGGCTGCTGCTGACGTCCAGAGCCTGTTCTTGCAGGTTGATGCCTCTGTAGAGCTTCTTCGTCGCAATTTGGCGCAGGGTGAGCAGCCGCTTGGGCGTTTTGAGCAACGCGCCGCGAAGATGTCTCAGTCTGTGGAAAAGTCGATCGGTGACATGGGCAAGCGATTCGGTGCGTTTGCTCAAATGGCGGAAAGCGCGGCTGATAAAGCGCAGCGCTCGTTCGAGAGCAGCTTCAACGATATCCAGCGGATGGCAGCGAAGGCGATTACTGCCCCCACGGTCAGCGGCGGCGGCCTGAACCTGGGTGCCGCCGACGCGCGGGCGGCTGCGGAGCAGGCGCGCCAGGAGGCGGTCGCCCTTGGCATGATCGAGCAGGCCGCGCGCAGGGCCGCTGCTGGCCAGGGTGAAATGACGCGCGAAACGCGCCTGTATCTTCAGGCTGCCCAAGCAGCGCGCATCGAAGGCGAACAGCGCGCGGCTGAGTTGCTGCGGGAGGCCGGCGCGCTGGAGCGTCTGGAAATCGAGACGCTGGGCGCAGCCTCGGCCCTCCGTGTCATGGACGCATCCAATCGTCAAAATACCGTCAGCGCCGGTCAGCTACGTGCTGGCCAGCAACAGTTGGGCTTCCAGTTTCAAGATTTGGGCGTGCAACTGGCGATGGCTGCTGGAAGCGGGAATGCGCTGAAAGGCAGCATGACCGCGATTGCGATGCAGGGGCCGCAAATCATATCGGCAATTGCACTCATGCGCGGCGAAGCCAGCTTCTTTTCTCGCGTGCTGGCAGGCCCCACCGTTTCGGCTGTGTTGGCGGTCGTCTCGGTTCTGGCGATTGTAGGATCTGAATTTCTATCATCCGGCGATAAGGCTGAGGCATCGGCCAATAAGGTCGATCGCTACACATCTGCGCTACTACGGTTGGCATCAGTCCAGGGCCAAGTGAAAGCGCAGGATCTGGCGGATGCCCGCCTCGGGGCAGAGCGTGCGCGGGGCAGGTTGGCCGCCCTCGACGCGCAGATTGCGGCTAGCACCGGTACGCGCGCGGCGATGCAGCGCCGGGGGCAGTTGCAGGCGCAGCGACCGGCGCTGGAAAAGGAATTGTGGAACTTCGAGGCGACGGCAGCCGGTGCGCAGATTGCATGGGATAATCGGCTAAAGCTGGACGCCATGGGTGAGAAGCCTGCCGGCAAGAAAGGCCCTTCCGCCGAAACCCTCGCCCGGCGAGCTGAAGCCGCGCAAAACGCGATCCTCTCCGACCAGATGGCCTATGCCCAACAGGAACGGCAGGCCCGCAAGCGGCTGCTGGACGCCATGGGCAAGACGGCAGCGACGGAGGAAGAGCGCGATCGTCTCGCCCGCGAGGAGATCGAGGCGGACTATCAGGCCGAAAAGACCCGGATCGCCGCACAGGACAAGAAAACGAAGGGTGGCTTGAGCGCGGCCGAGGCGGCCCGGCTCAACGACCTCAACGAGCAGACGCGCAAGCAGCGGCTGGAAAATGTCAAGATCGACCGCGCCCGCGAAAAGATCATTGCGGGCTATGAGGCCGAGGCGCAGTCGCTGGATGCCAAGATCGCCATGAAGCGCATCGAGGGCGACATGGCCACGACCATGGCCGAGCGCCGCAAGGTCGCGCTGGAGCTTCTGGCGCTGGAGCAGGAACAGCGCCGCCGCGCGCTGGAGCGCGCCCGCGACACGTCGAACGACCCGAACGAAGTCCAGCGGGCGAAGGACGCTCTGGGCCGTCTGCCCGCCCAGGAGGCCGCCGAGCGGGGTCAGGTGTATCAGCAGACGGCCACGCCGATGGAGGAATATCGCCAGCGCATCCTGACCGCGACGGGCGACATGCAGACGGCGCTGGAGAGTGTGCAGGTTCGCGGCCTCGAAAATCTGGAGGATGGCCTTGTCGCCATCATCAGCGGCACCGAAAGCGTTGGCCGCGCCTTCAAGCGGATGGCCGCCAGCATCATCGCGGATTTGGCGCGCATCGCGATCCAGAAGCTGATTGTCAGCGCCATCGGCGGCAGCATTGGTGGCTTTGCGGAGGGCGGCAAGGTGCAGGGCTTTGCCGGTGGCGGCCGGATCAGTGGACCGGGCACCGGCACGTCCGACAGCATCCTTGCGATGCTGGGCACGAAGCCGATCATGCTGTCCAACGGGGAATCAATCGTGACGGCCGAGGCAACCCGCAAATTTTGGCCGATCATCGACGCCATGAACAAGGGCAACATCAAGGGGCTAGCCGGCGGCGGCATGGTGACGCCGTCGCTGACGGCCCCGCGCTTGCCAGCTATCGGCGGCAGCTCGTGGCGCGGCAGCATGCAGCAGTCCTTCCACTATGACCTGCGCGGCGCGCTGGTCGACCGGGACGTCTATGCGGACATGCAGGCGATGGCCGATCGCGCCCGCGATGACGGCGCTGCCATGGGGGCGCGGCAGGGCGTCATCGCGGCGATCGACGTTAACGACCGCAATTATGGCCGTGCGTTCGGGCAGAGGGGGCGCTGATGGCCGACTTTCCTCAGCTTCCCGAGATCGGGCAGATTGAATGTGAGTTCGAGATCAAGCGGGTCCAGTATCTCTGGTCGGAAACCAGTGGGCGCATGGGCGCGGTAGAGGCAGGCGAGCCGCGCTGGACGCTGGCCATCAGCCATAATTCCATGAGCTTCGAAAAGGCCGATATCCTGCGAGCATGGGTCCGTCGGCGCCGCCTGTCGCAGCGGACCTTCTATGGTCGCGACACCTGGCGCAAATTCCCGCTGAGCTATCCGGGTGGCTTCGCAGGGATGACGCGCGCAGGCGGCGGCGCGTTCGCCGGTGCCGCGAGCAGCTGGACGCAGGCGATCGATGCGGATGGCGATTGTACCGTCACCCTGAATGGCCTGCCCGCCGGTTTCGTGCTGAAGACGGGCGACTATATCGGCTTCAAATGGGACGATGCGACGCTGGCTGCCGGCAATTACCGGCGCCGCGCCATCGTGTCAGCGGTGGCGGATGCAGTGGCCAGCGGTGCCGGCGTGCTGGCGGCGATAGTCGAGCCTGTCGTGCCGCGCGTCGTTCCGGCGGGCGCAGTGGCGCATCTCGACAATCCCTGCTGCCTGATGAAGCTGACGAGCGAGACGAAGCTGGCCGGTAATGAACCGGGCAACGCCAAATCCGGCATGATCATTTCCGCCGCGCAGCTGCTGCTCGCATGAAGGTCTATCCTGCCCCCGCTCTGGCGGCGCTCGCAAGCGGTTCGGCGATCGTGTCTGGGGCGCTGGCCATCTATGCCACCGATCCCGCTTTCATCTGGGGCGGGACCGGCACGCTGGTCATTGATGGCGAAACCTATCTTGGTATCGATGACAGGGCGATCGGCCAGATCACGGGCGGCGGGATCGGCGGGTCGCAGCAGAGCGTGGAGATCACGCTGTCTGGCGTCGATCCGGAGGCGCTGGAACTGTTGAACGAGGCTGGGCTGCAACAGGCCCCCGCCAAGCTTTATCGGATCATCGCCGATGGCAGTGGCCGCACGATCCTGGACTGCCGGATCTACAAGCGCGGGCGCCTCGACAAGGTGGAAGTGATCGAGGAAATCGGCGGCCTCGCGAAGGTGTCGATCTCGATCGAGACGGCGGCGCGCGGCGCAGGGCGGTCCGGGAAACGGATGCGCAGCGATGCCGACCAACGCATGATCGACCCGCTCGACGGCTTCTTCAAGCATACCAGCTACGCCGCTTCGAAGGTCATCTACAACGGCGGCAAGAAATCGTCAGCGACAGGGTGAATGATGCGCGATTTCGAGGCCCTTGACCGCTTCCTGGCGGAGCGCGCCCGCATGCCTTTCGCATGGGGCAGCGCCGCTAATGACTGCATCAGCTTCTACGCCGCTGCCGCGCGAGCGATGGCGGATCATGACCCGATCGAGGGACTGAAATGGAGTAGCGAAATCGGGGCAGCGCGTGTCATCCGGCGGCTGGGCGGTTTCGAGGCGGCGGTATCATCGCGGATGACGCCCGTCGCGCCGGCCTTCGCCATGCGCGGCGACGCTGCGGCGGTCGAGCATCCGGAGCATGGGCTGTCGCTGATGTTGGTCGAAGGGGAAACGCTGGTGGCACCGGGTGAGCGCGGACTGGAGCGCCATCCCCGTGCCGCCATGATCATCGCATGGACGCTGCCCCATGGGTAAATTCGTGGGCGCCGTCGTCGGCGCGGTGATGATCGGTGTCGGAATCGTGACCGGTCAGGGCTGGCTGGTGGCGATCGGCGCCAGCGTGATGATGGGCTCCGTCAACGCGCTGCTGGCGCCCAGCATGAAGGCGCGTACCAATGCCTCGCAGTCGCTCCAGCTGGGCGAAGTCGCGCGGTCGGGTATGGCCGGGCAAGGATCGACGGCGGGCAGTCTGGTTGACGGTTTCAACTATGGCGGGAAGTACGGCACAGATTGGACGGTGCTTGTCATCGCCCTGGCCGATCATCTCTGCGAAGGGCTGGTTGGCCTCTATGCCAATGACAAATATGCGGCGTTCACCGGTGACGGCTATGTCGCCGGTTTCAAGAACCAGTTGCAAGTTTATTGGCGGCCGGGTTCCTGGGATCAGACGGTTCCGGCGATCCTGACCGGCAACTGCCCGGTCGTCGGCGGCGTCCCGACATGGACCGCGAACGACCGTGGGCGCGGCGTCTGTTATGTCGTCGTCGCCTATAAGGCGGACAAAGCGGACGCGAAAAATCCGGTCTGGGCGGGTGGCACGCCACGCTTCGAATTCATCCTGAAGGGCGCACGCTGTTATTCGGCGCGCAAGGATAGCACGGTCGGCGGCTCTGGGCTCCATCGCTGGAATGATCCGACGACCCGCGAATGGTCGGATAACCCGATCGACTTCCGGCACACCTGGCAGCGCGGCTTCTATGCCGGTGACAAGGTGACGCAGCCGGAAATGCTGTTGCTTGGCCGTGGCCTGTCGGCGATCGAGGCGCCGCCCGCCAATGTCTTCGCCCCGGCCAATGTCTGTGACGAGATGGTGGCGCTGAAGGCGGGCGGATCGGAAAAACGATACCGGTTGAACGGCGCGTTCGGCGGCGACGATCGCTATATCGAGACGGAAGAGGATATCGCCGCCGCCGTGGGTGGCATCATCGTGGAGCGCGAAGGCGCGGTGGAGATCATCCCCGGCGCTGCGCAGCCCGTCGTCTGGGATATTACCGACGACGATATGCTGATCGGATCGACGGTGAAACGCACCGATTTCTTTTCCCAGACCGATGAGGAATGGGTGAACGGCGTCGCCGCCAAATATATTGAGCCGACGCAGCGCTGGAAGGATCATAGCGCGCCGATCCGCCGCAACGTGGCGGATATGACCGCCGATGGCGAGCCGCGCATCAGCCAGCCCACGCTGCCGCTGGTGACGTCGGGGACGCAAGCCCAGCGGATAGCCGAACAGGTACGCCGTATGGGCCGCATGCCGCTCAAGCGGGAACTGAAGCTGGGTCCGCGCTTCATCGGTGCGGAGCATGGCGACTGGCTGCGCTGGACGTCGAAGCGCTACCGGCGGCCCGGCGACGATCCGGCGAACCCAACCCCCATCGTGTTCCGCATCCAGAGCGATTCGCAGGATGAAAGCTGGCAGAACAGCCTGACCCTGCGCGAGATTTCCGCGTCGGTCTATCCGTGGACTACCGCTGATGAGATCACGCCCGGTGCGGTGGCCCAGGAGGCGGAGGCGCCCGATTTCAGCGAGGGGCCTGATGCTGGAGATTGGACACTTGCCGCCTTGGCCGTGGGCGCCACGGTCACCCTGCGCTTCGCGGGCGAAGCAGAGGACGGTGTCGACGGTGTCGTCTTCGAATATGCGACCGGCGCGACTGCGCCCGACCCGGATGACGATAGCCTCTGGACGCTCGGCGGCATGGGCGGATCGAACGCTACCGGCTTTGATGTGACCGGCAAGGCGCTCGACACGCAATATTGGGGCGCGGTGTCCTACATATCGGGCGCAGCGCGGAGTGACAGGCTTGTCATTGGCCCTCGATCGGTCACTACCGCCAGCCTGAAGCCGGGAAGCCCGACGCTGCTGACGAAGGTCGGCCAGACAGACGACACGGCGACGATATCGGCGCGCGCGCCGGAATATGCGCCGTTCGAATATCTGCGCTTCTACGCCGGGTCGACGGCGGTCTTTGCCGATGCGGTGGCGATATCGGGCGAGGTGGTTTGCGGTACCGGCGAGGTCGTCCAGATAACGGAAACGGCCATTCAGGCGGGGCAGCGCTATTATTGGGCTGTCGCCTATTCGAGCAGCGATGTGGCATCCGACCCAACAGGCCCGCTGGCGCTCAACATCGGCGGCGTCGATTTCTCCGGCGGCACCATGCCGGCGAATGTCAGCTTCAGCCGGTCGTCGGCAGGCAACCGCACTAACGCGGCTGGCTCGCTGGTGAGTGAGGCGGCCAACGTCCTGCGGTTCGATTATGACCCGATCACCCATGCACTGCTGGGCGTCCTGATAGAGCCTTCCAGCGCCAATGAGATCGCGAACAATCTCAACAGCGGCGCGGTGATGGGCGTGATCGGCAGCGGCGGCGCGCTGCCGACCAACTGGACCTATTCGTCAGGCGACGGGCTGACGCGCCAGATTGTGGGCATCAGCACGGTCGGCGGGATGGAATATATCGACCTTCGCGTGTTCGGCACCGTGTCGTCCAACATGTCGGTCACGCTTCGGCCTGAAGGTTCTGTCTCGGCGGCGGCTGGGTCGACATGGGCCAACAGCATCCATGCCGCGCTTATTGCCGGCAGCATGGCCAATGTCACCGGCTTCCAGTTGCGCGCCGGCAGCGACGCCGGCGGCACCAGCCTGACATCAGTGCTCGACGCAAACCTGACGCGCTACTCCAATATCCGCACGCTCACGGGCACGATCGCGTCGAACACGCTGCGCTGGATATACACGGCGGCGGGTGTCGCGGTCGACTTCACCCTTCGTCTGGCCATCCCGCAGCGCGAGAGCGGCGGGCGAATGACATCGCCGATCAAAACTGGCAGCGGATCCGTTACGCGCTCGGCCGACGTGCTGACGGTCAACTGGGCTGCCCGGCATGTCCCGGATGGCTCGATCACCGTTCGCTACACCTTTGACGACATGTCGACGCAGGACGTCGCCACCACGGTCGCAAGCGGGCTGGCGGTGGTGCCGACCAATCTGAACAGGACACGCATCCGCAAGCTGGAGCGCATCTGATGAGCGTGAAGGTCGATCCGGTCTATGGCGCGCTGCGCGCCGGTCCGGGGCGAGCTGTGCCCTTCGCCGCTGCACCGCTGGACGATCTGGCGGCTTTGAAGGCTGCGATGCCGGTGCCCTCGGCAGAGACGCCCATGCCCGAAGCTGTCGGCGGCGCGGCTGGCATCGAAGGGACTAAGGTGTCAGGCGCGGGCCATCAGCATCCGCGCCTGACCAGCACTACCGGACCGAAGAGCGCCGACCCTACCAGCCATGTCATCGCAGCTAGCGGGCTGGCGACGGTGACCTTCACGCGCACGTTCGATCTGCCGCCCGGCCTGGTCTTTTGCGAAGTGCCTCCGGCGACTGGATCGATGCCCGCGCAGCCGGCCACGTTTCGGGTGGAAAGCTGGGTCAGGGAGGTGATGACCCCGACGCCCAGCGGGAAATATATCGGTTGCGTCGTGCGCGGCTGGCGGTCGCAGGCCTTGCCGACCCTCAATGCCCTGTCGCTCACCGCCATTCTCACCGCCGTCGTTTCTGGCGTGAACGGCATCGTCTCCGCCCTGACGGGCTACAATGTGTTCGGAGCCTCGGCGTCCGGAACCGCCTTCACCTGCATCGCCGTCGCGCGCAGCGACGCCTGATTTTCCGCAACTCCAGAACAAGGCAAACGGAATGACGATCTTCCGCACCAGTGCCACACCGGCGCTGACGATTTTCAGCGACGACCCGCGCGTCATCTACTTCCCGTTCACGCTGCCGGACGGAACGACGCAGGATCTGTCGGGTCGCGCTTTCCGCTTCGCGGTGCGCCGGACCCGCTTCGCGTCGCCGCTGATCGCGGATGTGGTGATGACCCTGTCTCTCGATGCCAAATATGCGGTCGCCGCTTTGACGAAGGCGCAGTGCCGCGCGATCTATGACATCTCGCAGGAACAGGCAGTCAGCTATGATGTGCTGGACGTGACGTCCGGCGCTTCGCAGATCATCTGGACCGGACGGATAGACGCGCAGGTAAGCGCTGCGCTGCCCAATGACGCAGAGCCTATCTGGATCGACCTCCCCGTCGCTGAGGTGATCGCGAGCGCCGATGTGGTACATATCAGTGAACGCGGTGCGCAGGGCTGGGGTGCGCCCAAGCTGCTCAAAGACCTCGACTTGATCGATGATCCGACGATCGAGGCGATGGACGCCCGATACATGGCGGCCGGGGTTGCTGGCGCCAAGCCATTCGCGGATTCTGCGCGTATCGATGCGCTGGCGACCGCAGACAATAGCGCGAAGGCGCAGGCTGCCGCAGGGTCGGCTGCATCCTCGGCTGCGACCGCTATGGCGGGCGGCACGATCCATCCCAGCATCGCCGCCGGTCTGGCTGCGACGGAGGATGGCAAAACGTTCAACGTCGGTGGCACGGCCCTCGGCCTCGTAAGCGTCTATGCGGTTACCTATCGCCGCGTGGGCAATGCCGCTGTCTTTGTCGACAACATCGCCAACAAGGCCGCTTACGACGCTGTCTATCCCAGCGCGACGCGCGGCGGCGAAGCCGCCTATCGCGGGCGCGTGGCTGCCCGCACCAACTTTCTCGACAGGATGGGCGGCACGGCGCTGGAATATATCCAGCATGATCTGGCAGAGGCACTCGTCCGCGCAACGATCTATGGCGAGATCGACCGGATTGACACGCTTCTGGGGCTGGTGACGCAGGCCTATGGGCAGCGCTTTCTCTCGGCGGTCACCATGGATGCCGAAGCACGCATGCGCGGCCTGATGGAGGTCGGCGGTGTGTCGCCGCAGCAGGTGACGCTCGCTACCGCCCAGTTCCATGAAGTGCGCGAGCTGCTCAACTATCGCAGCCGTCGCGGCACGCTGCTGGAGATCGACGGCCAGAATGATTGGTTGCGTGTCGGTGATCGCGGCCCGGTGCCCCAGATCGACGGCGGTGTCTGGCGGCATGCGGATGGCACGTTGCGCGTCAATGAGATCGTGCCCTGGTACACCGGCAAGCGCCGCTACCTGTCCGAAACCGCGCCGGTGCCGCAGATGACCGCGCGGCCGATCGTGCGCTATTATGACGAGGCGCCCGAACTCCACCATCCCGTCTATACGCTCATTCCCTCGATCGCCGTCATCAAGGGGCGTATCTGGGTCGCCTATTGCGTGGACGTTGTGCATGCGGAGGAAGGCGCCGGCAATTTCCTTGTCCTGACCTTCAGCGACGATCGCGGCGCGTCATGGACCGAGCATAGCTATATCCTGCACCCCGATGCGAGCGGTCGCACGGTCTGCCCGACGCTCTTCATCGACCTGCAAGGCCGGCTGCAATTCGCCTTCGCGGTCAACTATAACGATCAGGACAATCGCAACGGGGCATGGTGCGTCCCGATCAACAATCCCAATGGTCAGAAGCCGCGCATCGGCCGCCCGTGGCGGATTTCGACCTATGGCATTCCCGGCATCCCGTTCATTGCGGACGATAGCCTGCTGATGAATCTCGATCAGCACGAAACCCCGTCGATCGGCCCAAACCCGATACCGCAGTGGCGCGGCAAATCGATTTTCGAGATCGATACGACCCGCCGTGCGGCCGAGAAGGTCGGCTTCATCCCCAACAGCGCCAGTTTCGCCAGCTTTCAGGAGTGCGCATCCGTCCAGTTGCGCGACGCATCGCTGATGACGATCTTCCGCACGCGGCAAAGCTTGTGGGTTGCGCGATCGCCCGATGGCGATCCGAACAACTACGGGCCGATCGAGCAGTTCACAGCGATACCGACGCCCAACCCGACCAGCCGCGCAGCGCTGGTCATGAGTGCCAATGGCCGTCCGCTGATCGCCTGGAATAACCACGCCTCCCAGCGCACGAACATGACGCTCGGTCTTCTCAACGATGCCGGTGACACGTTGCTGCAAACGCTGCTGATCGACCAGCTCGGGGTGTCGACTTCCTACCCGCAAATCTGGTGCGACGGCGACGATATCTTCGTCGTCTATGATCGCGGCCGAACGAGCGAGTTGCAGATCATCATGGTCCGCGTGTCCGAAGCCGCGCTGATCGCCGGCACTGCCATCCCCGAATATTTCATCGTGAAGGATAACTAATATGCAGCGCGTCGAGAATTATAGCGCGGGCACGACCAGCTTCGGGCCGCATCAATATCAAATGCAGAAGGTGATCAAAGCGCAGACTGGCGTGGTCACGCCGTCCTATGTGGATGGACCGGCACATGGCGTGAATGTCACCAACGGCGGTGCCTTTTTCGGCGGCTGCCTGATGCGCAATGGTAAAGTTCTGCTATCGCCTTCGTCCAATAACTCCATCTTCATCTTCGACCCGACGACGGATACTCTGATTCAGGGCCCGGTGCATGGCGAAACCAATCCCGCGTTCAACGGTGCCATATCGGTGAGCGAGACGCTGGTAGTCCTGCCGCCCGATTTCGGCAGCTATATCGGCCTCTACAACCCGATCACCAATGCTTACACGCGCGGCCCGGCCAAGCTGAACAGCGCCGACCGCTTTGCCGGCGGCACGGTGCTGCCCGATGGCAAGGTGCTGCTTGCTCCTACCGCCGCCCCCAATGCCCTGATCTATGATCCAATCACCAATGCGGCGGCACAAGGCCCGGCCATGACCAACCGGGGTGGCGCGCAATTGATGGCCGATGGCCGGGTGCTGTTGCCGGATTCGACGGATGTCGGCGGGCCGCTGCTGGTCTATGACCATGAGACGGGATCGGTCACGCCGACCATCAACAGCTATGTCGAAACTCGGGATCTGGTGGTGATAGCAGATGGGCGTATCGCCGCCGTCGCGACCGATCTTGCCCGCGTGTTCCTTTTCGACTTCCGTTACAGCACGGCGGACCCTATCCGCATTTCGACCGATACTTGGCCGAGCAATGTCACCAATAAGTTCCGTAGCGGTGCGCTTGCGGCGAATGGCGACGTAGTTTTCGCGCCCTTTCAACGTCAGTCGATCGGCTATTATCGTCCGCCGTCGCCAGGCTTTCCGTTGGGCCAGATTTTTGACGGCCCGGCAATGCCGTCGGACGGCATCCTTGAGCGCTTCACGGGCTGCGTTCCGATGCCCGACGGCCGGTTCCTGATGATCCCGCGCAAGCACCCGAGGGTGGGCATCTACACCCATCTGTCAGGCGGGCAGCCGTTGCCGCCGGAGGTGCTGATGTCACCCTTCCACAGCAACAGTTTCTGAAAATGCACACTCAACAGGGAGCTGCGGGGATGACGCCATGGGGCGAGGCGTTGATCGCCAAATATGGTTGGATTTGGGTTGGCCTGTCGTTCGGCTTTCTCGCGAAATATGCGCTGCTCATCAAGAAGGGGGTAAAGATCAAGCCAGCGCTGGTGCTGGCGGACATCCTCATCCTGCCGATGGTAGCGCTGATTTCCTACTGGCTCATCAGCCGCGCCGGCGTCGATGGCGAGGGCGCTGCCCTGATCACTGCCGGTGCGACCGTGGGCGCCGACCGCGTGGTCAAACTCTACACCGATCGCTTCGTCCGACAGGTGAGCGACGGCATCGTGGATGAGGTCGCCCGGCGGAAAGCGGCGATCCGCGAAGAGGTGCAGACAGAACTGAGTGCCGAACGCACGCTACAGGACATCGCGACGGGCAAGCGCCCGCTGGGAGGATGACATGACCGACAAGGGACTTTTCGACCTGATCCGCGAGCGCAAAGGCGCTGCGCTGACGCAGGCTGACGTGGATGCGATCAATGCGGTGATCGGCGCGCCGGCAGTAGCCAAATCGGACTGGCAGATCGGCGCGGCGGGCGTGGCGCTGATCCACAGTTTCGAGAGCCTGCGCCTGACCGCATACCCCGACCCCGACAGCAAAAATGGCCTGCCCGTCACCAATGGCTGGGGCACGACCGTCGATGAGGATGGCAAGCCTATCAGGCTGGGCGCTGTCTGGACGCGCGACAAGGCCGATCGCCTCTGGCTTCGCGATCAGAAGCGGTTCGTGGCAGCGGTCAACAAGCTGGTGGCGAGTTGTCCCACCACGCAGGCGCAATTCGATGCGCTGGTGTCGTTCGCCTATAATGTGGGCGAGGGTGCCGATGGGCTGGGCGGCAGCACCCTGTTGCGCAAGCACCGCGCGGGCGACTTCGCAGGCGCACAGGCTGAGTTCGCCCGCTGGAACAAGAACGACGGCAAGGTGTCCAACGGCCTGATCCGCCGTCGAGCTGCCGAAGCTGAACTGTATGCGGGGCGGGTATGAAACTGCCCTGCATCAAATTGACCGACCATAGCAGCGAGATCGCTCTGCTGGCCGCCATCGCGATCGGCGTCGTGCTGCTGCTCTGGCGCGCGATCGAGCGGAAGCTGATTGGCACCGGCTTTGATGTCGCTGCTTTCCTGCTCGTCCTTCAGCGCATCATTGAGGCGGTGCAAGGGCGCTGGACCCAGCGCAGCGTTGATCGCATGGGGCAGAGCCTGGCGAATGCGCCGGCGTCTGACCCGCCCGCACCGGAGCCGAAATAATGGGCGCCCTATCATCGATCCTGCGATCCGGCGCTATCGCCTTCCTCCTGCTCAGCGGTTGCGCGCACAACCCCGCCACCTGCGACAATGCCCGTGCCGCCGCCCAGATTGCCACACTGGCAATGGCGCGTATCTGTCCGATCGATAAGCGATAGGTAGTTATTGTCGCGCCACCGGTCTTCAGGTCGCGTCAGATTTTTACGTGAGAATCACCAAAAATGCGCGTGTAGGCGAAGTGCTGCACCAAGTCGCAATCATCCATTTCGCCAGCAGGTATCAGCGTGCGAGCATAATAAACAGAAGCGGCGGGATTTTTCAGAACCACCTGTAACGCCTTCTGCCGATCCTCAGTGGTTGCCGGCAAAAGCTTCTGGGTATTCGACATTGGCAGCATCCTCGCTAAAGGGACTTGCTCGATAACGGACGCACCAGCAGTGTGCAACCTGCTCGCACGACATGGAGATGGCTATTGGCCGCGGCATACCCAATGAAGATCAGATGGAACGCTGCCATGAATCGCTTCTGTCAACGGCACCACATCTTTCTGAAGCATCCCACGAAAATCGCACGGGTCTATCGCGAAGGCGACGTGATCGACATCAGACGGCCAACCTTGGTCGAGCCATACGCAACCATGCCCTACGGCCGGTTCCTGAATATGCAGGCTTTCTCTTACAGTATATCTGCTTTTGACGAGAACGTGACGATAGGGCGATATTGCTCAATTGCGAAGAACTGTGGGATCATGGGCATCGCTCATCCGACGGAATTTCTCAGCACACATCTGATAGGCTTCAGGCAATATTACATAGATGCGATCGCGGAATCCCGCGGCGAGCTGGACCCTGCGCTACCGTTCCCTGCAGATAAGGGGGCTGTCACGATCGGGAATGATGTTTGGATAGGTCAAAACGTCCTTCTCCAGCGCGGCGTCACACTAGGTGACGGCTGCGTTGTTGCGTCAGGAAGTGTCGTGACCAAAGATGTGCCGGCATTTACGATCGTTGGCGGCACGCCTGCTACCTTCATCCGCCACAGACTTTCCAGCAGCGTCCAAGAGCGGATCGCTCAGATCAAATGGTGGCGGTATGCGCCCGATCAATTCAAGGGGCTGGGCATGGATCGGCCGGAACAATTCATAGACGGCCTCGCGCAGAGAATTGCGGACGGCCTGCTACCATACGAACCAACGCCGATTGACGTTGGGCAAAGATTGAGCAGATTACAAGGCCGGTAGGCCATGTTGTGACCCTACCGACAAGCCGTGAGGACATGCGGTAGGGTCTGGCCCCGGCGCGACCAAATTTGGAGGGTACCCAAAACACGCCGGAGTCAGGCTGGCTCGTATCAGGTGAAAATTGACTTTGCGAGGGAATTTCTCCCCCGCTGCGGGAACTTATCGCAGCAAATAACCGACTCGCCTCACGTAAATAACGCCTCGGTTTTCGAATCAGTCGTGTCAACAAGGCCTACGATCGCTTCGTCGTGTAGGGATGCGTGCTGAATTGGAATGCTGCGATAACTACGGGCGACAACGATTTCATCTTCGAGTTGAACCCCTTTAAGCCTGGCAATCATTTCCAGCCAATCCGGTTCACGAATGACCCAATGCTTCGGTTGTCGACCAGCCGCGAGCGCCTCGCTCAATAGCTGATCCATCGCATGCAAAATCCTCATCGGCTCATTGTTACTCCAATTGCCAGACATGGAAAACCCCGCCTCTGTCGGGGGGAAAGAGACGGGGTAATCGCAAGGTCGCGCGCTTAAAGTTCGCCAACGCTAGACGAACGGGTGGTCCACTGGTTCCACACGTAGATATCAATATTTTATGCTTTTGTGAGAGGGCCGTCAGCCTCCGCTGAACGAGACAAAAAAGGCGATTTGCTGACGGTTGCCCCGCGCAATTGGATGAGGCTGAAAGCCGCGCGGGGCACGTCGATACTGTGTTACAATCGTTAATTTCCGATGACCTCCTACGATGGGCGGCGCCGCTGCTCATCTTGGGCTATGTCCGCCTGCCGCTGCAATTCATGAGCTAAGACATCGGTACAGTCGGGAAATGCATTCTCTAGCGATACAACCAAACAAGCCAGAGCTGGGCCGATCAGCCCGGCTTGGACGACAGGTTCACCGCTCAAGCTCTTAAGCGAGTTTGCAAAATCATTGGCCATATTGTCGAAGGCGGCATCCAACAGCGTTCGATGATTTTCGGTCATACTTTTCCCTCCGGGCAGTCTTGTCAGCAAATGTCATTGCGCGCTCAGCCACGCCACCTCAGCATCATCTAGCGCCTCGAAGATGTCGCCCTCCGCGCCAGCCTCCTGAAGCCGCTTTCGCAGTTCGTTCGGCGTCGTCGCTGCCCGGAACCAGGGATCGCTCTTTGCCTGCTTCGCCAGCGTGCCGATCCAGTCTTCCCGCTTCGCGTGCCTCAACAGCCAGGCACCGAACGCTTCGCCCTGTTCATTCGTCTGCACGAGAACCTCCTATGGCTCAAATATGGGCTATCCTGACATCAGTGTCGGCGTGTCGTCGACGCCCTGTTGTCGCGCCGCGACGTTCAGCAGCTTTTCGAGGTCATCGGCGGGGATGGTGACGGGCTTGCTCTGCATGAGAACGTAGTGAGAATAACCGGCAGAGTCGGTCAAGCCAGCAGTTTAGATCGAAGCACTAAGCTGTTGATCGGAAACGGGCAGAATTTTCGCCGTTTTACACCGGAGCGCCCGGAAACGTTGGGTTATGCAGAGCTTGGAAGGCTAGTGCTCTACCATTGAGCTATACCCGCCCGGCAGGAGAGCGCCCTGCCATTATCGGATAGCGCTCGTCAACCATGATTGCGCCATAAAGCGCAGATCGCCCCTTAACCCCCTGCATCATTTGCTCTACATCCCGGACATGAACAGTCCTTCCCTGCGCCAGTTGGATATATTCGCGCAGATGGTGGCAGCCGGCGGTGTGACCCGATGCGCGGCTAATATGGGCCTCGGCAAGATTGCGCGCGGCCTCGGCAAGGTCGGATTGGCTATCGAGGGGCTGGGCTACATCGTTGCTGCCGGCCGGGCGCTGGTGAGGGCGGTAAAGGGTGACCCCAGCGACACAGAGGGTCGTCAAAATCGCTGGGATCAAACGCCTGCTACCGACCTTAGAGAGGATTCGCAAGTTGGCCCCGACGCCCCAACCAGAGCAAACGAAACGCCAGGACCTATGTCGCAATAATCGATTTGCAATGGACCATCAATGTGCCAGAAAATTGATGCCAATGAACTGCATGGCGGGCGACGTGATGCGACGGTGTCAGGTCGCCCTTACGCTGCGCTAAAGTTCGAATGCGTGCCTTCAGGATCGCGCGATCACTTCGTCCATGGTTTTGAAACCAGCGGAGAATCCGATCCACGCTACGCCCAGGATCATCGCCCAAATCAAGAGGCAAAGGAACATCACACCCAATAGCGATCTTGTCATATCCAGGCACCCGCAGTTCGTTTCGACGCCAACCGTTATGCAAAAGGTGCCCCGCGCTCTTGGTTCTGGCTGAAAGCCGCGCGGGACCGCTTAAATACGCTGGCGGAACGATCTTGTTCCGGGTGACCCTGCCGCGCGCCGCGATCATGGTGTGCGGCAGGGTCTGACTTCGACGCGACCAAATTTGGAGGGCACCAAAAAACGTCGAAACCGCAGACGCTTTATCGCAAAGAGCGCCGCACCCGAAGACATTTAGTGGTTAACAAAGAGTGGAAATCGTCATCATGCCCACTCCGAACGAGAGGATGATTAACGAAAAATCGTCCCTCGCCGTCCGCTGGCTTTCCCGCTTTCGAGGTTCTTGATCCAGCTTCGCTTGCGGCTAATTGACATGAAAGGGCAGGATTTGATCAGTTTCGTCCCGCTAATAAGGCTTTCCATAGGAGCGGTTTCCGTTCCCATCTCGAGCCGATTTTCCTCGTCTATGATGGTTGGCACGACATCGTGACAGCCTATAGATTCGAAATAGTCCAGAAATTTGAAGCCGTCGCCCAATGGAAGGTCCGATGCCTTAAGCCAATAGGCAGGGATACCATAGGCATGCGCGCAAATGATGCCGTGAAGCGAGCTGGAGATGATAGTCCGGCATGTCAAAATCGCGCGAACGACTTCTTGAATATCACCATTAATATCAATGTCGATCGTGCTAGGTGGAAGCTGCGGATATGGAATGACGTTGCGCTCACGGCAATGTAGGATAATGCCGAAATCATTGACTTTTTCAATTTCAGGACTGTAAAGCAACGGGTATAGAACCGCCGGATCGCCATAAACCTCCGGGCAGGGTATTCCCAGACTAAGCAGCCGCTCTCTGGATTTCGGACCCCGCACAGCAAATATTCGTGCCGGAGCACGGCTCGGCCTTGAGCCTCCGTTGAGGAAGCCCATGCCCCAGATCATTTCGTTCACTGCCATCTTGCCCAGCCCGCTACCGATCACGCGGTAAACGGGACGGTCCTCCCATCCGCTAACATCGCTAAGGTTAGCAACCGGCAGCCCAGAAAGCTTGTTGATCAGTTCGGGGTTCAATTTGTCACCCCAATTTTGCTTCACGGCGCCGTCATTTGGCCAGCTTGCAACAATGATATTGCTGTCGTTAAACATCTCGGTCCTTCGCGTACGGTCATCGACCATAACCAGTTCCGCCGCCGTCGCAAACCAAGGAAATTGTCCCATTGCAAAGACTTGCGACCATCAAAGGGTTGTCAAAAGAACGAGCGGGACGATCTTCCGGTCCAATCCCAGCATGAACTTCATCGCTGCGGCATCCATATGAAAACCCCGCCTCTGTCGGGGGGAAAGAGGCGGGGCTATCGAAGGGGGCGAACTGAAAGGTCACCGCCGTCCATACGCGCTGGAAGGCCTGTGGTTCCTTCCGATCGAATATAGATTCGTTAGAACCCGAACGCCTGCGGCAGCGTTCAACACGCCATGATCTATATTCGGCACGCCATAATGGCTCTGATCGCCCAAGCGGCGATCGGTTTCCCGACCGGCAACTGGTGGGCCGGCGCGATGCTTGGGTCAGCCTATTTTATCGGACGTGAAGTCGCGCAGGCGGAATATCGCTGGATCGAATGGTTTGGCGGCGGCCTACGCGCCAACATGCCGCACTGGGGTCGCTTCGATCCAAGGGTCTGGCCTAAGCTTGATCAGTGGCTGGACTGGATTGCACCGACAGTGGCCACATGCGCCGTTGCGGCCTGTATGACGCAATGATCACTGCCGCGCGTCCAGCCTACTGCCGACTAAGCGGCCTTCCCGTCCGGTAATCCATTAGCTGCTCGACCCGCTCCGCGATAGCCTGCCAGGTCGCAATGCCGTCCTCGTTCGCTGCCACGACCATGCGACCGATCATCGTGGCGACATGCTCAGGGGCATCAGCGCCATGCTCCTTGATGACGCGCTGGGCACAGGCCCATAATTCCCAATCAGTCAGCGCGGCCACGGCACTACGCGCTCAGCCACGCGACCTCGGCGTCATCCAGCGCCTCGAAGCTGTCACCTTCCGCGCCTGCCTCCTGAAGCCGCTTGCGCAGTTCATCTGGCGTCGACGCTGCCCGGAACCGGGGATCGCTCTTCGCCTGCTTCGCCAGCGTGCCTATCCAGTCGTCCCGGCCGGTCTGCTTTAGCAGCCAGCCGCCGAACGGTTCGCCCTGTTCATTCGTCGTCATGATGACCCCTGATTCGGCGGAAGACAGCGGCAAGCATATGGTATCGCCCAAGCCGGTGCGATTCCCATTTTGGACCATCGAACGGGCAAATTTTTTGGCCATGGTATAATCCATGGTATGGCATCAAATGCGTGAGAATATCGCCTTTAATATCATGATATTGGCGGCATGATATGACGGGCACCGCTTCCGCCATTTCTCGAAATGCGTGCTCAGGCGTAGCTGCTGGGACCGGTGCCGTGGAGGATAACGGGCGGCAGGTCCATCTTGTGAACGCTGGCTTCCGCAATGATCGCCAGCGGATCGACCGGATGGCTGAGCAGCAGGCCGCAGCGATCCGGGCCATCCCAGATGACTGTTCCGCACACTTCCAGCCCTTGGGTGATCAACGTCACCCATTCGCCCACCGCTGGCAGCCAGTTGCCGGTCAGCAGCGCGCCGTACATGGAAATATTGCGAATGGTGACGGGCTGGCTGATGCCATCCCAGTTGAGCGTCGCCTCGACATCGGCGTCATAACGGCTCTCGCGGCGACGTTCTGCGCGCGCGCGATAGGTCATGCTGTCCATAGCCTCTCTCCCGGTTGCCCCCCGGGATTAGACCAAAGTCTATGCAGAAGGTTGCGGAAGCATGAAAGTCGTTGGTTAACGACGTGCTGAAACGAAAAAGGCCGGGCATATTGCCCGGCCTCTTATGCTGTCGTCAGGCCAGCGCGCCGTGGCAATGCTTGTATTTCTGGCCGGAACCGCAGGGGCATGGCGCATTGCGGCTGATATCCAGATTGGCGAACTCACCGGCCGGCGCATTGCCGACGGGCGTGCGCGGAATGGTGGTCGTCACGCCGCCGAAGCTGCCGGCATCGATATCCGCGCTGTTATCCTCGCCCGAGAAGGGGTCGATATGGGTGGTGATGAAGTCCGGCAGGACCGGCAGGCCATAATCTTCCAGCGGCGGCTGTTCCATGCGGAACTGCACGCGGGCGATGGAGCCGGTCACATCCTCACGGATATTCTCCAACATCCGCTCGAACAAAGCGAAGGCCTCCTGCTTATACTCGTTGATCGGCGTCTTCTGCGCATAGGCGCGCAGGTGCACGACCTGACGCAGGGCGTCGAGCGTCGAAAGATGCTCCTTCCAGTGATGATCCAGGCTCTGGAGCAGGATCGACTTTTCGATCATGTGCCAGTCGGACGCCTCGACCTCCTTGGTCTTCTCAGCGACGGCTTCGTGCGCCAGCGCCGACAGACGTTCCTCGATCATTTCCGGATCGACCGAATCCTCGGCCAGCCATGCGTCGAAATCAGGCTCAAGCCCCAATATTTCGGCGGTACGGGCCTTCAGCCGTTCCATATCCCACTGCTCAGGATAGGTGCCCGGCGGGCAGGATGCACCGACCAGATCGTTCACCGTTTCATGGCGCATGTCGACCACGACATCGTCGACAGTTTCGCTGTCCATGATGTCGCTGCGCTGTTCGTAGATGACCTTGCGCTGATCGTTCATCACATCGTCATACTCGACGACCTGCTTGCGGATGTCGTAGTTGCGGGCCTCGACCTTCTTCTGCGCGGTCTCTATGGCCTTGCTCAGCCACTTGGAAGGCGGCAACGCCTCACCATCTTCCAGGTTAGACCGGATCATCTTGGCGAACATCGTGTCCGGGCCGAAGATGCGCATCAGATCGTCGTCGAGGCTGAGGTAGAAGCGCGACAGGCCGGGGTCGCCCTGACGGCCCGAACGCCCGCGCAACTGGTTGTCGATGCGGCGGCTTTCATGCCGCTCGGTCGCCAGCACGAACAGGCCGCCGGCGGCCAGCACTTCCTGCTTCTCGACTTCGATCTCGGCTTCGATCCGGGCGATCGCGGCGTCGCGCTCCGGGCCTTCCGGCATGTCGCGCAGTTCGTCCTCGACCCGCATTTCGAGATTGCCGCCCAGCTTGATGTCGGTACCGCGACCGGCCATGTTGGTGGCGATCGTCACCGCGCCCTTGCGGCCCGCCTGCGCCACGATATGCGCTTCGCTATCATGGAAACGGGCGTTGAGGACGGCGTGGGGCACGCCTTCCTGTGTCAGGAAGTCCGACAGCATTTCAGACTTTTCGATCGACACGGTGCCGACCAGAACCGGCTGGCCCTGTTCCGCATGGACCTTGATGGTCTTGGCGATGCCGCGGAACTTGTCGTCCAGATTTTTATAGAAGCTGTCTTCTTCGTCGATGCGCTGTACCGCCCGGTTGGTCGGGATGGTAACGACGTTCATCTTGTAGATTTCGAAGAATTCGGCCGCTTCGGTCGCGGCGGTCCCGGTCATACCGCCCAGCTTGGGGTACATCCGGAAATAATTCTGGAAGGTGATGGATGCGAGCGTCTGGTTTTCCGGCTCGATCTGGACGCCTTCCTTGGCTTCCACCGCCTGATGCAGGCCGTCCGACCAGCGGCGACCGTCCATCATGCGGCCGGTAAATTCGTCGATGATGACGACCTTCCCATCCTTGACGATATAGTCGATGTCGCGGCGGAACATCACGACCGCGCGCAGCGCCTGGTTCACATGATGGACGACGGCGGTATTTTCGAAATCATAGAGGTTCGCGCCCTGCAACAGGCCGGCATCCTCCAGCAGGCGCTCGATCTTCTCTGTGCCATCCTCGGTCAGCGTGACGGTGCGCTGCTTTTCGTCCTTCTCATAATCGGCTTCGGTCACCTGCTTCACGATCGCGTCGACCGCGACGTAAAGTTCCGACTTGTCGTCGGTCGGGCCGGAGATGATGAGCGGCGTGCGCGCCTCGTCGATCAGGATCGAATCGACCTCGTCGACGATGGCGTAATTGAAGGGACGCTGGACCATCGACGCGCGGTCATATTTCATATTGTCGCGCAGATAGTCGAAGCCGAGTTCGTTGTTCGTCGCGTAGGTGATGTCGGCGGCATAGGCCTCGCGCCGCTGATCCTCGCTGATGTTCGGCACGATGACGCCGGTGGTGAGGCCCAGGAAACGATAGACCTGGCCCATCCATTCGCAATCGCGGCTGGCCAGATAGTCGTTCACGGTAACGACGTGAACGCCCTTCCCCTCCAGCGCGTTGAGATAGGTGGCCAGCGTCGCGACCAGTGTCTTGCCTTCACCCGTGCGCATTTCGGCGATTTCGCCGCGATGCAGGACGATGCCGCCCACCATCTGCACGTCGAAATGGCGCATACCCAGCACGCGGACGGCCGCTTCACGGACCGTGGCAAAGGCTTCGGGCAACAGAGCGTCCAGCGTTTCGCCATTGGCCAGCCGTTCGCGAAACCGGGCGGTCTGGCCGACCAGATCCTCATCGCTCATCGCCTGAACAGCGCCTTCGAACGACGCGATCTGGTCGACGATCTTGCCCAGCGATTTCACATAACGTTCGTTGGACGAACCGAAGATGGACTTGGCGAGTGCGCCGAACATGAGCTCTCCCTGAGCGAAAAAAACGAACGACCCATGCATGGGCGCCGGAATAATGTTGTGCGGCAAATAGGCATCGGTCGGGCGAACGTCAATTCAGCGTTCGTGCTCTGATGCAGGGAAACGCGTGGCGAAGGCTCAATCTTGAGTCCGGGACCGGTGTAATTCGTTCAAAACCTCTTCCCAGCGCTCAGCCACGCGTTGCCGGCCATAATGCCGGTCCAGATGCGCGCGGGCTTCGGAAAGCCGGTTTTGTTCACCCTCCCAGTCGAACGCATAGCGCGAAAGCCCGCCCTGCCAGTCATCCAGAACAATGAAAGGACGCAGTTCTTCATAGGACTCGATCGAATCCGCGATCACGCCCAACCCGGCCATGATCGCGGTCGCGGGCCTGTTGATCGACTTGCCGGCGGTATAATCGTTGCGGGACACCGGGATGATCGCCACGCGATGCTCTTGCAGGGCGATGGGAAAGCTGACCAGCGACCAGGGCATGAAGACGCTGGGCAGGCCCCAATGCGGCGCGGCTTCGCGATAGATGGCGGGCTTATTGCTGATGATGGTCAGGGTGACGGGATGCTGCCCGGCAAAGGTGCGCAAATGCGCCACCGCTTCGTCCAACTGTCCCACGCCGGACATGCCCGCCATATTATTGCCGAACCAGACCACATGCAGCGCGCCGGCATGGTTCGCCAGAAAGCGGCGGAGGCGCCGCAGCCGGAGCCGCTCCCGCAGCGAGAGAGAGAGGGTCGACAGGCTGGAAATATCCTCCAGCATGTCCGGCACGACCCGGATGCGATCCCTGATTTCCGGTGTGGAGGATGAAAGCAATGCGCCCATGGTCTGCGTCGGCACGGTCACCAGATCGGCCTGCGACAATAATTGCGACGTTCGGATTCCATGGCGGGGGGATCCCTTCGACCGATTATTGGCGAAGCGATTATCGCAAATGTCGAAAATCAGGCCGCATCCCGCCTTCTGGGCTGCGCTGACCGCCTTCACCGCGCCGCGACCGAATGCCTTGGAAATGATGATGGCGTCATAGCCGGCCGGCCCCTTGATCTTGGGATAGCGCCGGATGTCGATCCCCGCGTCGCGCATCGCTGCCATCGGCTCCAGCACGCGCAGGCGGATACTGGCTTTGGATCGGGCATAGCGCTTCGCATAGAAAGCGAAGCGGCCATTCGCTGATATCGTCATGACTGGGCGACCTCGATTATTGCGGGACTTATGCGCATGACGGCGAACCCAGCGCAAGTCCGCCCAAATTTCACCCAGAACAAGCGCGCGAAGGCTGGCAATCGCGTACGGCTCATCCTATGGCGGCGACATGGAAAAATCGCCCCTCGCTCCCGCCGCCTTTCCAATCCTGCCCGCGATCAAGGGTGTGACGCTGCGTACCGCCCGCGCCGGATATAAGGCGTGGACGCGCTGCGACCTTACCTATGTGGAACTGGAAGCCGGCACAGCCGTCGCTGGGGTGACGACGCAGAGCAAATGCCCCTCGCCCGAGGTGGAATGGTGCCGCGATGCCATTCCGCTGGGCTCGGCCCGCGCGCTGGTGGTCAACGCCGGCAACGCCAACGCCTTCACCGGCCATCGCGGCCGCGCGGCGGTGGAGGCGATCGCGGCCAAAGTTGCCAATCACCTGTCCTGCCAGCCGTCAGATATCTTCGTCTCCTCGACCGGAGTGATCGGCGTGCCTTTGCCGATCGACAAGGCGGAGGCGGGCCTGGAAGTCGCCTTCACCGCCGCGCCCTGCGGCTGGGAAGAGGCGGCGACCACCATCGGCACGACCGACACCTTTGCCAAGGGCGCGCATGTGTCCGCGCTGATCGGCGACAAGCGGGTCGAACTGGTCGGCATCATAAAGGGGTCTGGCATGATCGCGCCCGACATGGCGACGATGCTGGGCTATATCTTCACCGATGCGGCCATCGACCCGGCCCTGCTGCAACAGATGTTGTCGACCGCCAATCGCAAGACCTTCTCCTGCATTACCGTCGACAGCGACACCTCCACCAGCGACACGGTGCTTGCCTTCGCCACCGGCAAGGCGGGCAACGCGCCGCTCGCGTCCATGGACGATGCCGGCGCCGATGCTTTCCATGCCGCGCTCAGCGATCTCTGCCGCCAACTCGCCCATCTGGTGGTGCGCGACGGTGAAGGCGCGACCAAGTTCATCGACATCAGTGTCGAAGGGGCGGAAAGCGACGCCAGCGCCCATCGTATTGCCCTGTCGATCGCCAACTCCCCGCTGGTCAAGACCGCCATCGCCGGCGAAGATGCCAATTGGGGCCGTGTCGTCATGGCCGTGGGCAAGGCAGGCGAACCGGCCGATCGCGACAAGCTGTCGATCCGTTTCGGTGCGACGCAGGTGGCGACCGGCGGCCTTGCGGTCGAGGGCTATGACGAGGCGCCCGTCGCCGCCCATCTCAAGGGCCAGCACATCGTGATCGGCGTCGACATCGGCCTGGGCGAAGGCCGGGCGCAGGTTTGGACCTGTGACCTGACCCACGGCTATATCTCGATCAACGCCGACTATCGCAGCTGAAGGGGCTTCACCGATGCTGGAACTGCATGAACCCGTCGTCGCCCTGATGCGCGATGTGGGGCGTGATATCGTCATGCCTCGCTACCGCAATCTGTCCAGTGACCAGATCAGCGAGAAGGCGGCGAATGATTTCGTCACCATCGCCGACAAGGAAAGCGAAATTCGTCTGGCCGAAGGGCTGGCCGCGATCCTGCCCGAAGCCGGCGTCATCGGCGAGGAAGCCTGTGCCGCCGATCCGGCGATACTGGATCGGGCGGGTAACGGGCTGAACTGGATCATCGACCCGATCGACGGCACCGGTAATTTCGCATCGGGCAATCCGCCCTTCGGCATCATGGTGGCGCTGGCCGATGGCGGGACGGTGCTGGCGGGCTGGATCCTCGATCCGCTCACCGGACGGCTCTGCCATGCGATGCTCGGCGGCGGCAGTCATGTCGATGGCCAGCAGGTGCAGGCCCGCGAAACCGAAAGCGACCTGCCGGTCGCGGCCATCTCTACTATCTTCATGGACCGGCAGGAGCGCGCCGACATGGTGCGCCGTTCGCAGGCCATCTTCACGTTGGTGGACATTCCCCGCTGCGCCGCCGAACAATATCCCCGACTGGTGCTGGGGCAGAATGATGTGACGGTTTTTGCGCGCGTCCTGCCCTGGGATCATGCGGCGGGCACCCTGTTCGTCAATGAAGCGGGCGGCTGCTGCCAGCGCCTTGACGGCACGCCTTACAAGGTGGGTGACTTGCGGCGCGGGCTGATGGGCGCATCCTCGCCTCGCTTGTGGGACAAGGCAGCGGCGACGCTGTTCGATTGAAGGATAAAATATGCTGACGATCTGGGGCCGATTGAACTCGCACAATGTGAAGAAGGTCGCCTGGTTCGCCGACGAAATCGGCCTGCCCTATGTCCGCCATGACGTCGGCGGCAAATTCGGCATGAGCGCCGATTATCTGGCGAAGAACCCCAACAGGCTGATCCCCACGATCGAGGATGGCGATGTCACTCTATGGGAATCCAACGCCATCCTGCGCTATCTGGCGGCGCGCTACGCCCCTGCCCTCTGGCCGATCGACCCGGCGGAACGGGCGCAGGGTGACAAGTGGATGGACTGGCAGTTCAGCTTTGCCGATGCCCAGCGTGACGCTTTCCTGCAACTGGTGCGTATTACAGCCGAACAACGAGATGGACAGCTTCTGGCGGCATCGGCGACAGCGTCCGGCGCAGCGATGCGGATATTGGACCGTACGCTTGCGGTACAGCCATGGCTTTCAGGTGTCTCTTTCGGTGTCGCAGACGTGCCGATGGGCGTCTACGCCCACACCTTCTTCACGCTCGACATGGAACGGCCCGATGTGCCGCATGTGCGCGCCTGGTACGACCGGCTGCGCGCCCGGCCGGCCTATGCCCAGTCGGTGATGATCCCGCTGACATAGGCCCGGTCCGGCAGGGTGGCGCCGGGCGATGTAGCCCGGCGCGCGCCACAGATATTACAGGACGCTTTCGATCCAGCCCTTGAGCGCGCTCTTCGGCGCGGCGCCGATTTTCCTCGCGGCCTCTTCGCCATTCTTGAACAGGACCATCGTCGGGATACCGCGCACACCATATTGGCCCGGCGCATCCGGGTTCTCGTCGATGTTGATCTTGGCGATGATGACCGTATCCGCCAGTTCCTCGGAGATTTCCTCCAGGGCCGGGCCGATCATCTTGCACGGGCCGCACCATTCGGCCCAGAAGTCGACAAGCACGGGCTTGTCGCTGTTGATGACGTCGTCCTTGAAGCTGAGGTCGGTAACTGCCTTGGTGGCCATTGCAATAAACTCCTTTGGTTGGTCGATATCTAGGATGGGCGCGCTTGCGGCTCAACGGGTCAGAGCGGCAAATTCTCCTGCGCGGGGGCAAAGCCGGGCTTGTGCGCCGCCAGCAGGCTGGCCGGCAGGGGAATGAAGCGCGGTACGCTGGTGTAAAGCAGTCCCGCCTCGATCGCGCGGTCGGGGAAGATCACGGCCAGAGCCGCGGCATAGGCGGCCATCTGCCGGATATGCGGCGTCGGCACATCCGTCAGCGTCAGCGGCGCGACCCGCCCGGTCTTGAAATCGACCAGTTGGATGCGATCGGGACCGATGCAGAGTCGGTCGACCGTCCCGGCGATCACCGCCTCCCCCACCACGGCCGCGATCGGTGCTTCGGCCAGCGCATCGGGGCCGAACAGCGCGGCGAAGTCCGGCGCTTCGATCACCCGCAGCGCCTGCTCGATGACGTCATGCCGCTGCGCTGCATCGGTGACGCCCTGCTGCACCAGCCAGCGATCGGCTGCATCCCGGCGCCGATCCGCCGGCAGATCGGGCAGCCGCTCGAACAGGGCATGTAGCCAGCGTCCCCGCTCGGCCGCCGCGCGCATCGCCGGGGTCGGCGGCGGATAGGGCACATCATCCTCGACCGGCGCGGATGGCGCAAGCGGTCGGGGTGGCCGCGCTTCAGCCGGGGCGGGCTGGCGTAGCCATGCCGGTTCGGCAATGGTGATGGCCTCGGCCACGCTTTCCGGTTCGGCGGCCTTGGGCAGCAGGACTTCGCTGCCATGCCAGCGCCGTGCCTGACCCCAGAGCGGATCAGCCTCCCACTCCGCACCGAGCGAAACCATTGCTCCCTCGACGGCGCCGTACCAGCTTTCGCTCTTCACCTCGCCCTTGGCACGGGGACCGAGCGATCCGGCGACGATCAGCCTCTCCTCCGCGCGGGTCAACGCGACATAGAGCAGCCGCCAATGTTCTTCCTTCTCCACCTGCGCCGCTGCTTCGGCCACGGCGCCGATCGGCCCCTGCCGTTCCGGCTTGCGCGGCGCGAGGATCGGCAGGCCGTTCCACACCAGCGAATCCGCGCGATTGCCGGCATCGGGGTCGAGGCATGCGTCGGCCAGGATGACGATCGGCGCCTGTAGCCCCTTGGCGCCATGCACGGTCAGCAGGCGCAGATTGTCGCCCTGTGCCGCTGCATCGCGCACGATTTCCACCTCGCCCCGGTCGAACCAGTCGATGAAGCGCTGGAGCGAGGGATGATCGTCGCTTTCGAAGGCGAGCGCCGCGTTCAGCAACTCCTCGATCGGATCGGCCGCCTCGCTGCCCAGCCGCTCCACCAGCCGCCGCCGCCCGTCCATTGGCCCGGACAGGATCGCCTCCAGATAGCGATAGGGCGTGGTGAAGTCCGCCACCGCGAGCAGATCGCGCAAGGGCTGCAACAGCGCGTCGTCCAATGTCCGGTTGAGATGCCGCCACAGTCCGGTCTTGCGCCCGATCAGGCGCGCCATCAGTTCGTCCTGCGTCCAGCCGATCAGCGGCGATACCAGCAGCGCGGCGAGGTTCAGTTCATCCTCCGGCTGCACTGCGAAGCGCAGCGCCGCCAGCAAATCGCGCACCGCCAGTGGGCTGTTCAGTCGCAGCCGGTCGATCCCTGCGACAGCCACCTTCTCCTCATAGAGACGCGCGACGATTAGCCGTGCCAGTTCACTGCGGCGGCGCACCAAAATCATGATGTCGCCCGCGCGCACCGCCCGCCCCCGGCTTTCCAGCATCAGCCCGTCATCGATCCACTGGCGGATTTGCCGGGCGATCCGGGTCGCCAGCGTCCGCTCCTGATCCGCCGCCCAATCCTCCTCGCCCTCGGCATCCTCGGACAGGTTGGCGACGACCGGCTTCCACAACTGGACCTCACCGGGATGGCGGTTGGCGCTGACATGGCGCACTTCCCCTGCCTCCATCCCCAGCCGTTCGGCGCGGAGCGTGGCGATTGTGCGATCGACCACGTCGAGGACGGCCGGTGTCGATCGGAAGCTGCGGTCCAGCGACAGGTTGAAGAAATCATGCCCCGCATTTGCCGCGTCACGCTCGAACAGCAATTGCGCGGCGGCGAAATTCTGCGGACTAGTGCCTTGAAAACCGAAGATCGCCTGTTTGAAATCGCCCACGGTGAAGATGGTGCGCGCCTTTTGCCGCTCCTCCCATTCGACCGTGAAAAACTCCTCCGCCAGCGTCCGCACGATGCGCCACTGTGCGGCATTGGTATCCTGCGCCTCATCCACTAATATGTGGTCGATCCGCTGGTCGAGCTTGTAGCGAATCCATTCGGCAATGCCCGGCTGTTCCAGCAGCGACGCCGCGCGCGCGATCAGGTCGTCGAAATCCACCGCGCCCGCCAGCCGCTTGGCCTGCGCGTAATCGCGGGCATAGGCACGCCCGGCATGCAGCGCCTGCGCCAGCAGCGCCGCATAATCGGCGCGCAGCTTGGTTGCGATCAGCGCGCCGCACCGCTCATATAGACGCATCGCCATCTCGGCATAGCCGTCGACCGGGGGCACATAGCCCTTGCTGTCGAGGAAATCGCCGTCCGCCTTGGCCCAGGCACGGTGCAGGTCGGTCAGCGACGCCGCCCGTCCCGCCGGATCAAGCGCCCGCCACGCCGCGATCCGGTCGCATCGCTCCAGCGCGCGGGTCTTGCCCCAATCGATATTGGCCCGCACGATCCCGTCCAGCGTGCGCATGTCGAACATGGCGTCCGAACATTGTTCGGCAAGCCATTGATCGACATCGCCTTCCGGCAAATCCATCTGCGCGTTCAGTTCCGGTCCGATGGCGTCGGGCAGCGCATCCAGCGCCTCCCCCTTCGCGGCGCAGCGCAGCAGGAATTGCTCCGCCCCACCTTCGCCGAGCCGCAGGCTCAGCGCCTGCAATGCGCCGATCAGCGCCTCGTCACTCTGGTCGTGCGCGCGCACCACCATGTCGGCCAGCGTCTGCCGCGCCAGACTGGATTGCTCGCGCTGGTCGAGCGGTCGGAAACCCGGCGTCAGGTCCGCTTCCAGTGGGAAGGCGGTCAGCAATTGCTGGCAGAAGCCATGGATGGTTTGAATGCGCAGACCGCCGCCGGTCGACTCCAGCACTTCGGCGAACAGGCGCCGGGCATAGTCGCGCTGCTCCGGCCCGGATTCCTCGCCCAGCGCCTCCAGATCATTGAACAGGTCGCGCTCATCCATCTGCACCCATGCCGCCAACCGGTCATGGATACGGTCGGCCATTTCGGCGGCTCCCGCCTTGGTAAAGGTCAGGCACAGGATATTTTCCGGCTTCACCCCTTGCAACAGCAGACGAAATACGCGTGCGGTCAGCACATGCGTCTTGCCCGTGCCCGCCGATGCCGACAGCCAGACATGGGCGTCGGGCGCGGCCGCCCGCGCCTGATCGCCCAGCAATTTCTGAAGCGCGCGTGCCTTAGCCATCGTCGCGGCCATACCATTCCTCCAGCCGCATAAGCTGGTCATAATCGCCATAATTCGCGACTTCGGGGTTGATCTCCGCCCGAAACGGCACGGTGCCGAGCAGGAAGCCATTGGCCAGTGCCTCGAAATGCTCATGCGCATGGGCGGTGAACGCATCGGTGACGACCTTGTCCCGCTTGCCCAGCGGATCGACTGGCCGTTCGCGATAGCCAAACTGGTCGCCCTTCTTGGCCAGCGACCAATATTCGAAATCGCCCGCCTTGGGTTGCGTCCCCAAACCGTCGAACCCGCCCAGTTCCGCAATGATGCCCAGCAGCCCCAGTTGCAGCGAATAGCCCGCCTTCACCTGCCGCGCGCTCGGCGGCTTGCCGGTCTTGTAATCGATGATGCCGATGCGGCCATCGGCCAGCCGGTCGATCCGGTCCGCCTTGCCCATCAGCGTCACGCCGGCGATGTCGGCCCGCCCTTCCTGCTCGACGGCCAGGATGGTGCGCCCTTCAGCCTTATCCTTCACCACTTCGGCCGCGATCCAGCGGATCGCCTCGATCAGGCGCGGTTGCCACAGCGCCTTGAGCAGCGGATGCACCTCCGGCTGGTCGAACATGGCGCGGGCGCGCTGCTCCAGATCGGCCGGATCGAGCGTTCCCGCCTCGGCCCAGCGTTGCAACACATCATGCACCGCCGTCCCGCGCCAGGCTGGCCCGGCATCGGCATCGACCGGGTCCAGCCGTGCCAACCGGAGGACGCGCTTGGCATAGAAGGCGAACGGATCGGCTTTCAGGCGATCGACATCGGTCACCGGAATGACGCGCGGCCGCACCGATGCGGGGGGCGCCGGGGCTGGCCGTTCGGCCGGACGATGCACGCCCGGCGCGTCGATCGTCTGCGCCAGCGCCGCATAGCGGTCGCCCGATTTCCATTGCTGCCCGGCCATCGCCTTCAACCGCAGCCAGAAGCGTGAGGCGACCGCCGGCCCGCCGCTTCCCCGCCGGGCGCGGGTGATGAGGACATGCGGCGCGCCGAGCGCACTGGAGAAATCATGCGCGACCAGACCGATGCGCGTTTCCAGCCCCGGCAAGCCCAGTTCGCGCCGGATGCGCGGCGCCAGCCATGGGTCGGGCGATGGCAGGCCGGGCCAGGTACCTTCGTTGAGGCCGCCCAGGATCATGATATCCGCCTGCATCAGCCGCGCCTCGATCAGGCCCAATATGCTGATGCGCGGATGCCCGCCCTGCGGCGGCCGCACGGATACGCCGCCCAGCATATGATCGAGCAGCACCGGCAGCGCGCGCGGATCGGCCTGACGCGGGCCTTCAGGCGCGGCCGCTTCCATTTCCGCGAACAGGTCGGCGGCGGCATGGCCCTGATGCCCGGACCAGACGGCATCGCCCGACAGCGCGCCGGCCTGCTCGCGCAGTGCTGCCATCTGTCCGCCAAGGTCGACTGCCGCGTCGAAAGCCGTTTCCAGCGGTTCCAGCAAGCCCCGCGCCTCTGGCCACCATAAGCTTACCTGCTCGCGCAAGATCCGCTGCCGATCGTCCGGGCGGGGGTGCATCATCAGGTCGATGCCATGCAGTCCCGCCTGCGGCCGCGGCCCGCGCAGCAGCAGGTCGAGCGCGCGCACGCCCTCCAGCCAGCCCAGACGCCGTTCGCCCTTCATCACCAGCGGATGCTTGAGCAAAGTCAGCAACGGCACCGGCGCAAATCGCTCCGCAACTGCCTCCGCCATTGCGATCAGCAGCGTGCCGGGCAGCAGGCGCGACAAAGGCTGACCGGCGCTGTCGTCGGCCTCTATGCCCCAGCGGCGCAAATGCGCCGACACGCGCGTCGCCAGTTGCCGGTCTGGCGTCACCAGCGCGGCGGTCCGTTCCGGCGTATCAAGCGCCTCACGCAAGGCGATGGCGATCGCCTGCGCCTCTTCGCCCGGCGTCGCCACTTCCAGTGCTTCCACCCCAGCCAGCGACCGGTCGGCGGTCTTGAGATCGCGCCAGCGGCTCGTCAGCCTGGGCGGCAGCATCGCGTTGGAGATATTGCGGCTGCGCACCGCCCGCGCATCATGCTCGCTGCCCCAGCGCCAGTTGGCGACATCCTCGCGGGTGGCGCTCATGCCATCGAGCAGCAGCTTCAGCGCATATTGCGGGTGGCTTTCATGGCCGGGTCGCCGCTGGCTGGTCAGCGGATCGGGATCGAACGGCCCGATCGCCTTCCACGCTTCCTCATCCATATGCTGATCGAGGCCGGCAAACACCACCATGCCATTGGGCATGGCTCCGATCCGGCGCAGCAGCGCGGCGACGGCGGGCGCGGTGGTGGAAATACCGGCTGCGACCACGAAGCCCGCCGGCGGATGCACGGACCAGCGCGCCGCCAACCGGTCGAACAACCGATTGCGACGGTCGGCCAGGTCGATGCAGCCCGTGCGGGCCAGTTCATCAGGCCAGCGCGCAATCAAAATCTCGAATATCTTGAGCGACGTCTGCCAATGTTTTGACAGCTCTTCCGAAAGCGGCAGGTTGCGTAGCGCGCTTGGTGCCACGCGCTCCACCTGCATCTGGTCCAGCACCGCGCCCAGTGCCTGCCCCAGCAGCAGCGCCTGTCCGGCATCGATCTCCGGCCGCGCCTGCTGCACCATGCGTGCCAGGATCATCTGGCGGCGCATCGGCGCAATGGCGGGCGGTACCGCTTCCTCTTCGCCCAGCGGGTCGAGTGCGCCGCCCACCTGTTCGCCAAGATCCGGTTCGCCGATCGCCACCAGTCGGGGCAACAGCAGTCCGCCGCCGGACTGGCGGACGAAGGCATCGCTGACGGCGCGGATCGCGCGGTTGTTCGGCAACAGCACCATGCCCTGCGCCAGTGCCATGGCGTCGCCGCGGTGCTGGGCCAGCAGGCCCGCCACCAGCGCATCGGCAAAAGCGCGGTGCGCGGGAATGGTGAACAATGCGGGCTTGCTGCGCTCACCCATGAGCGAGCATCGACTCCACGACGGGGATGGCTTGCGGCGTGCCGACGTCGAACCACAGGCCCTGATGCGATACGCCATAGAGGCGTCCCGCTTCGATCGCGCGGTTCCAGAATATGTTGGTCGAAAAGACGTCGCTCGGCGGATCGACCAGCAATTTCGGCGTCATGATCTGCACGCCGGTGAAGACGAAGGGCGCGACATGCGCTGTCTTGCGCCGGGTCAGTCGCCCGGTCGCATCCATGTGGAAATCACCCGGCCCCTTGTGGCAATTGGCGCGCGCCAGCGGCACCAGCAGCAGCAGCGCGTCCATCTTCTCCGGGTTCCATATGCGCTGCATCATGCCCAGCGTTTCCTGCGGTCCGTCGATCCACAGATTGTCGCTATTGGCGCAGATGAACGGCTTGTCGCCCAGCAGCGGCTTTGCCTGGATCAGGCCACCGCCGGTTTCCAGCAGCTTGGCCCGCTCGTCCGACACGGCAAAGTCCAGCCCACATTTGCGCGCCTTCAGATGCGCTTCCACCGTGTCGGCGAGGTAATGGACATTGACCACCACCTTGCTGATGCCGCCCGCCTCCAGCCGGTCGAGCGCATGGTCCATCAGCGGCTTGCCCGCCACCTTCACCAGCGGCTTGGGCCGGGTCGCGGTCAGCGGACGCATGCGCTTGCCCAGCCCGGCGGCCATTAACATGGCGGTGTCGATCATGCGGGGATCTGCTCCTCAAGCGCGTCATGGCGCTTGTCGGTGGGAATATTGGCGGCGAACCAGTCGGCGACGGGGGCCAGAGCCGGATGCTTCAGGTCGCGCTCCAGCAGGTTCCACATGCGCGGCAGGAAAGAGAGATAGCGCGGCTTGCCGTCGCGCTGCCACAGGCGGGTGAAGATGCCGATGATCTTGGCGTTGCGCTGTGCCCCCAGCACCGCATAAGCGGCGTCGAAATCTGCGGGCGGGCGGGCGACGGCCTTGTAATGGGCCAGCATCGCCGCTTCGACCTCTGCTGGCACGTCCCGCCGGGCATCCTGCAACAGCGACACAAGGTCATAGGCAGGGTGGCCCGCCAACGCGTCCTGAAAATCAAGCAGGCCAAGACCGTGCGAGGCCGGCCCGTCGATCAGCATGATATTTTCGGCATGATAGTCGCGCAGCACCGTCACGGTCGGGCTGGCCGACTGTTCTACGATCGGCAGCACCGCATCCCACGCGCGGACATAGGCGTCGGCATCGACATCCAGTTCGATCGCGGGGCAATACCATTCGGTCAGCAGCCCGGCCTCGCGCTGATAGACCGCCCGGTCATAGGGCGGTACCTCGGCGGCGGGCAGCCTGTGCAAGTCGGCCAGCAACTCGATTGCGCGGGTATAGACGGCCAGTTCTGCATCCGGCTCGGCGTCGAGATGCTCCTTTACGCGCAGGTCGCCGAAATCCTCGATCAGTACCAGCCCCTGTTCCAGGTCGCGTGCCAATATCTTCGGTGCGGCGAACCCGTCGGCCAGCAGATGCTCGGCGATGGCGATGAAGGGGCGCGGGTCTTCGTGCGGCGGGGGCGCATCCATCAGCACGGCGCGGCGGCCGCCGTCGAGTACACGGAAATAGCGGCGGAAGGATGCGTCACCGGCCAGCGGGACGATCGCGGCCCCATCCCATCCCGCGTCGGCGAGGAAGGCGGGCGCGGTGGCGGGGGGGATCATATCTGTGACCATCGCTCCGTCCAAGCGTCCGGCACGGCCGCTGTCAAGCGCCGCGCGTCCTCTTCCGCAAAGTCGATGGTGAGGCGCAGCGCATGGGACCACAGCCCATCGCCCAGCCGGTCGGGCCATTCGATGATCAGCAGGCTGTCCATCAGATAGTCGCCCAGCGCCAGTTCCTCGGCCTCTTCCGGTTCGTCCAGCCGATAAAGATCGACATGGGCAACCGGCAGGGCGACATCCGGCACATCATAGGGCTGAACGATGGCAAAGCTCGGACTTGGCGCCTCACCCTCCAGCCCCAGCGCTTCCAATATGCCGCGCGCCAATGTCGTCTTGCCGGCGCCAAGGCCGCCTTCCAGCGCGATGACGTCGCCGATCCGGGCATGGACCGCGATCCGCCGGCCCAGGTCCAGCATCGCCGCCTCGCCGCTCAATTCCATGACAGCCTCAGCCACGCGGCAGTTCGATCACAGCCATTGTCCCCTGCCCGGCTTCCGACACCAGTTGCAGCGTGCCGCCATGCGCTTCGGCCAGTTGGCGTGCGAGCGGCAGGCCGATGCCGGCCCGGCCGCCATTGCGGGCCTGCCCGGCGCGCGCGGCGGGATCGAAGATGGCCGCCTGCTGCGACGCGCCGATGCCGGGGCCATTGTCCGACACGACTATCCGAGCCTTCTCGCCGGTGCCGTCGCCATGCAGCAGGATGCGCGCGCCCTTGCCGCAATAGCGGATCGCATTTTCCAGCAAATGGTCGATCGCCTGCCCGATCCGGCGGGCGTCTCCCTGCACCGCGCCCAGGCTGTCCTTCAGCGCGATTTCAATTTCGATGCCCTTGGCGGTCGCATCCATCGTCATCCGGCTGGCGCTATCCTGCACCACTTTGCTCAGGTCGACCCGCGCATGTTCGATCGGCAGCGTCCCGACCTCCCCCTGGGTCAGGTCCAGCACATTGTCGATCAGCATCGACAGGCGCGCCGTGCTTTGCAGGATGCCATCGACATAGCCCTGCGCTGGCACGCTCAATTCGCCCGCATAACCCGCGCTCATCATCTCGGCAAAACCGGAAATGGTGGTCAGCGGGGTGCGCAATTCATAGCTCATATTGGTGACGAAAGCGGTCTTGACCTTGTCCGCCTGCTCCAGCGCCTCGTTCCGGTCGCGCAGCACCTGCTCCACGCGGCGGCTGTCGGTGACGTCCAGCATGGTGAAGAGCGCATTGCCGTCCGGCAGCGGGATGGCGGCAAATTCGAAGATACGCCCGTCGGCAAAGCCGACATGGCCGATGCGCTGCTTGCGCTCGACCGTGGCGGCGCGCACCAGTTCGCGTACCAGATTGGCCTGTTCCGGCTTCGTCAGTTTGGCCTGCACCGCCCGCATCAGATCGTCGATGCGCGGATGGCCCGCCAGCAAATCCTCGCTCGCGCCCCAGATGGTGCGGAACCGGCTGTTCCACATCTGCAACTTGCCGTCCGATGAGAAGACGCCGATCGATTCGAACAGATTGTCGAACGTTGCGGTCCGCACCCGCAGCAACGTGTCGCGTGCGCTCGACAATTGCACCTGCTCGGTGCGATCCTCGAAAATCAGCAGCAGGCCGCCATCGGGCAGCGGTTGGGCATAGACGCGCAGATGCGTGCCATCCTGCAACAGCCAGTTTTCTTCCAGCGGATTGGGCGACAGGAACCATTGTCGCCTTTCGGTCCGCCATGCCGGGAAGTCGCGATGTTCGGGAATACGGCGCGCATCGCGCATCTGGTCCAGCACGCGCTCGAACAAAGGCGCGTCGGTCAGCGCGTCCTGGCGCAGGCCGAACAGGCTGATGAAAGGCTGGTTCCAGAAGCGCAGCGCCCGGTCCGGGCCAAAACGCGCTACGCCGGCCGACAGACGATCGAGCAGGTCGCGCTGCGCCGTTTCCAGCCGCCGATGCTCGGTCCGCGCCTGTTCCAGTTCATGCTGGTCGACTGCATAGCCGGCCACGCCCGCCGCACCCAGCGGCACATCGACCACGCGCATCGTCCGCCGCTCGCCATCGATGGTTGCGGGCACCATGCGCTCGACCGACTCGTCGCGGGCGATGGCATCGGCAGCGGCCGCTTCCGGCGTCAGGCCGGCAACGGTTTCCACCAGTTCGGTGCCATGGGCGATGACATCGGCCGCGCCGGACGCATCGACTGCCCGCACATAGGCGCTGTTAACGAGGCTGAGACGCAGGTCTGGCGTGCGATGCCACATCGGGAAGGGGGCTGCCTCGACCAGCCCCGCCAGTGCCTCCAGCGCGTCGCGCAACTGCTCGACATGGCCCCGCAGCGACTGGATTTCGGCCTGGCTGTCGGTCGCGTCGAAAATCCACAGAATGACACCGCCGCTTTCCGCGATGCCCGGCCCGGCAGGCGCGCCGCGCACTAGCAACAGACGGTTCGATCCATGGCCGCGCACCGGCAGGGCAAAGCTTTTCCCAGCCCGCTGGGCCGAAGCGATTTCCTGCGCGAGCACGGCAGCATCTTCCGGTTCCAGCCCGCCATCGGGGGCGGTGAGTTCGGAGACGAAGGTCGGCACGCGCGGCTTGCCGAGCCATTTGGCGAGGCGATCGGCCGCTTCCAGCCGGCCGTCGGGATGAATGATGATCGGTGCTGCGGGCGCGGACGCCAGCAGGGTCGTCAGCCGATCCAGCTTGCCCTGCGCCTGCGTGCCTTCACGGCGCATCCTTTGGCCGCTGAGCAACGCCCAGACCGCCGCGCCCAGCCATCCGGCCAGCACCACGCCGAAGATGATCGCGGCATAGGGCGACAATGTCGTCATGACATCCGTCCCTTGCGCGCCCTAGCCTGCCTGTCCCTGTTCATAAGCTGATCGGGCCTAAACCAGAACCGCGTCATGGCCAAGCCAAGCGTAAGAAAAAAGGGAGGCGTCGCCGCCTCCCCCATTTCCTTTTGCCTGACGGCGTTCGCTTAGTAGCGATAATGGTCGGGCTTGAACGGGCCTTCCACCGGCACACCGATATAGTCGGCCTGACGCTGCGACAGCGTCGTCAGCTTCACGCCCAGCTTTTCCAGATGCAGCGCGGCGACCTTTTCGTCCAGATGCTTGGGCAGGACATAGACGTCGTTGCCGTAGGTTTCGCTCTTGGTCCACAGTTCGATCTGCGCCAGCGTCTGGTTGGTGAAGCTGGCCGACATCACGAAGCTGGGGTGGCCCGTCGCGTTACCGAGGTTGACCAGACGGCCCTTCGACAGGACGATGATCTTCTTGCCGTCGGGGAATTCGACTTCGTCGACCTGCGGCTTGATTTCGGTCCACTTCATGTTGGCGAGGCCGGCAATTTCGATTTCGCTGTCGAAATGGCCGATGTTCGACACGATCGCCATATTCTTCATGGCGCGCATATGATCGACGGTCAGGACGCCCTCGTTGCCGGTCGCGGTGACGAAGATGTCGGCGCGCGGGGCGGCTTCTTCCATCGTCACGACTTCATAGCCTTCCATCGCGGCCTGAAGCGCGCAAATGGGATCGACTTCGGTGACGAGAACGCGGGCGCCGCCATTGCGCAGCGATGCGGCCGAACCCTTGCCGACGTCACCGAAACCGGCGACGCAGGCGACCTTGCCGGCCAGCATCACGTCGGTGCCGCGACGGATCGCGTCGACCAGCGATTCCTTGCAACCATAAAGATTGTCGAACTTCGACTTTGTGACGCTGTCATTCACGTTGATCGCGGGGAAAGGCAGCTTGCCCTTCTTCGACAGTTCATACAGGCGATGCACGCCGGTGGTGGTTTCTTCCGACACGCCCTTGATCGACTGGACGGTCTTGGTCAGGAAACCGGGGCGTTCGGCCAGAACGCGCTTGAGAACGGCGCAGAAGATTTCCTCTTCCTCGTTCGACGGCGTGAACAGTTCTTCGCCTGCCTCGACGCGCGCGCCCCACAGCGCGAACATGGTGGCGTCGCCGCCATCGTCCAGGATCAGGTTGCACACGCCGCTGTCGTCATTGTGCCAGTCGAAGATGCGCTCGACATAGTCCCAATATTCCTGGAGCGTTTCGCCCTTGATCGCGAAGACCGGCACGCCCGACGCAGCGATCGCGGCGGCGGCATGGTCCTGCGTGGAATAGATGTTGCAGGTCGCCCAGCGCACCTGCGCGCCCAGCGCGGTCAGGGTTTCGATCAGCACGGCGGTCTGGATCGTCATGTGCAGCGAACCGGTGATGCGCGCGCCCTTCAGCGGCTGCGACGCGCCAAATTCAGCGCGCAGGGCCATCAGGCCGGGCATTTCGGTTTCGGCAATCTCGATTTCCTTGCGGCCAAAGGCGGCAAGGCCGATATCCGCGATCACATAATCCTGCGCCTGGGTGGCGGGTGCGGTGGCCACGATCATATCTCCGTTCAGCTAAAGATGGAGCCTCGCCAGCATCATGGCCAGCAGAAGCGATGAAAAGCGCCTTACCAATGGCTGGCGCGCATGGCAACTCATATAAAGATTTCTTTATGTGGCCTATGCGGAACCAGCGCCGGAGACAAGGTGCGACGCATCCACCCCGGCGGCGGCATAGGCGGCGGCCCATTTGCGCCGGGTGGGAATGTCGAACAGCAGGTCGGGATCGCCATCCGCAAGGAACCAGCTTTCCCCGGTCATCTCCTGCTCCAGTTGGCCCGCGCCCCAACCGGCATAGCCCAGCGCCACCAGATAGCGGCTCGGTCCCCGTCCCTCCGCGATGGCTTTCAATATGTCGAGCGACCCGGACAGGCCCCATCGGCCGCCGACCTGCACCATGTCCTGCCCGCCCCAGTCGAGCGAATGCAGCACGAAGCCCCGGCGCGGTTCGACCGGTCCGCCGCGTAGCACGGGCACATCTGGCACCTGACTGCCGTCGATATCGAAACTTTCCAGCAACTCGCGGAAGGATACGCCCTCCATCTCCTCGCCCACGGCGATGCCCAGCGCGCCATTCTCGTCATGGACGCACAGCGCCACCACCGAATGATCGAAGCGGGTGTCGGCCATGCCGGGCAAGGCGAGCAGGAAATGCCCACCATAGAAGCGCGTTTCAGTCATGAATCGAATATAGAGGGCCGCATGAACTTGCCAAGGACGCGTGTCGCAGCATTGGGGCGGCGCGACATATTCACGCCGGCATGACTTGACAGGAAAGCCCCCAGCGCCGACCTCCCGCCGGTCAAAAAGGCCAGGAGACATGACATGACCATTTCCAAGGGCGATCGCCTCCCCAGCACGACTTTCGCCAGGATGACCGAAAACGGCCCCGAAGCCGTGCCGTCCGAAGACTATTTCGCCGGCAAGACGATCGCGATCTTCTCCGTGCCCGGCGCCTTCACCCCGACCTGCTCGGCCAAGCATCTGCCGGGCTTCATCGACAAGAGCGAAGCACTCAAGGCCAAGGGCGTGGACGAAATCGCCTGCACCGCCGTCAATGACGCTTTCGTCATGGGGGCCTGGGGCAAGTCGGCCGGTGCCGATGGCAAGGTCACGATGCTGGCCGACGGCAACGCCGACTTCGCGCAGGCCGTTGGCCTGACCATGGACGGCAGCAAGTTCGGCCTCGGCACGCGCGGCCAGCGCTTCTCGATGATCGTCAAGGACGGCGTCGTGGAAGAACTGAACGTCGAAGCACCGGGCGACTTCAAGGTGTCCTCGGCCGACTACCTGCTCGAACAGCTCTGATTTGAAAGCGATCGGGCGGCGGATTTTAAGTCCGGCGCCCGATCTGCACACTGCGTCTTCCTTCCGTCACGCAAAGGCGGTAACAGGGGGCGATGACACAAAGCATCGGCAGCAAGGCGGTCGCACAGCTCGACCAGATTTATCAGACATCCATCGAAACTTTGCGGGAAGCGATGCGGGCCTATGCCCGCGACGGCAGCGTCCCGCCGCCGGAGGCCAAGACCGACCGGCGCTATTGCTATCCCGAATTGCGGATCATCTATCATGGCGACAGCGATGCGCCGCCGCCCGGCCGCTCTTTCGCGCGCCTGTCCAAACCCGGCCGCTATGTCACCACCGTCACCCGCCCGTCGATGTTCGCCGACTATCTGGCCGAACAGATCGACCTGCTCGTCCGCGACTATGGCGTGGAAGTCGAAACCGGGCTTAGCGACCAGCAGATTCCCTTCCCCTATGTGCTGGATGGCCTCGACATCAACGCACTGGACGGTACCCCGCCGACCGAACTGGCGCGCCACTTTCCCGCCACCGAACTGGCGGAGATTGGCGATGAGATCGCCGACGGCCTGTTCATGCCGGATGTCGATGGCGACCGGCCGCTCGCCCTGTTCGACGGCCTGCGCACGGACTTCTCGCTCGCTCGCCTGAAACATTATACCGGCACGCCCGCCGAACATGTGCAGCGCTACATATTGTTCACCAACTATCATCGCTATGTCGATGAATTCGTCGCCTGGGCTTGTGATGAACTCCAGCGCGAAGGCAGCCGTTATACCGCCCTGTCCGGCGCCGGCGGCGTTTACGTAACCCCTGAAACCGCCGATCCCGCCCGCATGATCGCCGACAGCGCATGGCGTCGACATCAGATGCCGGCCTATCATCTGATCGCGCCCGACCGCAGCGGTATCACCTTAGTCAATATCGGCGTCGGCCCGTCCAATGCCAAGACCATCTGCGACCATCTGGCGGTCGTCCGGCCCGAAGCCTGGCTGATGATCGGCCATTGCGGCGGTCTGCGCCCCAGCCAGCGGATCGGGGACTATGTGCTGGCCCATGCCTATCTGCGCGACGATCATGTGCTGGACGAAATGCTGCCGCCCGAAATTCCGGTGCCGGCCATCGCCGAAGTACAGGTCGCCATGGCGCAGGCTGCCGAAGCGGTGCTTGGCAAGGGCGATCCGGAGGATTTCAAGCGCCGCCTGCGCACCGGCACCGTCGTCACCACCGACGATCGCAACTGGGAACTGCGCTATTCCAGTTCGGCCCTGCGCTTCAGCCTGTCGCGGGCGGTCGGCATCGACATGGAGTCCGCCACGATCGCGGCGCAGGGCTATCGCTTCCGCGTGCCCTATGGCACCCTGCTCTGCGTGTCGGACAAGCCGATCCATGGCGAATTGAAGCTGCCGGGTCAGGCCAACCGCTTCTATGAAGAAGCGATCGCCAGCCATCTGCGCGTCGGCCTGATGACCTGCGAATTGTTGCGCGAAGAAGGGGCGAAACTGCACAGCCGCAAGTTGCGCGCCTTTAACGAGCCGCCTTTCCGTTAAAGCGTTTTCTAGGCGGCCGGAATCGGCTGCCGACTCGGAAAACGCGGCGAACCAAGAACTTAAAACTGCCTGATCCGATGCAATCGGATCAGGCAGTTTTAAGCGGCCTCGCGCCAGATGGCGATGCGGTCCTTGCCGTCTCTCTTGGCGGTATACAGGGCCGCATCGGCCCGCACGACCATATCTTCCATTTGCTGGTCGATCACGACGAGTTCCGCCACGCCAAAACTGGCGCGCAAACCGGTGACGGGCACGCCCGGCAGTGCCAGATGCGCCACTTCCGCCCGGACCCGCTCCATGACTTCGGCGGCGGCGGTGGCGTCGGTGTCGAGCAGCAACAGGCCGAACTCATCGCCCCCCATGCGCCCTACTACATCCCCCCGGCGGACCGCGCTGGTCAGCAGGCGCGCGAAACCGCGCAGCGCCTGATCGCCGGCGATATGCCCATGGCCATCATTCAGCGCCTTGAACCCGTCCAGATCGCACACCACCAGCGCAAGCGGCCGCTTATGCCGCCGCGCCTGCGCGATCGCCTGCGCCGCCGCCTCGTCCAACCCCCGGCGATTGAGCACCTGCGTCAGTGGATCATGGCGCATCTGCGTGCGCAATTGCTCGGCCAGATCGCCGGCGACGACCAGCACAGCGGTGACGGCGGTGGCGACATAAGTGGTCGGCGTGAAAATACTGAAAATCAGGCGATACAGGTCTTTGCCGATTTCTGGCCCCTGGATCATCATCGCGGCACCGGCCAGCGCCAGTTGGTTGACGACGAAGATCAGCAGCGCCACGAAGAAGGCCAGTTCGGGCGGCGTGAAGCGGCGGCCCTTCGGCCAAAGCGAAACCGCGCTCACCGCCAGCAGCACACCGACATAGGCCGGGATGATGAGTCCCTGCATGATCTGGCTGCCGACTGGCCCAATGGCGAATGCCATGGCCAGTATGACGATCGTGGCCGGGACGGCAAAGCCGGCGAGACGCAACGGTTTGCCACATCGCTGGCGCACGCCGATCGCCAGCAGTGATCCGCTGATGATGAGGCCGATGCCAGTGATGATGAACCAGAAGGGGCTCTTCAGGAAGAAGCCGCCGGCATTGGCCATCCATTGCAACATGCCCACCGCATAGGATGCGGTCCAGGTCAGCACATGCTTCTGTCGCCCGAAATGGGCCCAGGCGACAGCTAACGCAACCGTCATCACGGTCGCCGTGCCAAAGAGCAGCGAAAGAAGAATGGCTGGCGCGTTCATGCGCCAGCCGCTTATCAATCTTTACGCCGACTTACCAGCCGCAAGACTTGCCTTTATTCTGTTGAACCAACCACTTCTGCAATGGTGCGAAATAATTGACCAGCGCCTTGCCCGACATTTCACGGCTGCCAGTGAAGGCTTGCAGCGCGTCGGGCCAGGGCTTTGACGCGCCCATCTTCAACATTGCATCAAGTTTCGCGCCTACCGCCTTGTTTCCATAGAAGGAACAGCGGTGGAGCGGGCCTTTCCAACCGGCCTGCTTGCACGCGGCTTCGTAGAATTGGAACTGCAACACCCGCGCCAGGAAGTAACGGGTATAAGGCGTATTGCCGGGGATATGATATTTACCACCGGCATCGAACTTCGTCTCGTCGCGGGACACGGGCGGGACGATCCCCTGATATTGACGGCGCAGGTCGGTCCAGCTCTGTTCATACTGGCTCTCCGGGATCGACCCGTCGAACACGCCCCAGCGCCACTTGTCGATCAGCAGGCCGAACGGCAGGAACGCGACCTTGTCCATCGCCTGCCGCAGTAACAGGCCCAGATCCTTGTCCGCGCCCGGCACCTTGGCGGGGTCCAGCAGGCCGATCTTCACCAGATAGTCTGGCGTGATCGATAGCGCGACGAAATCGCCGATCGCCTCATGGAAGCCGTCATTGGCGCCGTCCAGATAGAGCGGCTTCTGGATCTGATAAGCGCGCTGATAATAATTATGACCCAGCTCATGATGGATGGTGACGAAATCGTCGCCATTCACCTTGGTGCACATCTTGATGCGGATGTCGTTCTTGTTGTCCAGATCCCAGGCCGAGGCATGGCAGATGACTTCGCGATCGCGCGGCTTGGTGATTTGCGAACGATCCCAGAAGCTTTGCGGCAGGGACTCGAAGCCGAGTGAACTGTAGAATCCCTCCCCCGTCTTCACCATCTTGACCGGGTCATAGCCCTTGGTCTTCAGCAGATCGGTCGTATCGAAGCCCAGGTCGCCTGCGCCGGCCGGCGCCACGACGTCATAGATATTGCCCCATTCCTGCGCCCACATATTGCCCAGCAGGTCGGCGCGGATCGGGCCGGTCTTTGCCTGTACCGCATCGCCATATTTTTCATTCAACTTGGTGCGGGTATAGCAATGGAGATCGTCATAGAGCGGCTTGACCTCCGCCCAGATCTTGTCGGTCAGCCTGGCGAAATCATCGGCCGGCATGTCATATTTGGACCGCCACATCGCGCCGGTGTCGGCAAAGCCTAACTCCTTGGCGCCCGCATTGGCGATACTCACCAGCTTGGCATAATCCGCCCGCATCGGCGCGCCGACATTGTCATGCCAGCTGACCCACATTTCCTTCAGCTCTTCGGGGTTGCGGTTCTCCCCCATCTGCTCTTCGATGTCGCTGCCGTTGATCGGCTGGCCCTTCAGCGTTCCCTTGCCTTTGCCATAGGCGGACTGGAGCTTGGTCGCGAGGTCGTTCAGTTCCTCCGCCGCGCCCGGCGTGGTCGGCGCGGGCAGCGTCAGCGCGGTGCGCAGCAGCGTCAGCCGGCGCTTGGTTTCCTCGCTCAGCCCCGGCGCGGTCGCATATTTCGCGGCCTCCAGCGCATAGTCGACGCGCTGCTTGGTATCGATCGCGCCGAAATAGGATGCGATCGCATCGGTATCATCGGTGATATAGGTCGCGTTGATCCATGCCGCGCGCCCGCTGACGATGGACTGGTCGAACAGCGCCTTCTCCGCCTTCGCCAGGAAGGCATCGGCTTCGGCTGCTGTGGGGGCTGCTGTGGGGGCTGCGGCGGGCGCCTGCTGCGCCAGCACCGGCGAAGCAACAAGGGCGGCCGCAAGCGCGGCCATGGAAATAGCGATTTTCATGAGTGTCCCCTATAGGTTTATGAGGGGAAAGTGACTTGCCTCTGCGATACAGTCAAGCGGTGAGGAAATCGACCATCGCCTGCCCCAGTTCCTTGCGGGTGACGGCGTTCATATGATTGCCCGGTATCTCGAAATAGCGGCTATCCGGCATCAGGTCCGCCAGTTCATGCGCGCTACCATTGCTGTCGTCGTCCGCCCCGCAGATGACTGCGGTTGGTTGACGGAAACCTGCGATCGTCGACGCGTCCGTGTCGACGAAAGTCTTGAGGATGTGCAGTAACGCGACCGGATCGCCTTTCGTCGTCTTGAGGAAAGCCTCAGTCATCCATTCCGACGTGCCCCGCTGAAACGTACCGAGGTTGGTGAGCACGTTGGTGTAATAGCCGCCATTGTCCAGCGTCTGCGTCAATCCGCGCAGCCCCATGCCTGACAGGATGACCCGGCGCGGCGTCGCCCCGCGTGCCAGCATCCGCACCGTCGTCCGCGCGCCCAGCGAATAGCCGCCCAGATCATAGTCGGTCAGCCCCATCTGCTCGACCAGCGCCAGATTGTCGTCGGTCAGCGCATCGGCCGGATAGGCGGCGGCGTCATGCGGCTTGGCGCTTTCGCCATGGCCGCGCAGGTCCGGCAGGATCAGACGAAACCCTGCCTCCACCAGCTTGGCTGCATGGCCATAGCGAATCCAGTTGGTGAAGGCGTTGGAGAAATAGCCGTGGATCAGCACGAGATCACGAGTTTCGGCGGTGTTGGCGCCCACCACATGCACTGCGATCGGCAGCCCATCCCGCCCCTTGATGTCATGGCGTTCGATCGGAAGGTCGGTCATCGGGGCAAATCCTTATCGGGCAGCAATGCCCCGCCGATATGGCGTCAGCCCCCGCGGCGCAAGAGTGCGCTGAGCGCCAGCGTCGCGCCGATCTGCGCCATCGCCATATCCTTTTGCGCGTCCCACATGTCGCCCTGTTGCCCATTATAATAGTCGGCCATGTCGCCGGCTGCGATCATGGTCAGCAGCCATTCGAATATCTCGTAAAGCGCGCTGCCCAGACCGATGGCGGCAAAGGCGAAGGCCAGACTCCATCGCGACGGCATATGGCGTCGCACGACTTCCGCGATGGGCAGGGTCAGCAGCGCGCCGAAGGCAAAATGGACCAGCCGGTCATAGCCGTTGCGGGTCGCGCCGAAGAGGCTGGAAATATCATGCCCGCTGATCGCCCGCGCCCAGTCATCATAAGGCACATAGCTGTAGATCCAGCGCGCACCCAGCGTGTGCAGCAACAGGAACAGCCAGATGCAGCCGACGGCAGAATTGGAAAGCGGCCAGCGCCGCAGCAGCCATGGCGCGGCAAGGATCAGCGCGATCGTCGGTCCATGCTGGAGCGGCGCGAGATCGGGAAAGGGTTGCGCGATATTGGCCAGCCCGATGGCAGCCAGCAACAACGCGATCATCCGGCGCTGTACGACAGGAAGAGCCTTCCACATCGCCCCAGCGCCGGAGATCATGAGCGGGCCTTAGCCCTTCTTGAGGTGACGACGGCCCAGCAGTTCGGCGATCTGAACCGCGTTCAGCGCTGCGCCCTTGCGCAGATTGTCGCTGACGCACCACAGGTTGATGCCGTTCTCGATCGTCGAATCTTCACGCACGCGGCTGATGAAGGTCGCGAAATCGCCGACGCACTCGATCGGCGTGATGTAGCCGCCGTCTTCGCGCTTATCGACCAGCATGATGCCCGGCGCTTCACGCAGGATATCCTGCGCTTCCTGCGCCGAAATCTCGTTCTCGAACTCGATGTTGATCGATTCCGAATGGCCCACGAACACCGGCACGCGCACGCAGGTCGCCGTGACCTTCACCTTGGGATCGAGGATCTTCTTGGTTTCCGCGACCATCTTCCACTCTTCCTTGGTCGAACCGTCGTCCAGGAAAACGTCGATATGCGGGATTACGTTGAAGGCGATCTGCTTGGTGAACTTCTTCGGCTCGGCCGGGTCGCCGACGAAGATGTTGCGGCTCTGCTCGAACAGCTCGTCCATGCCCGCCTTGCCCGCGCCCGACACCGACTGATAAGTCGAAACGACGACGCGCTTGATCTTGGCGGCGTCATGCAGCGGCTTGAGCGCCACGACCATCTGCGCGGTCGAGCAGTTCGGGTTCGCGATGATGTTCTTCTTCGTATAGCCGTCGATCGCATCCGGGTTCACCTCGGGCACGATCAGCGGCACGTCCGGGTCCATGCGATAGAGCGACGAATTGTCGATCACGATGCAGCCGGCCGCCGCCGCCTTGGGCGCATATTCGGCCGTCGGGCCGCTACCGGCCGCGAACAGGGCGATATCCCACCCGGTGAAGTCGAAATGCTCAATATTTTTGCATTTGAGAATTTTGCCCGTCTCACCGAACTCGACGTCGGTGCCGGTGGACCGCGACGATGCAACCGCCGCGATCTCGTCAATAGGGAACTCGCGTTCGGCGAGAATGGTCAACATCTCGCGGCCCACATTACCGGTGGCACCAACGACGACGACCTTGTAACCCATGACTAAAGTCTCCACTCCAATGCAAATCTTGCGGAGTGCGCGCCATAACGATACTGCGGCATTTGTCCAGAAAGAAGGGCTTGCCCAGCAGAAAGCGCGCAATTGCCTCCGCACGGCCCTGCCGTTACGGAACGCCCACCACTCCCCGAAATCGAAACGGAATCGACGTCCTGATGCAGTCCACCATGCTGCCGCCCCTGCCCGAACACTGGTTTCACAGCTTCGTCTTTCCAGATGGCGTCCGGGCCGATGGCGTCAAGCCGCTGAAATCCCTGCTCGAAGAAGCTGATCTGATCTTTCCGAACCGGCTGGACGGGCGGCGGGTGCTGGATATCGGCGCATGGGATGGCTTCTTCTCCTTCCAGGCGGAGCAGCGCGGCGCGGCCGAAGTGCTGGCAACCGACCATTTCTGCTGGTCGGGTCAGGGCTGGGGCGACAAGCGCGGTTTCGACCATGCCCATGCTCGTTTCGGGTCGAAGGTCCGCTCGCTGGACCTCGATGTAGCGGAGCACAGGGTGGAGGATCTGGGACAGTTCGACACGGTGCTGCTGCTCGGCGTCCTCTATCATGTCACCGATCCCTATCGCACGCTGGAGGCCGCCGCCGCCATGAGCAGCGACCATCTGGTGATCGAGACGGTTACGGCGCTGCGGCACGAGCCGGTCCCGGCCATGCGCCTGTTCACAGAGATGGAACTGGATCAGGACGCGACCAATTTCTGGGCGCCCAACATATTGGCGCTGCGCGAAATGTGCCGGCGCTTCGGCTATTCCCGTTTCCAGGTGTTGCCGGAGGCGCTGGATAATCAGGGCTGGCGCAAATGGGTCATGCCTTTCCGCGACAAGAACCGCTATCGCCGGGCGATCTTCCACGCCTGGCGATAGCGTCTCGCTTCATTTTTCGGCCGGACCGCCTGCCTGTTCGGCCAGGAAATGCTCGATCGTCTTCCACAGATGGACGCTGATGCCCGGCCCGCCGACGCGGTGGGTCTGGCCCGGATAGGCCATCATCTCGAACGGCACGGCCGCACCCTGCATCTTCGCCATCAGCGCGGTGGCATTGTCGAACACGACATTGTCGTCCGACATCCCATGGATCAGCAGCAGCGGATCGGTGATCTTCACCGCCTCATCCACCGCGCCGGACGCCGGATAGGCGCTGTCCTTCGCCTGCGGCTGGCCCAGATAGCGTTCGGTATAATGGGTGTCATAGAGCTGCCATTTCGTCACCGGCGCTCCGGCGACGGCAGCGGCAAACACGCCCGGCGCCTTTTCCAGCAGCTTCAACGACATGTAGCCGCCATAGGACCAGCCATAGGTCGCGATCCGCTTGGGATCGACGAAGGGCTGGGCCTTCAGCCATTCGACGCCCTTCAACTGGTCATCGACCTCCACCGTGCCCATGGCATGATAGATATGGTCCTCGAACGCCTTGCCACGATCGGGCGTGCCGCGATTGTCGATGGCAAACACGATCCAGCCGCGATCCACCAGATACTGGTTCAGAGCACCCGACCATGTGTTCGTCACCTGCCGTCCACCGCCCGGCCCGCCATAATGGATCATGAAGACGGGGTAGCGTTTGCCCGGTTCCATGTTCGGCGTCATGATCTTGGTATAAAGCGTCGTGCCATCCGCCGCCTTCACCGTGCCGAATGTCGTCTTCACATGGCCCGCAACATAGGGCGTGTAGGGATGGTTGCCCGTCAGCGCGTTTTGCGACAGCCATTGCAACTGCTTGCCGCCATTGTCGGCCAGATAGACCTGCTTGGGCTGATCCGTGTTCTGCCGCGTCACCACGACCTTGGTGGCAGCGCCGTCCATCACGGCGTCATTCCAACAGCCCTTTTCGGTCAGTGCGCGCGCCTGTCCCGGCTTGCCGAGCGACGTCACATATAGCTGCTGCTCCAGCGGCGTCTCACGATTGCCGGTAAAATAGACCAGCCCCTTGGCCTCATCCACGCCCACAACATCGCGCACCTCCCAATCGCCGCTGGTCAGCGCCGTCCACTGCGTCCCGCTCACGCGATAGAGATGCCCATGGCCGCTCTTCTCCGACCACCAGAGGAAGCTGCCGTCGGCCAGTGCATGGAAATTGTTCGACAGGTTGATCCAGCTTTTCGCCGCCTCGGTCAGCGCCACCTTCGCCTTGCCGGTGGCCGGATCGACCGCCAGCAGGTCCAGCCGCTTCTGATCCCGGCTCTCGCGCTGCACATAGAGCGTCTTGCCATCCTTCGACCAGTCGACGCGGGCGAGGTAGATATTCTTGTCCGTGCCCAGATCCACCTGCACCTGTCCCGACCCGTCCGGCTTGATCACGAAAAGGTCGACGATGGCATTAGGCGTGCCGGCGGCAGGATAGCGCTGCTGATAGACCTTGGTCCCCTCGCCGCCGATCGCCGTGCGAGTAACGATGCCGACCGGGCTTTCGTCCACTCGCGCAACCGCGATGCGGGCGTCATCGGGTGACCACCAATAGCCAGTACGTCGGTCCATTTCTTCCTGCGCGACAAACTCGGCCGTGCCCCAGCTCAGCGTGTCGCTGGCGCCCTGCGTCAATTGCCGTTCCTTGCCGCCGATCGGCTGGGTGAACAGATTGCCGCCACGCACGAAGGAAACATAGCCGCCCTTGGGACTGACCACGCCGTTCAACTCCCCATCCGGCGTGTCGGTCAGGCGCGTGACCTTGCCGTCCAGCCCGGCCAGATACAGGTCGCCATCGACCGGCACCAGGATGCTCTTGCCGTCGGGCGACCAGTCATAGCTGGTGATGCCGGTGCTGCCTGCGACGCTGCGATCGCGTTCCCGCTGCATCTTTTCGGCTTCGCTCAGATCCGCGCCGCTGCCGGTCTTCTTCGAATCGACCAGCATCCGTTCCGCGCCGGTCTTGCTGTCGATCGCCCACAGGTCGAGCCGCTCCTTCTCGTCCGCGCGCGGTTTGAGCAAAGTCACCAGCGATCCGTCGGGCGACAATTTCAACGCGCGCGGCTGCGGCCCGGCCAGATCGGGGCTGGCAAAGACGCGCTCCAGCGTCAGCCTGTCCTGCGCAACAGCGGGAATGGCGGAGGTCAGCAACAACGCGCCGAGGGCTGCGCCGGCTTTCAGATAGGGGGGCATGAATATCCTTTCCGGTCGGCGCGAAAACGCACCGCTTGATGCCGCCGACTTAGCGCGTCGGATCAGAAAAGATCAATGCCGGGAAATTATCTGTCCTGCCATCATCGCCGGGATGATGGTGGGCGCGACAGGGATTGAACCTGTGACCCCACCCGTGTGAAGGGTGTGCTCTACCGCTGAGCTACGCGCCCCCTGTAAGGAGGAGGCGGCCTTTGGCACCCACGGCGCACCCTGTCAACATGCTCTTATCGATTTGATGCAAAATGCTTTCCCGTTTCCCCGATCGGCGCCTATAAACGCCCTTCAATCTTCGAAAGTGGAATCTCTATGCGTCAAACCCTCGCCCTGCTGATCGGTAGCCTGCTGCTTACGGCCCTTGCTGCCTGCAACACGGTTCAGGGGGTCGGTCGGGATATCGAATCGGTCGGTCGCGCCGGCAAGGACGCGATGCACTAAAGGGGCGATCCGCCCCTCACCTTCATCTTACTGAAGCGCGCGTCCGATTGCCGTCATGTTCTTGTTCAGCCGAACGCCATCGCAATCCGGTTCCCCGCATTCGCAGGCTTCGATAGTATAGCGTACGCCGCACATGACCAGCACATCCCGATCGAACGAGTAATTGGAAATACCCGCCCGTTCGACCTTTTCCTGTGCCCTGGCCTTGAGAGACATATGCGTCCTCGCTTTCGAATAAGGTTGCCGATCATTGGTTGTGCACTGCACAATGTCAATTGATCGACTTTTGTTCCTGAACGATTTGTAAGAATATTGTCGCCGAAATGACACGTTTCGGCGCAGTGCGTGCCGCGACTTGCACCGGGCGGCACAGCGTCCCATATGCCGCCCCATGAACGACCAACGCAGCGCCTCCATGCCGGTCTGGCATGGCACAACCATCATGTCCGTCCGCAAGAATGGGAAGGTCGTCGTCGCCGGCGATGGCCAGGTTTCCATGGGCCAGACGGTGATGAAGCCCAATGCCCGCAAGGTCCGCCGGCTGCATGATGGCAGCGTCATCGGCGGCTTCGCCGGCGCCACAGCCGACGCCTTCACCCTGTTCGAGCGGCTGGAGGCCAAGCTGGAGCGCCACAACGGCCAGCTGATGCGCGCCGCCGTGGAACTGGCCAAGGACTGGCGCACCGACAAATATCTGCGCAATCTGGAAGCGATGATGATCGTCGCGGACAAGGATGTCACGCTGATCCTGACCGGCAATGGCGATGTGCTGGAGCCTCTGGGTGGCGTGGCGGCGATCGGTTCGGGCGGCAATTTCGCCCTCGCCGCCGCCCGCGCGCTGGTGGAATATGAGGAAGATGCCGAAACCCTTGCCCGCAAGGCGATGGGCGTCGCCGCCGACATCTGCGTCTACACCAATGACCAGCTGACCATCGAAACGCTCGACAGCGCCAACTGAGATTTCAAGAAAAGATCATGAACGACAATCTGACCCCCAAAGCCATCGTCGCCGCGCTGGACGCGCATATCATCGGCCAGCATGACGCCAAGCGCGCCGTCGCCGTCGCGCTGCGCAACCGTTGGCGCCGCCAGCATCTGCCCGCCGATCTGCGCGACGAGGTGACGCCCAAAAATATCCTGATGATCGGGCCGACGGGCTGCGGCAAGACGGAGATCAGCCGTCGCCTTGCCAAACTGGCCGACGCCCCCTTCGTCAAGGTAGAAGCCACCAAGTTCACCGAAGTCGGCTATGTCGGCCGCGACGTCGAACAGATCGTCCGCGATCTGGTCGAGGAAGCCGTGCGCCTCGAAAAGGATCGCCGCCGCGAAGCCGTGCGCGAAGCCGCGTCCGAAGCCGCCATGGCCCGCCTGCTCGACGCGCTGACCGGCAAGGAAGCGAGCGAGGCCACCCGCCTCTCCTTCCGCCAGAAGATCGAGAACGACCAGATGAACGACGTGGAGGTCGAGGTGGAAGTCGCCGACACCCCGTCGATGCCGATGGAGATCCCCGGCATGGGCGGTCAGGTCGGCATGATCAACATCAGCGACATGATGTCCAAGGCGTTTGGTCAGCAGCAGAAGAAGCGCCGCAAGATGCGTGTCGCCGAAGCGTGGGACAAGCTGGTCGAAGAAGAGCAGGACAAGCGCCTCGATCAGGATGACGTCGCCCGTGTCGCCATTACCAGCGCCGAGCAGAATGGCATCGTCTTCCTAGACGAGATCGACAAGATCGCCGTCAGCGACGTGCGCGGTGGTTCGGTGAGCCGCGAAGGCGTGCAGCGCGACCTGTTGCCGCTGATCGAGGGGACGACCGTGTCGACCAAATATGGCCCGCTCAAGACGGACCATATCCTGTTCATCGCGTCCGGTGCCTTCCATGTGGCCAAGCCCAGCGACCTACTGCCGGAACTACAGGGCCGTCTGCCGATCCGCGTGGAATTGAAGGCGCTGACCGAGGAGGATTTCGTCGCGATCCTTTCGGATACGAAGGCCAGCCTCGTCGCACAATATCGCGCGCTGCTGGCGACCGAGGAGGTGACGATCGATCTGACGCCCGAAGGCATCCGCGCCGTCGCCAAGATCGCGGCGGACGTGAACAGCGAGATCGAGAATATCGGCGCCCGCCGCCTCCAGACGGTGATGGAAAAGCTGCTGGAGGATGTCAGCTTTGAGGCAGAGGACCGTCGCGGCGAAACACTGGTGATCGACCAGGCCTATGTCGACAAGCAATTGTCGGCCGTCGCGCACGACACCGACCTCAGCAAATATGTGCTTTAACTGACTGTTCCCCGGCGCAGGCCGGGGTCCAGTTGAAGCGTTGGAACTGGACCCCGGCCTGCGCCGGGGAACAGTCTGGTTTAATAAGAGCGCCCCACCAGTACCCGCTCCACCGCCTTGTCGCCGGTGAAGATGCAGCTGCCATCCGCCGCCTGCGCATCCAGTGGCACATTGCGCAGCGTGAGCTTCTCGCCCTTCAGCCACTGTACGACCTTTTCCAGCCCCTCGCCGGTCGGCTTGGCCCACTGGACCAGCGCCCAGCCGGGGGTCTTGCTGGCCTTGAAATAGGCCTTGAGCGCCTCAAGATCGCTGATCGACTTGTCGATGCTGCCGTCCAGCCGCGCCCTGGCATCGGCGAACAGCGACGCTTGAATATCCTCCAGCGTCGCAGCCGCGCCGCTCACGAAATCGCTCTTAGCCACGATCGCGCTGTTGAGCTTGCCATCCTCGCGATAGAGGCGGTCGCGGCGGATCACCGACACATTGCCGCCGGCCACATCGCGCCCGCCGACCTCTATCACGATCGGCGCGCCCTTCTTGACCCAGCCCCAGCGCTTGGTCGCGGCCTTGGCCGGGCGCTTGTCGAGCAGTGCCCGCACCGGCTCGCGAAACACGTCCAGCCCGTTCAGCTGGTTCACCAGATCGGTACAATAATCGACGATCGCGGCATCTTCGTCATTGTCGCGCAGCATCGGCACGACGACGATCTGATAGGGCGCCACGCGCGGCGGCACGCGCAGGCCGTCATCATCGCTATGCACCATGATCAGGCCGCCGATCATGCGGGTCGACACGCCCCAGCTGGTCGTCTGCGCCAGTTCCTGTTGCCCCTCGGCATTCTGGAACTTGATATTCTGCGCCGAAGAGAAGGTCGTGCCCAGGAAGTGCGAGGTGCCCGCCTGCAACGCCTTGCCATCCTGCATCATCGCCTCGATCGAATAGGTCGCGACGGCGCCGGGGAAGCGCTCATTCTCCGGCTTCTCGCCCGCGACGACCGGCAGGCCCACGCAATCCTCGGCAAAGGCGCGATAGACTTCCAGCATCTTGAGCGTTTCTTCCATCGCCTCTTCGACGGTGGCGTGCGCGGTATGGCCTTCCTGCCACAGGAATTCGGCGGTGCGCAGGAACATGCGGGTGCGCATTTCCCAGCGCACGACATTGGCCCACTGGTTGATCAGCACCGGCAGGTCGCGCCAGCTTTGCACCCAGCGGCTGAACGCTGCGCCGATCACCGTTTCCGACGTCGGCCGCACGACCAGCGGCTCTTCCAGCTTCGCTTCGGGGTCGGGCACCATCTTGCCGTCCTTCTGGATCAGGCGATGATGGGTGACGACCGCCATTTCCTTGGCGAAGCCGTCGACATGCTCGGCTTCCTTCTCGAAATAGGAGAGCGGGATGAACAGCGGGAAATAGCAATTTTCATGGCCCGTCGCCTTGATTTGCTCATCCAGCAATTTCTGGATGCGTTCCCAGATGCCATAGCCCCAAGGGCGGATGACCATGCAGCCGCGCACGCCGCTTTCCTCGGCCATGTCGGCTTCGGTGATGACGGCCTGATACCAGGCGGCGAAATCCTGTTCGCGGGTGACGTTGAGGGCGTGCTTCACGGGATGCGGACCTTGGCTAGAACGAAAAGAAGAATGGCGCGCCATAAGCCAGACGCGCCATATATGTCGACCCCCGCAAGGGTCCGATGATGATGCTTTCAGGCGTCCGCGCCCAGCCGATCCAGCCAGACCTTGGCCTGCTTGGGCTCACCGACCGCGTCGGGCGCTGCCGGGCCACGCGCAGCCATGAACTGCGCATGCAGGGCAAAGGGCTCCAGTCCCAGCGTATCACGCATGCCCTCGATCTCGTCCGCCAGTTCCTCCAGAGCCGCGATCACCGGCGCGGTGCGGGCACGGGTGGCCTTGTCCTTCTGATGATCGAACAGGCCCCACCGCCCCGCCGCAGTGATGCGGAGCGCCGCGATCAGCGCGTCGCGATACTCCGCTTCCACTTCGATACGGCGGACGTCGAGCCGCTCCAGCCGATCCGCCTTGGCCATGGCTTCAGGTCAGCTTGTCGATCTTGGCATTGAGCGCGGCCAGTTGCGCCTTGAGGTCGCTGATTTCCTCATCCTTGCTGCCTTCGGCCGCGGCCGGTGTCGGCGGCGCAGGGGGCGTCACGCCGGGCATGCCCGGTACGCCGTTGCCAAATGCGCTGGCAGCGGCTTCGAACATTTGCAGGTTGCGTTTGGCGATATCGGCCAGCGGACCGCCGCCGAACGCGCCCTTCATCGCTTCCTGGAATTGCTGCTGGTTCTTGCGGAAGGCATCCATCGACGCTTCCAGATATTGCGGCACCATCGACTGCATCGAATCGCCGTACATGGCGATCAACTGGCGCAGGAAATTGACAGGCAGCATGTTCTTGCCACGCTGTTCCTCTTCCATGATGATCTGAGTCAGGACATTATGGGTGATGTCCTCGCCGGTCTTGGCGTCCACGACCACGAATTCGCGCCCCTCGCGCGTCATCTGCGACAGAAGGTCCAGCGTGATATAGCTCGAAGTTTCGGTATTATAGAGCCGCCTGTTGGCGTACTTCTTGATAACGACCGGTTCTGATTCATTAGCGGTCTTGGACTTGGCCATGGATTCCTCTCCCACACCTGACCATCTCGCATTAGCACAGGGCGATGCCGCACCGCAACATGGGCCGCGGCCTTTACCCCTTTTTCTCAATATTTTATGGCGCGAAACGGAGGATGACGCCGAGCTTCGGCGTCGCGCTTTCCTGGGTTTGCGCAAATATCAGCATGCGGTGCGCCCGCCCGCGCCGCCACCGGCCCGCTGCGTCGCCACGGTCGGCGCCGCCCGCCTGCTGCAACATGGCGCGGCAAATGACCGAAATCCGGTGGTTTTCGTTCCCTCACTCATCAATCCGCCGCAGGTGCTGGACCTGTCCGAAAGCCGATCCATGTTGCGCCACATGGCCGCAGCAGGCCATGATGCCTATCTGGTCGACTGGGGCATGCCCAGCCCGCAGGATGCACAGCTTGGCCTCGACGGCCATGTTACCGAACGATTGCTGCCGCTGCTCTCCGCACTGCCCCGCCCGCCGATCCTAGTCGGCTATTGCCTGGGCGGTAGCCTGACCCTCGCGGCCGCCGCTTTGCACCCGGTTCCCGCTATGGCCACGATTGCGGCCCCCTGGCGTTTCGACGCCTTTCCTACCCCGGATCTCGACCTGATCGGCGGGCTGTGGCGTGGCGCGAAGTCTATGTGCGAGCGGATCGGTTATGTGCCGATGGAGGTGCTGCAATCGGGTTTCTGGGCGATGGATCCGGCGCGCACCATCCGCAAATATGCCGCCTTTGCCGATGCCGATCCGGGATCGGATGCGGAGCGCGCCTTCCTCGCGGTCGAGGATTGGGCCAATGGCGGCGCGCCGCTTACCTTCGCCGCCGGTCGCGACCTGTTCGATGGCCTCTATGCCGGCAATCTCAGCGGCACCGGACGCTGGCAGGTCGGCGACCAGATCGTTGATCCTGCCGCTCTGGCCTGCCCCACCCTCTCGATCGTCTCCACCACCGACCGCATCGTCCCCGCCGCGGCCGGCCCTCGCTTGCGCGAAGAGCGCCGCGTCTCGCTCGGCCATGTCGGCATGGTCGTCGGCGGCCGTGCCCGTGAAATGCTATGGAATCCCCTCTCCCTTTGGCTTTCCACCCATGGCGCTTGATGATATGTGCACCTGCGAAAACAACCACTGGAACTGAGGATCAGGCCTTTGTCAGACATCGTGATTACCGCCGCGAAGCGTACCGCCGTTGGCAGCTTCATGGGCGCTTTCGGTTCGACCCCCGCGCATGAACTGGGCCGTCAGGCGATCATCGCCGCGCTCGCGCAGGCCGGCGTCGCGCCGGAGGAAGTGGACGAAGTGATCCTGGGTCAGGTGCTGGCCGCCGGACAGGGACAGAACCCCGCGCGTCAGGCAGCGGTCAATGCCGGCATTCCGGTGGAGCGGACGGCGATCGGCCTCAACCAGCTTTGCGGTTCGGGCCTGCGCGCCGTGGCGCTCGCGGCGCAGGCGATCCGCGCCGGCGACGCCAGCATCATGGTGGCCGGCGGACAGGAAAGCATGTCGCTCGCCCCGCACGCGCAATATCTCCGCGCCGGCGCCAAGATGGGGCCGGTCACGCTGATCGACACGATGATCCATGACGGCCTGACCGATGCCTTCAACAATTATCACATGGGCATCACCGCCGAAAATCTGGCCGAAAAATATCAGATCAGCCGCGAAGCGCAGGATGAATTCGCGGTCGCCAGCCAGAACAAGGCCGAAGCCGCTCGCGCCGCCGGCCGTTTCGCCGACGAAATCGTGCCGGTCACGATCAAGGGGCGCAAGGGCGACACGATCGTCGATCAGGACGAATATATCCGTGCCGGCGCCACGATCGAGGCGATGCAGGGCCTGCGCCCCGCCTTCAAGAAGGATGGCAGCGTGACCGCCGGCAATGCCAGCGGCATCAATGATGGCGCCGCCGCGCTCGTGCTGATGACCGTCGATGCCGCTGCCAAGCGCGGCGCCACCATCCTTGGCCGCATCGCCGGCTTTGCGACCTGCGGCGTCGACCCGGCGATCATGGGCATCGGCCCGGCCCCGGCCAGCCGCAAGGCGCTGGAAAAGGCCGGCTGGTCGGTCGCGGACCTCGACCTGATCGAAGCCAATGAAGCCTTTGCCGCGCAGGCGCTGGCCGTAGGCAAGGAACTGGGCTTCGATCCCGAAAAGCTGAACGTCAATGGCGGTGCGATCGCCATCGGCCATCCGATCGGTGCATCGGGCGCCCGCGTGCTGACCACCCTGCTCTATGAAATGGGCAAGCGCGACGCGAAGAAGGGCCTCGCCACGCTCTGCATCGGCGGTGGCATGGGCGTTGCGATGTGCATCGAACGCTGATCGCCCACTGAGACTTGGAAAAAGCCGCCGGTCGAAAGATCGGCGGCTTTTTCATGCCGGTCAGGCGTCCAGCGAGCGATCCTTCGTTTCGGGCAGCGCGATCAGGCATGTCACCAGCGCCAGTGCCACGATCGCCAGCGTATACCATAGCCCCGCATAGGGATCGCCCGTCCGCGCCACGATATATTGGCTGACCAGCGGCAGGAACCCGCCGAAATAGCCGGTGCCGACATGATAGGGCATGGACAGCGAACTATAGCGGATGCGCGCCGGAAAATATTCCGACAGCAACGCCGCCACCGGTCCATAGGTTGCGCCCGACAGCGTCCACAGCAGCAGCAATGCGGCGAACACCATCATCGCGCGTGGCCAGTCCGGCGTCACCGCGCCGAAATCATAGCCCTGGGCCTTGAGCGCCGCGTCCAGTCCTTCCCCGCTCAGATCCGCCACCGCGACCCCGCCGATCGCCACCGCCGGCGCTGCCCCGTCCTTCTTGTCATAGGGAATGCCGCGCTTGGAAAAATGGTCGAGCAACTTGCCGCAAGCGGTCGGCTGTATCTTGGCGAAGGGATCGAAACGACAATCGGGGCCACTCACCACCACCGGCGCGCGTTCCGCCGCCGCCACCAGCCCCGGATTGGCGGTCGCCCCCATGAACTGATAGAGCGGCAATGCCAGCAACAGCACCAGCGCATAGCCGATCACGATCGGCTTCTTGCGCCCGATCCGGTCCGACAGCCAGCCGAAGAAGATGAAGGCGCCCATGCCGACAAAGGCGCTGCCGCCGACCAGCAATTGCGCCACGCCCGCCGCGACATGCAGGCCGTTTTGCAGGAAATAGAGCGCCTGAAACATCACCGTATAGGCGATGACGGTAAAGCCCGCCGCGATGCCGATCATCGCCACGAACATCCGCTTCTTGTTGCCCGGCGCGGTAAAGGCTTCCTTGATCGGGTTCTTCGCCTGCGCACCGGCCTTCTTCATCGCCAGGAACACCGGGCTTTCGCGCAGCATCAGCCGCATCCATAGCGAGATAGCCAGCAGCGCCAGCGAAAAGACGAAGGGGATGCGCCATCCCCATGCGTCCCACACCGCCTTGCCAACGATCGCCTGCGTGCCCACCACCACAATCAGCGACAGGATGAAGCCGCCGATCACGCCCGCCTGAATGAAACTGGTGTAAAAGCCGCGCTTGCCCGCCGGTGCATGTTCTGCAACATAGATGGCCGCACCGCCATATTCCCCGCCCAGCGCCAGCCCCTGTGCGATGCGCAGCGCAATCAGGATGATCGGCGCCGCCACACCGATGCTGGCGGCGGATGGTGTCAGCCCTACGCCCGCCGTCGCCAGTCCCATCAGGATGATGGTCGCCAAGAACGTATATTTGCGCCCCAACCGGTCGCCCAGATAACCGAATAGCACCGCGCCGATCGGACGGAAGGCAAAGCCGATGGCAAAGCCCGCCAGCGTATAAAGCAGTTCGACGGTCGGATTGTCGGTCGGGAAAAAGGTCCGCCCGATGATCGGCGCCAGCACGCCATAGATGTAGAAATCATACCATTCGAACACGGTGCCGAGCGCCGAAGCGGTGATGACCAGCCGGTCCCGCTTCGCATCCATCACATAGCCATCCTCCACCGCCGCCGTCATCCTGCCCCCTTAACTTCGCACATTTCCCGCAAATCCTGACATTTTGATGCGGAAGTAGGAAATCCCATTTCCGTCATCGTCGTCATCTGGCCCGCCATTATCGCAGGAAGAAAAGCGATAGGACAGAGCTTCCCGTCAGAACAATCGCGCGCCGTTCGGCACGATCTTGTCCGGTGCAAACAGCGTGACGGCGCCGGCTTCGTCGGCAAAGCCCAATGTCAGCACCTGCGACATGAACTTGCCGATCTGGCGCGGCGGGAAGTTGACCACGGCAGCGACCTGTCGCCCCGGCAGGTCCGCCAGCTTGTGGTTCACAGTAATCTGCGCGCTCGATCGTTTCTGGCCGATCGCCGGGCCGAAATCGATCAGCAGCTTATAGGCCGGCTTGCGCGCTTCGGGATAAGGTTCGGCCGAAATGATCGTGCCGACCCTGATGTCGACCTTCAGGAAATCGTCGAAGCTGATCTCCGGCGCGGGGGGAGCGTTGGGGTCGTCGGTCATGTGCATGGCGCCGCTCTCAATCCGGGTTGCGGGCCGACCATATCCAGGCAGCCGCAGGAAATTCCACGACATCGCCGACCAGACGCGCGCGGCAGACGGCCTCGGTCGCGGCGAATATCGCACCGCGCTGCGCGGGCGGCGCCAGCTTGAGCGCGCGCGCCGCCGGGCCGATCCGGCTGAAAAAGGCCACCGCATCGGCGACCGGATCGCTCCCCTCGCCTGCGCGATAGGCGAAATCGACCGGCCGGGCGGCGACATCCGTCCAGCCGGCCTCCGCCAGCAACACCCGCACGAAATCCGCATCGGCAAAGGCGAAGGGGCCGGGTTCATAGCCAGCCGGCTTTGCTCCCCCGCCCGGCAAGACCGCCATCAACTCCCGCGCCCATGCGTTGAGCGACGGCGCACGGAAGCAGGAGAAGATCAGCCCCGCGCCGGGCCGCGCCGCCGCCCGCAACCGGGTGAAGGCGTCCACCGGATCATCGAAGAACATGACGCCATGGCGCGACACGATCAGGTCGAACGGCCCTGCCTCACCGATCCGCTGCTCCGCCGGCCCGGCGACGAAGCGGCAATTGGGCAGGCCCGCCGCCCGTTCCTGCGCCACCGCGACCAGCGCCGGGGAAATGTCGAAGCCTGTGACCTGCGCCGAGTCATGGGTGCCTGCCGCCGCGATCGACGTGCCGCCCGCGCCGCTGCCGATATCCGCCACGGCGATGGCGCGTCCGCCCATCGACTCGCTGATGGCCCGGTCCAGTTCTGCCGTCAGCGGCGCGAAGCTGCGGTCGGTGCGTTGCCATTCCGCCGCCCAGACATCGCCATTGGCGCCGGTCCATTGCGCCGCATCGGTGCGAGCGGCGGGGGCGGTCTGGGGCTGTGTCATGTCATCACCTTGCTATCCTCTTGCCCCTTGTGTCCGGGGTTATGGCAAGAAAAGCAAGGCTATAGAGCCTCCCCCGACGTATCGGGGGAGGCCATGCGTCATGCCATTTCCAGGATGATGGCATCGACCGGCAGGCTCTCGCCCTGCGCCGCCGACACGCTCTTCACCACGCCCGCCTTCTGTGCGCGCAGGATATTTTCCATCTTCATCGCCTCGATCACGGCGAGCGGCTGGCCGATTTCGACCTTGTCGCCCTCCTGCACATGCAGCGCGACCAGCAGGCCCGGCATCGGGCAGATCAGATAACGCGACAGGTCCGGCGGAATCTTCTCGATCATATGCTGCGCATGCTGCGCGGCGTGCGCGGGCAGAATGCGCAGCTTGTGGCTGGCGCCATGCGCCGTCAGCACGAAGCCCGACCGCACCGGCGCGATCCGCACCGCCAGCGCTTCCTCGCCAAACTCCGCTTCGATCAGGCGATCGCCCGGCGTATATTCCAGCGCCATGTCGATGCTCTCGCCGTCAACGGTGACCTCGTCGCCGTCGATCACGACATCATGGATCGCGTCCCCGATCTTCACCTGCCAGCCGGTGGGCGGCGACAGGCGGCGGCCAAGCTGCCCGTCGATACGGCGGGCGCGATCGGCCTGCGCCATGGCGGCAAAGGCACCGATCGCCGACAGGCGCTGAAGCAGTTCCGTCGATGCGGGCGCACCGGTGAAGCCTTCGGGATATTCCTCCGCGATGAAACCGGTGGTGATATTGCCCGACCGGAACCGCTCATGCTGCATCAGCGCGGACACGAAATCGATATTATGGCCCGGCCCTTCGATCTCGAATTTGTCGAGCGCCTCGATCTGCTTGTCGATGGCTTCGAGGCGGGTCGGTGCCCAGGTGATGAGCTTGGCGATCATCGGGTCGTAGAAGATCGACACTTCGCCGCCCTCGACCACGCCGTCATCCACCCGGATCAGCGCGCCACTTTCATCCGTGCCGGTTTCGGGCGGATTATAGCGGATCAGACGGCCGGTGGAGGGCAGGAAGCCGCGATAGGGGTCTTCGGCATAGACGCGGTTCTCGATCGACCAGCCGTTGATCTTCACATCCGCCTGACCGAAAGACAGCGCCTCGCCATTGGCGACGCGGATCATCTGTTCTACCAGATCGACGCCGGTGATTTCCTCGGTGACGGGATGCTCGACCTGAAGCCGCGTGTTCATTTCGAGGAAGTAGAAGCCGTCGCCGGTCTTGTCCTCGCCGCTGACGATCAGTTCGACGGTGCCCGCACTGAAATAGCCGACCGCGCGGGCCAGAGCGACGCACTGCTCGCCCATCTTCCTGCGCATTTCGGGGCTGACGAACGGCGACGGCGCTTCCTCGACCACCTTCTGATGGCGGCGCTGGATCGAACATTCGCGCTCGTTCAAATAGACGATATTGCCATGCTGGTCGCCCAGCACCTGAATTTCGATGTGGCGCGGGCTTTCGATGAATTTCTCGATGAACACGCGGTCGTCGCCGAAGCTGTTGAGGCCTTCGCGCTTTGTCGCTTCGAAACCTTCGCGGACATCCTGTTCGCTATAGGCCAGCCGCATGCCCTTGCCGCCGCCGCCGGCGGACGCCTTCATCATCACCGGATAGCCGATTTCGTTGGAGATCTTCACCGCATGTTCGGTGTCGTCGATCACGCCGACATAGCCGGGGACGACATTGACGCCCGCTTCCATCGCCAGCTTCTTGGACTCGATCTTGTCGCCCATCGCGGCGATGGCGTTGGCGGGCGGGCCGACGAAGATGATGCCCTCGGCGTCGAGCGCCTTGCGGAAGCTCTCGCGCTCGGACAGGAAGCCGTAGCCGGGGTGGACGGCATCGGCGCCGGTGGCCTTGCACGCTTCGATGATCTTGTCGGCCAGCAGATAGGACTGGGCGGCGGGCGACGGGCCGATATGGACGGCCTCGTCGGCCATCAGCACATGCGGCGCGCGGGCATCGGCATCGGAATAGACCGCGACGGTCTTGATGCCCATCTTCTTGGCCGTGCGTATGACGCGACACGCAATTTCGCCACGGTTCGCGATCAGGATCTTGGTGATTGCCATTATTTTTGCCTGCTCCGACTGATACGTTCTGTAATTATGTGAGTAGCTAACAGTCCGCCAATTATGACCGGCAAACCTGGAAATAGCAGAAGAACACCATGTGCATTTTCAGGCAGGAACTTGCCGACGATCCCCATCGCTAAAAAGAAAAGGGGGCACATGATGAGGAACACGCCAAAACTGACGAGCATTTTCACAAAGACGTAGCGGCCGAAACTCATTCAGCTTGCTCCCCAATCCTTCGTCATGCCGGACTTGATCCGGCATCCCTCTTTCTTCCCGCGCGACGGCACAGAAGAAGCGGGCCCCCGGCTCAAGGCCGGGGTGACGAGGTCGGGTGCGAATTTCACTCCACCGCCTCCAGTTCGACCTTCACTTCCGCCTGCATCGGCACGACGCCGAGCTTGGCGAACAGCGCCGCATCCGCATTGTCGCCCGCGTTCGCTGTGGTCAGCAGCTTGTCGCCGGTGAAGATGCTGTTCGCGCCCGCCATGAAGCAAAGCGCCTGGCAGCTATCCGACATGCTCTCACGCCCCGCGCTCAGACGCACCATGCTCTCCGGCATCACGATCCGCGCGACAGCCACCGTGCGCACGAACTCGATCTCGTCGATCTTGGCGAGCGGCGTGTCGGCCAGCATATTGCCCAGCACGGTGCCCTTGACCGGGACCAGCGCGTTGATCGGCACGCTCTGCGGATGGACCGGCAGCACGGCCAGCGCATGGAGGAAACCGACGCGATCCTCGCGCGTCTCGCCCATGCCGACGATCCCGCCGCTGCACACATTGATGCCCGAATTGCGGACATTTTCCAGCGTCACCAGCCGATCGTCGAACGTCCGGGTGGTGATGACCTTCTCATAATGTTCGGGCGAGGTATCGATATTATGGTTGTAATAATCGAGGCCCGCGTCGGCCAAAGTCTTGGCCTGCTTTTCGTCCAACATCCCCAGCGTCATGCAGGTTTCCATGCCCATCTGGCGCACGCCCTTCACCATCTCGACGATGGCGGGCATGTCGCGATCCTTGGGGTTGCGCCAGGCCGCGCCCATGCAAAAGCGCGAGCTCCCCGCGTCCTTCGCCTGCGCCGCCGCCTGCATCACCGCCTGCACGCTCATCAGCTTTTCGGCCTTCAGGCCGCTTTCCGCCGATGCCGACTGGTTGCAGTAACCGCAATCCTCCGGGCAACCGCCCGTCTTGATCGACAGCAGGGTCGACAGTTGCACCTGATTGCGTGGGAAATTGTTGCGGTGGATCGACTGCGCTTCGAACATCAGGTCGTTGAAGGGCAGGTCGAACAGCGCCGCGATTTCCTCACGGGTCCAGTCGTTGCGAGCGTCAAACATGGGCATCCTCCGATTGTCTGACGAAATCTATAAACGATCCATCGACATCGCAAAAGGCAGAATTACGGGTCAAGCAGCTTCCTCCAGCCCGGCAGGGGGCATGTTGTGGCCGAGCAGGCGCAGCACATCGGCCGCGCACTCCACGACATTGGAACCCGGCCCATAAATCCCCTGAACCCCGGCGTCACGAAGATAGTCATAATCCTGCGGCGGGATGACGCCGCCGGCGATCACCTTGATGTCGGTGCGCCCCTTTTCCCGCAGCCGGTTGATCAGTTCGGGGATCAATGTCTTGTGCCCAGCGGCAAGGCTCGACGCGCCCACCACATCGACCGCGCTCTCCAGCGCCAGCACCACCGTCTCTTCCGGCGTCTGGAATAGCGGGCCGGACACGACGTCGAAGCCCAGATCGCCGAACGCCGATGCGATGATGTTGGCGCCCCGGTCGTGTCCATCCTGCCCCATCTTCGCGACCAGAAGCTTGGGCTTGCGACCGAGGCGCCGCTCGACGGCCTGCACGCCGTCGAGAACCTGTTGCCAGCGCTTGTCCCCTTCATAGGGCGCGGCATAGACGCCCTTCACCGGCGTGGGCTGCGTGCCATAACGCTGGAAACTATCCTCCATGGCGGAGGAGATTTCGCCCAGCGTCGCGCGCGCACGGGCGGCCTCGACCGCATGAGCCAGCAAATTCGTCTCGATCGACTGCGGTGCCGCTGCCGCATCGCGCAGTGCCTGCAACGCCGCCTGACAGGCATCCTCGTCGCGCTCGGCTTTCACCCGATTGATGCGCGCGATCTGCGCCTCGCGCACCTTCGCATTGTCGACCTCCAGCGTTTCGAGCAGATCCTCGTTCGCCAGCCGGTACTTGTTCACGCCCACGATCACGTCTTCGGCGCGATCGACCCGCGCCTGCCGCGCCGCCGCCGCCGTCTCGATCATCGCCTTGGGCCATCCCGCCGCCACAGCCTTCGCCATGCCGCCTTCGCTTTCCACCCGGTCGATAATCTCCTGCGCGGCATCGACCAGTTGCTGGGTCAGCGCCTCGATATAATAGCTGCCCCCCAGCGGATCGACGACATTGCACATGCCCGTCTCTTCCTGAATGACGATCTGGGTATTGCGGGCGATGCGGGCGGAAAAGTCCGTCGGCAGCGCGATTGCCTCGTCCAGCGCATTGGTATGCAGCGACTGCGTGCCGCCCAGCATCGCCGCCATCGCCTCGATCGTAGTGCGCATGACGTTGTTATAGGGGTCCTGCTCGGTCAGCGATACGCCGCTGGTCTGGCAATGGGTGCGCAGCATCTTGGACCGCTCGTCCTGCGCGCCGAGCTTTGTCATGACGCGGTGCCACAGCACGCGCGCGGCGCGCAGCTTCGCGATCTCCATGAAGAAGTTCATGCCGATCGCGAAGAAGAAGCTGAGGCGCCCGGCGAACTTGTCGATGTCGAGGCCGCTGGCCACGCCATAGCGCACATATTCCGCGCCGTCGGCGATGGTGAAGGCCAGTTCCTGCACCTGCGTCGCGCCGGCTTCCTGCATATGATAGCCGGAAATGGAGATGCTGTTGAACTTGGGCATCTCGCGGCTGGTATAGCCGAAAATGTCCGAGATGATCCGCATCGAGGGTTCGGGCGGGTAGATATAGGTGTTGCGGACCATGAACTCCTTGAGGATGTCGTTCTGGATGGTCCCGTCGAGCAGCTTGCGCTCGACACCCTGCTCTTCGCCCGCCACGATGAAGAAGGCCAGGATCGGGATCACCGCGCCGTTCATCGTCATGGACACGGACATCTTGTCGAGCGGAATGCCGTCGAACAGGATCTTCATATCCTCGATCGTGTCGATCGCCACGCCCGCCTTGCCGACGTCGCCGGTGACGCGCGGATGGTCGCTGTCATAACCGCGATGGGTGGCCAGGTCGAATGCGACGGAGAGGCCCTTCTGCCCGGCGGCGAGGTTGCGGCGATAGAAAGCGTTGGATTCTTCTGCGGTCGAGAAGCCCGCATATTGCCGCACGGTCCATGGCCGGCCCGCATACATGGAGGCACGCACGCCGCGCGTGAACGGCGCGAAACCGGGTAGGCCCGGATCGACCGTCACATCCTCGGCGGTGTAAAGCGGCTTCACCCGGATACCTTCGGGGGTATCCCAGTTCAGATCCTTGCCCTTCACTTCCTTGGCGGCAGCGGCGGCCCACTGGTCCAATGTCGGCTTCTCGGTCATGCGTTCCTACCCTTCACTCCTCTCCCGCTTGCGGGAGAGGATACGTAGGCTTGCCAACTTGTTGGCTAGCCGAAGTTGGAGTGGGCTGTCCGGTGCCCACCCCGCTGCGACTAGGGCCTGCTACGCAGCCCCAAGTCTCGCTGCCCCTCCCGCTTGCGGGAGGGGGATATCAATGCGCCTCTTTCGGCGTCTCCATGATCTCGGTCAGCACCCCGTTCATATCCTTGGGGTGCACGAAGAAGATCGGCGTGCCATGCGCACCGATGCGCGGCTCGCCCAGCACCTTCTTGCCCAGCCCCTCGAACCATTTTTTGGCTTCGTGGATGTCGGGCACTTCATAGCACATATGATGCTGCCCCCCGGCCGGGTTCTTGGCGATGAAACCATGGATGGGCGAGTTCTCGCCCAGCGGCTCGATCAGTTCGATCTGCGTGCCCGCCGTGCCATTTTCGCCCGGCGTATCCACGAAGCAGACCTTCACCCCCTGCGCAGGCAGGTCGAACGGCTCGTGCGTGATGGTCGCGCCCATGACGTCGCGATAATAAGCGATGCTCGCCTCCATCGAAGGCGTCGCGATGCCGATATGGTTGAGACGGCCGAGTTTCATTTCAATCCTCATATCGTCACCCCAGCAAAGGTTGGGGTCTTAGGCCTTCAAGGTCCAGCTTCGCGGCACGAGATCCCAGCCTACGCTGGGATGACGACCCTGCGGGCCGTCACAGCGGAATATTGTCGTGCTTCTTCCACGGATTCTCCAGCGCCTTGTTGCGCAGCTTGCGCAGGCCAAGTGCTATCCGCTTCCGCGTCGAGTGCGGCTGGATCACCTCGTCGATGAAACCCTTGCTTGCCGCCACGAACGGGTTAGCGAAGCGCGCTTCATATTCCGCCGTCCGTTCCGCAATCTCTTCCGGCGTCTTGCCGCGGAAGATGATCTCCACCGCGCCCTTCGCACCCATCACCGCGATTTCCGCGGTCGGCCAGGCATAGTTCAGATCGCCGCGCAGATGCTTGGACGACATGACGTCATACGCCCCGCCATAGGCCTTGCGCGTGATGACGGTGATCTTCGGCACGGTCGCTTCGGCATAAGCAAACAACAGCTTAGCGCCATGCTTGATGATCCCGCTATGCTCCTGCGCGGTGCCCGGCAGGAAGCCCGGCACATCGACGAAGGTCACGATCGGTATCTCGAACGCGTCGCAGAAGCGCACGAACCGCCCCGCCTTCTTGGACGAGTTGATGTCCAGCACGCCGGCCAGCACCATCGGCTGGTTGGCGATGATGCCCACCGTCTTGCCCTCGATCCGGCCGAAACCGCAGAGGATATTGCCCGCATGGGCCGGCTGCACTTCGAAAAAGTCGCCCTCGTCCACCACCTTGCGGATCAGTTCGTGCATGTCATAGGGCTGGTTGGCATTGGCCGGGATCAGCGTGTCGAGGCTCTCCTCGATCCGATCCCACGCATCCGCGCTCGGCCGCTCCGGCACCGGCTCCTTGTTCGACGCGGGCAGGAAATCGACGAAATCGCGCACCGCCAGCAGCGCCTCGATATCATTGTCGAACGCCACGTCGGCTACACCCGACTTGGTCGTGTGCGTCACCGCGCCGCCCAGTTCCTCCTGCGTCACCACCTCGTTCGTCACCGTCTTGACCACATCCGGCCCGGTCACGAACATGAAGCTGCTGTCCTTCACCATGAAGATGAAGTCGGTCATCGCGGGCGAATAGACCGCGCCGCCCGCGCACGGCCCCATGATGACGCTGATTTGCGGCACCACGCCGCTCGCAAGCACATTGCGCTGGAAAATCTCCGCATAGCCGCCCAGCGACGCGACGCCTTCCTGAATACGCGCGCCGCCGCTGTCATTGAGGCCGATCACCGGCGCGCCGACCTTCAGCGCCATGTCCATGATCTTGCAGATCTTCATCGCGTGCCGTTCCGACACCGCACCGCCATAGACGGTGAAATCCTGCGAAAAGACGAACACCAGCCGGCCGTTGATCGTGCCCGATCCGGTGACGACGCCGTCGCCGGGAATATGCTGTTCGTCCATGCCGAAATCGATGCAATTATGCTCGACATACATGTCCAGCTCTTCAAAGCTGTCCTCGTCCAGCAGCACGTCCAGCCGCTCGCGCGCGGTCAGCTTACCCTTGGCATGCTGGGCGTCGATCCGGCGCTGGCCGCCGCCCATCCGCGCGGCTTCGCGCTTGGCTTCCAGCTGTTCGATGATGGCGAGCTTCGACATGTAAGGCTTCTCTCCGGTTCAGGCGAACGGTTGTTATGCCCTTCCCCTACCCAGCCTCATGCAAAGTTCGCAAATGTAAATTTGCTAATTTGCAAATCGCGACTTCGCAATTAAGGTCCATTTTTGCGTCACCATCACATGCTTAGCAAAGCGGCGACGGGCGCAAGGGAAGGCAGAAACATGGCACGCGGCAACCGCATCTTCGCAGGTCCTCGCCTGCGCCAGCTCCGTCTGGACCATCGGATGGACCAGGCGACGATGGCGCAGGCACTGGGCATATCCGTATCCTATCTCTCGCAGATGGAAAATGACGATCGCCCCCTGACCGCCAAGGTCAAGGCCGCGCTCGCCAGCGCCTTCCCCACCGACTGGGCCAGCTTCGACAGCCGCGAGGAGGAGCAGCTTCTGGGCGCCTTCACCTATGCGCTCGCCCATCCCGAACTGCCTGGCACCCATATGGAGCCCGAGCGGATCGAGAAGCTGCACCTGCAATTTCCCGAATTCGCGGCGCGCTATGTGGACCTCTACAACGCCCATATGCGCGCCAATGAGCGGATCAACATGATCGAGGAGGCGATCGCCAACGATCATGAGGTGCAGGCCCGCCTGCCTTGGGAGGCCGCACGCGACTGGTTTCATGAAGCCGGCAACTATGTCCATCCGCTCGACTGCCTGGCCGAGGAAATGGCGGAGAGCTTTACGCAAGGGCAGGTGCTGGACGAAGGCATGCTGGTGGAGGCGCTGGCCCGTCGCCACGGTATCGAGACGCTGATCGCCGAAACCCCCGACAGCGCGCTGCGCACCTATCATGCCATCGACCGGCAACTCTTCATCAACGCCGCCCTGCCGACTGAAAGCCGCAAATTCATGCTCGCCCACCAGCTGATGATGCTGGAGGGGCAGGCGGTCATTGCCGATGTGGTCAGGAAGGCTGCCTTGCCCGTCCTCGGATCGGACCGGCTGCTCGCGATCGGCCTCGGCAATTATGCCGCCGGCGCGTTGCTGCTTCCTTATGCCGCCTTCCGCGAAGCCGCCCGCACGATGCGCCACGATATCGACCGGATCGCCCGCACCTTCGGCGTCAGCTTCGAACAGGCCTGCCACCGCCTCTCCACGCTCCAGCGCCCCGGCCTGCGCGGCATCCCCTTCTTCTTCTGCCGCGTCGACATGGCCGGCAATATAACGAAACGCCACAGCGCCACCCGCCTGCAATTCGCCCGCTTCGGCGGCGCCTGCCCGCTCTGGAACGTGCATGAAGCCGTCGCCGTGCCCGACCGCATCAACGTTCAGCTTGGCGAGACACCCGATGGCGTGCGCTATGTCTCCATGGCCAAGGGGCTGGTGAAGCCCTCGGGCAGCTACAAGCGCACCCCGCGTCGTTACGCCGTGGTGCTGGGCTGCGAAACCGCCCATGCGGCGAACTTCGTCTATGCCGACGGCCTGCATTTGCAGGAGGAGGGCGCGGCCACCCCGATCGGCATAACCTGCCGGCTCTGCCCCCGGCAAAGCTGCGACCAGCGCGCCTTCCCGCCCGCCGACCGCCCGATCCATGTCGATCCCGACACCCGCCAGATCGTGCCTTACTGGATCGGGTGAGGCCGGCTATACGCCGGCCTGCGCCAGCCGCGCAAAGCGGCTCACCATGTCGCGGAAGGTCAGGTCGCTGTCGATCGCGCTATAAACCCGCATCGGTCGCGCGCCGGGACGCTCGCGATAGCTGCCGTCGATATTCAGCCAGGGCGTGGGTTTGCGCAGATAGCGGCTGGAGGCCGGATCGGGCTGGATCGGCGTCATCAACGCCGTCAGCGTCACCAGCGGACTGTCGCCCAGCACATAAACCTCGGCATCGGGCATCGGCGGGAAGCCGGGAATGGTCGCCAGTATCGCCGCCATCCCATCCAGTTCCGCCTTGAGATAGCGGCCCAAAGGTCCGGCGGCAGCGATGTCCTCGATCTCGGCCATCGAAAACAGCATCTGGCGATAGGCGTCTCTCGGTACTTGCCAGATTTCGATGTCGGATTCGTTGAAGATGATCTGCGCCGCGACCGGGTCGATGGACAGGTTGAACTCCACCTCCGCCGGTCCGGGTGGCGGGTAGGCGAGGCCGCCATGCTCGTTGCCGCCGATCCAGACCAGCTTGATGCGCGACCCGATCTTCGGTTCGGCCAGCCATGCCAGCGCCAGTTCTGTCAGCCCCGCGCCGGCGGCGTAGAAAAGCGGTTCTTTCCGGTCCGCGCGCATCGCCTCGCGCACGATCGCCGCCGTCACCGGGCTGGGCGTCCACCGATCGCGCGACATGATGGGCAATTCGGCACCAGCTATCGGCGTGTAACGCCCCTCCAGTCGCATCACCTTCAGCAACTCACGCGCCTTCGCGGCACCGGCCGTGGCGGATGCAGGGCCGCCGAACTTCAGCGGCAGATGCGATCCGACAATCAACGGGATGTCGATCGACCCGCACAACAGATGATGGGCCAGTTGGAACAGTCCATCCGGATCGCCCGAAAAATCATTGTCCACGATGACACGCGCCTGCGGATGCCGTTCTCCTGTGGCACCATGTGCCGCCATTGAAAGGCTTGCCATGAAACCCGCGACGGACATCAGGACATGGCGACGGCCAAGCTCTACAGGCATATATCCTCTCCCTCCATTTCCCTCGTCATGGAAGCCCGGCGCCATGTGGTAAAATATCAATTTCTCATGCCATCATAGGCTCAGCCTATAGCCACTCGCTCCTCCCCCCGATGACCATCGCCGCGTCCAGAAAGTCCAGAAACGCCCGCACCCGCGCCGCTGCCCGGTCCTCCGCCGCGTAGAGGGCATGAATATCCTCGCCATCGCCGGCATTATATTCCGCCAGCACCTCCACCAGCCGCCCTTCGCGCAGGTCGCGCGCAACATGGAACCGCCCGTGCCGCGCAATCCCGGCCCCGGCCACCGCCATCTGCCGCACCACTTCGCCCGAATTGCCGAAGAAGCGACCCTGCACCGGCCGCTGCACCAGCTTCCCCTTCACCCGGAACGGCCAGCTATCCACCGACCGGCGGAAGCTGAAACGCAGACAGTCATGCGCGTCCAGATCGTCCGGTGTCGCGGGCGTCCCGCGTCGCGCCAGATAATCGGGGCTGGCCACCAGCAGCATCCGGCTATGCCCCAGCTTCTTGGCACGCAGGCTGGTATCGCGCAGCGGCCCGATGCGGATGGCGATGTCCGCCCGCTCCTCGACCAGATCGACAATATCGTCGGTCAGCGTCAGGTCGACAGTCACCGCCGGATGAAGCGCGCCGAACTGCGGCAGGATCGGGATCAGATATTCCATGCCGAAGGAGGGGGAAGCGTTGATCCGCAGCAGCCCGCGCGGCCCCTGTCCTTCGGTCCGCAGGCTGTTCTCCGCCTCATACATGTCGCCCAATATCGCGATCATCCGATCTTGATAGGCTTGCCCCTCGCGCGTCAACGCCAGCGACCTTGTGGTCCGCCGCACCAGCGCCACGCCCAGCCTCTGCTCTAGCCGCGCGATCGACCGGCTCACCGCCGACGGGGTCAGGCGCAGCGCCTTGGCGGCGGCGGCAAAACTCCCCGCGCCAGCTACCATCAGGAAATTCTCGACGTCGCCGAACCGGTTATCCATGATTTCAATTCACTTCTGAAGTGATGCCATTCCCTCTAATCATCAATAAGCTTATATCTATCTACCTGTCCAACTCGCTGTCTCATTCGAAAGGGAAAAGCCCATGGACCTGCAACTCACCGGCAAGAGCGCCATCGTCACCGGATCGACCGCCGGCATCGGCCTCGCCATCGCAAAACGCCTCGCACAAGAGGGCGTTGCCGTCACCATCACCGGCCGTAGCCAGGCGAAGCTGGACGCCGCAGCCATCGAAATCGGCCTGCCCGTCAACGCCGTGCTTGCCGATCCCGCCACGGCGGAGGGCGCCGCCGCGCTGATCGCCGCCGTCCCCGCGACCGACATCCTCGTCAACAATCTGGGCATTTACGAAGCCAAGGACTTCGCCGACATCAGCGATGAAGACTGGCACCATCTGTTCGAAGTCAACGTCGTCAGCGGCGCTCGCCTGTCCCGCCACTATTTCCCGAAGATGCTGAAAAACAACTGGGGCCGGGTGATCTTCATCGCCAGCGAAAGCGGCCTGCTCCCGCCCGCCGAAATGATCCACTACGGCATGACCAAGTCGGCCCAGCTTTCCATCTCGCGCGGCCTTGCCGAACATACGCGCGGGACCGGCGTCACCGTGAACAGCGTGCTCCCCGGCCCGACCCGTTCGGAAGGGATTGTCGATTTCATCCGCTCCGTGGTCGACAACAAGGACGCACCCGAAGCCGAACGCGAAGCCGAGTTCTTCACCAAACTGCGCCCGCTCTCGCTCATCAAGCGCCTGATCGAAGCGGACGAGGTCGGCGCCATGGTCGCCTATCTCGCCAGCCCCCTCGCCGCCGCCACCAACGGCGCGGCCCTGCGGGTCGAAGGCGGCATGGTGCCGACGATCGCGTAATTCACGCTACCGCCGTTCGTCCTGAGTAGCCATTGAGCTCGTCGAAATGGCGTATCGAAGGGATATGCTTCGATACGGGTCTTCGACTTCGCTCAGACCCTACTCAGCACGAACCGGATAGTGACAATCCGCCTTGCGGAAACTGGCCCTGTCGCTCGTCTTCAGCCTCCACTAGAAGGATGATGATGAGCGACACGGACAGCCTTTCCAGAATCGAAGACGCCTTGAGCCGGGACGGCTATGCCCGCCTGTCCGGCGCGACCATGTTCGACCGGCTGGACATTGCCGAACCCGATTGGGCCGCCTTCGCCCAAAGCTGGAACGATCTCGGCCCCGATCTCTACATGGCCGATGGCGGCCGCTACCGCCGCCGCCGCCACGCCGCTTTCGCGCTGGAACAGGGCCATTTCACCCGCAAGCCGCACCAGCCCCATTATCAGAGCCGCGACTATAACCCGCTCAACGGCGATGTGCAGCGCTGGTTCGACCCGGTGGAGGACGCCACGGTCGCCAATCCGGTCCTCCAGTCGATCTTCGCCTTCTGCGCCGACAGCTTCGATCCCGTCGGCAAAGGCCAATGGCACGTCGAGATGCACCAGTTCCGGATCGAGGCGAAGCCCGACGAAAATGGCCGCCCCACGCCCGAAGGCATGCACCGCGACGGCGTGGATCATGTGCTGGTGATGCTGGTCGAGCGCCGCAACGTCCGCGAAGGCGTTACCCGCATCGGTGCGCCGGACGGCACGGCGCTGGGCGAATTCACCCTGACCGGCCCGGCCGACACGATGCTGATCGACGATCACCGCATCCTGCACGGCGTCACGGAAATCCACTCCGTCGATCCCGCCGCCCCCGCCTGGCGCGACGCGCTGGTGGTGACGTTCGTGGCCACCGCCTAACCCCCCACATCCGTTCGCCCTGAGCCTGTCGAAGGGCGGGGCTGAGCGAACGGAATATTGGAAATAGCCCCTATTTAAGAAGAACCAGCTCCTCCGCCATGCTGGGGTGCAGCGCGACGGTGTCGTCGAAATCCTGCTTGGTCAGGCCCGCCTTCACTGCGATCGCGGCGGCCTGCAATATCTCCGGCGCATCCGGCCCGATCATGTGCAGCCCGACCACCCTGTCGGTCGTCGCGTCCACCACCATCTTGTAGAGCGCCCGCTCCTCGCGCCCCGCCAGCACATTCTTCATCGGCCGGAAATCGGACGTATAGACCTTCACCGTGCCATATTGGTTCTTGGCGTCCGCCTCGGTCAGGCCAACCCCGGCCAGCGGCGGATGACTGAACACGGCGGACGGCACGCAGCTATAATCCACCTTGCGCTTGTTGCCCCCGAACACCGTGTCGGCAAAGGCATGGCCTTCGCGGATCGCCACCGGAGTCAGTTGCAGCCGGTCGGTGACGTCACCCACCGCATAGATGCTATCGCAACTGGTCTGGCTATAATCATCAACCTTGATTGCGCCTTTCTCGGTCAGGTCGACCCCGGCTGTCTCCAGCCCCAGCCCATCGACATGCGGCTTGCGCCCGGTGGCGAACAGCACCACGTCCGCCGCGACCGGATCGCCATCCTTGAAATGGACACACAGCGTGCCATCGTCATTCTTCTCGATCCGCTCCATCTTCGCATTGAAGCGGAAATTGATCCCCTTGGTCATGCTGATCTGAAGCAGCCGGTCGCGGATCTGCGCGTCATAACCGCGCAGCAGGTCGCTGCCGCGATTGACCATGGTTACATGGCTGCCGAACTGGTGGAAGATGCCGGCAAATTCATTGGCGATATAGCCGCCGCCGACGATCACGATCCGCTTGGGGCATTCGTCCAGATGGAAGACTTCGTTGCTGGTGATGCCATGTTCGGCGCCCTCCACTTCCGGCACCACCGGCCAGGCGCCGGTCGCGACCAGGATGACCTTGGCCGTCACCTCCTGCCCGCTCGCCAGCCTGATGCCATGCGGCCCGGTGATGGTCGCCCGCTCGCGGATCACCTCGACCTTGTGGCTGCTCAGCGTATTGCCATACAGCCCTTCCAGCCGGTCGACATCGGCCAGCACATTGTCGCGCAGCGTGGTCCATTCAAAGCCGCACTCCGGCACGTCCCAGCCGAAGCGGCGGGCGTCCTTCAGGTCCTCGGCGAAATGCGCTCCATAGATGAGCAACTTCTTGGGCACGCAGCCGCGAATGACGCAGGTGCCGCCGACCCGAAATTCCTCGGCCACGGCAACCTTCGCGCCATGCGCCGCCGCGACACGAGACGCGCGCACGCCGCCCGATCCTGCACCGATGACGAAAAGGTCGAAATCAAACTCGCTCATGCCTGGCCTCCGATTATTGAGGCGGGATATGGCGGCTAGGGCGCGGAGTTACAAATGGGAATCTTCTTCCCATTGCTTTCACTACCCCCGTTCGGTTCGAGCTTGTCGAAAACTGTTCTCGATACGCCTTCTCGACTGCGCTCGAAGCCTACTCGAACCGAACGGGTTAAAATATTATTCCCCGCCCAGCGCGAGGTCGATCAGCGCCATGGTCGACGGGTCGAAGCCCGTAGGACCATTGGCCTCGATCGACTTGGCGATCTCCTTACCCAGTTCGACGCCGAACTGGTCGAACGGGTTGATCCCCATCAGCACCGCATTGGCGAAGGTGCGATGCTCGTAGAAGGCGATCAGCGCGCCCAGCGCCTCTGGCGTCACGTCGTCCAGCAGGATCGTCGTGGACGGCCGGTTGCCGGGATAGGCCCGCGCCGGATCGTTCGCATTCTCCTTGCCGCGCAGCAGCGCCGCGCCCTGCGCGAAGCAGTTGACCAGCAGGGCGCGATGATGGGCAGGGTCCAGCACATGGCCCGGCTCGATCGAGGCGATGAACTCTACCGGCGACACCACGGTGCCCTGATGCAGCAACTGGAACACCGCATGCTGCGCATCGGTGCCCACCCCGCCCCAGGTGATCGGCGCGCTCGGCCCCACGACCGGCTGATTGTCGCGCGTCACGCTCTTGCCGTTGCTCTCCATCTCCAACTGCTGAAGATAGGAAGGCAGCAGCGCCAGCCGCTCGTCATAGGCGAACAGGGCGCGGGTCTGATAGCCCAGCACGCGCGCATAATATTGGTCGACAAAGGCCGCGATCAGCGGCGCATTTGCGGCCGGGGCGGACAGGCGGAAATGGCGGTCCATCGCCGCCGCGCCTTCCAGCAGGCTCTCGAACGCATCCCAGCCCAGCGCCATCGCGGCCGGAAAGCCGATCGAGGACCAGAGCGAATAACGCCCGCCCACGCTCTCGGCAAAGGGCAGGATGCGGGTTTCGTCCACGCCCCATTCCATCGCCTTGTCCGGCGCGGCGGTCAGCGCGATCACCTTGCCATAGGGATCGTCCACCCCCGCCTCGACCATCCAGTTGATCGCGCTCGCCGCGTTCAGCATCGTCTCGCTGGTGGTGAAGGTCTTGGACGCGATGGCGATCAGGGTCGTGTGCGGATCGAACCCTTCCAGCGCCCGCTCCAGCGCGGTGCCGTCCACATTGGATACGATCGCCACATCATAACGCACGCCGTCGCCATCCAGCGCATCGACGATCAGCTTGGGGCCAAGCGCCGACCCGCCAATGCCGATATGCAGGATATGACGGACTTCGCCCAGCGCGCCCGCCTCGATCGCGTCGATCAGGCCGCGCATCCGGTTGTGCAGCATCTTGGCGTGAGCGACGCTGTCGGCGTTGCCCTCGCCCCGTTCGGCCGGATGCTCGGCGGCACGACCTTCGCTGTTGTTGACCGCCTGGCCCGAAAACAGCGCGTCGCGCCAGCCGGCGAAATCCTGTTCCTGCGCCAGCGCCAGGAAGCCTGCCAGCACATCGTCGGTCAGATGGGTCTTGGACCAGTCGAACCGGATCGGTCCCTGGCTCAGCACCAGCTTGGACAGGCGGTCGGGATCGGTCGTGAAAATCGACTTGAGGTCTGCTTGCGGAAGCGCGGCGATGGACGCCAAGGAGCCGGGCTGTGCAGGGCTGGTCATGCAATATCCTCTATGACGTTGGTCGATATCGACGCTGCACCGGTCGATTCCCCCTATGCTTAGCCCAAAGCGGTGCGCTTTGCATCGGCAAGGACTGCTTGACGCGCACCTTCACAGGCTCCAAAAGCCGGCACGGCCGCTTTATCGGCTCTCTCAAGGGATCAGACGACACTCCATGACTGCCAAATCGGAAACGCGGGACTTCCTCTGGTTTCTCGCCAAGCTCGGGCTGTTCGTCTTCATCCTGCGCAGCTTCATCATATCGCCGTTCAACATTCCGTCGGAATCCATGCAGCCGCGTCTGCTGATCGGCGACTATCTGCTGGTGGCCAAATGGCCCTATGGCTATTCGCGCTATTCGCTGCCGTTCAGCATCCCGCTAATCCCCGGCCGCATTCTGGCGTCCACGCCCGAACGGGGCGACGTGGTGGTGTTCAAGGCGCCGCCGAACCAGAAGAACGACTATATCAAGCGCGTCATCGGCCTGCCCGGTGACCAGATCGCGGTGCGCGGCGGGACCGTCTATCTGAACGGCCAGGCGATCCCGAAGCAGAAGGTGGCCGACCTCGTCATTCCGGTGACGCCCAACATGGTCGATGCCGCCGCCAGGGAAGGCGCCGCTTCCCCTTGCTATCGCCCCGATTTCGAGGAAACCGCGCCCGACGGCGGCAAGCAGTGCCGCTACCCGCAGTTCCGTGAAACGCTGCCCGGCGGCAAGAGCTACAACGTCCTCGACCTGCTGCCCGATGGTGCGGCCGATGATCGCGACGCGGTGCTGGTGCCCGAAGGCAAGCTGTTCATGATGGGCGACAATCGCGATCGCAGCGCCGACAGCCGCTTCCCGGCGGTCGAAGGCGGCGGCATCGGTCTCGTCCCCGAAGAAAATCTGGTGGGCAAAGCGGTGATCTCCGTCTTCTCGACCGACGGTAGCGCCAACTGGCTGCTGCCCTGGACCTGGTTCACAGCCGCGCGCTGGAGCCGGATCGGGGAAGGCTTTTGAAGCTGACCGTTTCTGCCTCTGACACGCCCGCCTGGCTCAGGGATCTGATCGGCCGCGCGCCGCAAAATCCCGCGACCTTCGAACAGGCGCTGACCCATGGCAGCGCCAAGGCGGTAAATTACGAGCGACTGGAGTTTCTCGGCGACCGTATCCTCGGCCTGCTGATCGGCGAATGGCTGTTCGAACGCTTTACCGACGAACCGGAAGGCAAGCTCTCCCGCCGCTTCAACGCGCTGGTATCGGGTGAAACCTGCGCCGAAGTCGCACGCGACGCCGGCGTCCCCAAGCATCTGGTGCTGGGCAAGCAGGCCCGCGACGATGGCGCCGCCAACAGCGACAATGTGCTGGGAGACGTCATGGAAGCGCTGATCGGCGCGCTCTATCTGGAAGGCGGACTGGAAGAGGCGCGCGCGCTCGTCCGCCGCCTCTGGGCCGACCGGGTAGACACCCAGACCAGCGCCCCGCGTCACCCCAAATCCTATCTTCAGGAATGGGCCGCCGCCAACAAGCGCAAGCCGCCCGAATATGCGCTGACCGACCGGTCTGGTCCCCAGCACGCCCTGCGCTTCACGGTCACCGTGTCGATCAAGGGTGCCGGCGAGGCAAGTGCGACCGGCGGATCCAAGCAGGAAGCCGAAACAGCCGCAGCCAAGGCCCTGCTGGAGAAACTGGCGGGTTGACCAGGGGCGGCCCTCTCACCCCGTTTCTTCTTGGGGCTGGCTGCGCTACAAACAGACCATTCCGTCATCCCAGCGCACGCTGGGATCTCACTTCCTTCTGAGCGGATGGAAGAAAAGAGAGATGCCAGCCTTCGCTGGCATGACGATTTTTTTACTGGGCGAGCAAGGCCCAGCGCGAACGGAGCTATAGTTGACGGAAAATCTTGAAAGCCAGCGCTGCGGCGTCATCGCCATCGTCGGCGCGCCCAATGCGGGCAAGTCGACGCTGGTCAACGCGCTGGTGGGGCAGAAGGTGGCGATCACCAGCCCCAAGGCGCAGACCACGCGCACCCGCGTGATGGGCGTCGCGATCGAGGGCGATGCGCAGCTGGTGCTGGTCGACACGCCCGGCGTCTTCGCACCCAAGCGGCGGCTGGATCGCGCCATGGTGCAGGCCGCCTGGGGCGGCGCGCAGGGGGCTGACCTCATCGCGATGGTCATCGACGGCAAGGCGGGCCTTGGTCCCAAGCTGGAACCGATCGTCGAAGCGCTCAAGCATCGCAGCGAGCGCAAATGGCTGATCATCAACAAGGTGGACATTGCCACCAAGGAACGGTTGCTGGTTCACACCCAAAAGCTGAACGACGAACTGGGTTTCGACGAAATCTATTTCGTGTCGGCCGCGACCGGCGATGGCCTGCCCGAACTCAAGACCGCCTTCGCCAACGCCATGCCGGAAGGGCCGTGGCACTTCCCCGAAGATCAGGTGTCCGACGCCACCGACCGGATGCTGGCGGCGGAAATCACCCGCGAGCAGCTCTATCACCAGCTTCACGCCGAACTTCCCTATGCCGCCGCGGTGGACACCGAGCAGTATAAGGAACGCGACGACGGCTCAGTTGAAATCCACCAGCAGATACTCGTCGGCCGCCCGACGCAGCGCGCCATCGTGCTCGGCAAGGGCGGCCAGCGCCTCAAGGAAATCGGGTCGAAGGCCCGCGCCGAACTGGCGACCCTGCTGGGCGTCAAGGTCCACCTCTACCTCCACGTCAAGGTGAAGGAAGGCTGGGAGGATGATCGCAATATCTATCGCGACATCGGCCTAGACTGGGTAGAATGATGATCGGATAGTCGATGGCGAGGCAGGCAAGGTAAATTCATTCTTTACCTTGTTTCGTTACGGCCCCGTGTCATGGGACCGAAACAGAAAATCGCGTTCGCCGTCGGCGTCTCCGTTTTCGGTACAATCATCATCATGGCCATCGTGTCGGTCATTCCCGGCATGTTCATTCCGCTTCGCTATTTCGGCGTGGGCATCTTCTGTTCGGGCAGCATCTCGACGCCCGTCTGCGTCCTGCTCGTCCGTCAGGGGGAGGAGAACCGCCGCCTCCGCCATGAACTGGAATTGCGGGTGGCCGAACTGGCGCGGCTGGCGCAGATTGACGGGCTGACTGGCCTGCTCAGCCGCAATGCCTTTTTCGACGCGGCGGATCAGGTCCATGGCCAGCCGGACAACTGGTACCTGCTGATCGACATCGACCATTTCAAGCGCTTCAACGACGATCATGGCCACCAGACCGGCGATGTCGTCCTGCACGCCGTGGCGACCGCGATCAGCGAAGCCTTGCGCTCCACGGACCTGTGCGGCCGGCTAGGTGGAGAAGAATTTGCCGCCTGCCTGATCGATTGTGACGAGGATCAGGCCGAACGACGGGCTGAACTGGTCCGAATTTCCATACAGTCGCTGCGAGTTCGCGCACCGACCGGTGGCACCGTCCGTGTCACCGCCAGCATCGGCCTCAGCGCGTCCGACCCGACCCGCCCGATTGAGGCCAGCCTGCATCTGGCCGACCTCGCCATGTATGCGGCCAAGACGGGCGGTCGCAACCAGGTGCGCCGCGCCGCCTGAACGTTCGGCTTATTCGGCGGCGGCTGCTTTCTTCTTGGGTGCAGTCTTCTTCGCCGGTGCCTTCTTGGCCGCAGGCTTCTTCTCGCCTGAATCCGTCTTGGGCGCAGCCTTCTTCTTCGCAGGCGCCTTTTTGCCCTTCTTTGCCGGCGCCGCAGCGGCGCGCGCGTCGATCAGTTGCGCCGCTTCCTCCAGCGTCAGCTGATCCTTGTCCACCGTCTTGGGCAGCGTCGCATTGGTCGTGCCGTCGGTGACATAGGCGCCGTAACGGCCCTCCATCAGCTTGATCTCGGCCTCGGTCCGCGGATGCGCCCCCAAGACCTTGAGCGGCTCGCGTCCACCGCTCGACCGGCCGCCCCGGTTCGCGGCCTCGGCCAGCTTGACGACAGCGCTGTTCATGCCGACTTCGAAAATCTCGGCCGTGTTCGCCAGCCGCCCATATTTGCCGTCATGCAGCAGATAGGGACCAAAGCGCCCGATATTCGCCACGATCGGCTTGCCGGTTTCCGGGTGCAGCCCCACCTCGCGCGGCAGGCTCAGCAGCTTGATCGCCCAGTCCAGCGTCATCTCGCCATCCGGCAAATCCTTGGGGATCGACCCGCGCTTGGCTTCCTTGCCCTCACCCATCTCGATGTAGGGGCCAAAACGGCCGGATTTCTTCACGATATCCTGCCCGGTTTCGGGATGCTGGCCCAGCACCTCCGGCCCCGTGTCGGCGCCTTCGCTGCCGCCCGGCTGACCGAACTTGCGGGTATATTTGCACTCGGGATAGTTGGAGCAGGCGATGAACGCCCCGAACCGGCCACCCCGAAGGGAAAGCTGCCCATCCGCACAGAGCGGGCAGGCACGCGGGTTGCTGCCATCCGCCTTGGGCGGGAACAGCATCGGTTCCAGAAACTTGTCCAGCTCCGCCGTGATGTCGGACGGCTTCTGCTCCATGATCTCAGCCGTCTTGGGTTTGAAATCGCGCCAGAAGGCTTCCAGCACCGCCTGCCACTGGGCGCGGCCGCCGGAAATATCGTCCAGTTCGTCTTCCAGACCTGCCGTGAAGTCGTAGGAGACGTAGCGCTCGAAGAAGCGCTCCAGGAACGCCGTCACCAGCCGCCCGCTCTCTTCGGCGAAGAAGCGGTTCTTCTCCACCCGCACATAGTCGCGGTCCTTGAGCACCTGCAATGTCGAGGCATAGGTGGACGGTCGCCCGATCCCCAATTCTTCCAGACGCTTGACCAGCGATGCTTCCGAATAGCGCGGCGGCGGCTGGGTGAAATGCTGGTCCGCCGTAACCTTCTTCTTCGCGGGCGCATCCCCTTCGCTCATGCGCGGCAGCAGCTTGCTGTCGTCGTCGTCGCTGTCGTCCCGGCCCTCTTCATACAGCGCAAGGAAGCCGGGGAAGATGACCACCTGCCCGGTGGCGCGCAGCGCATGGCTGCCGGTCTGGTCGACCAGATCGATCACCGTCCGCTCCAGCCGGGCCGACGCCATCTGGCTCGCCAGCGCGCGCTTGAAGATCAGGTCATAGAGGCGCGCATGGTCGCCACTGCCCACCTTGTCGCGATGGAATTCGGTCGGACGAATGGCTTCATGCGCTTCCTGCGCATTCTTGGCCTTGGTCTGATACTGGCGTGGCTTTTCGGGCAGGTAACCGCCGTCATAGCGTTCCGCGATCGCCTTGCGCGCGGCGGAAATGGCGCTGCCATCCATCTGCACGCCGTCGGTTCGCATATAGGTGATCGCGCCGTCTTCGTAGAGCTGCTGCGCGATCCGCATCGTATGGCTGGCCGAAAAGCCCAGCTTGCGCGCGGCCTCCTGTTGCAGCGTCGACGTCGTGAACGGCGCGGGAGGATTGCGGCTGACCGGCTTCGTCTCGACCTTGTCGACGGTGAAGCGCCCTGCCTCCACATCGGCCTTGGCCGCCATGGCGTCGCCTTCCTTGCCGATGGTCAGGCGCTCGATCTTTTCGCCCTTCCAGCGGACGAGGCGCGCGGTAAAGCCCTGCCCGCCCTGCTCCATCTCGGCCGCGACTGACCAATATTCCTGCGGCGTGAAGCTTTCGATCTCGCGCTCGCGCTCGACCACCAGCCGCAGCGCGACCGACTGCACGCGGCCCGCCGACTTGGCGCCGGGCAGCTTGCGCCACAGCACCGGCGACAGGGTGAAGCCCACCAGATAGTCGAGCGCGCGGCGCGCCCGGTATGCGTCGATCAGATCCTCGTCCAGCGCGCGGGGCTTGGCCATCGCGTCCAGCACCGCCGCCTTGGTGATGGCGTTGAACGTCACCCGCTCCACGACCGACGGCAGCGCCTTCTTGGCGCGCAGCACTTCCTGCACATGCCAGCTGATCGCTTCCCCTTCGCGATCAGGGTCAGTCGCCAGGATCAATCGCGTCGCCTGCTTGGAGGCATCGGCAATGGCCTTGAGTTGCTTGCCCTTGTCGCCATAATTTTCCCACGACATGGCAAAGCCGTCGTCGGGATCGACCGATCCGTCCTTGGCCGGCAGGTCGCGGATATGGCCATAGCTGGCGAGGACATGGAAATCGCCGCCCAGATATTTCTCGATGGTCTTCGCCTTGGCCGGCGATTCTACGATAACAAGCTGCATTTATGCCCCGGATTTGGATGGCCTCACGTACACGCGCGAGTCTGGCGGTGCTGCCGCTATCGCGTCAAGCGCTATGCAGCGCCAGCCACTTCACGCAAAAATTTCGGTTAAATTGCTGTTTTCCTGCTCTCCGGACAGGGATAGATAGGTTTCCGTCCAGCACACCGAGCTGAAAATGGATGCACCACAAGCCACCAGATTGACGAATATGTTGAATGGCAAGGTATCGAGGCTCTCCTCTCCGGCGAACGCCGCCATCAGTCCGCCGATCAGCGCCATGATGAGGAAGAAAGGGATCCAGATCAGCAATGCCATCCCCAATATGCGCCAGCGATTGCCGTCCGTCAGGGCACTACTGCGCCCCATGGCCTCGGACACGCTGAGATTCTCGCGAAGCAGGGCAGGCAGGCCCAACGCCCACCGTGTAAACAGCATGACCCCCGGCACGATCAGGCACAGGAAGCCTAGAACCATCGCCAGTCCGGATAGAAGGCTGAAGCCAAATGCTGCCCCGAACCGCGGGGAAATCTCCACATCCGTCAGTCGTGCTTGCAGGGTATGATAGACGGCCAGCACCGAAATGAAGAAAAGGGCGATGTTACCCGCAAAATTGCCAGCTCTTGGTGCGTAAGTATCGGCCAGACCGCACAACAGCCCGAGCCCCACGATAAATCCGCCATAGCGCTTGATATCATGTCCGATGTCATGTGATGCAGCGGACAAAATGCGCCCGATGTCGATCGGCCGTGCAAATTCGCTCATGTCAAAGAAACCCTTCCCCCTGAATGCCGGTCAGTCCGGCCCGCCAGTTCCAGTTCCAGCAGCACCGTCTGCACTACCGCCGGCGACAGGCCGGACAAGCGGATCACCTCGTCCACCGCGACCGCCACAGGCCCCAGCAGCGCGATCACCGTCGCCCGCTCCTCTTCCGCGACATCGCTGGACACCGGCGCGCCGATGAAATCGAAGCTGCCCTGCCGCACCATCCGGGGATCGAAGCCGCCGATCGCCTCCATGATATCTGCGCCATTCTGCACCAGAATAGCGCCCTCGCGGATCAGGCTGTTACACCCCTGCGCCCGCGGATCGAGCGGCGATCCGGGCACCGCCATCACCTCGCGCCCCGCCTCGCCGGCCAGCCGCGCGGTGATCAGTGACCCAGATTTGGGCGCCGCCTCCACCACCACCGTGCCGAGCGCCAGCCCGGCGATGATCCGGTTGCGCGCCGGGAAATGGCGCGCGAGCGGCTGGACACCCGGCGGATGCTCGGTCACGAGCAGGCCGCGCTCCGCGACCTGCGCCTGCAAATCCTTATTTTCCGGTGGAAACACCACATCGATCCCGCTCGCGATCACGCCGATCGTGCCGGTGTCGATCGACCCGCGATGCGCCTCCGTATCGATGCCGCGCGCCAGCCCCGACACGACTACCGCGCCGCGCTGCCCCAGATCCTGCGCCAGACTGCGCGCGAAGCGGCATGCCGCCGCCGACGCATTGCGGGCGCCGACCATCGCGATACAGGGCCTTGCCGCCAACGCCCCGTCGCCGCGCACGATCAGCGCCGGCGGCGCGCCTTCCATCTGGTCGAGCAGCGCAGGATAATCGGCATCCCCCATCAGCAGGTAGCGCGCACCCAGCGCCCGTGACGCCACAATCTCCCGCTCCACCGCGCCGGTATCGGCAACGCTGGCCTTGCCACCGCCACGGGCAGCAAGATCGGGAATGGCGCGCAAAGCCTCGCCCGCCGTCCCGAACCGCGCAAGCAATTGCCGATAGCTGACCGGACCGATCCGGGGGGAGCGAATAAGCCGCAGCCGGTCGAACCGCTCCCGCTCGCTCATTCCGTCGGCGCGCCCTTGGCCTTGCCGATCTTGGGCTCCTCGCCCTTCATCAGCCGCGCGATATTGGCGCGATGCCGCCACAGCAGGATCAGCGCCATGGCGAGCGACACCGGCACCAGATCGAGGCGCCCGAACAGCCACATCGCCACCGGCGCGCTGATCGCCGCCGACATGCCGCCGACCGACGACCATTTGGTGCCGAACAACATGCCCAGCCACACCAGTGCGAACACGATCCCGGCCGGCCAGTAGAGCGCCGTCACCACGCCCATCATCGTCGCCACGCCCTTGCCCCCGGCAAAGCGCAGCCACACCGGGTAGCAATGGCCGATAAAGGCCATCGCCCCCGCCATCGGTCCGCCACCATCCATCAGCGCCGCAGCGATCAGCACCGCCGCCACGCCTTTGAGCAAATCCAGCAGCAAAGTCGCCGCTGCCAGCCCCTTGCGCCCGGTGCGCAGCACATTGGTCGCGCCGATATTGCCGGAGCCAATCTGTCGCAGGTCGCCCGCACCGGTGACGCGGGTCAGGATCAGGCCAAAGGGGATGGAGCCGAGCAGATAGCCCAGAGCCAGGACGAAAGCGGGAAGAAGCCAGGGAGAGGTCATGAAAGTCGCCAGTATTATTTGCGCGCGACCATAGCGTGACAGGCGCGCGCGGCAATGGGGTTATGCGGCGCTTAACGCACCCGCGCCGGATTGCCGACGACGGTCGCGCCTGCTGGCACATCGCGCGTTACCACGCTGCCAGCGCCGATCAGGGCATCGTTACCGATCGTCACGCCCGGCAGGATGATCGCCCCGCCGCCAATCCACACATTGCGGCCGATGTGGATCGGCCTGCCCCATTCGATCCCGGTCGCGCGCTCGGCTGCATCGCGTGGATGGTCGGCGGTCAATATCTGAACGCCCGTGCCGATCTGCGTGCCATCGCCGATCGTCACCTCCACGACGTCCAGAATGACGCAGTTGAAGTTCAGGAATACGCCTTCGCCCAGAAAGATGTTGAAGCCATAATCGCAATGGAAGGGCGGCCGGATGGTCGATCCCGCACCCAAAGCGCCCAGCCGCTCGCGCAGCAAGCCCTCACGCTCCAGCGGCAGGGTGGCGTTGAACCGCCGCATCCATTCCGCCGCCGCCAGTTGATCGGCAATGATCTCCGGATCATTGGCATGATAGGGTTCGCCCGCGATCATTGTCTGCTTCATGCTGCGCTCGGCCATCGTCACCTCCCTGAAATCCGACCGCGAAGTGGCGCGGCGCAAACCCATTTGCAAGCGCGGGGCGTTGACAGGCCGACCCCATGACGCGACATGAACCGCCATGACGGTCGCACCAGACGCTCCCATCCTCTTCTTCGATTCCGGCGTCGGGGGCCTGTCCATCCTCGGCCCCGCCCGCGCAGCATTGCCGACCGCCCGGATCGTCTACGCCGCCGACAGCGCCGGCTTCCCCTATGGCACCAAGAGCGAGGCGGAAATCGCCGCGCGCGTGCCCGCGCTGCTCGGCCGGCTGGTGGAACGCTATCGCCCCCGCCTTGCCGTCATCGCCTGCAACACGGCGTCCACCATCGCGCTCCAGCATGTCCGCGCTGCCCTCGATATCCCGGTGGTCGGCACCGTCCCGGCGATCAAGCCCGCCGCCCTGCTCTCCAAAAATCGCGTCTTCGGCGTGCTTGGTACCGACGCCACCGTGCGCCAGCCCTATGTCGATCGCCTCGCGGCCGAACATGGCGCCGACTGCACCGTGCTGCGTCACGGCTCCGCCGCGCTGGTGCAACTGGCCGAAGCCAAGCTGCGCGGCGACCCGCTCGACCCGCAGGTCGCCCGCGAGGCGCTGGCTGGCCTGATCGACCAGCCGGGCGGCGACCGGATGGACATGGTCGTCCTCGCCTGCACCCATTTTCCGCTGGTGGAACAGGAACTGGCCGCCGCCGCGCCGCATCCCATCGGCTTCGTCCATGGCGGGGAAGGCATCGCCCGGCGCATCCAATATCTGACGCAGGATCAGCTCTGGCCGGACACGCCAGCCCCCGGCATAGCGGTCTTCACCCGTGTCGATGAAAGGCAGGAAGCCCTGCGCGCAGCCCTTGCCGGTTACGGCCTCGATCGCATCGAAGCGCTGTGATGGGGCATGGGCCATTTGTCCAATGGCCAGACGGCTCGATCAGTCTGATAGGTATTTCTCCCTAAGGTTGCGAGCGGTTATCGCTGGTAATGACGGGTCTGCGCGGTTAAATGCGGCATCGGGCAAGAGGATGGCGCAGCGAAAAACAACAGCGCGCGAATGAAACGGGAAGAAGCGTAGTGAACTACAAGCACATCTTTTCGCAGGCGATCGACCGGCTCCATGAAGAAGGTCGCTATCGCGTGTTCATCGATATCCTGCGCAATCGCGGGGCCTATCCCAACGCTCGCTGCTTCCACGGCCATAATGGTCCCAAGCCGATCACCGTCTGGTGTTCCAACGACTATCTCGCCATGGGCCAGCATCCCAAGGTCGTCGCCGCGATGGAGGAAGCGCTCCATGATGTCGGCGCCGGTTCCGGCGGCACCCGCAATATCGGCGGCAACACCCATTATCACATCGATCTGGAAGGCGAACTGGCCGACCTGCATGGCAAGGAAGGCGCGCTGCTCTTCACGTCGGGCTATGTCTCGAACGAAGCGACGCTCTCCACCCTGGCCAAGCTGCTGCCCGGCTGCATCATCTTTTCCGACGAACTGAACCACGCCTCGATGATTGCGGGCATCCGCAATTCGGGCTGCGAAAAGCGCGTCTTCCGTCATAATGACGTCGACCATCTGCGCGAATTGCTCGCCGCCGAAGACCCCGAAGCGCCCAAGCTGATCGCCTTCGAAAGCGTCTATTCCATGGACGGCGACGTCGCGCCGATCGCGGCGATCTGCGACCTCGCCGACGAATATAATGCGCTCACCTATCTGGACGAAGTCCATGCCGTGGGCATGTATGGCACGCGCGGTGGCGGCATTTCGGAACGGGACGATGTCGCCGACCGCCTGACCATCATCGAAGGCACGCTGGGCAAGGCGTTCGGCGTCATGGGCGGCTATATCGCGGCCGACCAGATGATCATCGACGTGATCCGCAGCTACGCGCCCGGCTTCATCTTCACCACCTCGCTCTCGCCCGTGCTGGTCGCGGGCGTGCTAGCCAGCGTGCGCCACCTCAAGGCATCGAGCGAAGAGCGCGAAGGCCAGCAGGCGTCCGCCGCCAAGCTCAAGCAATATATGCGCGACGCCGGCCTGCCGGTGATGGATTCGGTCACGCATATCGTGCCGCTGATGGTCGGCGACCCGGTCAAGGCCAAGCGGATCAGCGACATATTGCTCGCCGAATATGGCGCTTATGTGCAGCCGATCAACTACCCCACCGTCCCCCGCGGCACGGAGCGCCTGCGCTTCACCCCCGGCCCCGCACACACCGAAGACATGATGCGCGATCTGGTGGAGGCGCTGGCCGAAATCTGGGACCGTCTGGAACTGGAAAAGACAGCGCGTCAGGCGGCTTGAGGCAGCAGGGAGAGCTGGACTTTCCCTGCCCAACTTCCGTTTGTCCTGAGCCTGTCGAAGGACGCGCTCTAACCTAGCCTCATTACCCCTGCCGATTGCGCGCGAGCAATTTCAACCGCTCCCAATCACCATCGATCAAGGCCTGCTTCTTGGCCCGGCTCCATCCCTTGATCCTGCGCTCAGCAGTCAGCGCCTCATCCCGCGTCCCGAAATTTTCCGTCCAGACCAGCGTGACAGGCCTGCGAATGGCAGTGTATCCGCCGATTAAGCCTTGGTCATGCTGGGCAATGCGGCCTTCCAAATCTTCTGTGTGACCCGCGTAGAAGGAGCCATCGTTGCATCGGAGGATATATGCGTGAAAGGCCATGCAGTAACTTACCGTCAGCGCGCGTCCTTCGACAAGCTCAGGACGAACGGATGTAGTGGAAAAGCATTTGAGGAACGCCCCGTTTGCCCATAAATTGGCCTCATGTTCGGACTTCGTATATGGCTTCACAACCGCGCTATCAGACATATTCTTGTTCAGGCGCTCGATTTTGAAAAAGATCGATTGGGCCTCGATCAGGCAGAAGCTGTTGCCGAATATATAAGCTATGACGAGTTCGGTTTAGCCCATGATCATATCGTTGACGTGCTCGAAGATCAGGATTTGGTTCCAATGCTCCAAACAAGCAAACTGCTTTTGGACGCCGAAAAAATGATGAGCCACGTTTAAATACCGCAATCCCAACTCCAGCATCAAACCCGGATCAACCCGCCCCGCACGGCATAACCGCGATACAGCGTCCGGCTGTGCGGAAACCCACCCATATCCTGCGCCAGCCGCTCGATCGCGACCGCCAGTTCCCGGCGCGGCGAGACATGGAACTTGCCCAACCATCCGAACAGCGCCTGCTTCCACAAGGCCGGCAACGCCTCCTGCTGGCCAAAATCGACAATCTCCAGCCTGCCGCCCGGCGCCACGCAGCGTGCCGCCTGCGCCAACGCCATTTCCCATTCCGGGATCATCGACAGCGCATAGCTGATGAACACCCGCTCGAACGTCGCCCGGCCGAACAGCGCCTGAGCGTCAAAACCGCACGCATCTCCCTGCGCCAGCATCACCCGATCGCCCATGTCCGCCTTGGCTACCGACGCCCCAGCCGTCTCCAGCATCGCCTCGCTGATATCCACGCCATAGAGCCGCGCCTGCGGCCAGACCTTCCCCACCGCGATCAGGTTGCGCCCGGTGCCGCAGCCAATTTCCAGCACCGCGCCACCCGCCGGCGGATCGAGATCGGCGATCAGCCCGTCCCGTCCCAGCAGATAATATTTGCGCGTCAGGTCATATATATGCCGCTGGTAGCGATAGACCCCGTCCATCAACTGGCCATGACCGCTCATCACGCGCTCTTCAGTACATAAAGATGCACGCCGCCATAAATCGCCGACCGGTCGCGCGCCGTATAATCTAGCGACGCCTCCGCGCGATACTCCCAGCGGTTCAGCACGGCATCGACCACCCGACCCGGCAATATGCTGGGTTCGCCAGCGGTGCGGAACAGCACGCGCGCGCCGGGCTTGGCCGTCCGTGTGATCTGCGCCCAGAGCGCGTTCAACTGATCGTCGTCCATCCAGTCCTGCGCATCGAGCAGGATATAGCGATCGCAGGACGCATCCGGCTGGCTGGCGAGAAAGTCGGTGAAATTGATGTGCCGCACGTCGACCCGCCCGGCCCGCGCACGCACGGCCTCATGGTTCGTCGCCTGCAAATAGGGCGGCAGCGGCCCCTCGCCCCCGGCATAACCGCGCCCGAACGCCTGCACCGCAAAATAATTGTCCTTCATGTCGAAATCGCAGGCCAGCTTCTTCAGCCGCGCCTTGAGCACAGTGTCCATCCGATCATCGCCGGCCAGCGCCTCGAACTGGGCAGGGGGGATACCCAGGCCAAAGAGCGAGGCCGGCTGGCTGGTCAACCAGCGGACAAAGCCCTTGTCGAAGATCGGCGCCAGTTCGCGTTCGAAAATCTCGACCTGCTCTTCGCGGCTTTGTGCATCCAGCATCCGCTTGGGATTGATGCCATGCACCCGCGCCAGCAGATGCGCCGCGCCGATGAAGCGGCCGAGCAGCCCATGCTTGTAGATACCGCGTGCAAATCCTCCGATCCGGCGCCGACCGATCAGGTCGCGCCCTTCCCAATAGCGCCGCGTCGCTTCATCCAGATGCGGCGCAACCACGCTCTTATAGACGGCGACATTCGCCTTGTTGTCGGCTTGCGCAAAGAAACGGTGGAAGGCGGCATGGTCGGGCAGCCTGCGCGCCGCCGCCAGCTTCAGCTTGTTGAGCGCGATATGCGCGGTGTTGAGATCGACCGCCGTGATCTTCGCCGGATCGGCCGTCAGGTAGGACAGAACGTTGCAGCCGCCCGACGCGATCGTCACCACATGGCTGTCGGGCGTGATCGCCAGCGCTTCCATGTCTACCGCCGGATCTTCCCAGATCTGGGCATAGACCAGGCCCCGGAAGGCGAAGGTGAAGGCGCGCTCCAGCAGGCCCTGCTTCGACAGATGGCGGTGGCGGTGCACCGCGTTGGTGATCTTGGTATGGGCGGTCACAGCCATGGCGCACTCCTCGATGCCGGGTCGTTCCCGCGCCGTTAGGGCAATGGCGTGTCGCCTGCATGACCGCGCGATGACGCGATGATGACGCCCCTTGCGGAACCGGGACGCCCCGTCCCATCTTCTGTACCTATGGCCCATTGGATCGAACCGCACCCGACCGGCATCTATGTCCGCCTCGCCGATGCTTGGATCGACCCGTCTTTGCCGCAGGAGCGCGCTTTGGTAACGCATGGCCATGCCGATCATGCGCGGGGTGGCCACGGTCATGTCTGGGCGACGCGCGAAACGCTGGCGATCATGGGCCTGCGCTACGGAACGGCCAGCGGTACGGCGGTCGGCTATGGGGAGGAGATCAGGCTGGGCGGCGTGACGATCCGCTACGTTCCCGCCGGCCATGTGCTGGGATCGGCGCAGATCGTGCTGGAGCATGCCGGCGAGCGCGTCGTCGTCACCGGCGATTACAAGCGCCGCCCGGACCCCACCTGCAAAGCCTTCGAGCCGGTCCCCTGCGACATCTTCGTGACGGAGGCGACGTTTGGGCTTCCCGTCTTCCGCCACCCCGATACGGGCAGCGAAATGGACCGGCTGCTTGCCGCGCTCCACGCCCATCCCGACCGCTGCGTGCTGGTTGGCGCCTATGCGCTGGGCAAGGCGCAGCGGGTCATCTGCGAACTGCGCGCGCGTGGCCATCAAGACCCCATCTATATTCACGGCGCGATGGAGCGCATGTGCGCTCTCTATCAGGATTTCGGCATCGACATGGGCGAACTGCGCCCCGCCACCGGGGTGGCCGCAAAGGACATGCGCGGCCATATCGTCGTATCGCCGCCCTCCGCCCTCAACGACCGCTGGAGCCGCCGCCTGCCCGATCCCATCACCGCCATGGCGTCGGGCTGGATGCGGGTACGGCAACGCGCGCGGCAGAAGAATGTCGAACTGCCGCTGGTCATTTCCGACCATGCCGACTGGGACGAACTGACCGACACCATCCGGGAGGTCGCGCCGACAGAAACCTGGATCACTCACGGCCGGGAGGAGGCGCTGCTCCACTGGTGCATGACCCACCAGATCCGCGCCCGCGCGCTCGCACTGGTCGGCCGCGAAGAGGAGGATGAGGGGTGATGACTAGCCTGTCACCACATCCGTTCGGTTCGAGCCTGTCGAGAACCGTTGCGCGCCAGTTCGCGACAGGCTCGAACCGAACGGATGTGGCGGAATGAAGCAATTCTCACAACTGCTCGACGGCCTCGTCTACACCCGATCACGCAATGGCAAGCTGGCCCTCATCGCCGCCTATATGCGCGAAGCGCCCGATCCCGACCGGGGCTGGGCGCTCGCCGCCCTCACCGGCAATCTTGACCTCAAGGCCGTCAAATCCTCCGCCATCGGCGAGATGATCCGCGCCCGCACCGATCCCATCCTCTATGAAATGAGCCGTGACTATGTCGGCGACCTCGCCGAAACCGTCGCGCTCCTTTGGCCGAAACGCGAAGAGCAGCCCCCCGAACTGGACGACGGCTCGCTCAGCCTGTCCGCCGTCATCGACCGCCTCCATGGCATCAGCCGCGCCGCCGCCCCTGATGCGTTGGCGCAGATGATGGATCATCTCGATTCCTCCGGCCGCTTCGCCCTGCTCAAACTTGCTACGGGCGGCCTGCGCGTCGGCATCTCTGCCCGCCTCGCCAAAACCGGCTTTGCACAGGCTTTCGGCCTCGACGTCGACGATGTCGAACAGGTCTGGCATGCTTTGTCGCCACCCTACGCCGCCCTGTTCGACTGGGCCGAAGGCCGCACCGCCCGCCCCGATCCCGAAGGCACGCCTTATTTCCGCCCCTTCATGCTCGCCCACCCGCTGGAGGCCGACAGCGTCGACCTCACCGACTATGCCGCCGAATGGAAATGGGACGGCATCCGTATCCAGATCGTAGGCACAGGCAGCGAAACCCGCCTCTACAGCCGCGCAGGCGACGATATCTCCGGCAGCTTTCCCGAAATCGCGCAGGCCTTCACCGGCCATGCCGTGCTGGACGGCGAACTGCTGGTGCGCGGCGACATTCAGGGCGGGGAAGCGGCCAGCTTCAACGCCCTGCAACAAAGGCTGGGCCGCAAGTCCGTCACCGCAAAGATGATGGCCGACTATCCCGCCTTCGTCCGCCTCTACGACCTGCTGATCGAGGGCGACGACGACCTGCGCACCCTCCCCTGGGACCAGCGCCGCGCCCGGCTGGAAGCCTATATGCCGCAACTTCCCGCCGACCGTTTCGACCTCTCCGCCCTGATCGACGCCCCCGATTTCGAGGCGCTGGCCGACATCCGCGCCGGCGCCCGCGACGCCGCGATCGAAGGGGTGATGCTCAAGCGCCGCGACAGCCCTTATGTCGCCGGGCGCAAGGCCGCGCTCTGGTATAAATGGAAACGCGATCCGCTGACCGCCGACTGCGTGATGATGTACGCCCAGCGCGGTCATGGCAAACGCTCCTCCTTCTATTCCGACTATACGTTCGGCTGCTGGACAGAAGACGGCGAATTGCTGCCGGTGGGGAAGGCCTATAGCGGCTTCACCGACGAGGAACTGAAATGGCTGGATCGTTTCGTTCGCCAGAACACGGTCGCCCGCTTCGGCCCTGTCCGCGAGGTAGAAAAGACGCTGGTGCTGGAAGTCGCGTTCGACTCCATCCACGACAGCAAACGCCACAAATCCGGCCTCGCCATGCGCTTCCCCCGCATCGCCCGCATCCGCAAGGACAAGCCGGCCACCGAAGCGGATACGGTGGAGGGGTTGCGCAAGCTGATCAGTTGACGGCTATCGCGAACCCAAAGCCGCGCTATAATCGGCATCGGTGCGACGGCGGGAGAGCCCCATGAGCTATGACCTGATGGTATTCGAACCCAGCCATGCGCCGAAGACGCGCGCGGAGTTCATGGCCTGGTATGACGAGCAGGTCCGATGGGCGGAACCGCATGGCTATGACGATCCGGCCCTCACGACCGATGGATTGCGGGCCTGGTATGCGGATATGACCCAGACCTTCCCGAACATCCATGACCCGGCCGTCACCGACGATGATGTCGAAAATCCACGGATGACAGATTATTCCATCGGCAATTCGGTCATCTATGCGGCGTTCCGATGGTCGCAGGCCGATGAAGCCTATCACGCGGTTCGGCAACTGGCGCTGAAACATGAAATCGGCTTCTTTGATGCCAGCGGCGATGAGGGAGAGATACTCGACCTGACCAACGTCACGCCGCCGGCCAGTAAATCCTGGTGGCAGAAATTTTTCGGCCGCTGAACAATGAAGGGAAGCATGCCATGCCCTATACCGGAAGCTGCCATTGCGGCGCGGTGACGTTCAGCGTCGCCGCCGATACCCCAATCGAAGCCATGACCTGCAACTGCTCCCATTGCAGCCGCAAGGGTTTCGTCCTGACCTTCGTCCCCGCCGACCAGTTCACCCTTGAAAGCGGCGCGGATCAGCTCACCGACTATCTCTTCTACAAGCACGCCATCACGCATCAATTCTGCCAGACCTGCGGTGCGCAACCGTTCGCGCTCGGTACATCACCGCAGGGCGACATGCGCGCCATCAACCTGCGCTGCGTGCCGTCGATCGATATCGACGCGCTCACGATCCAGAAGGTGGATGGGGCCAGTTTCTAGGGAATGTTCTGGTGGGGAATGAATGATATGCTTTCCCCTAACCGTCATACCAGCGCAGGCTGGCATCTCTTTTTCCCTTCCAACGCTATGCCAGAAGAAGTGAGATCCCAGCCTACGCTGGGATGACGATACTTCCCAACCCTCCCTATTTCACTCCAGCCGCTTCACCCGCGCGCCGTTGCCGCCCTTCTGTCCGCCGGCTTCGATCGACCTTATATAGCTCCCCTCGGTCACCATGCCGGTGGCCGGGTCGATATCCGCCTCCAACACGTCATTGATCCGGATGTCGCCCAGCGCCTTGCGCATCTCCGCGATCTTGCCCTCCGGCGCCTTGTCGCCACTCGAGCGGATCATCGTTTCCAGATAGGCGGTGATCGCTTCCCCGGCGACCTTGGGATTCATCTCCGTATGCTGTTCCCAATGATAGGTCGCCGCCGGCCGGGTCAGCCGCATCCGGCTGGTCGCAGGCAGCGGCATGGGAAAGACGCCCGTATCCAGTTCGATCTCCGCCTCATACCATTCGCCCAGTTCCTTGGGGTTGCGCCCCAACCCCAGGAAAGTCGCCCAGGGTTTCAGGAACAATTGCGCTGCCTGTTCCGGCGTCAGTTGCTGGAAACCCGCCGCCATCTTCTCGATCATTGCAGCGGCCGGCGCGCGCTTTGCCTCATCCGGTTCGATCAGCGCGACCATATCCTTCATCCCCGCGCCGATCTTGCCCTTCAGCGCGTCCCAGTCCCGTATCCGCAGTACCTCGCCATCAGCGCCCACATCATATTCCATCGGCTCCATGAAGGGGCGCAGCGACGGCGGCATCTTCGGATCGCCGACCTTCAGGCTGAACTCGGTCAGCCCCGGCAATGTCCCCTTCACCAGTTCGATGCGCAGCACATAGCCTGCGCCATCCCGGCGAAAGCGCATCACCTGCTCGACGATCCCCTGTTGCTCCTGCTCCGCCCGACTGCGCAGCGTCGACACCTCATAGCGCAACGGCTGGTCCAGCGGCGGCGCGAAGGCGACCTTCACTGCATCCTTCTGCACCTGAGCCTGCACCGCCTCAGCTGCGGCGACGTTGCCCGGCACCGCGCCCAGCAGCGCCCCCATGGCCAGCCCCGCCAGCAGCCGCTTTTTGAAACCAAACCAACTCTGACTTTGCGCTGTCATTCGAGCCTCCTATATGGGCGCTTTCGCGCGACCGGCGCGACCATAGCCATGGAGCAATATTAGTGAGCAAGGTTCTTGTCATCGGCGCAGGCGGCGTCGGTTCCGTCGCGGTCCACAAGATGGCCATGAACGCTGATATTTTCAGCCATATTACGCTCGCCAGCCGTCGCATCATCAGCTGCGAAAAAGTCGCCGAATCGGTGAAGGCCCGCACCGGCGTGACCATCGACGTCGCGCAGGTCGATGCCGACAATGTCGAAGAGACGATCGCGCTGATCGAAAAGGTCCAGCCCAAGCTGGTCGTGAACCTGGCGCTTCCCTATCAGGATCTGGCGATCATGGACGCCTGCCTCGCGACCAAGACCGACTATCTCGACACGGCGAACTACGAACCGCGCGACACCGCCAAGTTCGAATATAGCTGGCAGTGGGCCTATCAGGATCGCTTCAAGGAAGCGGGCATCATGGCCCTTCTGGGTTCAGGCTTCGACCCCGGCGTCACCAGCGTCTTCGCCTCCTATATCAAGAAGCATCTGCTCGACACGATCGACACGCTCGACATTCTCGACTGCAACGGCGGCGATCATGGCCAGCATTTCGCGACCAACTTCAACCCGGAAATCAACATCCGCGAAGTGACCGCCCCGTCGCGGCACTGGGCGAACGGCGCATGGGTCGAAGGGCCTGCGCTCAGCCACAAGCAGGAGTTCGACTTCGATCAGGTCGGGCCGAAGAACATGTACCTCATGTACCATGAGGAACTGGAAAGCCTCGCCACCCACTATCCCGAAATCCAGCGCATCCGCTTCTGGATGACCTTCGGCGACGCGTACCTCAAGCATTTGGAAGTCCTCCAGAATGTCGGCATGACCCGCATCGATCCGGTCATCTACAATGGTCAGGAAATCATCCCGCTCCAGTTCCTGAAGGCCGTCCTCCCCGAACCGTCCAGCCTTGGCTCCACCACGAAGGGCAAGACCAATATCGGCGACATCGCCACGGGCCAGAAGGACGGTCAGGAAAAGACCGTCTACATCTATCAGGTCTGCGACCATGAAGATGCCTATGCCGAGACCGGCAATCAGGCGGTCAGCTACACCACCGGCGTCCCCGCGATGATCGGTGCAGCCATGATGCTGACCGGCGCATGGAAGGGTGAAGGCGTGTTCAACATCGAACAGTTTAATCCCGATCCCTTCATGGACATGCTCAACAAGCACGGCCTGCCCTGGCAGGTAAAGGAACTGGACGCGCCGCTCGACTTCTAAACATGATCGTCATCCCAGCGCAGGCTGGGATCTCCCTTTTCTTCCGTTACGCCACAAGAAAGTGAGACCCCAGCCTTCGCTGGGGTGACGGTGTGGCGAAGGACATGCCCCATGGAAACCCGCGCCGGCGATCCCGCCGCTTTCGCCCATTTCGACCTGTACCGCGTCCCCTCGCCCGCCTTCGTGGTGGATGAGGCCGCGGTGCGCCGCAACCTCGCCGTCCTGCGCGACATAGGCGACCGCGCCGGCATCAAGGTGCTGGGTGCGCTCAAGGCCTTTTCCATGTGGTCGCTGGGCGGCGTCGTCGGCGAATATCTCGACGGCGTCTGCGCCTCGGGCATCTATGAAGCGCGCCTCGGCCGCGAGGAATATCGGGGCGAAGTCGCCACCTATTGCGCCGCCTACAAACCCGCCGACCTGGCCGAAATCCTCAAGATTTCCGACCATGTCATCTTCAACAGCCCCGGCCAGATCGCCCGCATGAAGCCGGTGATCGACGCTGCCCGCGCCGATGGCCGCGTCTTCGACATCGGCCTGCGTCTCAACCCCCTCAATCCGGAGGGGGAAGTGCCCAAATATGACCCGTCGCAACCGCATAGCCGCCTCGGCTTCCCGGTCGACCAACTCCGCGCGGAGCATCTGGAAGGTGTCGACGGCCTCCATATCCATAATCTTTGCGAACAGGATCTCGGCCCGCTGGAGCGCACATGGGCGGCGATCGAACCCCATGTCATGCCCCATGTCGTCGGCCTGAAATGGCTCAATTTCGGCGGCGGCCACCATGTCACCCGCGCCGATTATCAGGTCGATGACCTTATCGCCTTCCTCCAGCGGATCAAGGCGCAGACCGGTCTCGAACTCTATATCGAACCCGGTGAAGCCATGGCGCTGGACGCTGGCATCCTGATCGGCGAAATCCTCGACGTCATCGACAATGGCATGCCCGTCGCCATCACCGACATCAGCGCCACCTGTCACATGCCGGACGTGATCGAGGCGCCCTATCGCCCCGCCATGCTGCATGAACCGGAGGAAGGCCTTGTCACGCGCCTTGGCGGCCCCTCCTGCCTCGCGGGCGATATTATCGGCGACTATCGCGTCCCCGGCGGCGCGGAACCGGGCGCCCGCATCGCGTTCCTCGATCAGGCCCATTATTCGATGGTGAAGACCAACACCTTCAACGGCGTGCCTCTGCCCGCGATCTGGCTTTGGAATAGCGAATCCGATCAACTCACGGAAATCCGATCCTTTTCCTATGACGATTTTAAGACTCGCCTGTCCTGATTTCGGGCGGCCAAACGCCTGATGGCATGCGTTAATCGGGCGGAAAGCATCTTCCGTCCGATAGAAATTTCCTTTCTTTTCAACATCTCACCTAAGCTCCAGCACGGTTCATAGCAGGGCGCGCAACAAATTTGAGATGCGCGCTTTACAGGGGGGACCCCTCCGCATATATCGACCGTCCGCTGCCCCATGGGACTTCCACCGCAAGGCAGCTTTTCGCCCTGAACTACACTGGAGGTCCCTTGAATTGCACAAGCATCCTAGCGCGCTGGGGGTAGCAACCGCCCTCAAACCGGCAGCACCGGTAACGCTGATTCGCCCCGAAGCCGCCGCTCGGGCCGCCCGCTTCTTTACGGAGAAGTTTCCGGGTCGCTCGCTCTATGCGGTCAAGGCGAATCCGTCTCCCGATCTGATCCGCACGCTGTTCGCATCGGGCATCACGCATTTCGACGTGGCCTCGATCGCCGAAGTGCGCCTGGTCGCCGAGACGCTGGCTGGGGAAGAGGGCGTCAAGCTCTGCTTCATGCACCCGGTGAAGGCCGAAGAAGCGATCGCGCTGGCTTATCATGACTATGGCGTGCGCACCTTCTCGCTCGACACGATCGACGAGCTGGAAAAGATCATGCGCGCCACGAATGATGCGACCGATCTGGAATTGTGCGTTCGCCTGCGCGTCTCGTCCGAACATTCGGAACTCAGCCTCGCCTCGAAGTTCGGCGCGGAACTGGGCGAAACCCGCGAACTGCTGATGGCCACCCGTCAGGCCGCCGATGCGCTGGGCATCTGCTTCCATGTCGGTAGCCAGGCGATGAGCCCGCAGGCCTATAGCGATGCGATCGAGCGCGTGCGCACCGCCATCGTGGACGCGGCGGTCACGGTCGACATCATCGATGTCGGCGGCGGCTTCCCGTCCATCTATCCGGGCATGGAACCGGTCGCGCTCGAAAATTATTTCGAAGCGATCCACCGTGGCTTTGAAAGCCTGCCGGTCAGCTATTCGTCGGAACTGTGGTGCGAACCCGGCCGTGCGCTGTCGGCCGAGTACAGCTCGGTCGTCGTCCGCGTCGAACGCCGCCGTGGCAACGAACTCTACATCACCGACGGTGCCTATGGCGCGCTGTTTGACGCCGCGCATATCGGCTGGCGTTTCCCCGTAGCTCTTCTGCGTGAGGAAGAGAGCGAGGAGGAACTGACTGGTTTCTCCTTCTACGGCCCGACCTGCGACGACATGGACCATATGGTCGGCCCCTTCATGCTCCCTGCTGACGTGAAGGTCGGCGACTATATCGAAATCGGCATGCTCGGCGCCTATGGCGCGGCGATGCGCACCGGTTTCAACGGCTTCACGTCGGAAGCGACGATCGAGGTGGAGGATGAGCCGATGGCCAGCCTCTATACCGAAGTGCTGCCGGCCCGCCGTCGCGCAAACGTCATCAAGCTGGGCTAACCGCCTCGCAAGAGAGGATTAAGTCCCTCGCCGCTTCCCCTTTGCGGCGAGGGATTTTTCTTATCTGCGAAAGATGCCCACCAGTTCGACATGGGTGGTCCAGCGGAACTGCCCCACAGGCTTCACGCTATCCAGCCGATATCCCGCCGCCGTCAGATGCACGGCGTCGCGCGCAAAGCTGGCGGGATTGCAGGAGACATAAGCGATCACCGGCACGCTCGAGGCCGCCAGTTGCAGCACCTGCTCCTTCGCCCCCGCGCGCGGCGGATCGAGCACCACGACGGCAAAGCGGTTCAGTTCCTCGGGCATCAGCGGCCGGCGGAACAGGTCGCGATGATCCACCACCATTCGCCGCTGCGCCCGCGCGCCAGCCTGCTTGAGCGCCAGGATCGCATCGCGCGCGCCTTCCCCGGCATAGACCGGCCGCTTGTCGCCCAGCGCCAGCGCAAAAGTGCCAAGCCCGGCAAACAGGTCAGCGATCGCGCCGGTTTCCGGCAGCGCATCGCGCACCGCGCCCACCAGCGCCGCCTCGCCGTCGGGCGTGGCTTGCAGGAAGGAGAAGGGCGGAAAACCCACCGGCACGCCGCCAAAACTGACCGTCACCGCTTCCGGCTCCCAGCGCGTCTGCGGCCCGTCCCCTTCATCGATGGTCAGCCGCGCCAGCCCATGGCGCTGCGCAAAATCGCCCAGCGCTTCGTCCGCGCTAAGCCCCTCGACCTTCACGCCCTCCAGCAGCAGGTCCACGCCCTGATCGGTCAGCGACATGCGCACATGCGCTGCCCGCTTGTCCGGCAGGATCGTCGCCAGCAGCCCCCGCAAAGGCGCGAGCAATCCGAACAGCTTCGGGTCCAGCACCGAACACATGTCGAGGTCGATCAGCTTGTGGCTGCCCTCCTCGGCAAAGCCGATGGTCACGCGCCTGCCCGATCGCGCCGCCCGCAGCGAAGCCCGCCGCCGCGTCATGGGCGGCGAAACATGCGGCGGCAACACGGCGCCGGGCACCACGCCCTGTCCCGCCAAGGCGCCCACCACACGCCCGGTCACGAAATCGGCATAGCTTTCATCGTCCAGCTGCTGGATCTGGCATCCGCCACAGGCCGGGAAGTGCCGGCAGGGCGGCTCGACATGGTGGATGCCGAACACGATGCTGCCGTCCGGCCCGATCCGGTCGCCCGGCGCGGTCAGCGGGAAATGGCGGCCGTCGGCCGTGATGCCGTCGCCCTTGGCGGCGATGCGGATGATGGTATCTGGGTCGCTGTCTGTCACAATCGCGCGGCGATAGCCGCTGGCAGCGCGCCAAGCAAATCATCCGCGACAAAAGCCGGCCCAGCCCGCCGCGCCACCTCGCCATGCAGCCACACCGCCTCACATGCCGCGCGGAATGGATCGCCCGTCACCGCCAGCCGTCCGGCCGCCAGTCCCGCCAGCACATCCCCGGTCCCTGCCGTCGACAGCCAGGGCGAAGCCCCGCTCGCCACCGCCGCCCGGCCATCCGGCGCAGCGATTACGCTATCCGCGCCCTTGTAGATGATGACGCTACCGCTGCGAGCCGCCGCCGCGATTGCCCGATCGATCTTACTGCCGGACAAATCGCCGAACAACCGCGCAAACTCGCCCTCATGCGGCGTCATGATCGCCGGCCTCTGCAATTCACCAAAACCCATGTCCGCGAACAGCCACAGGGCATCGGCATCGGCGACATAGGGCACATCCGCGCTGGCCGCCGCGACCAGCTTCTCCCACGCGGCAGGATCACGCCCCAGCCCAGGCCCGACCAGCACCGCTTTCGCCCGATCGAAATCCAGCGCCCCGCTCCGCACGATCGCATGGCTCAGGCCCGGAACCGCCGCATCGGCAATCAATCTGACATAGCCCGCCCCCGATCGCGCCGCCGCCTCAGCCGACAGACAAGCAGCCCCGGCCATGTCGCCAGCCACCACCGTCACCAGTCCACGCTTATATTTATGCGCATCGCTACCCGGCGCGGACAATCTGGGCGACCCCAACCCATGCACCGCGCTCGGCACCGCAATCCCGATATCCGCCAGCACCAGCCGGCCCATATGGCGCGCCGCCGGCTGCAACAGATGGGCCGGCTTCCACGCCCCCAGCGCAAGACAGGTTCCAAAGTGCGGCACGGCGGACAGCAGCGCCCCGCTGTCCGTATCCACCCCGCTCGGCAGGTCCACCGCATGGCTGATCGTCGCCGCCCCGACCAGTTCGCACAGCCGCCCCGCCACCGCCTCGTTCAGCCCGCGCGTCAATCCGGTGCCGAACAGCGCATCGACCAGTTGGGTCGCCGGCGCTGCGCGCATCATATCCTCGACCGGCCCGTCCCACGCCGCCCGCGCCCGCTGGCTCGACACCGTCCGGCTCTCGCCCAGCGCAGCCACCCGCACCGCCACGCCCCGCTCACGCAGCAGCCGCGCGATCACATAGCCGTCGCCGCCATTATTGCCCGGCCCGCACAGGATCAGCGTGTCGCGCCGATGCCCCGCGCGCCAGATGATCTCCGCCGCTGCTGCGCCGGCCGTCTCCATCAGCCCATAATCGTCGACGCCCGCATCAAAGGCCGCCTGCTCCGCCGCACGCATCTGCGCCGCCGTCAGGATCGGCCCGCCGTTCATGGCCTTCTGGTCGCGCCGATCTGCGCCGGCAGGCGGTATCGGTCGCTCCCCGCCACCACCTCGATCCGCTTGTCGTCCAATATCGTCAGCTTCGCCGCCTCCGCGCCATCCGCCGCCTCCAGCCCGCGTCCGTCGTCCAGCACACGAAAGCGCCGGAACCCGCCATCGGGATGCCGCAGTGTCAGCATCTTGCCTGCCCGCTCGACCGCGCAATCATGCACCCATTCATGCGATCCGCCGAGCGCACAATCCGCCTTGCCGTCATCGACCGGCTCGGCCTGAGCCGTCGCTCCGGCCTGCCGCTGCGCCGATGGCGCCTGTTCGCCACAGCCAGTCAATGTCGCCAGCACCACCAAAATGCCCCCGATCCGCTTCATGCCAATGCACTCCTGCACGCCAGCGCCACCGGTCCCAATATCGACGCGAAACGCGCCTGCCCGGCAGCGTCCCCGACCAGATCCTGCCGCATCTCCACCCCCAGATAGGGAATGCCATTGGCCTCGGCATGGCGGTTCATCGTCGCATTGAGCAACGTCCCGGCATAGGGCAACTGATCGCCGACCGTCAGCCCCGCCGCCTCCAGCATCGGAATGGCGATCCGCGCCGCCCGGTCATCCTGATTATACAGCACGCCGATCTCCCATGGTCGCTGCTGGTCGGGATCGCTCGCCAGCTTCGGCGTAAAACTATGCACCGACAGGATGAAGGGCGATGTCATTCCCTCCAGCACTTGCGCCACCCGATGATGATAGGGATGATGGAACCGCGTCATCCGGTCCTTCAGATCCGTGTCGCGATTGCCGGGAATGGCATGGCCATCACTCATCACCGGCAACAGGCCCGGCGCATCCTCTTCGCGATTGAGGTCGATCACCAGTCGCGACACACCGCCCAATATCGCCGTCGCCCCCAGTTGCGCCGCCAGCAACCGGCTGACTTCCGCCACGCCGATATCGATCGCAATATGCTCGCGCAGCAAGGCGGGCGCAATGCCCAGTTCGATATCCTGCGGCACATGGGCAGAGGCGTGGTCCCCGACGATCAGCAGGTCCAGCCCGCCGCCGTCAATCTGCTGATAGGCTTCGTTCATGCGCTCCTGATCCGCGTTTCCATTGTCCACCAATCGTCGTGAGCCTCCGCCACCGCCCGCGCCGCCGCAGCCATGGCCGCCTCACTGCGAAACAGCGCAAAGCAGGTCGCGCCCGATCCCGACATGCGCGCCAGCAGCACATCCTCCTGCGCCGCCAGCATCGCCAATACCTCCCCGATCACCGGCGCCACCGCCAAAGCCGGCGCCTCCAGATCGTTGCGGCCATCGGCGCAAAGGACGTCCAGGCTATCGGCATCCAGCGCCCCGCGATCCATCCGATCCCACCCGGCAAAGACCTGTGCCGTCGATACCCCGACGCCCGGATTGACCAGCAGCATCGGCAGCCCCTCCAGCCCCTCGACCGCGTGCCGGGCCAGTGCCTCGCCGCGCCCCGTGACCATCTGGGTCAGGCTCGCAACACAGGCCGGCACATCCGACCCCAGGTCCAGCGCCAGCCCGGCCAGTTCCTGCGGTTCGATCCGCACATCCCACAACCGCGCCAGCAGGCGCAACGTCGCGGCCGCATCCGCCGATCCTCCGCCAATGCCGGACGCCACCGGCAAATATTTCGTCAGCCGGATCGCCGCACCGCGCTCTGTCCCCAGATAGGCCTGCAACGCCCGCGCCGCCCGCACCACCAGGTTGTCCGCGCCCGCATCCAGCGCCGCGCCGAACGGGCCGTCGATGGTCAGGTCGATCGCCCCGTCCTCGCTCGCCCATCCCTGCACCACATCGCCATGCTCGGCAAAGACGAACAGGCTTTCCAGCGCATGATAGCCATCATCCCGCCGCGCGCGGACATGCAGCGCGACATTGACCTTGGCATAAGCGATTTCCGTAAGGGGTGCCGTATCAGGGTGCGGCATATTCGGGCTTCATTCCTTCTTTGCGTTTCGCCGCCAGCCGTTCGGCCACATCGCCCTCGGCAAAGACCGACGCGGCGGCCCAGGCATAGCGCGCTTCATAACGGCGCCCGGCGACCCATAGCGCATCGCCCAGATGTTCGTTGATCGTACTGTCGGTCGGCGCCGCCGCCGCGGCCCGCTCCAGCACCGGCACCGCTGCATCGACATTGCCGGTCACGAACTGCGCCCAGCCCAGCGAATCCGTGATGGAAGCATCCTGCGGCTTCAGCGCGCTCGCCTTCTTCAGCAATGCCAGCGCCTGCTCGACATTCTGCCGCCGCTCGATCTGCGCATAGCCCAGATAGTTGAGGATCACCGGCTCGTTGGGCGCCATCGTCGCCGCCCGTTCCAGCACGGCGCGCGCCTCGTCCCAGCGCTTGCCCTGTTCCAGCGCGCTACCCTCGAACAGCAGCAGCGTCCAGGGCATCTGGTCCGGCGCATAGCCAGCCTGCGCCGCGCGGAAGGCCGCCGCTGCCCCGTCGAAATCCTGTTTCTGCGCCAGCAATCGCCCCAACCGCACCTGCCGTTCCGCCTCCGCGCCCGGTTCCGCCGCCTGCGCCCGCGCCAGTGTCAGGGCGCCATCCATATCGCCGGCCGCCGCCAGCGCGTCGATCAGTTCGGCCTGCGCCACGGCGCCATACCAGCCCTGCGCCGGTACCTTGCTCGCCTCGGCCGCGCCACCTGCCGCATGATCCTGCGCCGTCAGTAGCCGCGCCGCGACGATATGGATGTCCGCACCATCCGGATCGGCAAAGGTCGCGATCCGCGCCAGCCGCAGGCCCAGCGGCGACGCGCTCGCATCGGACGACACATCCACTGCCAGTCGCGACAGCAGCCTTGCAAAGCCCTGCGCCGGCGTCGTCGCCGCGCGCAAAACTTTGGGCAGCTTGCCCTTCTCGATATCCGCCCGCGCCCGCGCGAAATTGGCGCTGCCGACCGGTAATAGCACCAGCGCCTCCGTCTGGGCGCCGCGCGCCGCCAACTGTCCGGCAAAGGCGATCCGCAACGTCGCGCCATCGCCGCTGCGGATCGCGAGCGCGCGGCGGATCGCCGGCACCGCCGCCGCTACATCCCGCCGCGCCAGCGCCTGAAACGCTATATGTTCATCGGCATAGCGCAGCCCCAGCGCCGCGAACCGATCCTTTCCGTCGATCACCGGCGGCGCATATTGGCCCTCACCCAGCGAAATCCAGCTACGGATGATCGGCGCCAGAAAGGCGAAATTGCCTTCTTCCACCATTCGGTCGGTCATCGCCTGCGCACCGGCCCAATCCTTCGCGGTCAGCGCGTCGCCGATCCGCAGCAACGTGCCGTCGCGTGGCAGGGCGCCCGCCGCATCCAGCAAGGCCGCCGACTGCTGCGCCAGCAGCCTGTCGCCGCTCTCCATCGCCTGTGCATAGGAACGGCGCGCAATCTCGATCCGCGCCGGGTCCTGCTTCAGCGCCGCGCGATAGTTGGCCACCGCCAGCATCAGCGCACCGTCGCTGTCCGCCAGTCGCGCGCGTACATAGGCATGCAGTGCCCCGTCCGGCTCGACCGACGCCCCGGCCACGGTCGGCGTCGCCAGAAGGGACAAAAGGATCAGGCGCTTACATATTGGGATAGTTCGGTCCTCCACCGCCTTCGGGCACGACCCAGTTGATATTCTGGGTCGGGTCCTTGATGTCGCACGTCTTGCAATGCACGCAATTCTGCGCGTTGATCTGGAATTTGGGAAGCCCTTCTTCCTGCCCCACCACCTCATAGACGCCGGCCGGACAATAACGCTGCGCCGGCTCGTCATAAAGGGGCAGGTTATAGGCGATCGGAACCGCCGGGTCTTTCAGTTGCAGATGGACCGGCTGGTCTTCCTCATGATTGGTATTGCTCAGAAACACCGATGACAGCCGGTCGAAGCTGATCACGCCATCGGGCTTGGGATAGGCGATCTTCGCGCAAGCCTCCTTGGGCCAGATCTTCTCATTGTCCGGCTTGTGCTTCATCGTGAAGGGCAGGCCGATCTTCAGCGTGCGCATCCACATGTCGATGCCCGCCAGCAGCGTGCCCAGCGTGTTGCCGAACTTGCTGAGCAACGGCTCGGCATTCTTCACCAGCTGCAATTCGCTCGCGATCCAGCTCGACCGCAGATTGGCCTCATAATCGCCCAGCACATCGCCCGAACGATCCGCCTGCACCGCCGCGAACGCCGCCTCGGCCGCCAGCATACCCGACTTCATCGCCGTATGCGTGCCCTTGATCCGCGGCACGTTCACGAAGCCCGCCGAACAACCGATCAGCGCGCCGCCGGGGAAGGCCAAAGTCGGGATCGACTGCCAGCCGCCCTCATTGATCGCCCGCGCGCCATAGGACACCCGGCGCCCGCCCTCCAGAAACTTGCGGATTTCCGGATGCTGCTTCCAGCGCTGGAACTCCTCGAACGGATAGAGATGCGGGTTTCGATAGCCCAGCCCCACCACGAAGCCCAACGCCACCTGCCCATTGGCCTGATGATACAGGAACCCGCCGCCATAGGCATCGGTCAGCGGCCAGCCCTGCGAATGGATCACCAGCCCCGGCTGATGCAGCGCCGGGTCGATGTCCCACAATTCCTTCATGCCCAGGCCATAGACCTGCGGCTCGCTGTCCG
>NZ_JAVTIV010000013.1:0-112891 GCF_031843765.1 Sphingobium sp. WCS2017Hpa-17
CAGCGCCCGGCATTGGTCGACATGAAGGCTTTTGCGGCCAGCCGCGATGTCCCCGCCGATAAGATGGCGCTGCTTACCAAGCTATCCCATGTTGAGGATGATCTTGCTGAGGCGACAAGGCTGCTGGGTCAGAATTTCACCGAAACCGGGTTCAAATATCAGCAGGATTTATTGCAGATGAAAGCTGACATTCAGCGCCAGATTGTGGGCGAGGGCGCGGGGCAATGAGCGGGCGCTTCCTGCATAGGCTGAGCATCGCCATTTTCTTTGTGCCGATGTTTGCCCTTGCCACCCTCGCCTATGTCATCGCCGCGCCGTTTATCGCGTTTGGCATGGTTGTGGATGGCGCAAGGGGTCATTGGGATGACTGAAGGAAACCGGCCTATGAAGGTGAGCGATGAGGCAAGGAAGGCGGCTGAACTTCGCGAGAAATATGCGCGCCGGGCCAGAAACCACAGACTGTCCAGAAACGAACGCACTCGATGCAGCCACTATTTGCAGGTTCTGGACGAACTTTCGGACGCCATCCGCGGCCTGGCCGATGATGGGGACGGTGGGTGAATGGGGCGCAGAATCACGCGGAACAGCACGCGACCAGGCCGAATTTGTAGAAATGTGTGTCGAAACGTTTGTAGAAACGCGACCCGCTTGCCTATGAAAAACCCTTATATAACAAGGGCTCGAATGGTGAGTCCAGCTGGGCTCGAACCAGCGACCTACTGATTAAAAGTCAGTTGCTCTACCGACTGAGCTATGGACCCCCGAAGCGGTGGAGGTCGCCCTAAAGGCGGCGAGCCGGATGGTCAACCTTGGCGTGCGGCTTTTTGTAGGCGTGCGTGCAAATGGCGGACGGAAAGGCCGGTGCGCGGGTCGCGCCAGTCGGGGGTGACGGCGAGCAGCGGGGTCAGCACGAAGCTGCGCCCGCGCCAGGCAGCATGGGGGATGGTGAGCGTGCGGCTGGCCCAGCGGCCGCCCGACCAGAGGATGATGTCGATATCGACGCTGCGCGCGCCCCAACGGCGATAGCGGCGGCGGCCGAGGCGATTTTCTATGGTCTGGAGAAAGGCCAGCATGGCGGGTGGCGAGAGCACGCTCTCGACCAGCAGCGCGCCATTGGCGAAGCGACGGGCCGATGGGCCGAGTGGTGGGGTGGAGAGAGTGGGCGAGATGCGCAGGACGCGGGCCTGTTCGCCGATCAGCGCGGTGGCGGCCTGCAACAGCCGCGCGGGCGTCAGGCGGGCGGATAGAGGGCGGTTTGATCCCAGCGCCAGTGCGTAGAGGTGGGGATCAGAGCCCGCCATTATCCAGCAACCCGGAATTTTAGTCCGTTCGCTTCGAACGCAGTCGAGAAGCGGCCAGCGCAAGGCGTGGTTGCTCGACTGCGCTCGAAACGAACGGATGATGGGATAGGGGCACGCGCTTAGCGGACCTTGTCCCGGACATGCGCCTTCATCTGGGCATAGGCGGATTCGCGGGCTTCTTCGTTCAGCGACAGCAAGTAGCGCATCGCCTCCCGATAGGTGAGGAAGGGGCGATCATTCACCATCACCGGGACGGTGCGGGCATTGTAGAGCCGCTTGAGCAGGCGCTTCTGCGGCCGGCCGAGGTCGCCCGGCTGTTCGGCTGCAACCTCTTCCGGCGTGTCGATGGCGGTGTCTTCGGTCGGTTCAGTCATTTCGAATCAAATATCCTGCGCGATGCGGCCATAAAGTTCAGGCCGGCGATCGCGGAAGAAGCCCATGCCAGCGCGATGGGTGCGGGCCTTGGCCAGGTCCAGCGTCGCGACCAGCGCGCCATGATCCTTGGCGTCGGCCTCGGCGGCGAAATCACCCCATTCGTCGGTGATGAAGCTGTGGCCGTAGAAGAGCTGGCCTTCTTCGTCGCCGATGCGATTGGCGGCGATCACCGGCATACAGTTGCTGACGGCATGGCCGATCATCGCGCGGCGCCACATACGGCTGGTATCCAGTTCCGTATCATAGGGTTCGGAGCCGATGGCGGTCGGGTAGAAGAGCATTTCCGCGCCCATCAGCGCCATGCAGCGCGCGGTTTCGGGATACCATTGGTCCCAGCATATGCCGACGCCGATGGTGCCGTACTTGGTCTTCCACACCTTGAAGCCGCTATTGCCGGGGCGGAAATAATATTTTTCCTCATAGCCCGGCCCGTCGGGAATATGGCTTTTGCGATAGACGCCCATGATCTCGCCCTCATCATCGATCATGGCGAGCGAGTTGTAATGATGATGGCCATCCCGTTCGAAAAAGCTGGTCGGGATATAGACGCCCAGTTCCTTGGCCAGCTTGCGCATTTCCTGCACGGCGGGATGCTCGTCGGTCGGCTGGGCGTTGGCGAAGAGGGCCTCATCCTCGACCCGGCAGAAATAGGGGCCTTCGAACAGTTCGGGTGGCAGGATGATCTTCGCGCCGCGCGCGGCGGCCTGGCGCACATGATCGGCGACCAGCGCGATGTTCGCGTTCATGTCGTCCGAGAAGGCGAGTTGCAGGGCGGCGACGGTGACTTTGGTCATGATTTTGCGCTTCCTAGAGGCGAATGCCGATGCGGGCGGCAATGGCGACGGTGACGAGATAGAGCAGGATCGTCAGCACGCAACCCGCGATCAGGGCCGGGATGAAGGGGAGGCCGCGCCGCAACAGCATGGGGATCAGCAGGAACATCGGCAGCGAAGGGATGACATAATAGAATGTCGCCTCCGCATGACGTGCCATATTTTCCACATCAGGCTTGTCGTTCCACAGCCAGATCATGCCCAGTACCGAAATGAGGGGGAGCGATGCGATCAACGCGCCCAGCCCCGGATAGCGCCGGGACACCACCGATATGATGGCGACAAGGAGTCCCGAAAGCAGAGCGCGCAGAGCGAGCATCGCGCTCATCTCAGATGGAGGGCATCTGCTGGCTACAGCAATGGAAGCTGCCGCCGCCGGACAATATGGCGTCGCTGCGCAGGCCCACAATATCCCGGCCGGGGAAGAAGGGGCGGAAGGCGTCGAGCGCGGCCTGATCGTTAGGCTGGCCATAGATGGGCACGATGACGGCGGCGTTGCCGACATAGAAATTCATGTAGCTGGCCGGGATCGCCTCGCCATCCCCCAGCACCAGACCGGGGGAGGGGATATCGACCACTTCCACGCCATGGGCCTTCGCGCGGTCGCGGGCGTCGGCATAGAGGGCGGCGTTGGGATCATCCGGCGTCGTGGCGATCGGCAGCGCCAGCTTGCCCGGCGCGACGAAACGGGCGAGATTGTCGACATGGCCGTCGGTATGGTCGTTCAGCAGGCCGTCGCCCAGCCACAGCATGTCCGACAGGCCCAGCGCGCCTGCCAGCAGCGTTTCGATCTTGCCGCGATCCAGGTCCGGGTTGCGGTTGGGGTTCAGCAGGCATTGTTCGGTCGTCACGAACAGGCCGGTACCGTCGGTGTCGATCGCACCGCCCTCGAACACCCAATTCTGGGTCGAAACGGGCAGGTCTGTGGTCGCGGCGAGCCGCGCGCCGATATCCTCGTCGCCGGGCATCTGATATTTGCCGCCCCAGCCGTTGAAGCCGAAATCGACGAGTGCCTTGCCGCCTGCGCCGTTCAGCACGGCGATCGGCGCGGTATCACGCAGCCAGACGTCGCCCAATTTGTGGACGATGACCGATACGCCGGGCGCAATCAGTGCGCGCGCGGCATCCGCATCGCCATCATTGGCGACGACCAGACGGACGTCTTCGCCCTTGCCATCGGCATGGAGCGCGCTGGCGAAAGCGGCGATCTGTTGCCGGGCTTCCTCGAACGCGTCGGGCCATTCGGCGGGGTTTGTCGGAAAGCCGATCCAGGTCCAGTCGTGCGGCGCCCATTCGGCGGGCATGCGAAACGTCATGGCTTTTATCCTTGCCCGGCGGGAAAGCCGGTCCGTAAAGTGCGGGAAATGATGCGCGCTCCATAGCGTGCCCGACCGGGTCTGGACAGAGGGCGAAAGCCATGCGGAAACACATTTCGATCATCGCGGCGACCCTGCTGCTTTCCCTGTCGGCGCAGGCTCGCGCGGGCGAACTGCCGGACTGGCTGACCGGCGAATGGCTGCAAAATGCCGGCGATCGGTGGAGCGAGGAGGTCTGGACCCTGCCGCGCGGCGGCACGATGATCGGCGTCGGCCGGACCGGGCGCGGGGAAAGCCTGCGCGGCTGGGAAGTGATGCGGATCGTGCGGGGGGCGGACGGATCGCTTGCTCTCCACGCCGCGCCGGACGGTGGCCCGGCGACCATCTTCCCCGCCGTCGAGCAGGGTGTGCGCGACGTCACTTTCACCAATCCCGATCATGATTATCCGCAACGCATCCGCTATTGGCGCGAAGGGCGATTGCTGATGGCGGAAACGTCGAAGATGGACGGCAGCGGCGCGCAGAACTGGACCTACAGCCCCGCAGGGCAATGAGTCATTAGTGGCGTGATGCGATTGGATTGAACCGCGACATGCCCTGAAAGTTGTTTGCTTTCTGTATTTTGCGAGCCGTCATCTGTTCCAGATGACTTCAAAATACTCCAGCGTCGCAGCGGCCGGGGCCGCTGTGCCCCCGGATGTCGAGTTCTGGGTTTTCGCGCGGGATCGCTCTTCGTACTCAACCTATGATGATGTTGTGGAAGATGGCGCAATATGCGTTGGTCGCCACGACTTCTCTGCGCTTCCATTGAATAGCCAAAGAAGCAGGCGTGAATTTCTGATGATCAGATGAAGCCCCCATGCTGCGCTAAGGGCGAAGAGGATCAGCGCGGGAAAGCCGATTCCGACGGGCACCATTATAATGGATAGGAGTGCAGTGCCGATTACAATGAAGGGATGATGGAACAGGTAGATGCTGAACGAGGCATTGACGATAGATGACACTGTCTCGTTTTTGATATTGAGAAATCGCCTGGATAAGGCGAGGGTTAAGTACGATCCGCCAATTCCAGAAAATATTGCCAGGATGATACGAAGTACGGTAAGAATAGGTTCAGTTCCAGACGGCAATAGGGCGTGCAGTAGGACTGCGATGACGCTAAATCCAATGGCGAGATTGTTCCATCTCGTTATCCGCTCGAACAATTCGTTATATGTATAGCAAAGGACGCCGAACGTGAAGAATGGCAGGTAGGAAGCTATCTTGAATAGCGGGAATATGCCCATGGTCGTTGCGGAGAAAATTTTAAAAGGTGGAAGAGAGAGGGCAAATTTTGTGCCCAAAGTCCAGAAAATGATAGCCGTGATGCATATGATCAGCGACGATAATGGATGCGCTATCATAATCTTGGCGTAATATCTGCTTCTGTCATGCCATACTGTCTTTGGAAGAATGTATAGCATAATCGTGTAAAAGATCATCGCAATCAGGAACCACATATGCGCAGACCAGACGGATCCGATCTTGCCCGCTTCATTGGCTCTGTCAATTGCGCCTGGGTTGAGCATTTTTACAATGAGAAATTGGGCAATGTTGAACGTAAAAAGCGTGGCGATCAACGGTATCGCCAGTCGCTCCATTCTTTTGCTCAGCCATCGGCTATCATTTCTGCAGAGAGTCAATGCGGAGAAATATCCAGCAATCAGAAAGAATGCATGCATTCGAAAGCCGTGAATGAACTGGCTCACGACATAAAATATGTCGAACGTGGCATGTGATTTTATCAGCCAGGGTTCGCCGGAAGAATAAGCATAGGATGCGTGCAATGGGAGGCCAAGTAAAATCGAAACTGCGCGCGCAGTGTCCAAAAAATATATGCGTTGCCCCATTACACGCTCCATATGTATTATTATGGGATTTATCAAAATGGCATGAGCGTTGGAAGTGTCATGTTTGCAAATATCAAAAGAATGCAATGTTACTAAAATGTGCAATATTGTATAAATATTTTGTCTGGATATATTCCTATTCTCGTGCAGGTGCTGACGATCCGAAAGGGGAGCTTATTTCCCAGCCCGATCCTTGTCGCGGATGGCGCGGAATTCGTCGCCGTCCACCCAATTGGGCCAGTCGGTGGTGGTCGCCAGTTCGCGGCCGACGGTGTAATAGAGCTTCAGGTCGGCGGCGACGCCGGTCCAGTCCCAATTGGGATCATATTCATCCTTGGGGCCGTGATAGCGGTTCTTGGTATAATCCTCTGCGGCGGCCATGCCCGCCTTGGTGCCGCCCTTCACCAGATCCTCGCCACCTTCGAAATAGAGCATCGGCAGGCCATATTTGGCGAAGCTGAAATGGTCGGAACGGTAATAATAGCCCTTTTCCGGGGTCGGTTCGGTGGTGGCGACCCGGTCCTGCGCCTTGAGCGCACGGTCGAGATAGGCGTCGAGCTGCGACTTGCCCTTGCCGATGACGACGACATTCTTGGCGAGGCCCGCGACGCTGAGCGCATCCATGTTCACGCCGCCCACCGTCTTGGCGAAGGGGAAGACCGGGTTCTTGCCATAATAGGCCGAACCCAGCAGGCCCGATTCCTCGCCCGTCACTGCCAGGAACACCTGGCTGCGGTCGGTCGGTCCGGCCTTCACATTGGCCTGGGCCAGCGCGACCAGTGCAGCCGTGCCGGTGGCATTGTCGACCGCGCCGTTGCAGATATCGTCGCCGTCCGGCGCCGCCTCGCAATGGCCCAGATGGTCCCAATGTGCGCTGTAGAGCACATATTCGTCCGGCCGGGTCTTGCCGGGCAGCAGGGCGACGACATTCTTTGAGCTATGTTTGCGCAGGTCATTGTCGAAGGACAGATTGGCCTTCACCCCAGCCAGCGGCACGGCCTTGAAGCCGGGCTTCTTGGCGGCAGCCATCTGGGCGGTCAGGTCCAGTCCCGCGCTGGCGAACAGGGCGGCGGCCTTGTCCTTCTGGATCCAGCCGATGGCGGCGCTCTGGTCGGCATTGCCATTGGCGCTGTCGGCGACATGCTGCGCGCCGGTCCAGCTCGACTGCACGACGTTCCAGCCATAGGCGGCGGGCACCGTGTCATGCACGATGATCGCGGCGGCGGCACCCTGTCGCGCGGCTTCTTCGAACTTGTAGGTCCAGCGGCCATAATAGGTCATGGCGCGGCCGTTGAACGGGCCGGTCAGCCCCTGCGTCTCATAATCGGGATCATTGACCAGGATGATGACGGTCTTGCCCTTCACATCCAGCCCGGCATAGTCGTTCCAGCCCTTTTCAGGCGCGTTGATGCCATAGCCGACGAAGACGACCGGGCTGTCCTTGACCGCGATATGCTGTTGCGTGGTGCGATAGGTGCCCGCGACCATCTCCGCGCCATAAGCGGCGCTGACATCGGCCTTGCCGCCAGTGAAGGTCAGCGGCGACACATTTTTCGCGGTGATTTCCACCAGCGGCACGTCCTGGAACCAGCTGCCCTTGTTGCCGGGCTTCAGGCCCAGCTTCTCGAACTCGGCCACCAGCAGCGCCAGCGTCTTTTCCTCACCGGCCGAACCGGGGGCACGCCCTTCAAAGGCGTCAGAGGACAGTTCTTCAACCAACCGCTTCATCGTGTCGATCGACGGCTGGCCGGTGGTGGCGGCCGGCTTGTCGGTGCCCTCGGTCGAGCAGCCTGTCAGGGCAAGAATGGCGGCGATCGCCGCGATGGAAGTGCGCATGGTATTACCCTTTATTTTACGAATGTGCGGGTGATGCCACTGCGCGCCGGCAAGGGCAAGCAAGGCCGTTGCCTTTGCCTTCTGCTTGACATAGCCACAGGAATTCACGGGGTTTTGGGGGGGATTTCAGAGGGATGACGATTATCATCAAGGCCGCGCTGGCTCTGCTGGCGACGGGTGTGGCGCATGGCGCGCTGGCGCAGGGGCAGCCCGACGCGCTTGCAAAGGCATTTGGCGCGCGGGAGACGGTGATTTCCGCCAGCCTGTCACCCGACGGACAAAAGATCGCGCTGGTCGCGGCCGGGGCGGGGCGAGCCACCCAAACCTATGTTCTGGAGGCGAAGGAAGACGCAGAACCCAAGGTCGTCGCATCGTCCACTGGAAAACCGGAATATCTCAGTCGGTGCGACTGGGTGTCGGCGGACCGGCTTGCCTGCCAGATTTCCGGAGCGCAGCGCTACGGCGACGATGTCTATGGCTTCAGCAATGTGTTCGGGGTCGATGCGGCGGGCGGTAACATCAAATTGTTGAGCCAGCGGCGCGGACAAAATGCACTGTCCTTCGATTTACGCGGTGGCGAGATTGTCGATCTGCTGCCGGGTGAGGATGGCGCCATTCTCATGACCCGTTCCTATGTGCCCGAAGCCAAGGTCGGCAGTCTGATCGAAAAGCGGCTGGAGGGGCTGGGTGTAGATCGCATCGACACGCGCAGCGGTGCGGCCAAGCGGATCGAAACGCCGCAGTCGCAGGCGATTGACTATGTGTCCGATGGTCACGGCACGGTGCGCATCATGGGCTTGCAGGATCTCAAGGGCACGGGGTACGCCAGCGGCGATTATAAATTCCTCTATCGACCACAGGGCAAGAATGGATGGAGCGACCTGTCCGTCTATCATGTGCAGGAGAATAGCGGTTTCTACCCCGTCGCGGTCGATGCGGCCAAAAATCTGGCTTATGGTTATGAGAAGACGGACGGCCGCGACGCGCTGGTCACGGTGGCGCTCGACCCAAGTCTGGAAAAGAAACTGCTGTTCGCCCATCCGCAGGTGGATGTCACTGGCCTGATCCGCGTTGGTCGTGATCAGCGCGTTGTCGGCGCCAGCTTCGTTACCGATCATCGTCAGGCCGTCTATTTCGACGAACAGGTGGCTGCTCTGATCAAGTCGCTAGGTAAGGCACTCGGCGGCAAGGCAGTGCATATCGGCGACATGAGCAGCGATGGCCAGCGGGTGCTGGTCTGGGCAGGCAGCGACGTCGATCCCGGCCAATATTATCTGTTCGACAGGACTGCGCGGAAATTATCACCTGTGATGCCGGATCGACCCGAACTCGCTGGCCATGCGCTCGCGACCATGCAGTCGATCAGCTACAAAGCGGCGGACGGTACCAGCATCCCCGCCTATCTGACCCTGCCGTCGGGCAAGGAAAGTGCAAAGGGGCTGTCAGCCATCGTCATGCCCCATGGCGGTCCGGAATCCCGCGACGAATGGGGTTTCGACTGGATGGCGCAATATTATGCGGCGCGCGGTTTTGCCGTCATCCAGCCGCAATTTCGCGGCTCCACCGGTTTTGGCGAACAATGGATGATGCGCAATGCGTTCCACGCCTGGCGCACGGCCATCGGGGACATTGCCGATGCAGGACGCTGGCTGGTGGAGCAGGGCATTGCCGATCCCGCGAAGCTCACGATCGTCGGCTGGTCCTATGGCGGGTATGCGGCCTTGCAGGTGCAGGCGATCGATCCCAACCTGTTCAAGGCCGTCGTGGCGATTGCTCCGCTTACCGATATCGGCGACTGGATGCGTCGTACGCGCTGGAGCAGCAATTTCCTGGTGGAACAGCAACGTGTAGGCAGTGACACGGTTCAGGCGTCGCCCGTCAACCATGCGTCCGCCTTTCGCGCGCCGGTGCTGATGTTCCATGGCACGGACGACAATAATGTCGATATCAGCCAGGCGAAGATCATGCAGGGTAAGCTGCAAGGGGCGGGCAAGCGCAGCCGGCTGGTCGTCTATGACGGCCTGACCCATAATCTGAACGACAGCGATGCGCGGGCCGACATGTTGCAGCAGAGCGCGGACTTCCTGTCGACTCTGGGGAAATAGACAGGGACGGGGAGGTTGTGGCTTCCCCCTCTTTTCGCGGCCATTGCCCAAAGAAGAAGGGCGGCTCCTTGCGGGGCCGCCCTTCTTTGTAACTCTGCTCGGTAAACCGATTAGCGCGAATAGAATTCGACGACCAGATTCGGTTCCATCTTCACCGGGTAGGGCACTTCGTCCAGCGTCGGCACGCGGACATAGGTGACCTTGGTGGCGCCATCGGGCGACACATAGTCGGGGATGTCACGCTCGGGCAGGCTCTGTGCTTCCAGAACCAGCGCCATTTCCTGCGCCTTCTTGCCCAGGGTGATTTCGTCGCCCGGCTTCACCAGACGCGAGGCAATGTTGCACTTCACGCCGTTCACATAGATGTGGCCGTGCGAAACGATCTGACGGGCCGAGAAGATGGTCGGCGCGAACTTGGCGCGGTACACGACGGCGTCCAGGCGGCGTTCCAGCAGACCGATCAGGTTCTGGCCGGTGTCGCCCTTCATGCGGCTGGCTTCGAAATAGTTCTTCTTGAACTGCTTTTCGGTGATGTCGCCGTAGTAACCCTTCAGCTTCTGCTTGGCGCGCAACTGGATGCCGTAGTCCGACATCTTGCCCTTGCGGCGCTGGCCGTGCTGACCGGGGCCATATTCGCGCTTGTTGACCGGCGACTTGGGACGGCCCCAAATGTTCTCGCCCATGCGACGGTCGAGCTTGTACTTGGCGCTGGTGCGCTTCGTCATGATACTTCCTTTGAATTGCTTACGACGTTTGTTCATCCTCCTGATCCGAAAACCGGTTCCCGCTTTTCGGGGAGGATGAATGTTGCTCCCGGTATCGCCTACGTCCATGTTTCAGGGGCAGGGCCACCGCTTCACCGGGATGCGGAGCCAATTGCGAAGGCGCGCCTATGACCAGAAGAGGGGCTTATGTCAACCCTCGACAGGGGCGCATCCGACGCTTAAATCCGGCGCGCATGAACCCAGACAGCTATACCAGCATGACAGAGGTGCGCGCAGGCGTGGACGAACTGGATCGCCAGCTTGTCGCGCTGCTCGGTCAGCGCTTCGCCCATATGCGCGCCGCCGCTCGGATCAAGCCTGACCGCAGCGCGGTGCGGGATGAGGCGCGCAAGCAGCAGGTGATTGAGCAAGCGGTGGCAGAGGCCCGGCGGGTCGGCGCGCCGGCGGACGTGATCGCCGACTTGTGGGAACAACTGGTCGAAGCGTCGATCACTTATGAAATGGCGGAATATGATCGGACGCGGGGATAAAGCGATCTCCGTTCGGTTCGAGCCTGTCGAGAACCCTTGCGTGAAGGTTCTCGACAGGCTCGAACCGAACGGGAAGAGAGGCGTTCAGCGTTCCCGCGGCCTGTTCAAATGCGACAGCACGCCGCGCAGCGTTCGCACTTCCAGATGGTTCCAGCCCGGCTTGGTCAGCAGGTTACGCAGCGTCAGCTTGGTCGCGGGCGCACGGTCGGGCGGGAAGAAATAGCCGACCTTTTCCAGCAGCGTGTTGAGCTGGTCGATCATGCCTTCCAGTTCGACCTGCGGTGCGGGTTCGCCAAGATCCGTGACGGTCGGCTGCGCGAGGCTGGCGTTCTTCGACCATTCATAGGCGCACAGGATCACCGCCTGCGCGAGATTGAGCGATCCGAATTCCGGGTTGATCGGCACGGTGAGGATCTTGCGCGCGACCGCGACATCCTCCGTCTCCAACCCGGATCGTTCAGGCCCGAAGACATAGGCGGCGCGACCCTGCGCCGTATGGATTTCGCGGGCGGCTTCCTCCGGCGTCACGACCGGCTTGGTCACGCCGCGCTTGCGCACCGTGGTGGCATAGACATGGGCGCAATCCGCAACCGCATCGGCCAGCGTCTCATAGACCTGGGCCTTGTCGAGAATGAAGTCCGCGCCCGCCGCCGCCGGACCGGCATCGGGATTGGGCCAGCCGTCGCGCGGGGTGACCAGCCGCATTTCGGTCAACCCGAAATTGAGCATGGCCCGTGCGGCCTTCCCGATATTCTCGCCCAGTTGCGGGCGAACCAGAACGATGACGGGGGGGAGGGAGGAATTTTCTTCTATCACATTATCACCGTTCGTCCTGAGTAGGGGCTGAGCCTCTAGCCTTCCCGTTCGGTTCGAGCCAGGGTCGAGCGTAGTCGAGACCCGTGGTCGAGAACGGGCAGCGTCAGAGACTGCGTTCCAGTCGCCCCGGATCAGCGCCTCTTTCTTCTTGCGCGACCAATCTTTTACCTGTCGCTCCCGTTCCAGAGCATCGATCCGATCCGTGAAAGTCTCGCTGAACACTAATTCCACCGGACGGCGATCATGCGTATATCCCGGCAGTTCGCCCATCTGATGTTGGGCGATGCGCCGCTCCAGATCGTCCGTATGCCCGGTATAATATGTGCCGTCGGAGCAGCGAAGGATGTAGATCCAGAAACTCATGGTGCGCGTGGTTCTCGACAGGCTCGAACTGAACGGATTTTGAGTTAGGCCAGTTAGGCGCTTTCTCAAACATTGCCGTTTCGTTGGGTTCTCGACTTCGCTCTAACCGAACGGGGGGAATTGGAGCTGCTATTCCCGCCCGACTTCCTTTACCGTACTGGCGAATTCCTCGAAATCCTTGGCGTCGGTGAAGTCCTTATACACGCTGGCGAAGCGGATATAGGCGACGCTGTCGAGGCGCTTCAGCCCCTCCATCACCATTTCGCCGATCGCGCGGGCGGGGACTTCGCTGTCGCCGCTCGTTTCCAGCTGGCGCTGGATGCCGGAGATCAGCTTTTCCAGACGGCTGGGGTCGATCGGGCGCTTTCGGCAGGCTATGCCGATGGAGCGGGCCAGCTTGTCGCGCTCGAACGCTTCCTTGCGGCCTTCGCTCTTCACCACCCAGATATCGCGCAACTGGATGCGTTCGAAGGTGGTGAAGCGTGCGCCGCACGCTTCGCACTGGCGGCGGCGGCGGATGGCATTGCCATCTTCCGTCGGCCGGCTGTCCTTCACCTGGCTGTCTTCATGGGCGCAGAAAGGGCAGCGCATCAATGTCTCCGCAAATAAAAGCCCCTCCCGATCAGGTTCGATAGAGGCACTGCCTTAATCAAACCCGAAAGGGAGGGGCTTTGATAGTCTTTAATAGATCGGGAAGCGCGCGGTCAGGGCCAGCACCTTTTCACGGACATGCTGCTCGACCTGGCCGTCGCCTTCGTCGCCATTGCGGTTCAGGCCTTCGACCACTTGCGCGATCAGGCGGCCGATTTCGCGGAATTCTTCCTCGCGGAAGCCGCGGGTGGTGCCGGCCGGGGTGCCGAGGCGAACACCGGACGTCACGAAAGGGCTGGCCGTGTCGAAGGGCACGTTGTTCTTGTTGCAGGTGATGTAGGCCCGATCCAGCGCCTTTTCCGCTGCCTTGCCGGTGGTGTTCTTGGGGCGCAGGTCGACCAGCAGCAGGTGATTGTCGGTGCCGCCCGATACGATCGACAGGCCGGCATCGGCCAGCGTTTCGGCCAGCGCGCGGGCGTTGGCGACGACCTGATGCGCGTAAGCCTTGAACTCAGGCGTCAGCGCTTCCTTGAAAGCCACAGCCTTGGCCGCGATGATGTGCATCAGCGGGCCGCCCTGAAGGCCGGGGAAGATCGCGCTGTTCAGATTCTTGGCGATCGCCTCGTCATTGCTGAGGATGATGCCCGAACGCGGACCGCGCAGCGACTTGTGGGTCGTGGTGGTGGTGACATGGGCGTAAGGCACCGGCGAAGGGTGCGCGCCGCCGGCGACGAGGCCGGAGAAATGCGACATGTCGGCCAGCAGGTACGCGCCCACTTCGTCGGCGATTTCGCGGAACCGTTTGAAGTCCCACACGCGCGAATAGGCCGTGCCACCGCAGATGATCAGCTTGGGCTTGTTTTCGCGCGCGATGCGGGCGACTTCGTCCATGTCGATGGTGTGGTCGTCTTCACGGACGCCATAGGCCACCGGCTTGAACCACTTGCCCGACATGTTGACCGGCGACCCGTGGGTCAGGTGGCCGCCCGACGACAGGTCGAGGCCCATGAAGACGTCGCCCGGCTGGAGCAGCGCCAGGAACACGGCCTGGTTCATCTGGCTGCCGCTATTGGGCTGGACGTTGGCGAACTGCGCGCCGAACAGCTGCTTGGCGCGTTCGATCGCCAGCGTTTCCACCACGTCGGCATATTCGCAGCCGCCATAATAGCGCTTGCCCGGATAGCCTTCGGCATATTTATTCGTGAAGATCGAACCGGCGGCTTCCAGCACGGCCTTCGACACGATGTTTTCGGACGCGATCAGTTCGATCTTGTCCTGCTGGCGCTTCAGTTCATTGCCGATCGCGCCGAAGATTTCGGGGTCGGCACTGGCGAGGTCTTCGCTGAAGAAGCCGGCCTGACGGATGGGGGAAAGGGTGTCGGTGCTCATCGAAGATCCTTTCAGAGCGCGGGCTGGGAGAGCTTCTCGACGCGGCCGGCATGGCGGCCACCGCCGAAATCGGTGGTGAGGAAAGCGGTGACGCAGGCCTTGGCCATGTCCACGCCGGTCAGGCGGGCGCCCATGGCCAGGACGTTGGCGTCATTATGTTCGCGCGAAAGGGCGGCGGACAGCGGCTCACCTACCAGGGCGCAGCGGCAGGCGGGGTGGCGGTTGACCGCGATCGAAATGCCGATGCCCGACCCGCAGATCGCGATGCCGCGCTCCGCTGCGCCCGACGCCACGGCCGTCGCGAGTTTGTAACCAAAATCGGGATAATCGACGCGGTCGGCAGTCGCCGGACCAAGATCGTCTACGTCATGCCCTTCATCGCGCAGCCATTGGGCGAGTTCCGCCTTCAGATCGACGGCGGCATGGTCGGAAGCGATGGCGATTTTCATGTGAGACGTGTTCCTTCCCGGAAGGGGGCCTGCACCGAGGGGTGATTCGTTTCTGCGCGCCTCATAGGGGGAGCGGCAGGCAATTGCCACCGTCCAGCTTGCCGCTTATGGCATCTCCCATGGCTGGCACGATTTTATCCATATTGATGCTTGCGGGCGTGTTGCTCACGGGCGGTGGTATTTACGCGATCGCGAAGAAGGGCGACCGCAAACGGGGGGCGCTGATGATCGTGGCGGGCCTCGTCATGTTCGGCAATGTGGCGATCAGTGCGATTCCGGGGCCGGACCTGCCGGTGCTGGAGCCGCGCTAGCCCGCAGCGCCAGTGACGCGAGCAGGTCGGTCTGCGTCACCAGCCCTTGCAAGCGATGATCGGCATCGACCACGATCGCCGCGCGGCGGGCGCCGCTGCTCAGGGGGGCGATCAGCCGGGCGATGGGCGTGTCGGGATGGACCAGCAGCGGGCGACGGGCGATGTCGCCGGCGCTATCCCCGTCCTTGCCCAGATCCAGCGCGCCGATGATCCCCTGCACCCGACCGGCATCGTCCAGCACCGGCAATGACAACAGCCCGCGCTCCTGCATCAGCGTGCGCACCTGCACCATGGGTTGGCCGGCGGACACATGGATGACGTCGCGCGACATGATTTCCGCGCAGGGAACGCTGCCGTGGAGCCGTTCCGCGGCGCGCAGTTCGGCGTCGGCCAGCAACTGGCGCAGGTCCGCCTGATCCACGTCGAGCGTGTCGCCATAGCCCTTCAGCGCATCGGCGACGTCCTGATCGCTGGGACCGGCGCGCAGCAGCGGCGCAGGATCGGCGGTGCCGTGGCGGGCTGGCGCTTTCGGTGCGACATGGGGATAATTATGGCCGGCGATCCGGTGGAAGAGGATCGCGACGACCAGCAGCAGCAGCGTATTCACCCCGACCGGCACCAGTGCGAACATATAACTGCTCGCCACCCCCTTCACGCCCAGCGCGGCGGACAGGGCGACCGCGCCGCCGGGCGGATGAAGGCAGCGTAGCAGCGACATGATAGCGATCGCCGCGCCCACCGCCAGCGCGGCCGCGATGGTGGGGGCGGGCACGGCCTTTGCCACGAAAATGCCGACCAGCGCGGAAATGACATTGCCGCCCAGCACCGGCCAGGGTTGGGCCAGCGGGCTGGCGGGCACGGCGAAGAGCAGCACGGCGGACGCGCCCATCGGTGCGACCAGCAGCGGATGCGCCAAGCCATTGCCCAGCATCAGGCCGCAGAGCAGGCCGGTGATGGCGATCCCGCCAATGGCGCCGCTGGCCGCCTTCAGCCGGTCGAAAAGGCTGGGGCCGGCCGGGCCGGCTGGGATGAAGGCGCTGTAATAGCGGCTCCAGATCAGGCGTTTTTGGGGCGCGTCGGACATGACGGCGCGGCTAGGCCTGTCCGGCGGATGCGCCAAGCGGGAAAATATCGGGCGGGGTAAAGAGGGCGTTGGCCGGAAAAATCGACAGCTTCGACCAACGTCTAATCAAGGGCGAAGGGCGGCTGTCGTTCTTGTCTATGGAACCCGGCAAAACCCAGTCCCCACCCGCCGGGTTCCATCCTCTCCCGGCATGAAAAAGGCCGCCTTTCGGGGCGGCCTTTTTCGTTTGTCCTGATGCAGGCGATCAGCGGATCGGCGAATCCGGCGACAGGCGCATGTCGAGATAATTGTCGACCGACTTCATCAACTGGTCGAGTTCATGCTCGAAGAAATGGTTCGCGCCACGAATTTCGTCATGATGGATGGTGATGCCCTTCTGCGTGCGCAGCTTGTCCACCAGCTTCTGCACGGCGCTGGCCGTCACCACTTCGTCCGACGTCCCCTGCACGATGATACCCGACGAGGGGCAGGGCGCGAGGAAGGAGAAGTCGTACATGTTGGCGGGCGGCGCAACCGAGATGAAGCCGCGAATTTCCGGGCGGCGCATCAGCAACTGCATGCCGATCCACGCGCCGAAGGAGAAACCGGCGATCCAGGTCGTCTGTGCTTCGGGATGGAAGCTCTGCACCCAGTCGAGCGCGGCTGCGGCGTCGCTCAGTTCACCGATGCCATTGTCGAACGTGCCCTGGCTGCGGCCGACGCCCCGGAAGTTGAAGCGGAGAACGGCAAAGCCGCGTTTCACGAAGGTCTTGTACAGCGCCTGGGTGATGCGGTCGTTCATCGTGCCGCCGCCCTGCGGATGCGGGTGCAGGATCATGGCGACCGGCGCGCGCGGGCGGGGCGGGGGGCTGAAGCGGCCTTCGAGGCGGCCTTCGGGTCCGGGGAAAATGACGTCGGGCATGGCACCTGTTATGGTTCTGGGCCACCTGTCAGGGTGGCGGGATGGGGATCGGTGCGCGCAGGCGACGGCTTCACGCTGGCGCAGCGCGGCAAACCGCCTATATAGATGCCGCCGCCATTTCCGCAATCAATGAGTAATGCCGCTTGGCCGCTACACGTATTTATCTCGATCATGCCGCTACCACGCCGATGCTGCCCGCCGCGCAGGCGGCGATGGTGGAGGCGATGGCCAGTTGGGCCAACCCGTCCAGCCCCCATGCCGACGGCCGCGCCGCTCGCGCCGCGCTGGAGGATGCGCGCAGGCGAATGGCCGCCGCGCTGAGGTGGGACGGGCATGTCATCTTCACCTCCGGCGCGAGCGAGGCGATCGGCATCGGCCTGACCCGCGCGAAGGCGGGGCAGGTGGTCACTTCGCCTGTGGAGCATGACGCCGTGCTGCGCGTGACGAAGGGTGCGCAACGGCTGGCGGTGGATGGGAAGGGAATCGTCCAACCTCCTCGTCATCCCAGCCTTCGCTGGGATGACGTTGTGCTGGCCATCCAGCACGTCAATAATGAGACGGGCGTGATCCAGCCGCTCGATGGAATCGACCGCAAAGGCGCCATCCTGTTTGCCGATTGCGCCCAGAGCGCCGGCAAGCTGGCGCTGCCGGATGCGGACATGATCGCGATCAGCGCGCATAAATTCGGCGGGCCGCCGGGCATCGGCGCGCTGCTGCTCCGCGACCTGGCCCTGATCGAGCCGAGCGGCGGACAGGAGCAGGGCTATCGCGCCGGGACCGAAAACCTGCCTGCGATCCTCGCCATGGCGGCGGCGCTGGAGGCGCGGGAGGACTGGCTCCCCCGCGCCGCCGACATGCGCGCGCGGCTGGATGCGGCGATCGAGGCGGCGGGCGGCATCATCGTGGCGCGCGATGCGCCGCGCCTGCCCACCATCGCCAGTTACCGCATGCCCGGCCTGTCGGCGCGTGCGCAACTGATCCAGTTCGATATGAAGGGGATTTCGGTATCGGCGGGCAGCGCCTGCTCCTCCGGGTCGCTCAAGACCAGCCATGTGCTCGGGGCGATGGGCTGGGGGGACGGCGAGGCCGCCGAAGTCGTCCGCGTCAGCTTCGGTCCGCAGACTTGCGACAGCGAGTTGGACAGCTTTATTGCGACATGGACAGCCATGTCGCAGAAGGCAAGATCATGATATATCTGGATTATCAGGCGACGACGCCACTTGCGCCCGAAGCGTTTGACGCGATGGTGCCGTTGCTGCGCGACCAGTTCGCCAATCCGCACAGCGCGCACCGACTGGGCCGCGCCGCCGCCGCGCAGGTAGAGGTCGCCCGCGACGCCATCGCGCCGTTGCTGCCGCCGGGCGGCAAGCTGCTCTTCACCTCCGGCGCGACCGAGGCGCTGAACATCGCGATTCAGGGCGCGCCGTCGGGTGGCGTCGTCACCATCGCGACCGAACATGCCGCGGTGCTGGATACGGCGGAAGCGATGGGCCGCACCGGGCGCGACGTGACGGTCCTGCCGGTCGGGTCGGACGGGCTGGTCGACATGGCGGCGGCTGTGCAGGCGATCGTTCCAGGTGTCTCACTCGTTGTCGCAATGCTGGTGAATAACGAGATTGGCGTGATTCAGCCTGTCTCCGCACTGGCGGAATTGGCGCATGCGGCAGGCGCGTTGCTGCTGTGCGACGCGGTGCAGGGCTATGGCCGGGTGCCGATCCCGGCGACTTGCGACATGGTGGCGATCAGCGCGCACAAGATCCATGGACCCAAGGGGATCGGCGCGCTCTGGCTGCGCGAAGGGGTGCGCCCCGCACCGCTGATCCACGGCGGCGGGCAGGAAGGGGGCTTGCGCTCCGGCACGCTGTCGCCCGCGCTTTGCGCCGGGTTCGGCGTGGCTGCGCGGCTGATGCAGGAGCGGGCGGAGGCGGATCGCGCCCATGTCGAAAGCCTTGGTCTGCTAGCCCGCACCCTGTTTGCCGACTGGACGCTGAATGGTTCAGCCAGTCGCCGCTATCCCGGCAATCTCAACCTGCGGCGCGAGGGAATCGACGGGGCACGACTGTTGTCCCATTGCCGCAATGTCGCTTTTTCGCTCGGTAGCGCTTGCGCAAGCGGGTCCGGGCGGCCTAGCCATGTGCTGCGCGCACTGGGGCTGACAGATACGCAGGCGCGCGGATCGGTGCGGATCGGCTTTGGCCGCTACACCACGCCGCAGGAGTTGGAGAGGGCAGCAGAAGCATTGCAGGACGCGGCAGCCGTACAAGCGGCGCCGTGACAAAGGGAGCGCACGCAGAACATGACCAGGGTCACCTTCATCAGCGCCGACGGCGAGCGACGGCAGGATGTGGACGCACCCGCCGGGTCGGTGCTGCTGGACATAGCGCAGGGCGCCGGCCAGCCGCTGGAGGGCACCTGCGAAGGGCAGATGGCCTGCTCCACCTGTCATGTCATCGTCGATGCCGATGATTTCGCGAAACTGCCGCGCGCCAGCGAAGATGAGGAAGATATGCTCGACCTCGCCGCCGCCGCCACCCGCACCAGCCGGCTGGCCTGCCAGATCGTTCTGGACGGCAAGCTGGACCAGCTGACCGTCCGCATGCCGGGCGAATTCAACAATATGCAGGGCATGTGACCGCTTCCATGAAAATCTTGACCGCTTTTACCGCGCTGGCGCTGATCGCCACGCCTTCGCTGGCCGCCGACAAGAAGAAGGCCCCGGCCAAGGAACCGGTGCCGACCGGGGCGCTCGATTCGCTGATGCCGGCCGCGCCGCGCTATCTGGTGCCGCAATCGGCGCTGACAGCGGCGCGCAACCCGGCCGAGATCGAGAAGGAAACGGGCGGCCGGCTGGGTGTGGCGCTGGTGGACAAGTCCGGCGCGCTGCTGCTGGGCTTCAACCGGGATGAGCGGTTCGCCATGTGTTCGACGTTCAAGGCGCCGCTGGCCGCCGCCGTGCTGATCGGCGCGAGTGCGGGCAAGTTCGGGCTGGAGGGCACGATCCCCTTCAGCGGCGACGATATTCTCGATTACGCCCCGGTGGTAAAGAAGAACAAGAAACGCGGCCGGATGAGCATGGGTGAACTGGCGCAGGCGGCGGTCGAGGTGAGCGACAATAGCGCCGCCAACCTGCTGCTGCCGATGCTGGGCGGGCCGGCGGGGCTGACCGCCTTCATGCGCGCCCATGGCGATACGGTTTCGCGGCTCGACCGCAATGAGCCGACGCTCAATGAAAATGCCGAGGGTGATCCGCGCGATACCACTTCGCCCGCCGCGATGGCCGGGCTGATGGGCCGGCTCTTCTTTCGCGACATGAAGCAGGAGAGCGCCGAGACGCTGCGCACCTGGTTCAATGCCAGCAGCACCGGCGACAAGCGGATCAAGGCCGGCCTGCCGCAGGGCTGGACGTCGGGTAGCAAGACCGGGACGTGCGGCACCGCCTATAATGACGTGGCGCTGGTCCATGCGCCGTCGGGCGACGAATATATCCTGGCCATCTATCTCGACCGGCCGACCGTCGATGCGAAGAAGGCGGAGGCTGCGATCGCGGAGACGGCGCAGGCGGCGCTGGCCTTCGTCGCGAAGGCGCAGAAGAGCGGGCTGGAGTAGCTAAACTCTCTTTCTCCCCTCCCTTTTAAGGGAGGGGCCGGGGGTGGGTCGCGAGCGTAGCGAGCCTTCTTCGGAGGCACCCACCCCTAACCCCTCCCTGAGAGGGAGGGGAATGAGAGGGCGTGAAAGCCCCCTTGCCATCCCGTCATCACTTCGCCATATGCCGCGCCGGGAGTCGGGCGGACGTGATCGTCGCGAACCGGGTCAGGTCCTGACGGAAGCAGCCACAGTGATTTCGTCACGGGTCGTTCCGGCTCCTACTTTTCAAACAGCATCCATCTTCGACAATGGCCGTGCAAGCGGCTAGGACGTAAGCCATGTCCGATTCCCCGCAGCCCTACCGCGTCCTTGCGCGCAAATATCGATCGCGCAGTTTCAGCGAGCTTATCGGGCAGGATGCCATGGTCCAGACTCTGGGCAATGCGATCCGGCGCGGACGGCTGGCCCATGCTTTTCTGATGACCGGCGTGCGCGGGGTGGGGAAGACCTCCACCGCGCGGCTGATCGCCAAGGCGCTGAATTGCGTCGGCCCGGACGGGCAGGGCGGCCCGACCATCGACCCGTGCGGTATCTGCGAGCCCTGCGTCGCCATTGCCGAGGGGCGGCATATCGACGTCGTGGAAATGGACGCCGCCAGCCATACCGGCGTGGACGATGTGCGCGAGATTATCGAGGCGGTGCGCTATGCCGCCGTGTCGGCGCGCTACAAGATCTATATTATCGACGAAGTCCATATGCTCTCCAAAAACGCCTTCAACGCGCTGTTGAAGACGCTAGAGGAGCCGCCGGCGCATGTGAAATTCCTGTTCGCCACGACCGAGGTGAACAAGGTGCCGGTGACGGTGCTGTCCCGCTGTCAGCGGTTCGACCTGCGCCGCATTCCCGCTGACATGCTGGCCAATCATTTCGCCAATATCTGCGACAAGGAAGGCGTCACCGCCGAAGCCGACGCGCTGGCGCTGATTGCGCAGGCGGCCGAAGGCTCCGCGCGTGATGGCCTGTCGATCCTCGACCAGGCGATCGCCCATGCCGAAATGGGTGATGATGCGCTGCTGGTGACGGCGACCCAGGTGCGCGACATGCTGGGCCTGTCCGATCGTGGCTCCACCCGCCGGCTGCTCGGCCTGTTGCTGGAGGGCGATACCGGTGCGCTGCTCACCGCCGTGCGCGATCAATATGCGCTGGGCGTCGAGCCGCTGGCGTTGATGCGCGGCCTGCTGGAACTGACCCATGCGGTGACCTTGGTGAAGGCCGGGCGCGATATCTCCAGTCCCGGTCAGTCGGCCGAGGAGCGGGAGGCGATTGCCGAATGGGCGTCGCAACTGGGCTTCGCGCCGCTGCATAGGCTGTGGCAATTACTGCTGAAGGGGCATGACGAGGTGGCGAGCGCCGTCCTGCCGATCGAAAGCTGCGAAATGGCGCTGCTGCGCGTCATGCACGCCGCGACCATGCCCGATCCGGGCGAACTGGCGCGGATGCTGCGCGAAGGCGTGCCGACCGGGTTGCCCACGCCGCAAGGTGGCGAACAGGCAAGGCTGCCGTCCGAACCATCCGCCGCGCTGCCCCGCACGATGCAGGATCTGGTCGCACTGGTTGATCGGACCAAGCCATCGCTGGCCAATCATCTGAACGATTGCGCGGCATTGGTGTCGCTCAATCCGCCCGAGGTTGCGGTGCGATTGACCCATGACTGGCCGCAGGGCGACTTCAAGCGTGACCTGACGCAGGCGCTCAATAGCGCATTGCCGGGCATGAAATGGACCGTGCGGCTCGAGGAAAGCGGCGGCGGCGCGACCCTGCAACAGCAGGAGCAGGCCGAGAAAGCGGCGGCCCGCGCCGAAATATTGGAAACCCCGGTGGTCAAGGCGGCGATGGCGGCCTTCCCCGATGCCGAGCTGGACGACAAGCTCGAACAATGGAGTGCGTGAGATATGAAGGATTTGAACGACATTTTGGGCATGGCGACCCGTGTTCAGGAAGAATTGCAGCGGGCGCAGGATGGCCTGGACAAGCTGGAAGTCGAAGGCGCGGCCGGCGGCGGGCTGGTGAAGGTGAAGGCGTCGGCCAAGGGCCGCATCCTGGGCGTGTCGATCGACGACAGCCTGCTCGCCCCGTCGGAAAAGCAGATGCTGGAAGACCTGATCACCGCCGCGTTCAATGATGCGCGCAAGAAGGCGGACGAGGTCAGCAACGCCGAAATGGGCAAGATGACCGCCGGTCTGTCGCTGCCCCCCGGCTTCAAGCTGCCGTTCTGAGCGCAGATTTTGCCGTGACGGTGGATCATCATCTTTGGTTCATCGTTGCGCCATTATGACAACGGGCAATTGATTGCCACGACGGGCATCCCCATAATGGCGATGAACCGTAGGAGAGGGCCGCTTCGCTTCGGCCCCGGAGACTGAATGACTGTGCAATATCCCCTTCTGCCGCTGCGCGACATCGTCGTCTTCCCGCAGATGATCGTCCCGCTCTTTGTCGGCCGTGACAAGAGCGTTGCCGCGCTGGAAGCGGCGATGGAAGGATCGAAGGAAATCTTCCTCGTGTCGCAGCTGGACCCGGCAGAGGATGATCCGGGCCGGGATTCGCTCTACGATACCGGCGTCGTAGCGATCGTGCTGCAATTGCTGAAGCTGCCCGACGGCACCGTGCGCGTGCTGGTGGAGGGCAAGCATCGTGCGCGGCTGGAGAAGATGGAAGCGCTTGAGGCCTATCTGGTCGCCGATGTAGCCGATGTCGAGGACATTGCTGCCGAAGGGCCGGAGGCTGCCGCGCTGATGCGCTCCGTCGCCGAGCAGTTCGAAAATTACGCGAAGCTCAACAAGAAGCTGCCGGCCGAAACGCCGGTGCAGTTGCGCGAGATCGAGGATGCCGGACGTCTGGCCGATGCCGTGTCCGCCAACATCAACGTCAAGGTGTCCGACAAGCAGTCGCTGCTGGTCGAGGCCGATCCGGTCAAGCGTCTGGAAATGGTGTTCGCCTTTATGGAAGGCGAACTGGGCGTGCTCCAGGTCGAAAAGAAGATCCGTGGCCGCGTGAAGCGCCAGATGGAAAAGACCCAGCGCGAATATTATCTCAACGAACAGCTGAAGGCGATCCAGCGCGAACTGGGCAATGGCGAGGGTGAGGAAGGCGACGAGCTTGCCGAACTGACCGAGAAGATTGCCAAGACCAAGCTGTCCAAGGAAGCCCGTGCCAAGGCGACGGCGGAATTGAAGAAGCTCAAAGGCATGCAGCCCATGTCGGCCGAAGCCACGGTCGTGCGCAACTATCTCGACGTGCTGCTCGGCCTGCCCTGGGGCAAGAAGGGCAAGGTCAAGAACGACCTCAAGAAGGCGCAGGATATCCTCGATGAGGATCATTTCGCGCTGGAGAAGGTCAAGGACCGGATCATCGAATATCTGGCGGTTCAGGCGCGCACCAACAAGCTGAAGGGGCCGATCCTGTGTCTCGTCGGCCCGCCGGGTGTAGGCAAGACCTCGCTGGGCCGCTCGATTGCGAAGGCGACGGGGCGCGAATTCGTGCGCCAGTCGCTGGGCGGCGTGCGCGACGAAGCCGAAATTCGCGGCCATCGCCGTACCTATATCGGATCGCTGCCGGGCAAGATCGTCACCAACCTGAAAAAGGCGGGCACGATGAATCCGCTGTTCCTGTTGGATGAGATCGACAAGTTGGGGCAGGACTTCCGGGGCGACCCGGCGTCCGCGCTGCTCGAAGTGCTGGACCCGGAACAGAACAGCAAGTTCCAGGACCATTATCTGGAAATCGACGTCGACCTTTCGGACATCATGTTCGTGACGACGGCCAACTCGTTGAATTTGCCGCAGCCTTTGCTCGACCGCATGGAGATCATCCGGCTGGAAGGCTATACCGAGGATGAAAAGGTCGAGATCGCCCAGCGCCACCTGATCGCCAAGCAGATCGAGGCGCATGGTCTGAAGGACGGCGAGTTCGAAGTGACGGAAGAGGCCGTGCGCGACCTCATCCGCTACTACACGCGCGAGGCCGGCGTCCGCACGCTGGAGCGCGAAGTGGCGCGTCTGGCGCGCAAGGCGCTGCGCAAGATCCTTGAGGGCGCCTATGACAAGGTCGTCATAACCCCTGACAATCTGGCCGATTTTGCCGGCGTGCGGAAATTCCGCCATGGCATGGGCGAGGAAGAGGATCAGATCGGCGCGGTGACTGGCTTGGCCTGGACCGAAGTCGGCGGCGAACTGCTGACGATCGAAGCCGTGACCGTGCCCGGCAAGGGCCTCATCAAGACGACCGGCAAGCTGGGCGAAGTGATGAACGAATCGGTGCAGGCCGCCTTTTCCTATGTGCGGGCGCGTTCGCCCGGTTATGGGATCAAGCCGAGCGTCTTCAATCGCAAGGACATCCACATCCATCTGCCCGAAGGCGCTGTGCCCAAGGACGGGCCGTCGGCGGGCATCGGCATGGTGACGACCATCGTGTCGACGCTGACCGGCATCCCCGTCCACAAGGATGTGGCGATGACTGGCGAGGTCACTTTGCGAGGCCGCGTACTGCCGATCGGCGGCCTGAAGGAGAAGCTGCTCGCGGCGCTGCGCGGTGGCATCAAGACGGTGCTGATCCCGCAGGAAAATGAGAAAGACCTAGCGGAAATTCCGGCCAACATTCGTGAAGGGCTGGAAATCGTGCCGGTGTCTCATGTCGATGAGGTGCTGGCCCGTGCGCTGGCGTCCGTGCCCGAAGCGATCGCCTGGACGGAAGAGGACGACCTCGCCGCCCAGCCGAGCAATGTCGCGGGGCGCGACGGCGATCCCGCTTTGCGCCACTGATGTGAGGGAGAAAGCGGCGGCTATCCGCGGGTTTCGGCCATATTGCGCCAGTGGACGCAAATTTCGGTTCAAGCCGGTGGCTTCGTCGCTTTCCCTTTGACAGGCGCAGGAATCCGGGCCTTATTGCGCCCCCTACGCCGCGATTCCTAATACAACCAAACAGCACAAGGGGGTTCCCAAGGCATGAACAAGCAGGATCTGATCAGCGCAGTCGCTGAAAGCAGCGGCCTCAGCAAGAATGACGCGACCAAGGCTGTCGAAGGCGTGTTCGACGCCATCACCGGCGCGCTGAAGAAGGGCGACGAAGTCCGCCTCGTCGGTTTCGGCACCTTCTCGGTTTCGCAGCGCAAGGCGTCGACCGGCCGCAACCCGCGCACCGGCGAAACCATGACCATCAAGGCTTCGGCTCAGCCCAAGTTCAAGGCCGGCAAGGGCCTGAAGGATTCGGTCAACTGATGGGCGCGGCGCCTGCCGATCGGCGGGCGCCCACCGTTTGATGACCGTCCGGCATCGCGGCCGGAAAGTTTTCAGGAGAGTGGTGCGGCGACAGGAGGCATAGCCTCCGCGCCGTGAGACGCCGAAAGGCGAAAGAGACGAAGAGGCAGCGCCTTTTCGTCTCTTTCTTTTTGGTTTGTTTGGGTGGATTGCTGCCATTCCCCTCCCGCTCGCGGGAGGGGCAGCGAGACTTGCGCGCGCAGCGCGTTAGTCGCAGTGGGGTGGGCTGTCGCATCGTCCAGCCCACCCCCTAACCCCCTCCCGTGAACGGGAGGGGGAACATGTCCATTTCTGGTCGCTAGCCGGCCTTTATCGTCATGCCAGCGGAAGCTGGCATCTCAGGCAGGCGGGCGCTCCGTCAACAGATGGCGCGAGCAGGCTCGCCTCTTTCTACTACCGCCTTAGATACCCGCCGCCGCCGGGGTGACGATGGAGCATGGTGGTTCATCATCCCTTCCGCCAACCCGCCCCTCGACCGCGCCGGTACGCGGCGTTAGGAAGGTGGCATGACGGGACGACAAGCGGGCAGGGCGATCGGGGCGGTTTGGGTGCTGGCGGCGGCGCTGCTGCTGTCGGCCTGCGGCGGCGGCAACTATCGCCCGGTGCGTGACATGCCGGTGAAGATCGGCCCGCCCTACACGGTGCGCGGCACCACCTATGTGCCCGCCGCCGATCCCGGTTACGACATGCTGGGCTATGCCAGCTGGTATGGATCGGAATCGGGCAATCGCACCGCCAATGGCGAGCAGTTCCGCGCCAAATGGGTGACGGGCGCCCACACGACTCTGCCATTGCCCAGCTATGTCGAGGTGACGGCGCTGGACACCGGCCGGACCATAGTGGTGCGGGTCAATGATCGCGGCCCCTTTGCCGGACGCGGGCGGGTAATCGACCTGTCGAGGGGCGCGGCCGAGCAACTGGGCATCCGGGCGCAGGGCCATGCGGCGGTGCGCGTCCGCATCGTCGATCCGCCGGAAAAGGACCGGGAGAAGCTGCGCAAGGGCAAGGCCGCGCCGGAGCGGCCGCGCGTGCCCGAACGCATCCTCGCCAATCTGCGCGCGCAGTTGCAGGCATCCGCGCCGTGACGGCCGCCGCATGATCGAGCAGGCGGCGCAGAAGCAGGCGGTGCGGCGCATCGCCATGGACCATGTCGTCGCCGGACCGATGCTGCGCCGCTGGCCGCTGCTGGGTCTGCCCGATGTCTGGCTGTCCGGCAGCCTGTTGGCGCAGGTCTGGTGGAACATCTGTTTCGATTTCCCATCGCTGCATGGCATCGACGACGCCGACATCATCTATTTCGATCCCGACGACCTGTCCGAAGCGGGGGAGGCGCGCGCGGCGGACCATGCGGCGCTTCTGTTCGCCGACCTGCCGATCCGGCTGGACGTCAAGAATCAGGCGCGGGTGCATCTCTGGTATCCCGACCGCTTCGGCATCCCGATTCCGCCCTATCGGTCGGCGCGCGGGGCCACGAAGACGTTTCCAACCACCGTGTCGGCAGTGGCGATCAATGATGTGCATCTGTCTGCGCCTTTTGGGCTCGACGATTTTCTGGCGCCCTGCGTCCGGGCCAATGCGACGCTGATCGACCGGGCCTTTTATGAACGCAAATCGCGGCGCTGGGCGGCGCTGTGGCCCGATCTTGTCATCCTGCCTTGGGAAGATGCGGCTCAGCGCCCGACCGACAAATGACGAGAGAATCTGCATCATTGCAATATCATGGCAATTGCGCGCTTGACGCCTGCTATTGGGCCGCATATGTGGCGCTTCTCTCGGGGCTACGGCCCCTGTGGCGGTTGTAGCTCAGTTGGTTAGAGCGCCGGTTTGTGGTACCGGAGGTCGCGGGTTCGGATCCCGTCAATCGCCCCATTTTTCAATATTTCCCCCTCGATCCGAAGGGCGCTGTCCCGGTCGGGGACAGGCGCGCATTTCCTGTGTCGCGCCATGCAAAAGCGGTTCCCACTTTTCGCCCCGATGCTCTATAGCGCGCGCATGACCGACGCGCGCGACACGGGGCTGACCCTCAATCCCAAATATGACGATAATGGCCTGATCACCGCCGTGGTGACGGATGCGGCGGACGGCGACCTGCTGATGGTGGCGCATATGAATGCGCAGGCGCTGGCCCTGACGATCGAGACGGGGCTGGCCCATTTCTGGTCGCGCAGCCGCCAGTCGCTGTGGAAGAAGGGCGAGACGTCCGGCCATATGCTGCAAGTGCGCGACATCCGCATCGATTGCGATCAGGACGCGGTCTGGGTGAAGGCGGTGCCGGCCGGCCCGACTTGCCATACCGGTGCGCGTTCCTGCTTCTTTCGCCGGGTCGGGCCGGATGGCCTGACTCTGGTCGATCCTGCGGTCGATGCGGCAGGCTAGCCTCGCTGTCCTGATCCTGCTGGCGGGGTGCCAGCGCGCACCGGTTGCGGCCGATGCTGCCCCGGATGCCGGTGGCGTGCCGGCGTCCGGGCTGGAGCGCGCCGCGATCGAGAGCGGCGCGATCACCGACACGAGCAAGACATCGCCGGTCGGCCTGTATCAGCGCAGCCATGAGGCCGGGCGCGACCTGCTATGCGTCATGCCGGCCAAGGATGCGGCCTTCCGCTTCGGTTTGCAGGCCAATTTCGGCGAGGATCAGAGTTGCCGCGGGCAGGGCACGGCGCGGCGCGCGGGCGACAAGCTGATCCTGAGCTTCAAGGGTGGGGGGCGCTGCATCGTCGTCGCCCAATATGATGGCGATCAGGTCGCGCTGCCCGGCGTGGTCGACATGGCCTGTGCCGACCTGTGTCAGGGGCGCGGATCGCTGGAGGGGGTCAGCTTCCCCCGCATCGCCAGCGATGCCGCCAGCGCCCTGCGCGCGCGCGATAGCGGCGGCGACGCGCTGTGCGAAAGTTAGTGGCCGATATAACGGCCCGGCCTGTGATTGACGATCAGCACCATGTTCATGGCGGCAGCGGACAGGACCGACAGGCCGAACCGTTCGAAACTGAGCAATGGCAATGATCCCAGCAGGATCGCGATATCGCACAGCATCTGCGTCCGTCCGGCATTCCAGCCGCGCCGCCGTTGCAGGATCAGCGCGACCACGCCCACGCCGCCGACGCCCGCGCCATGGCGGGCGATCGCCAATATGCCGAAACCGATGATGGAGCCGCCGAACAGCGCGGCGAAGAAGGGGCTGACCCGCGCGATCTGGAGTGCGGTGGGCATGGCCAGACCCACGCCCATGATTGCGACATTGGCGAACAGGGTCTTGAGGCCGAACGCCATGCCCATCGCCCGCCCGGCGAACAGGAAGAAGGGGATGTTGATGAGCAGGAACAGCGCGGCGGGCGACCAGGGGATGAGGTAGGAGAGGAGCAGTGCGATCCCCGCCATGCCGCCGGTCACCAGATTGGCGGCCTTCAGCAGCATTAGCCCCATGGCGATGAAGGCGCAGCCGATGGCGATGGCATAGCCATCCTCGGCCAGGCTATGGGGCCGGGCGGTCGTCTGCTGGGTGGGGATGACAGGGGGCATGAACGATATCCGTGAAGCTATGACGCCATGGACATCCCCTGTTATATTATTACGCCCGCCTATAACGACATTACGCGCATCTGCAAAGGCTCAGCCGCCGGTATCGACCTGCGCCGGGCCGAACAGGTCGATCGCCTGGAACAGCCGGGTCAGTGCCTCGCGTTCCTCCGCGTTGATTTCCGGCCGCCACACTTCGAACAGCAGGACGACGCGGGTGTCGCTGCTACGGTTCCAGGCTTCATGCTCGATACTGTCGTCGAACAGCAGCATCTCGCCCTTGCGCCAGGCGCGCGTCTCCGCCCCCACGCGCAGCGCGCAGTCGTCGGGTACCAGCAGCGGCAGGTGACAGATCAGCCGGGTGTTGAGCAGGCCGTGATGCGGTTGGATATGGGTGCCGGGCTTCAGCAACGACCAGAGCGCCATGGGCGATCGCCCGGCGATCACCGGAATAGGCGCCAGCGCCAGCGCGGCCATGACCGAGGGGCAGCGTCGCGCATTCTCCTCCACCGGAGCGCCACTTTGCCAGAAATAGAGCGCCCCCCAACTGTCATCGTCGCGCAGCGGATTATTGGGCGCGGGGCGTTCCGCCACTGTCTGGACATAGGGGGCGAAGTCCGCATCCTGCGCGCGCACCGCAGCGAGTTCTGTGACGATCGCGCCGGTCATCGCTTCCATCGGCGCGACCCAGTCGAATTCGTCACGTTCGTAGAAGGCGCGCTGGGGCAGGCCGGGGAAGTAGAACATGCTGGGCTGTTGCAGATAAAGGTCGCGTTTGCCGAGCAGCAGGTCGGTGGCATGGGCGATGCGCGGCAGGGACGGCAGGTCGTGGATCGCGGCGGTCAGATGATCCTCGAACCGCTGACTGGATTGCGCGATGCTGGCCTGCGCCTGCTGCAACAAGGGTTGCAGTTGTGGCGGCGCGCCGGTGGCGGCGGCCTGTGCCAAAGCAGCGCGGAACCAGCTGATCGAGCCGCGCTCGTCGCCCCGTCGCAACATATTCTGGCCCATGGCGAGCAGGGCGGGCAGGCTGCGCATGTCGGCGTCCAGCATGCGCCGCAGCGCCGCCGCCTCGCCATCCAGATCACCGCTGCGGTTGCAGGCTTGCGCCAGCAGCATGGGGGGCGGGTTAGCCATCTCGCGTAGGGCCGCCAATGCGACCGGCACATCGCCGCGCCGCAGGGCGGCCATCGCCGTTTCCGCCAGTTTCGCTTCTCTCGCCTGATCGTTCATATTCCCGCTCTATCCGGCGGGTTAGCCGGGGGAAAGCGGCTTATTCGGCGGCGGCCGGGATCATGTCGGGCGCGCGGCGTTCCAGCGTGATAGCCAGCAGGAAGACGGCGAGGCCGCCCAGTGCCAGCGCTGCGCCGATCCAGCCGGTCGACACCAACCCATAGCCCGCTGCGATCGACAGGCCGCCCAGCCAGGGGCCGATCGCATTGGCTACGTTGAAGGCGCTGTGATGCAGCGCGGCAGCCAGCGTCTGCGCATCGCCCGACACGTCCATCAGGCGCGCCTGTAGCGGCGTGCCAAGGCCCCCGCCAATGCCGATCAGGAACACGATCAGGCTGAGCGTCCAGATATTGCCGGCCATCAGCGGGAACAGCGCCAGCGACGCGGCGCTCCACAGCAGCACGCCGATGACGGTGCGGTTGCGCGCCTTGTCCGCCAGCCAGGCGATGATCAGATTGCCCAGCGTCATGCCGATGCCGAAGATCGCCAGAATCACCGGAACATAGGTTTCCGACACATGGGTGACTTCCATCATGGTCGAAGCGACATAGGTGTAGACGGCGAACAGGCCGCCAAAGCCGATCGCGCCGGTCAGCAACGTCAGCCACACCTGCCCCTTGCCCAGCACAGTCAGTTCGCGCATCGGGCTGGCCTTGGCATCGCCGGCGTCGCGCGGGGCGTAGAGCGCCACCAAAGTGACCGTCGCCACGGCCAGCGCCGCCACGACGAAAAAGCCGGAGCGCCAGCCCAGCGCCTGACCCACCCAATTGGCGACCGGCACGCCGAGTACAGTGGCGACGGTCAGGCCGGACATGACCTTGGCGATGGCGAGCGTGCGCTTCTCGATTGGCACCAGACTGGCGGCGACCAGCGCGGCGACGCCGAAATAGGCGCCATGCGGCACGCCGGACAGGAAGCGGAACAGCAGCATCCAGTGATAGCTGGGCGACAGGGCGGACAGGGCGTTGGCCACGGCGAACATCGCCATTAGGCCGATCAGCAGCGTCCGGCGGGGCAGGCGCGCGCCGAATGCAGCGATCACCGGCGCGCCCGCCACCACGCCCAGCGCATAGGCGCTGATCGCATGGCCGGCGACGGTGATGTCGATGCCCAGGTCGCGGGCGAAGAAGGGCAGCAGGCTCATCGCCGCAAATTCGGTCGTGCCGATCGCGAACGCCCCCACCGACAGGGCGAACAGGACGAGCGCGGGATGCGCGTTGTGGGGGCGGGTGGCCATGACCAGCTCCATGCTGCGTTGCAAAAAGATACGGAAGTCCCGCAGATGGGCCTGATGACAGCGCTGGTCAACCCTGCATTCGTATGAGATTTTTGCACCTGCGATGCCGCGCTCTGCAATCAATTGCAGTTCGTGCCCGTCGCGGGATCGGCTATAGCGCCGCCATGACAGAGAAAATCGGGCAGGATGGACGGGCGGTCATCATCGGGGCCGGCGCCGTGCTGGCGTCGCTGACGTCGGTTACGCTGGGTGCTGCGATAGCCAAAACCTTGTTTCCGCTGGTCGGCGCTTATGGCATCACCAGCTTGCGGGTCGGGCTGGGCGCGATCCTGCTGTTGCTGTTCCGCCGGCCATGGCGACGGGCAGTCCCGTCGGACCTGCGATGGTCCCTGCTGGCTTATGGTGCCGTGCTGGGGCTGATGAATATCCTCATCTATCAGGCATTCGCCCGTATTCCGATCGGCATTGCCATCGCGATCGAAGTGATCGGGCCGCTGGCCGTCGTTCTGTTCGGATCGCGCCGGCCGCGCGATTTCCTGTGGCTGGCGGCGGCGGTCGGCGGGTTGTTGCTGCTGTTGCCGTTGCGCAGCGATGCGGCGCTCGATCCGCTGGGGGTCGGCTTTGCCCTGGCGGCGGCGGCCTGCTGGGCCACCTATATCCTGACTGGCAAGCGCGTTTCCGGCGCATTGGGCGGGGATGCAGTCGCCTTGGGCATGGCGATTGCAGCGATCCTGATCCTGCCCGTGGGTGTCGCTCATTACACGGCGGCGCTGTTCAGCCCCCATGTGCTGACATTGGGCATAGCCATCGCGTTCCTGTCCAGCGCCTTGCCCTATTCGCTGGATATGGAGGCGATGCGGCGATTGCCGGCACCGGTGTTCGGCCTGATGGTCAGTTCCGCGCCGGCCGTGGGAGCTGTGATCGGCTTTGCCTTGCTGGGTGAGCGGCTGACCCTGCTTCAGTGGATCGCGATCCTGTGCATCATGTCGGCGTCGGGCGGCAGCGCGCTGACCGCCGGGCACAAGCCCACGATCGAGGATGCGCCACAATAAGGTCGCTTAACCGACCGTCGCCTTGCTGACATCCAGCATCTTGCCATCGGTGATGACCACCAGGTCGCCCACCTTCGTCACGCCGAACAGCTTTTCGGCGAAGTCTTTAGGGACGCCGATGCAGCCATGGGTAGCGTTGCCCCATTTGACGTCGCTGCCATGGATGAACACGCCGTCGCTGGTCAGCCGCTGGGCAAAGGGCATCGGCGCATTATTGTATGTGCGCGAATAATAGTCCGCGATCTTCTGCGTGATCGGGAAGGCGCCCTTCGGGCTGGGCTTGTCGGTGGCACCATAGAGGATGACGGCCGCGCCGATCTCATAGCCGTCGCGGAAGACCGACAATGTCTGCGCGCGCAGGTCGACGGTCACGATGATGCGGCCGGTCGACGGTGCGCCTTTTTCGTCCCAGGCGAAATCGCCATGGCGGAACGGCCCGTCGATCTTCAGCACCCGCTTCACACGCAGGGCATGGGGATCTACGGTCATGCCCTGATCGCTGCGCAATTCGGGGGGCTTGGCAGCGCTGGAATTGGGGGCAGGGGAAGCGGCGTTGGCGGCTTTTTCCGGCACGGGCGCTTCTGGCGCGGCCCTGCCTTCGAACGCCTGCCGGTCGACCGAGATGGCTACGACCAGCGCGGTCATCGCCACCACGCCGCCGATCGCCAGCTTCGGTCCGAACCGTTTCAGGAAACCCGCCATCTTCGTCCCATTGCCTCCATGTCAGCGGCAGCATAGGCGCAGAAGGTTAAATTCAGCCTTCCCGCGCCACTTCCGCCGCCGCGATCGCGGTCAGGTTCAGGATGCCGCGCGACGTCACGCCGGGCGTCAGCACATGGATCGGCTTGGTCAGGCCCATCAGCATCGGCCCGACCGTGGGCGAGCTGGAGGAGGCCGCCAGCGCAGTGAGCGTGATGTTGGCCGCGTCGAGATTCGGCATGACCAGCAGGTTGGCCGGCCCCTCGAACCGCGAATCGGGGATCAGGCGCTCACGCAAAGATTGGCTGAGTGCCGCATCGGCATGCATTTCGCCATCGACCGCCAGATCGGGCGCGGCATCGCGCACGATCTTGTAAGCCTTGCGCATCTTGCGCGCGCTGTCGGTGTGCGACGCCCCAAAATTGGAGTGGGACAGGATCGCGACGCGTGGCTTCAGACCGAAATGCTGGATCTCTGCCGACGCCGCCAGCGTCATTTCCGCAATCTGTTCGGGCGTCGGGTCCGGCACCATATGGGTGTCGGTGATGAACAAGGCGCCCGCGTCCAGGATCAGGCCCGACAGCGCATAGACGCGGCTATGATCCGGCGCCCGGTCGATGATGCGCAGCACATGTTCGACCTGGCCCCAATATTCGGAGCGTCCGCCGACCAGTGCGGCATCCACGCGGCCGGTCTGCAACAGCATGGCGGCAGTGATGGTCGGGCGGCGATAGACATGGCGCAATATTTCGTCGGCCGGCACGCCCCGGCGTGATGCGACCGCGCGATAGGCCTCGACCAGTTCGCCCATGACCAGATGGTCGGTTTCAGGATCGACGACATCGACGTCGCGGTCCAGTTCGAAGCCCAGACCCAGTTCGGGCAGCTTCTGTTCCAGGATGCGGCGGCGCGCGACGATGGTCGGGCGGGCAATGCCCTCGTCCAGCGCGTCGCGAATGGCGCGCAGCACCCGGTCATCCTCACCCTCGCCATAGGCGATGCGGGTCTGGCTGCCGCGCGCTGCTTCGAACACCGGCAGCATCAACTGGCCCGATCGCGTCGCCTGATGGGTCAGGCTGCGCTTATATTCGTCCAGGTCCAGCGTCTTCTTCGCGACGCCGCTGTCCATCGCGGCGCGGGCGACGGCGACAGCGATCTCGCCGATCAGGCGGGGATCGAAGGGCGTCGGGATGATATAGTCGGCGCCGAACACCAGCTTGCGGCCGCCATAAGCCTGCGCCACGCTGTCATGCGCGGGCATGCGGGCGAGGGCGGCGATCGCGTCCGCTGCGGCGACCTTCATCGCTTCGTTGATCTGCGTCGCGCCGCAATCCAGCGCGCCGCGGAAGATATAGGGGAAGCACAGGACGTTGTTGACCTGGTTGGGATAGTCCGACCGGCCGGTGGCGATGATCGCGTCGGGGCGCACTTCGCGGGCGGCTTCCGGGCGGATTTCCGGCTCCGGATTGGCGAGCGCGAAGATCAGCGGATTGGGCGCCATCAGCGGCAGCCATTCAGCCTTCAGCACGCCCGGTGCCGACAGGCCCAGGAACAGGTTCGCGCCCGGCAGCACGTCGGGCAGGGTGCGCGCATTGGTGGTGCGGGCATAGCGCGCCATGTTGGGCAACATGCCTTCGCGACCCGAATGGATGACGCCATCCTTGTCGGTCATCGTCACATTTTCGATCGGCAGGCCCATCGACACCAGCAAGTCGACGCAGGCGAGCGCAGCGGCACCGGCGCCCGACGTCACGAGCTTTGCGTCGGCCAGCGTCTTGCCCTGTAGCACCAGCGCGTTGCGCACGGCGGCGGCGACGACGATCGCGGTACCATGCTGGTCGTCATGGAAGACCGGAATGTTCATCCGTTCTTTCAGGCGACGCTCGATTTCGAAGCACTCAGGCGCCTTGATGTCTTCCAGATTGATGCCGCCGAAGGTCGGCTCCATCAGGGCAACGGCATCCACGAAAGCGTCCGCGTCGGTCGTGTCGATTTCGATGTCGAACACGTCGATGTCGGCGAATTTCTTGAAGAGGACGGCCTTGCCCTCCATCACCGGCTTCGACGCCAGCGCGCCGATCGCGCCCAGGCCCAGCACGGCCGTGCCGTTGGAGATGACGGCGACCAGATTGCCGCGCGCGGTATAGTCCATGGCCTTGGCCGGATCGGCAGCGATCTCGACGCAGGGCGCGGCCACGCCCGGCGAATAGGCCAGGGCAAGGTCGCGCTGGTTCACCATGCGCTTGGTCGGCTCGATGCGGAGCTTACCGGGCTGGGGATAGCGGTGATAGTCGAGGGCGGCGCGGCGGGTGTTATCGTCCATGGGCGCGGCCTTAGAGCCTCGGTTCCGCTAGGGCAAGACGGTCCGTTCCCAAGGCGGCATTGGGACATAAAGTGTAACAAGAAAATCGACGAAAGCGGTGATGCTGCGCGGCGGATTGGCCTGGGGCAGTTGCACCGCGAACAGGCCGACGTCGCGCGACCCTTCATAGGCGGGAAGAATTTGCTGCACGTCGCCGCGCAGCAAAGCCTCACTGATGTCCCATAAGGACCGCAGCGCAATGCCGCCGCCCGCCAGCGTCAGTTCGCGCACCAGTTCGCTGCTGTTGGTGCGGACATGGCTGCGCCCCTCGATGCTCACCGGTCCTTTCGGCCCGACCAGCCGCCAGGGCATCTGCCCTTCGGCGGCGAGCAGGCGGTGGGTCTTCAGGTCGGCGATCGTCTGCGGCGTGCCATGCTGCGCCAGATAGGCGGGTGCGGCGCAGAGGATGCGCCGGTTGGTCGCCAGCCGCCGTGCCGTCAGCCCCGGCCCCGGATCGGCGGTGATGCGGATGGCAAGGTCCGCGCGGCTCTCGATCAGGTCGGCGAAATCGTCCGACAGGTCGACCGTCAAATCGACCTTGGGATGCGTATCGATGAAGTGCTGGAGATAGGGGGCGAGGTGCATGCGTCCGAAGGAGGTCGGCGCGGTGATGCGCAGCGGCCCGCTCGCCATCGCCGATGCGCCCGACACGCGCCGCTCCGCCTCGTCCAGCGCGGCCAATATGCCGCGCAGGTCGGCATGGAGCCGTTCGCCCGCCGGAGTCAGCGCCAGCCGCCGCGTGGTGCGATGGACCAGCTTCGCGCCCAGCCGCTCCTCCAGCCGCGCCAGCCGTTTCGACATCATCGCGGGCGATATATGCAGCCGCCGCCCGGCCGCCGCCAACCCGCCCTCGTCAACGACGGTCACGAACAATTCATGGTCGGGGTCCATCATATTCGTTCACCAAAGGAATGACTGTCTTCGCATAATAGCGTCTACACGGCATAATGCGAAGGGATTATGAAGGGCGCAATCAAGGAGTGGATTCATGACCGACCGCATGATCGAAAAAGCTGGCCTTCAGGTTGCGCAGGAGCTGGCCGATTTCATTGACAGCCGCGCGCTGCCCGGCACCGGCATCGCGCCCGAGGCTTTCTGGGCCGGCGCCGCTGATGTCTTCGCCCGCTTTACGCCGGACAACGCCGCGCTGCTGCGTAAGCGCGACACGCTCCAGGCGCAGATCGACAGCTGGCACGAACAGCGCCGGGGCCAGCCGCATGACGCGGACGCCTATCAGGCTTATCTGCGCGAGATCGGCTATCTGGTCCCCGAACCCGGGCCCTTCACCATCGGCAGCGAAAATGTCGATGACGAGGTCGCGCGTCTGGCCGGCCCGCAACTGGTCGTCCCGATCCTCAATGCCCGCTTCCTGCTGAACGCCGCCAATGCGCGCTGGGGCAGCCTCTATGATGCGCTTTACGGCACTGACGCCATTCCCGGCACGGCGACGGGGAAGGGCTATGACGCCGCGCGCGGCGCGCAGGTCATTGCCTGGGCCAAGGCATTTCTGGACGACGCGATCCCGCTGGCGAACGGCAGTTGGGCAGATCTGTCGGGCGATGACATCATTCTCGCCGATCCGTCGCAGTGCATCGGCACCAGTGCGAAGGGCAAGCTGTTCCGCCATAATGGCCTGCATATCGAAGTCGTCTTCGACACGGCGCACCCGATCGGCGCGACCGATCCGGCCGGCATATCCGACGTCATTCTGGAGTCCGCGCTGACCGCCATTTGTGATCTGGAGGACTCCGTCGCCGCCGTCGATGCGCAGGACAAGGTTGCCGCCTATGCCAACTGGCTGGGGCTGATGCAGGGCGACCTGACCGAGACGTTCGAGAAGGGCGGGAGCCAAATGACCCGCGCGCTCAATCCTGACCGTAGCTACACCGCGCCGGACGGTAGCGCCTTCACCCTGCCGGGCCGCAGCCTGCTGTTCGTCCGCAATGTCGGCCATCTGATGAGCAATCCGGCCATCCGCCTGCCCAATGGGGACGAAGTCCCGGAAGGCATATTGGACGGCATCGTCACCAGCCTGATCGCGCTGCACGACCTGAAGCGGGAGGGCGGCAACAGCCGCGCGGGTAGCGTCTATATCGTCAAGCCCAAGATGCACGGGCCGCAGGAAGCCGGCTTCACCAATCGTTTGTTCGACGCGATCGAGGACATGTTGGGCATGACGCGCCATACGCTAAAGGTCGGCGTCATGGACGAGGAGCGCCGGACTTCGGCCAATCTCGCCGCCTGCATCGAAGCGGTGAAGGGTCGCATCGTCTTCATCAACACCGGCTTCCTCGACCGCACCGGGGACGAGATGCACACGTCGATGCAGGCTGGTCCGATGATCCGCAAGGGTGAGATGAAGAGCAGCGACTGGATCACCGCCTATGAGGACCGCAACGTCCAGATCGGCCTCGCCTGCGGCCTGTCGGGCCGCGCGCAGATCGGCAAGGGCATGTGGGCCGCGCCCGATCGCATGGCCGATATGCTGGAGCAGAAATCGGGCCATCCCAGGAGCGGAGCCAACACCGCCTGGGTGCCGTCGCCGACCGCCGCGACACTGCACGCGACCCATTATCATCGCATCGACGTCTTCGCCCGTCAGGAAGAGCGCAAGGCGGAGGGGATCGCCCCGCTGGACAAATTGCTGACCATTCCCATCGCGGTCGGTCGCAACTTCTCGGACGAGGAGATCGCGCAGGAACTGGACAATAATGCGCAGGGTATCCTCGGCTATGTCGTCCGCTGGGTCGATCAGGGCGTCGGTTGCTCCAAGGTGCCCGACATCCACGATATCGGCCTGATGGAGGATCGCGCGACGCTGCGCATTTCCTCGCAGCATATGGCCAACTGGCTGCTGCACGGCATCTGCACGGCGGATCAGGTCGACGCCGCGCTGGAGCGGATGGCCGCAAAGGTCGATGCGCAGAATGCGGGCGATCCGCTCTATCAGTCGATGAGCGGGCGTGAAGCGGAGAGCCTGGCCTATCAAGCCGCCCGTGCGCTGGTGTTCGAAGGCGTCGAGCAGCCCAGCGGCTATACCGAGCCTTTGCTCCACGCCTTCCGCGCGGAGCAGAAGGCGGAAGCGTTGGAAGACGCATAAGGTAAATTCACGACACTGTTCCCCGGCGGAAGCCGGGGTCCAGTTTTCGAAACGCCGCGCTTGACAACTCTGGACCCCGGCTTTGGACTCCGGCCTTCGCCGGGGAACAGCGCGATGCCTTGGCAATCCTCCCATGCTGCGTTACGCCCTGACCGTCGGGCAGCATGGGAGCCAACATGGCCATTATCGTCCATCATCTGAACAACAGCCGTTCGCAACGCATCCTCTGGCTGCTGGAGGAACTGGGCGAACCCTATGAAGTCCGCCGTTATGAACGCGACCGCAAGACAATGCGTGCGCCGGCATCGCTCCGCGCGATCCATCCGCTTGGCCGCTCCCCGGTGGTGGAGGTGGACGGTCATCGCCTGATAGAGACGGGCGCGGTCATGGATTATCTGGTCGCCCGGTCCGGCAATCGTTTCGGCCCGCCCGCCGATGCGCAGGGCGCTATCCTCTACCGCCAGTTCCTCCATTATGCCGAAGGGTCGATGATGCCGCCGCTGCTGGCGCTGCTCGTCGTCGGCAAGCTCGGCCTGCTCGGCCGCCCCGCGCGCCCGACGGTACAGCGCATGCTGGACGATCATCTCGACTGGCTGGAAAGCGAGCTGGCGATCCGGCCCTACTTTGCCGGTGACAGCTTCACCGCCGCCGACATGATGATGAGCTTTCCGCTGGAGGCGTCGCGCGCGCGGGGCGGCCTGGACAGCCGCCGCCCGCATCTGATCCGCTGGCTAGAGGAAATGCACGCGCGGCCCGCCTACGGGGCAGCGCTGGCCGCCGGCGGACCTTATGCCTATGCCTGACCCTATTGCCGCTTCAGCATGATGTTCAGCTTCCGCTCGAATGTGGCGGGATCGATTTCGAAATGGCGTTCGCCCTTTATGCTGGGATCGAAGCCGATCGGGCCTTCGCGGGGTAATATATAGCCGACCCGCTGCCTGCGGAAATTGCCGATGCGCGACTGGCATTCGGTGATGTAGTTCATCGCCATCACCCGGCATCCGGCGGGCGAAAAGATGCTGTTGTGCAGCGCGCTGGAAAACTCGCCGATCACATCGTCGGCCGACGCGAAGAGCGCGATCTGCTGTTCCAGCGTCAGATGTTCCGGGCTGATGCTTTCAAAGCCGTAATTGGCGGCGATATCCTGGAGCGCCTGGGCATTGGCCAGGATGCGATAGGACTGGACGCGCCGGTCCACGAAAATCCGCTTCCGTTCAGCCCCTTCCTGCCGATAGGGCGCCGTCAGCAATTCCAGTTCGTCATGGACGACATCGGAATAAACGAAGCGATTGCCCCAGCCGGGGATCAGCAGCCGGCGCACGGTCAGCACATCCTGTAGCGCCTTCGTTTCGACGCGGAAGTCGGGCAGCAGCAGGCTGATCCATTTCAGCGCATAGGACGGTGCATTGGACGGCAGGATGATCGGGATCGCCGCCAGCGACGGATCGTCCCGGTGCGCCGCGCGCATGACCAGCAGGCGCGGCATCACCTCCAGCAGGAAATGACCGTAAATGACGCAATTATAGTTCCAGACCGTCCAGGCGGTGTCGATCGTCCGCCGCTCGCCGTCGCCTTGCAGGAACTGGCCGGTATAGCTTTCATCGGCATATTTGCGGATGATGTAGCCGGGAAACAGCGCGTTCTTCATGTCTTCCGACAGGCTTTGAAGGACCGGCGGGATGCACGGACCGATCAGTTGGGCATCGTCGAAGGCCCAGATGCTCGCCGACGGCGCCTCCAGCTTCATCGCGTGATATTGCTCGATCGTATGGGTCAGTCCGTCATTCCACAGCATCGGCATGGGCGGAATTTGCCGGCTGCTGGGCCAAGTTTGAAAAAGCTGCTCCGCCATGCGGCCGTGACTCCGAATATTGCCGTTTGAGACATGCCCTCGCAGTCCCGGCGAAGGATGGCAAGGCTTGACATCGCGCAGGCCCGGCGGATTGCTTGGCGATTAGAGGCGCCGACTGTTGTGATCGCACGCCTGCTGCGTTAGCCATTTGGCCGACGCAGCCGGGGAAACCGCATGACCAAAACCTTCTATCATCCAGACCGCCGTACCCTGCTGCGCACTGCCGCTGCCGGCCTTGCCGCATCGCTGGTCAGTCCGCGCCTGTTCGCGCAGGAGAAAGCGGGCGAGGCGCTCAAATCCCTGACCGGCGGCGTCACGCCGATCGGCAAGGCGGAGCGCGCCGACCGCCTCGCCCGCGCGCAGGCGATGATGCAGGCGCAGGGCATCGACGCGCTGCTGGTCGAGCCGGGCGCCAGCCTCATCTATTATAGCGGCATCCGCTGGCATCGCAGCGAACGCCTGACCGCGCTGGTCATCCCGGCCAGCGGCACGCCTCTGGTCGTCTGCCCCTTTTTCGAGAAGCCCTCGATCGACGAATCGCTCGCCATTCCCGCAGAGGTCCGCGTCTGGCAGGAGCATGAAAGCCCCTATGCCCCGATCGCCGATTTCCTGACCGCGAAGGGGCTGGTCAGGGGGCGCATCGGCATCGAGGAAACGGTCCGCTATTTCGCGGTCGATGGCCTCAAGGCCGTGCTGCCCGCCGCAAGCCTTGTGAAAGACCCCGTCACCCGCGCCATCCGCATGCGCAAGACGGCGGCGGAAATCGCCCTGATGCAGACGGCCGCCGACGTCACCATGGCCGCCTATCGCTGGACTTACCCGCAAGTGAAGGCCGGCATGACCCCGGCTGACATCGGCGCGCTGATGAGCGCCGCGACCAAGCAACTGGGCGGGCAGGTTGAGTTCAACCTGATCCTGCTGGGCGAGGCCGCCGCCTATCCGCATGGCTCCGGCAAGCCGCAGGCGGTGCGCGCGGGCGAAGTGGTGCTGATGGACTGCGGCTGCACGGTAGAGGATTACCAGTCCGACATCAGCCGCACCTTCGTCCATGGCGCGGCCCCCAGCGCGCAGCAGCGCAAGGCCTGGAACGACGTGTCGCAGGGCCAGAAGATCGCCTTCGCCGCCGCGAAACTGGGCGCGGCCGCCGGTTCGGTCGATGACGCGGTGCGCGGCTGGTATGAGAAACAGGGCTATGGCCCCGGCTATGCGCTGCCCGGCCTGTCCCACCGCACCGGCCACGGCATCGGCATGGAAGGGCATGAACCGGTCAACCTGGTCCATGGCGAAACGACGACGCTGGACGTCGGCATGTGCTTTTCCAACGAACCGGGGCTGTATCTGCCCGGCGTTATGGGCGTTCGCATCGAGGATTGCTTCCATATGACGGCGCAGGGATCGCAATGGTTCTCGAAACCGCCGGTGTCGATTGAAGAGCCGATAACGTAGTACGGAACGGCTGAGAGATGATATTTTTTAGTTAGGAGGAAACGTGCAATTTCGATTAACTTATCAGGGGTTGGTTCTTTCAGAAACTAATAAAGGCCGTCTCCAAAATGCAAGGGCTACCGAAAAACAGAGAATTAGAAAAATTTTTCACAAGCAAATTCGTCGTTTGTGGGAGATAAATCCCTATCTTTCGAGCTTTGGTAAGCCTCTCAGTTCAGGTAAAATGCCCGGCCCCGGTACAGCAATATTTGGTCGTCCACACAACAATAATTCAATAAAATCGCTTTCGATCAAGCACGCATTGGGCAGTTATAATTTTGTTCCATTAGTTACACGAGATCTCGAAATTGGATGCGACATCCAAGTCCTATTTTTGCGAGATGATAGGGTTGGCGACGTTTTGCGCGCAGGCGATATAGACAATCGTCTCAAAACGCTTTTTGACGCTCTCACGATGCCTCAATCTCTCTCTCAGGTGGGAAGTTATGAAGAGCCCGAACCTGATGAAATGCCATTTTTTTGCCTTCTTGAAGATGACTCTCTTATAACTAAAGTTAATGTTGAAACGGACACTCTTCTTGAGCCTGTAAGTTCGATAGAAGGAGGGGCGGCGCGGGTTATTATTACGGTTCGTACAAATTTATTTAGAGTTTCATCTAAGAACATTGGTTTTGCATAAGATGATGTTCTTATTCCATGCCGGAATGAATGAACGTGAGCCATAAGAATATGCATTTCGGCAGCAGGTATCTCTCGGCACCTCACGACCAAATCCCCCGCTTGTGCGGCGGGCCGCTTCCCACTAAATCGCCCCCATGACCTCGACCAACGACATTCGCCGCTCTTTCCTCGACTATTTCGGGGCCAACGGCCACACCATCGTTCCGTCCGCGCCGCTGGTGCCGCACAACGACCCGACGCTGATGTTCGTGAACGCCGGCATGGTGCCGTTCAAGAATGTCTTCACGGGTCTGGAAACGCGCCCCTACAAGACTGCGACGTCGAGCCAGAAGTCGGTCCGCGCGGGTGGCAAGCATAACGACCTCGACAATGTCGGCTACACCGCGCGCCATCACACCTTCTTCGAAATGCTGGGCAATTTCAGCTTCGGCGACTATTTCAAGGAACAGGCGATCACCCATGCCTGGACCTTGCTGACCAAGGAATGGGGTCTGCCCGCCGAAAAGCTGACCGCGACCGTCTACCACACGGACGATGAGGCGTTCGACCTGTGGAAGAAGATTGCCGGCCTGCCCGATCACAAGATCATCCGCATCCCGACCAAGGATAATTTCTGGGCGATGGGCGATAGCGGTCCCTGCGGTCCCTGCTCGGAAATCTTCTACGACCATGGCGACCATATCTGGGGTGGCCCTCCCGGTTCGCCGGAAGAAGATGGCGACCGCTTCGTGGAAATCTGGAACCTCGTCTTCATGCAATATGAGCAGGAAGCGAACGAGATCGTTTCGGAACTGCCCAAGCCGTCGATCGACACCGGCATGGGGCTGGAGCGCATCGCGGCGGTGATGCAGGGCGTCCATAACAATTATGACACCGACACGTTCAAGGCGCTGATCGAGGATTCGGCCGCACTGACCAAGACCGCCACCGATGGCGAGTTTCAGGCCAGCCATCGCGTCATCGCGGACCATCTGCGCTCGACCAGCTTCCTGATCGCGGACGGCGTGCTGCCCGCCAATGAAGGCCGCGGCTATGTGCTGCGCCGGATCATGCGCCGCGCCATGCGTCACGCGCATATCATCGGGGCGAAAGACCCGCTGATGTATCGTCTGGTGTCGAGCCTCGTTTCGGAAATGGGCGGCGCTTTCCCCGAACTGGTCCGCGCCCAGCCGCTGATCGAGGAAACCCTGCTGCGCGAGGAAACCCGGTTCCGCAAGACGCTGGAAAACGGCCTGCGCCTGCTGGACGAAGCGACCGCCGATTTGGGCGAAGGGGCGACCCTGCCGGGCGAAACCGCGTTCAAGCTCTACGACACCTATGGCTTCCCCTATGACCTGACCGAGGATGCGCTGCGCACTCAAGGGCTGTTGGTCGACCGCGCTGGCTTCGATGCCGCCATGGCCGAACAAAAGGCCGCCGCGCGCGCCGCCTGGAAGGGATCGGGCGAAAAGGCGTCGGACGAAATCTGGTATGATATAGCCGAAACGCTCGGCAGCACCGAGTTCGTTGGGTATGCCTCTACCAAGGGTGAAGGCGAAGTGCTGGCCATCGTCAAGGACGGCGTGCGTGTGGATAGCACCACCGTTGGTGACAGCGTGGCGATCATCACCAACCAGACTCCCTTTTATGGCGAAAGCGGTGGCCAGAATGGCGACGCCGGCACGATCAGTTCGCTGGGCGGCCTGTCCGCAGATGTGGCGGATACGTCGAAGCCTTTGGGCCGTTTGCACGCGCATCAGGCGACGATCAGCGCCGGCAGCGTCAAGGTCGGCGATACGGTCAACCTCGTCGTAGACGTCGAGCGTCGCGACCGCATCCGCGCCAACCATAGCGCCACCCATCTGCTGCACGCCGCGCTCCGCAAGGAACTGGGCGGGCATGTTACGCAGAAGGGTAGCATGGTCGCGGCGGAGCGCCTGCGCTTCGACTTCTCGCACCCCGAAGCCCTGACCCATGCGCAGATCGCGAAGGTCGAGGCCGATGTGAACGCGCAGATCCGCCATAATGAGGAGGTCACGACCCGCCTCATGACCCCTGACGATGCCATCGCGGCCGGTGCCATGGCGTTGTTCGGCGAGAAATATGGCGACGAAGTGCGCGTCCTGTCCATGGGCCTGCCGGGCGAACCGGGCGGCAACAGCTATTCGGTCGAACTGTGCGGTGGCACCCATGTCCGCGCGACCGGTGATATCGCCCTGTTCAAGATCGTGGCGGAAAGCGCCGTCTCCTCGGGCGTTCGACGGATCGAAGCGCTGACCGGCGAAGCCGCGCGTCTGTGGCTGATCGACCGCGACGACAAGCTGCGCCAGACCGCTGCTGCGCTCAAGACCTCGCCCGACGACGTGCCCGCACGCATCGCCGCGCTGGTCGAGCAGAGCCGCAAGCTGGAACGCGAACTGGCCGACGCCAAGAAGGCACTGGCCCTTGGCGGTGGCGGGTCCGCACAGGCGGCCGGGCCGGAAAAGGTCGGCGCTATCGATTTCCTCGGTCAGGTCATCGACGGCCTCGATCCCAAGGAATTGCGCGGTATCGTGGACGGCAACAAGAAGACGTTGGGCAGCGGGGTGTCCGCCGTGCTGGCCGTGGTCGACGGCCGCGCGACCATTGCCGTGGGCGTCACCGACGACCTGACCGGCACGTTCAGCGCCGTCGATCTGGTCCGCGCCGGCGTGGAAGCGCTGGGCGGGAAGGGCGGCGGCGGCCGTCCCGACATGGCGCAGGGCGGTGGCCCCGACGGCGACAAGGCACAGGCGGCCATTGACGCGGTCAAGGCTGCGCTCGCCAGCGTGCCGGCCTGAATGGAGCGGGGTGGCGTCACTACATGACGCCGTCCATCGGCATGCGTCGCCTGTTGCTGACATCGTTGCTGCTGGCGGCACCGCTCGCTGCGCAGGCCGCCGAACCGGTGGTCGTCACCTCGCCGCAACCGCTGCCAGCCAGCCATGACCGCGCCCGCCTGTTTCTGGGCGGCAGCATCGACATGGGCAAGGCGACCGACTGGCAGCGCGACATGATCGCGGCGCTGGCCGATGCGCGCGTGGCTATCCTCAATCCGCGCCGGCCCGACTGGAACCCGGCGTGGAAGCCGGAAGCGAGCGACCCGAATTTCCGGCAACAGGTGGAATGGGAACTGGCCGCGCTCGACAGCGCGGATATCATCATCCTCTACTTCGCACCGGGATCGCAAAGCCCGGTCAGTCTGCTTGAAATGGGGCTGCATGCCCGATCGGGAAAACTCATCATCTTCTGCCCGGACGGCTATTGGCGGAAGGGCAATGTCGATATTACGGCCGGGCATTATGGCGCGAAGCAGGTTTCGTCCTTCGACGCGCTGTTGCACGAAGTCCGCGCGCGTATCGCGACGGTCAACCGCGCGCTCGACTGATCGCGCCTTTCTCATCAGTACCAGCTTGGGCTAAAGGCCTATCATGGCCATCGATCTTCCCGCGCTCCTGACTGACATCACCGCCGCCATGGCCGCTGCCGACGATCGCGGTACGGTTGCCAGCTACATTCCCGAACTGGCGAAGGTCGATCCGGCCCAATTCGGCATCGCCATCGCGACGGCGGACGGACGGATGCTGACCGGGGGCGACGCGGACACCGGCTTTTCGATCCAGTCCATATCGAAGGTCTTCGCCCTGACGCTCGCGCTGGGCAAGGTCGGCGACCAGCTATGGGACCGGGTGGGGCGGGAGCCTTCCGGCAACGCCTTCAATTCCATCACGCAGTTGGAACGGGAGGAGGGGATTCCGCGCAACCCCTTCATCAATGCAGGCGCCATCGTCGTGTCCGACGTGAATCTCGGTGGCCATCAACCGCGCGTGGCGATCGGCGAAATGCTGCGCTTCATGCGCTATCTGACCGGTGACGACAGCATCGCCATCAACGAGGATGTTGCCGCATCCGAAACCGCGACCGGCTTCCGCAACATGGCGCTCGCCAACTATATGCGCGCGTTCAACAATGTCAGGCATCCGGTCGATCTGGTGCTGGGCAGCTATTTTCATCAATGCGCGATCGAGATGAATTGCCGCCAACTGGCGCTTGCCGGCCGCTACCTGATGCTGGACGGGCGACATCCCGACGGGGGCAGGGTGGTGTCGCCCAGCCGGGCACGGCGCATCAATGCGCTGATGCTGACCTGCGGCCATTATGATGCGTCGGGCGACTTCGCCTTTCGCGTGGGCATCCCCGGCAAATCGGGCGTGGGCGGCGGCATCCTGGCCATTGTTCCCGGCCGTGCCTCAATCGCGGTCTGGTCGCCCGGCCTCAACGACAGCGGCAACAGTCAGCTTGGCACGCAGGCGCTGGAAATGCTGGCGCGGCGCACCGGCTGGTCGGTATTTAGTCCGCCCGAAGAGGGGGATTAGGGTACTTCGTCTGCGCGTAACCGCCGCAATTTCGGCGCGGTTTCCATCTGCGCGGCTTCCTTGATCCCGACGCGCAGATCCTCGCGGGTCTGGTGGATCGACGCGATCACTGGCCCCATCGCTACGCCCAGATCGACCAGCGCCGTCTCCGCCAGTTGCAGCGAGCTTTCCAGCGTCTCGGGCACGGCATCGCTGGCTCCGGCCTTGTAGAGTTGCGCGGCATGATCGGTGTCACGGGCGCGGGCAATGATCGGCAGGTCGGGCACCCAGCCCCGCACCCGCTTGGTTACGCGCACCGACAGCACCGGATCGTCCATCGTCAGGATCAGCGCGCGGGCATGGCCCAGACGCAGCCGGTCCAGCATCTCCGCGCGCGCGACGTCGCCGAACAGGATCGGATAGCCCAGTCGCCGCGCCTCCGCGACGACATCCGGGTCCGATTCGACGACAATGAAGCGCTGCTTGTGGGTCTTGAGCAGGTCGCACACCATGCGCCCCACCCGACCGAAGCCGATAATGACGGCCGCTGCTTCGGTATGTTCCTCGGTCGTTTCGACCGTTTCCTCCCCCAGCGCCGTTTCCAGCCGGCGGGCGATGTCATGGCCGATCCGCGCCAGCAGCGGTGTGATGGTGAGGCCGATGGCGGTCACGATTTGCCAGAAGGCGGCGGTGGAGGGGAGGATCAGTTGCGCGGCGGCAGCGGCCGACAGCACGATCAGCGTGGTTTCCGACGGGCTGGACATCAGCACGCCGACCTCCAGCGCCACGCCCTTGCGCGCGCCGGAAATGTAAAGCAGTGCCCCTGTCACCAGCGTCTTGGCCAGCACTACGCCGACCACTGCCAGCATCAGGCTGGGCCAGTTGGCCAGAATGACGCGAATGTCCAGGCTCATGCCCACGGTGATCAGGAACACGCCCAGCGCCAGCCCCTTGAACGGGGCAGTCATCACCTCGACCTCGCTATGATAATCGGTTTCGGCGATCAGCAGGCCGGCGAGCAGAGCGCCCACGATCGGCGACAGGCCGGCGATCGATGTCGCCAGGCTGGATATGATGACCACCAGCAGGCTGGCCGCCAGAAACACTTCCGGGCTCTTGGTCCGCGCTGCCTGGCTGAACACATGGGGCAGGATGACGCGGCCGAGCACCAGCATGACGGCGATGGTGATGCCGCCTTTCATCAGCGTGTTGGCCATTTCGCCCCAGGCGCCGTCCGGGCTGGCCGCGACGGACGGGGCAAGGGCGCCCAGCATGAAGATGATCGGGACCAGCGCCAGATCCTCGAACAGCAGCATGGAGAAGGCCGCGCGACCGACTGCGCTTTGCGTGCCGACCATCGGCAACACGACGGCGGTGGAGGAGAGGGCAAGCGCCAGCCCCAGTCCGATCGCGCCGGCATAGGGCTGGCCCAGGAAATAGAGGCCCATAGCGATGAGCAGCGCGCCGCCGATCAGTTCCGCCGCGCCGACCCCGAACACCTGCGTACGCATGGTCCATAATCGCCGGAAACTCAGCTCCAGCCCGATGGAAAAGAGCAATAAGATGACGCCCAGTTCCGCGAACGGCTCGATCGCCTCTCTATTGGAAATGGTGACATGATAGAGCCAGGGATATTGGCCCACCAGCGACCCCAGACCCGCCGGGCCGACCGCCAGGCCGACCAGAATGAAGCCGATTACCGGACTGATCCGAAAACGGGCAAATCCCGGAATGACGAGTCCCGCCGCCCCCAGGATGACGAGGGAGTCGCTGAAGCTGTTGGGATTGATTGCGCCGGCCATGAAACCATCATTGCGGCAACTGGCCGCAATAGCCAGTGTTTTGACAGGAAAAAACCTGTCATCTTTGCTGGTGCGGACGATGGGACTTGAACCCATATTCCCAGGGGGAGGCGGATTTTAAGTCCGCTGCGTCTACCGATTTCGCCACGTCCGCATGACAGAATAGCCACGCCGCGTCTCAGTGGCGGCTGGCGCGCGGCAGGTCAAGGGCGATCGCGCAATGGCGCGATCGTCTTCCGTTTTCGACAGATTGGCTGACTCAGGCGTCCTTGCCGTTCAGCCGTTCACGCATTTCCTTGCCCGGCTTGAAATAGGGTACGCGCTTGGCGTCCACCGGGACCTGCTCGCCGGTGCGCGGATTGCGCCCGGTGCGGGCATCGCGTGCGCGGGTGGTGAATGCGCCAAAGCCGCGCAATTCGACACGACCGCCCGTGGACAGGCGGTCGACAATCTCCCGGAAGAAAAGATCGACGATCTTTTCCACTTCCGGCAAACTCAGGCCGGGATTTTCCTCGGCCAGTTTCTGGATCAGTTCCGAACGGATCATTGGATCTCCAGCGCCCCTCTGCTGTGCCCCTGCGCTGTTATAGATAATCTGCAAGGCGTTGACAATCGGCGAACAAGGGGATCGTTACGTTTCCAAAAGGATGATGCGATCACGGCCATGAAAAAGCCCGCCGGACGATGGTCCGGCGGGCTTTTCTGTCACTTGGAAAGCGAAAGGGCTTAGCCTTCGCTCTTCGCCTTGAGCGCTTCGCCCAGGATGTCGCCCAGCGACGCGCCGCTGTCGGACGAGCCGTACTGCGCAACCGCCTGCTTCTCTTCGGCGATCTGCATCGCCTTGACCGAGAAGGTCGGCTTCTTGGCGCGGTCGAAACCGGTCACCATGGCGTCGAACTTCTGGCCAACCTGGAAGCGTTCCGGACGCTGTTCGTCGCGGTCGCGGCCCAGGTCGCTGCGCTTGATGAAGCCGGCAGCGCCGTCTTCGCCAGCCTGGACTTCCAGGCCGCCGTCGCGCACTTCCAGAACGGTCACGGTGACGATCGCGTTCTTGTTGAGGCCGGCAGCCGCCGCAGCGGTGCCACCAGCGGCCGGGCCGCCACGCTCAAGCTGCTTCATGCCGAGGCTGATGCGCTCCTTCTCGACGTCGATGTCGAGAACGACGGCCTGAACCGACTCGCCCTTGCGATGCAGCGCCAGCGCGTCTTCGCCCGAAATGCCCCATGCGATGTCCGACATGTGGACCATGCCGTCGACGTCGCCGTCCAGGCCGATGAACAGACCGAATTCGGTCGCGTTCTTGACTTCGCCTTCGACGGTCGAACCGATCGGGTGACGTTCGGCGAACGAATCCCACGGGTTCGACTGGGCCTGCTTGAGGCCGAGCGAGATGCGGCGCTTCTCGGGATCGACTTCGAGGACCAGAACTTCGACTTCCTGGCTGGTCGAAACGATCTTGCCGGGGTGGACGTTCTTCTTGGTCCACGACATTTCCGAAACGTGGACCAGACCTTCGATGCCCGGCTCCAGCTCGACGAACGCACCATATTCGGTGATGTTCGTGACGCGGCCCGACAGCTTGGCGCCGATCGGATATTTGGCGGCGGCGCCTTCCCACGGATCGCTTTCCAGCTGCTTCATGCCGAGGCTGATGCGCTGGGTGTCGCGGTTGATGCGGATGATCTGAACACGGACGGTGTCGCCGATGTTGATCATCTCGTTGGGGTGGTTGATGCGCTTGTACGACAGGTCGGTGACGTGCAGCAGGCCATCAATGCCGCCTAGGTCAACGAACGCACCATAGTCGGTGATGTTCTTGACGACGCCTTCGATGATCTGGCCTTCGGCCAGCGTCTGGATGAGGCCCGAACGCTGTTCGGCGCGGGTTTCTTCCAGAATGGCGCGACGCGACACGACGATGTTGCCACGGCGACGATCCATCTTCAGGATCTGGAAGGGCTGCGGAATGTCCATCAGCGGGGTGACGTCGCGCACGGGGCGGATGTCGACCTGCGAACCGGGCAGGAACGCCACGGCGCCGTCGAGGTCGACGGTGAAGCCACCCTTGACGCGGCCAAAGATGACGCCTTCGACGCGGGCGCTCTCGGTGAATTCGCTTTCCAGCTTGTCCCAGGCGGCTTCGCGGCGAGCGCGGTCACGCGACAGCATGGCTTCGCCATGGGCGTTTTCGACGCGGTCGACATAGACTTCGACTTCGTCGCCGACCTTCAGGTCAGCCTTCTGGCCCGGCGCAGCGAATTCGCGCAGCGGCACGCGGCCTTCCGACTTCAGGCCTACGTCGATGACGGCCAGGTCGTTTTCGATGGCGGTAACGGTGCCCTTGACGACGCGGCCTTCAAAGCCGCCGTCTTCACCACCGAGAGAATCATTGAGAAGCGCGGCGAAATCGTCGCGCGAGGGGAATGCCGTAGAGGCCATGGTTGGTCCTTCACTCATCATTGCTGGCCAATCGGTTGTGTCCGATGGTCTTTGGCCAAACCACGCGCAGGACCGAATATCCGGCGCGTATCCAATGGGTTACGGCCGTGAAACGCGCAGGCGAGATAAGCGAAAAGGGCGCCCGGAAACTCCGCGCGCCTTGTCGGGTCATCCCTCAGGGGCGACCTTCAAGCTGGGCGTCCACAAGCGCGATGGCCCGCTGGACGGCCGCGTCTATAGTCAAATCGCTCGTATCTAGCAAGTCCGCGCCCTGGGCCACCTTCAGCGGTGCATGATCGCGGCTCATGTCGCGGGTGTCACGCGCCTGAATGTCGGCGATCAGACTGTCCATGTCGGGATGGCCGCCTTGGGCCTGTGCGTCCTTGAAGCGGCGTTCGGCGCGGACATGGACGCTGGCGGTGACGAAGATCTTCGCGTCGGCATCGGGCGCGATAACCGTACCGATATCGCGCCCGTCCAGGATCGCGCCACCCGGTTGGGTGGCGAAGTCGCGCTGCCGCTTGACCAGTGCGTCGCGCACGCTCTGATGCACCGACACGCGAGAGGCGAGGCTGCCCACCGCTTCGCTGCGCAGCGCGGGATCGGCCAGGGTCGCGTCATCGAAACCGGCGGCGGCCAATGCGTCGCCCTCATGATCCGGATCGCCGCCCGCCTTCAGCACGGACAGGCCGACCGCACGATAGAGCAGCCCAGTGTCCAGAACGGGAAGGCCGTAATGCCGGCCCAGCGCCTTGGCGATGGTGCCCTTGCCGGATGCGGCGGGGCCGTCGACGGCGATGATCATGCAATCGCTCCCAGAGACTGGAGGAGGGGAAGGAAGGTCGGGAAGCTGGTAGCGACCGGGCGCATGTCGTCAATGGTGACGCCATCCTTGGACACCAGCCCGGCGATGGCGAAGCTCATCGCGATGCGGTGGTCCAGCCTGGTGGCGATCGGTCCGCCACCAAGCAGCGGCGCGCCGCCGCTACCCTCGATGATGATGCCGTCTTCCAGTTCCTCCACGCTCACGCCGATCGCGCGCAGCCCTTGCGCCATGGTGGCGATCCGATCCGATTCCTTGACGCGAAGTTCCTCAAGACCGCGGAAGATGCTGCGCCCTTCGGCAAAAGCTGCGGCGATGAAGGCGACGGGGTATTCGTCGATCATGCTGGGCGCGCGCGCCGGGTCTGGCTCCACGCCCTTCAGCGCCGACGCGGTGACGATCAGGTCGCCGACCGGCTCGCCGCCCACTTCGCGGGCGTTGACCACCTCGATCGATCCGCCCATTTCGCGCAGCAGGTCGATCAGGCCGGCGCGCGTGCCATTCAGGCCCACATTCGCGATCATGACCTGCGATCCCGACACCAGCAGCGCCGCGACCATCGGGAAAGCGGCGGAGGACGGGTCGCCCGGCACCACGATATTCTGCGGTTTCAGTTCCGCTTCGCCGACCAGCGTGATGATGCGCGTGCCGTCCGCCTGCACCTCGACCTTGAGGTCAGCGCCGAATCCCTTGAGCATGCGCTCGCTATGGTCGCGGGTCGGGATCGGCTCGACCACGCGGGTGATGCCCGGCGTGTTGAGACCGGCCAGCAGGATCGCCGACTTCACCTGCGCCGACGCGACGGGCAGGGTATAGTCCAGCGGTACGGCAGGGCAGGCGCCCTTCATCGTCAGTGGCAGACGATCACCGGGGCTGGTCGTGAAGCTGGCGCCGATGCGGGACAGAGGTTCGGTCACGCGCGCCATCGGCCGCTTGCTCAGCGATGCGTCGCCCACGAAGGTCGCGGTCAGGTCATGGCTGGCGAGCAGGCCCATCAGCAGGCGGGTCGACGTGCCGCTATTGCCCATGTCCAGCGCGGTTTCGGGCTGGAGCAGGCCGCCGACGCCCACGCCATGGATATGCCACACGCCATCCTCGTCGCGCTCGATCGTTGCGCCCATGGAACGCATGGCTGCCGCCGTAGCCAACACATCCTCGCCCTCCAGCAGGCCCTCGACCCGGCTTTCGCCCACGGCCAGCGCCGACAGCATCAGCGAGCGGTGGGAAATGCTTTTGTCGCCCGGCACGGTGACGCTGCCCGCCAAAGCTGGCGCGGCGGAGAAGGTGCGGGGGATGGCTTGATCGTCATGCTGGGTCACGGGGTATCCATTGTGTTGGAACCGAAAAAATGCGAGCGGCTTTTGACAGCGCGATCCCGCTATGGCAAGGCGCCCGACGTTTCGCGGGCAACCTGTGCGTTGCGCCGCGTGATTTCTGTTTGAAGCATCGAAGAAGGAACAGGCCGGACATGGTGAAGGCTGAATGGGGCACGAAGCGGACCTGCCCGAAATGCGCGACTCGCTTCTACGACCTGGGCAAGGACGATCCGGTAACCTGCATCAATTGCGGCAGCGCCTGGGAACCGGAACCGGTGCTGAAGTCGAAGCAGCCGCTTCCTTATGAAGAAGCGCCCAAGAAGGTGATCGAAACCGCTGACGGTGAGTTGGAAGCGGCGGACGACGATCTGGACATCGACGTCGATGACGACGGCGATTCGCCGGATAATGACGTCGATCTGGGCGGCGATGACGACCTGGGCGTCGACGCTGGCGGCGATGACGACAACGACGATAATTAAATGAAATTTCTGCTTGCCAACGGGGTCACACGACCCTAGAGGCAGCGACCTCCGAGGCGCCGGACCCAAGCGGCGCCTCACTGGTACGGGGCCTTAGCTCAGCTGGGAGAGCGCCTGCATGGCATGCAGGAGGTCAGCGGTTCGATCCCGCTAGGCTCCACCAATTTTTCGGGATCAGAAAATGTCCAGGGGACATTTTCCCGAAAAATTCCCGAACGCAAGTGAGGGGGGAAGACGAGAAGTTATCCCTGACTTCGCGTTAGACATAAGACCGACGGCAGTGCCGGACATGGTCTGACCATGATGTGACGGCAACGCTGCACAGGATGGGGCCTTAGCTCAGCTGGGAGAGCGCCTGCATGGCATGCAGGAGGTCAGCGGTTCGATCCCGCTAGGCTCCACCAACTTTCTTCAAATTCCATATGTAGGCTCAGGCGCTTCCTTGCGTTGCTGCCAGCGCCATCGCCGCTGCGATCCTCTCCCGCTGCCACATCCTCCTACTGGCCAAGAGCGCGCTTTCCTGCCATTCCGCTGTTATGAAGGATGATTTAGCCGTTCAGGCCGCTGCGCAGGGCGATGACGATGCGATCCGCGCCATTCTGGTGCGCCTGTGTCAGGTGACGCAGATGGGCTTTGCCGCCGTTGCGCGCGTGACCGAAGATCGGTGGATTGCCTGCCAGGTGCTGGACAAGATCGCCTTCGGGCTGGAACCCGGCGCTGAACTGGAGGTGCAGATGACCATCTGCAACGATATCCGCCAGACCGAAAATTATGTGGTGATCGACCATGTCGATGCCGACATTGCCTGGCAGCGGCATCCGGTGCCGCGCTTCTACGGATTCAAAAGCTATGTCTCTTTCCCGCTGATCCTGTCGGACGGCAGCTTTTACGGCACGCTCTGCGCAATCGACCCGGAGCCGCGGCTGGTCAGCAATGCAGCGGCGGTGGCGATCGTCGAAGGGTTCGCCAGCGACGTCAGCGCCATTCTGTCCGCCAAACTCTGCGCCGTGCCGAAATCGATTTCGACGCCGACGTCCCACCCTCAAGCCGGCTGAACGAAACTATCCATCACCCGCTTGCGACCGGCGGTTTCGAAATCAATCTCCAGCTTGTTACCCTCGATCTCCGCGACGCTGCCATAGCCGAACTTCTGGTGGAACACGCGCAGACCGACACTCATGTCGCTGCGTCCCTTGTTGCCCAGCGACACAGCCGATGTCCGCGCTTCCACGATCCGCACCGGTTCCTTGCTGAACTGCCCGGTGGACTGCGCCCGTTGCCAGCCCGGCCCGCGTCCGCTGCCGCGCGCGACATTGGCGAAGGGATCGTCCCGTTCCGACCAGTTGGCGCGCCACAACGATGCCCCCCCTGACATGCTGCTTTCCGATTCGACATGTTCGGGCGGCAATTCGCCGACGAATCGCGACGGGATGCTGCTGGTCCACTGGCCGTAGATGCGGCGGTTGGCGGCGTGCAGGATGGTGCAGCGCTTGCGCGCCCGCGTGATCGCCACATAGGCGAGCCGCCGTTCCTCCTCCAGGCTGTTGAGGCCGCCTTCGTCCAGCGCCCGTTGCGAGGGGAAGATGCCTTCCTCCCAGCCCGCCAGGAACACGGTATCGAACTCCAGTCCCTTGGCGGCGTGGATGGTCATGATCGTGACCTTGCGCTCGTCCTGCTGCGCCTCATTGTCCATGACGAGGCTGACATGCTCCAGGAAGGCGCCCAGCGTCTCATATTCCTCCATCGCGCGGGCGAGTTCGGACAGGTTTTCCAGCCGTCCGGCGCTTTCGGTCGTGCGTTCGGCCTGCAACATCGCGGTATAGCCGCTTTCGTCCAGTATCTGCCGTGCCAGCTCGGCATGAGGGAGCTGCGCCGCGCGGTCCCGCCAGCGCGCCAGATCGCCAATGAAATTGCCCAGCGACCGTCGTGCCTGGGGCGTCAGTTCGTCGGTGTCGAGGATGCGCGCAGCCGCCAGCGCCAGCGGAATGCCCTCCGCCCGCGCCAGCCGGTGCAACTTCTCCACCGCTTTGTCGCCCAACCCGCGCTTGGGCACATTGACGATTCGCTCGAACGCCAGGTCGTCGGCCGGCTGATTCACCAGCCGCAGATAGGCCAGCGCATCACGGATTTCCGCCCGCTCATAGAAGCGGAAGCCACCGACGATGCGATAGGGCAGGCCGATCTGGATGAACCGGTCTTCGAATTCGCGGGTCTGATGCTGAGCGCGGACGAGGATCGCGACTTCGTCCAGAGAGCCGCCCTTGCGTTGCACCGATTCAATCTCTTCGCCGACGCGCCGCGCTTCCTCCGGCCCGTCCCATACGCCGGCGACCTGCACCTTTTCGCCGACGTCGATGTCGGTCCACAATGTCTTGCCCAGGCGATTGCCATTTTCCGCAATCACCCCGGACGCCGCACCCAATATGTGCGGCGTGGAGCGATAATTCTGCTCCAGCCGGATGATGGTCGCGCCGGGAAAATCCTTTTCGAACCGCAGGATGTTCGCCACCTCTGCGCCGCGCCATGAATAGATGGACTGGTCGTCGTCGCCCACGCAGCAGATATTCTTGCGCGTCTGCGCCAGCAGCCGCAGCCACAGATATTGGCTGCTGTTGGTGTCCTGATATTCGTCCACCATGATATAGCGGAATTTCTGCTGATATTGCTCCAGCACGTCGCGATGCGTCTTCAAAATCGTCAGAGCATGGAGAAGCAAGTCACCGAAATCACATGCATTTACATCGCGCAGTCGAGCCTGATAGGCGGCATAGAGTTTCTGTCCCTTGCCATGGGCATAGCCTTCCGCTTCGCCCGCGCCGACATCGGCCGGGGTCCATCCCTTATTCTTCCACTGGTCGATCAGGCCGGCCAGTTGCCGCACCGGCCAGCGCTTCTCGTCAATCCCTTCCGCCTGCACCAGCTGCTTCAGCAACCGCAACTGATCGTCGGTGTCGAGGATGGTGAAATTGGATTGCAGTCCCACCAGTTCGGCATGGCGCCGCAGCATCTTGGCGGCGATGGCGTGGAATGTGCCGAGCCAGGGCATCCCCTCCACCGCGTCGCCGATCATCCGCCCCACGCGCGCGCGCATTTCCCGCGCCGCCTTGTTGGTGAAAGTCACGGCCAGGATTTCCGATGGCCATGCCCGCCGTGTCCCGATCAGATGCGCCAGCCGTGCGGTGAGCGCCGCCGTCTTGCCCGTCCCCGCACCGGCCAGAACCAGCACTGGCCCCTCGGTGGTCAGCACCGCTTCGCGTTGCGGCGGGTTCAGTCCGTCCAGATAGGGGGGATCGTTCGGGGAGGGGGCAGGGACAGTCATGATGGATCAACTAGGCATGGGAGGGAGCAGGGGCAAGGGCAGGTGCTTGCAGCGACGGGCCTTCTATGAGAACAAAAGGCGAATCATGCAAGGGAGCAAGAGTGATGCTGACGGGACGATGCCAGTGTGGGGCGATCCGCTATGAAGCGACCGGCGATCCGGCCTATAGCGCGCTGTGCCATTGCAAGGATTGCCGCGCCAGCGCCGGTGCGCCGATGGTCGGTTGGGCGTTGTTTCCGGAAGATGCGGTAAAGATCGAGGGGGAGGCTGTGCGCTACCAAAGCTCCGAACATGCGACGCGCCATTTCTGTGGCACCTGCGGCACCGGTGTCTTCTACACCAATCCCATCGCTTTCCCCGGCGCGATCGATATTCAGACGGGAACGCTGGACGATCCGACCGCCCTGCCGCCCCAGGCGCAGATCCAGATGGCCGAAGCCCTGCCATGGGTGGAAAAGGCCCACGACCTGCCATCTTTTGCCCGCTATCCCGAAGGGCCGTAAGCTACTGCGAGCGCTCATCCCGTCGTGCGCATGCCTCATTTCGTCGTCGGGACGGAACGGGGCTGTCACGACATCGGTTTTCCTTTCCGAACGGGGCGAAGAACAGAATAGGAAAGGATGATCCCGATGAAATCCATCATGCTGGCCGGCGTCGCGATGCTCGGTTTTGCCACGCTGGGCGGTGCTGCCATCGCGCAGGAGGCACCCGCACCGGGCAGTCAGCCACCCGCTGACGCCATGACGCCACCGGAACAGCCGGCGCCCGCCGATCCGGCAGCCACGCCGCCATCGGCGCCGGTTGCCCCTGCCGCGCCGGCAGAGCCATCCGCCCCGGCCGCACCGCCCGCGCCGTCTGCTGCGCCTCCCGCTCCGGCGGCACCCACGCCGCCCGTACCACCGCAAGGCGACCCCAATGCCGGTCAACCCAAGGGCGCGGTGCCGGCAGACCCCGGCATGGTGCCGGCGCCCGCAGACGTGCCGCAGGATCCATCGGCACCGATCGGCTCCGCATCCAATCCCGTGACGGTGGGTGGTAATATGAGCCCGGCGCCGACCGAAGCGAAAGACTATCCGACCTGTACCCGCACGGTGCAGGATAGCTGCGTCAATCGCGGCGAGGCGCCGAAGGGGCGCAAGCGCTAACCGGCTGAGGCGCAGGCCGAAGTGGGCAGTGCGGCGATCAAGGCCGCCAGCCCGCTTCGGTCGCGCGCCGCATCCGCGAGGCTATGGCGGTCGAGCACGGCCAGAAAAGCATGGGTTGCTTCGGCCAATATACCGGTCAGGCCACAGGATGGGCGGATGGCGCAACGGGCGCAATCCGCCATTTTCATGTCCGGCTCGCTATGCCGCACCACTGCACCGATGCTGATATCCCCTGCTGCGCGTGCCAGCGTGAAGCCGCCGCCACGCCCGCGCTGGGTATGGATGAAATCGCCCTGCGCCAGATGATGCACCACTTTCATCAGATGATTGCGCGACAGTCCGTAGCCGTCGGCGATCTCCGGGATCGTCGCCCGCCCGGACGGCGCGGCGGCGAGATGGATCAGCACGCGCAGGGCATAGTCGGTGTGGCGGGTCAGTTGCATCTTCGTTCTGATACGCGTGCGGGATGATGCTATCAAACATATATTCTATTTACATGTTAAAACATGCAAAATAAATGCATCTTATCGACTCATAAAAAAGGTCAATCAGGTGTCCAACTCGCTGTCTCAAACCACCATCGCCATCGTGAAATCCACCGGCCCTGCGCTGCGTAAGCATGGCGTCGCCATCACCACCGCGATGTATGCGCGCCTGTTTCAGGACGAAGCGGTGAAGGCGATGTTCGATCAGGCGGCGCAGGACAGCGGCGAGCAGCCCAAAAGGCTGGCCGCGGCGATCATTGGCTATGCGGAAAATATCGACAGGCTGGAGGCGCTGGGCGGCGCGGTCGCGCGCATGGTTGCGCGCCATGTCCAGACCGGGGTGCAGCCGGACCATTATCCCAAGGTTGCAGCCGCGCTGCTGCCTGCCATCCGCGATGTGCTGGGTGAAGAGGTCGCCACCGACGAAGTGCTGGCCGCCTGGGCCGAAGCCTATCAGTTCCTGGCCGACATTCTAATCGGTGAAGAAGCGAAGGCCTACGCCGAAGCGGCTTGAGCGCTCCGGCGCGGAGCGATCAATCCTCTGCCCGCAGCAGGGTGATCCGCGCCTTGCCGACGTCGCGCACTGCGTCGACGGCAAAGCCCTTCACCACCACATCCTCGCGCCGGTCGGTTTCGATGCTGATCCAACTGGCGGCATTGGTCCAGCCCAGCCGCGCCAGCTTGTCGAGCGCCACCTGGCCCGCGCCGGTGCCATAGGGCGGGTCCATGAAAATCAGGTCCAGCGGCTTGGGCGCCGACCCCAGCGCCAACACGCTGGAGGGACGGATGTCCGGGCGGATGCCCAACCGGTCGCCATTGGCGCGGATCGCGTCCAGCGCCGGCTTGTCCTGCTCCACGAACAGGCAGGAGGCCGCACCGCGCGACAGGGCCTCGAACCCTAGCGCGCCCGACCCGGCGAAGAAATCGCCCACGGCCAGCCCCTCGAACGATCCGATGCGGCTGAGCAGCATGGAAAACAGCGTTTCGCGCGTCCGGTCGCCGGTGGGGCGGGTGGCGTCGCCCTTGGGCGCGGTCAACGGACGGCCGCGCCATTGGCCCGAAATGATCCTCATGCGTCCCCGTCTCCGTCAGCCTCGTTCCGGTCTGCGTTCTTGCCTGCGGCCTTGCCCGCATCCCGCAAACTCTTGCGGAAATGCGCCAGTTCATGCTCGCGGACTTCCTCGACCGCGCCGACCGGCAATTCGCCCAGATGGAAGGGGCCATAGCTGGTGCGGATCAGCCGGTTGACCTTCAGGTCCATATGTTCGAGCACGCGACGAACCTCCCGGTTCTTGCCTTCGGTCAGGGTCATTTCGATCCACTGGTTGCGCCCGGTGCGCCGCTCCAGATTGGCCTCGATCGGGCCGTAGCGGATGCCGTCGATTTCCAGACCGTCGAACAGGTCTTCCAGTTGCTGCTGGCTGACCTCGCCAAAGGCGCGCGCACGATAGGTGCGCGGCACGCCGGTTGCAGGCAATTCCATCTCGCGCTTGAAGCCGCCATCGGTGGTCAGCAGCAACAGCCCTTCGGTATTCATGTCCAGCCGGCCGATCGGCATGACGCGCGGCAGGTCGGCGGGCAGCCGGTCGTAGATGGTCGGCCGTCCTGCCGGATCGCGCTCGGTCGTCAGATAGCCGGTTGGCTTGTGGAACAGGAACAGGCGCGTGGGTTCGGGCGCGGCGATCGCGACCTTATCCACCGTCACGCCGCGCAGCGACGTTAGCAGCGTCGCGGGCGTGTCGATGACTATGCCGTCCTTGGCGACGCGGCCTTCCTCGATCATCCGCTCGATCTCGCGGCGGGAGGCCACGCCAGCGCGGGCCAGAAGTTTGGCGATGCGCTGGGGTTCTCCCTTGCCCTCGCTGGCAGCGGCATGAGCGGGATGGGGATTGGTCGTTGGCGTCGGACCTTTCCCGCGCGGGCGGCGCGGCGGATAGGATTTGACGACGTCATCGCGCGGACGGTCAGGGCGGCTACGGTCCTGCCGTGGGCCGTCTGGGCGATCGGGCCGCATGCGCTCTTGGCGTGAACCGTCCGGCCGGGCCGCCGGGCGAGCACGCTCCTGCCGTACGCCATTCGGGCGGAAACCATCGCTGCCGGCACGTTCTGTCCGGGGACGATCGCTGCGCGCGCGTTCGGTCCGAGGGCGCTCGCTCCGTTCGCTTTCCGTGCGCTGGCTACGTGGCTTGGCCGTCGTGTCGCGCGGGCCAGTGCCACGTGCCGGACGCGCACCAGTGTCGGCACGGCTTCGTTCGGGTCGCTCGCCGCGCGGACGATCCGAACGACTGTCGTCGCCCTTGTAGAAGCGCGGCTTTGCATCGCCCCGCTCGGCGTCCCGGCCAGCGCCGCGATCGGGCGAAGCCCCGAAACGCCGGCCCGATCCGCCCTGGCCTGCGCCACCCCGGCCGGGGCCGGTCGGACGTTTCGGGCCGCCTGGTCCTCCCCGCCGGGGCGGTCCTGATTTTTTCGGCGGTTGCACGGGCGGGTTCCTTTTCATGGGCACTGGCTATTCCCATATGGGACGAAAGCCAGCAACAGGCTGAGATGTGCCGCTCCGGCGCTTGGGCGAGGGGGACTGACCGTCCATCGGGCAACCCGGTGCGGGGGCGCGGCGTTTCATCGGGTGCATGGCGGAATCAGGGCGGATCGGCAAATGTTTTTCGGGCTGGTGAAAGAGGGAGGCGCTGTGTCGAAGCGCCGCAAGGCGATCCGCACCGTGCTGGTGGTGGAGGATGAGCCGCTCGTCGCCTTCGACAATGAACATGCGCTGGCGCAGGCCGGCTATGGCATCGCCGCCACCGTGGACGATCATGACCATGCTGTGCGGGTGATGGACGAAGGCGGCGTCGACCTCGTCATCGCAGACGTCGCCATTCATGGCGAGAAGACCGGCATCGACGTCGCTCGCCATGCCGCCCTGCGCGGTCTGCCAGTCCTGTTCGTGACCGGTCGTTGCCCGGTCGAGGCGCGGACGCTGGCCATCGGCTGCCTCTCCAAGCCCTATGGCCCACGCGACCTGATTGCCGCGATCGGCGTGATTGATGCGCTTCTGCGCGGCGCAAGGCGGCCGAAACTGCCACCGGGCCTCAGCCTGTTCGAACTGCCGGGCTGATCGCCGCACAGCAGGCTTGCTTGGCGGCGATCTGGCCATATGGTGGCGCCCGCATTGACGCCATCGGGGGACGCACGCATTTATGACTGACGCTACACAAGGCAGCCGCAGCTGGCTGGATGCCGTCAGACCCTATGCACAGAAAGGGCCGCTGGCTGCTTTCTTCTTGGGCGTGTCGTCCGGTTTTCCTTATGCGATGATTGGCGCGACGCTAACCACGCGGCTGGCGCAGGACGGCATCGACAAGAAGGCAGTGACCGCCTTTACCCTGGCTTTCCTCGTCTATAATCTTAAATGGTTATGGGCGTGGGTGGTGGATGGCGTTCGGCTACCGGTAGTCGGCCGGTTGGGGCAGCGCGTCTCCTGGCTGCTGGTCGCCGGCATCCTCGTCATGGCGGCCGTGGCTAATCTGGCGCTCGTTGATCCCTCGACCGGCCTTATCCAGACGGCCTATGCTGCTATCCTTGTCGGCGCCGCTGGCGCGACCTTTGATATCGTGATCGACGCCTACCGCATCGAAACGCTGAAGCCTGAGCAATTGGGCGTCGGGTCGGGCATGTCGCAATATGGCTGGCGCATCGGCTCGGTTGCGGCAGGCGCGCTGGCGCTGGTGCTGGCGTCGCGCATCGGCTGGCAGGGTGCCTATCTCGCCTGCGCTGTCTTCGCATTGCCCGCCATGCTGACCGGCCTGCTGCTGGGTGAGCCGGAACGGCATCGCGATCCGGTCGAGCGGCGCGGCATGGCAGAGGTCTGGCAGTCGATCGCCGGGCCGCTGATGGAGTTTTTCCGGCGCCGTGGCGCATTTCTGGTCCTGCTGTTCATCCTGTTGCACAAGATTGGCGACACATTGGCCAATCTGACATTCCGCCTGCTGTTCGATGACATGGGATACACCAACGACGAAATCGCCATCTATGACGTTGGTATCGGCTTCTGGGCCTATCTGATCGGCATTTTCGTTGGGGGCATTCTTTACGCCCGCATGGGGATGAAGCGCTCGGTACTATTCAGCCTGATCCTGATGTGCGTATCCAATTTCAGCTTCGCCGCCCTTGCTGCGCTGGGTAAAAGTAACTGGGGTATGGCCGGCGCGATCGGCTTTGAAAATTTCGCCAGCGGCATTGGTGGCGTCACCGTTGTCGCCTATTTCTCCGCCCTGTGCGACCTGCGCTTCACCGCCGCCCAATATGCGCTGATTTCCGCCGCGGCCAGCATCGTCGGTCGTTTCCTGACCGGCACCACGGCAGGGGGGCTGATCGAGCGGTTCGGCTATGTCGATTTCTACCTGCTCACGACCGCACTGGCGGTGCCGGGCATATTGCTCTTCTGGCTGATGATGCGCGCTGGTCTGATTGATGCCAGCGTCGGCACGGCGGCAACGGAGACAAGTGACACGCCATGATCCTCATCGTCGCATCGCTTTGCGTCCAGATACTTTGCGCCGTCCATGTGATCCGGTCGGGTCGTAACCAGATCTGGCTGCTGTTCATCATGCTCTTCTCGCTGCTGGGTTGTTTTGCCTATCTGATGCTGGAGGTCTTGCCGCAGCATTGGAACAACCGCCATGTCCGCACCGCGCGGGCGCAGGTGGTGGGGAAGGTCGATCCGGAACGGGCGGTGCGCGATGCGGAGCGCAATCTCGACCTCGCCGAAACCGCCGCCAACTATATCGCGCTGGGCGATGCGCAGGCGGTGCGCCATCGCTATGCCGAGGCGGAGGGCGCCTATCGCAAGGCGCTGTCGATGGGGCCGGGCAGTGACTGGGGCACGCAGGTGAAACTGGCCGGGGTGCTGTTCGAACGCGGGACAAGCACTGAGGCATTGCGCCTGCTCGATGCCGCGCCAGACCTGGCCATGGGCAGCGAACGGGACCGGCGCGCGTTGCTGAAGGCACGAATCTTGGCCGATCTTGGCCGTGCGGCGGAAGCACGCTTGCTGTTCGAGGATGTCATCGAACGGATCGCGGGCGAGGAAGCCCGCTGCCACTATGTTGCCTTCCTGCTGCAACAGGGGGATCGCCATCGCGCCAGGTCGATCCTGGAGGACGTAGAGCGGCGCGCAAAACGAATGGACCGTACCCAGCGCGCGGCTCAGGCCGACATGTATCGCTGGGCTGGCGAGCAACTGGCCGAATTGCGGAAGGTTTAACCGGCGGCGTACAGGTCCAGCGGTCGGCCAAGGTCGCTATGCGCCTGCGCCACCGCTTGCAGGCAGGTCAGTGCGCCCAGCGCATGGTCGTTGCCCAGCAATTCGCTCACCTGATCATAGGCGGCATTGGGGTTGCGTAGCGCATCGCCGGTCGCCTGCATCATCAACGCCTCGTCCGCCGTCATGCGCGCGCAGCAGCAGGGGGCGACCAATATCTTGCGGCTCGACGCGCGCGCCAGTTCGAGCATCATTGCCCGCATCAGCACCAGCGGCCGACGATAGCTGCGACCGAACGCGCCCAGCATCGCGTTGGCGGCGTGAGCGTCATTGACCCCGGCCGTCGCCATCCGGCGCATCACGAACAGGAACAGGCGATTGCCATAGCCGCCCGGAATGGGCCGGGGTAGGTCGAGGGGGGAAGTCTCTCCATAAGCCATAGAATCGCGCCTTCTGCGTTGGTTCGAGAAGGCTATCCTACGCTATTGCGAGTTAGTCGCAACTATAATCAATCAGGCAGTTGATCGTTCAGTCGCAAAATTTCGCCGGCCAGATAGAGGGAGCCGCCGATTAGCAGCTTGGGCGCGGTTTCGCTCGCTGCCGCACATTCCGCAGCGATGGTTCCGATCGCCGCGCTTACATCATGGTGCGCGGTGCAGCCGATGCCCCATTTTGCCGCGATTGCGGCAAAGCGTTCTGGCGGATGATGGTCATGGCTCGGCACTGGCAGTGCGTGGATATGACCGATCTTGCCCGCGAAGGGCGCGAGGAAGGCGTCCACTTCCTTGTTGGCCAGCATGCCGATGATGAGGTGGAGCTTCTGTCCTTCCAGTCGGTCGGCGGTGAAGAAGGCGCCGATCGCCTCGCCAGCCCCGGCATTATGGCCGCCGTCCAGCCAGGCGGTCGTATCGTCCGGCAGCGATCGCAGCAGCGGGCCATGGTCCAGTCTTTGCAGGCGCGCAGGCCATTGCGCCCAGAGGGGCGCGGCCTTTAGCGCCGCTTCGGAAAGCGGCACGGCATTTTGATGGCGCAGCATGGCAAAGGCGAGCGCGGCATTTTGCACCTGATGCGCGCCGGCGAGGCGCGGCAACGGCGTTTCCAGTCGGCCCAGATCGTCGCGATAATGGATACGATCGCGATAGACGGCGGCATCCCAGCCATCACCCTGTCCGATCCAGCGGGTCGATGCGCTGCGGACCGCGTCCATGATGACGGGCATGAGCGATTCGGCGTAGCGTTGGGTTACCAGCGGGGCGCCGGCCTTGGCGATGCCGGCCTTTTCCGCTGCGATCTTTTCCAGCGTATCGCCCAGAAAGGCCTGATGATCGATGCCCAGTTGCGCGATGCCGCACACGACGGGATTGGCGATGACGTTGGTCGCGTCGAGGCGCCCGCCCAGGCCCACTTCGATGATGCAGGCATCCGCTTCATGCTCAGAGAAGGCGAGGAAGGCGGCGGCGGTCGTGACCTCGAAGAAACTGGCGTTCACGCCTTCGGCGATATCGAGCACCCGTTCCAGATAACGGGCAAGCTGTTCGTCTGAAATCAACTGCCCCGCGATGCGGATACGCTCATTGAAGCGCACCAGATGAGGGGAGGTGAAGACATGGACGCTTTTCCCGTCCGCCTCCATCGCCGCGCGCAGGAAGGCGCAGGTCGATCCTTTGCCATTGGTGCCGGCGACATGGAAAACGGGGGGCAGCGAGCGGTGTGGATTGTCCAGCCGCTTCAGCAACTGGGTGATGCGCTCCAGCCCCAGCACGTCTGCGCCGGGGGACAGCGACCATAGCCGGTCCAGTTGCGCCTGCACTTCGCGGTCGTCCGAAACGGCGTGGTCGGCCATGGCGCGCTGCTCCCTTATCGCGCGTTTACGACTGGATCAGGCTGCCGCGCGCGGGCTGAGATAGCCGATCACGCGGGCCAGCGCATCGCGCAATTCGCTGCGATGGACGACCATGTCGATCATGCCATGATCGAGCAGATATTCGGCGCGCTGGAACCCTTCGGGCAGCTTTTCACGGATCGTGCTTTCGATCACGCGCTGGCCGGCAAAGCCGATCAGAGCATTGGGCTCCGAAATCTGAATATCGCCCAGCATGGCATAGCTGGCTGTGACGCCGCCCGTGGTCGGATCGGTCAGCACGACGATATAGGGCAGGCCGGCCGCGTGCAGCTTCTGGATTGCCACGGTGGAGCGCGGCATCTGCATCAGCGACAAGATGCCTTCCTGCATCCGCGCGCCGCCGGCAGCGGTGAAGATGACATAGGGGCATTTATGAGCGATTGCGTCATTGACGCCCTGAATGAAGGCCGCGCCCACGCCCATCCCCATGGAGCCGCCCATGAAGGCGAAATTCTGCACGCCCATGACCAAAGGCACATCGTCGATCGCGCCGCGCGCGTTGATCAGCGCGTCCTGATCCCCGGTCGCGGCACGGGCGGCCTTGATCCGGTCGGGATAGCGTTTGGAGTCGCGGAACTTGAGCGGGTCTTCCGGCACATGCGGCGTCGGCAGCAGGATGAAGCCGGCGTCGAGAATCTGCTCGAACCGTTCCGACGGGCCGATGCGGCCATGATGGTCGCAGCGCGGGCAGACGGACAGATTCTCTTCCCACTCCTTGATGAAGATCATCTCCTTGCAGGAGGGGCATTTGTGCCACAGCGTTTCGGCGGTGGTTTCCTTCTTGGTGAAGGGCAGGGCGTTACGAACGCGGTTGATCCAGCTCATGCGGCGGTCTCCCGAATAGAAAGGGCGTCGCGCAATGTGGCGACGAAATCCTGGACGAAGGGGGCGGCGGCATCGCCATGCGACCCGATGATATCGACGATGGCGGAGCCGACGACCACGCCATCGGCAATACGACCGATGGCGGCGGCCTGTTCCGGCCCGCGCACGCCAAAGCCGACGGCGACCGGCAGGTCGGTGGCGGCCTTCAGCTTGGCGACGGCGATGTCGATCGACGCCTGGGCCGCCGACTGCTTGCCGGTGACGCCTGCGACGGAAACATAATAGAGGAAGCCGCTGGCGCCGTTCAGCACGGCGGGCAGGCGCGCTGCATCGCTGGTCGGCGTGGCGAGACGGACGAGGTGGACGCCGACCGCGCGCAGGGCCGGGCCGATTTCGGCATCTTCCTCCGGCGGGATATCGACGCAGATGACGCCATCGACGCCGGCGGCCTTGCACTGGTCGGCGAACCAGTCGGCGCCGCGGATCAGCATCGGATTGGCATAGCCCATCAGGACGATCGGCGTGTCGGCATGGCGAGCGCGGAAATCGGCGGCGAGGGCGAAAATATCCTTCGTCTTCGTGCCGGAGCCGAGGCTGCGCAGGTTCGCCAGTTCGATCGCCGGGCCATCGGCCATCGGATCGGTGAAGGGCATCCCCAGTTCAATGATATCCGCGCCGCCCGCGACGAGCGCATCGAGGATGGCGGGCGTCGAAGCGACGTCAGGATCGCCAGCGGTGACGAAGGTGATGAGGGCCGCGCGGCCCTGCGCCTTGCAGGCGGCGAAGCGGGTGGTGAGGCGGTCAGTCATGTCATCCTGCGATATGCTGTCGTGTAAAGGCCATACACTATCGAAAAAGCTCCAGTATGTATGAGAGCCTCGGAATAATCTGGATTAGCGGAATGGGAGAAGGTCCAAAACAGGACTCTAATCCCAATCATCAACCCAAAAATGATAAGTGCGGATTTGAAAGCATTTATTGGCCGCAAGATAACTTCGCCTTTGATCAAGCGACTTGCCGCCGATATCGAAACAATGGTTAATCCCAATGTGAAGCAAACAGCAAAGGCGATAATCGCAAGCGCTTCCCAATTGTCATAGCCGGCATATCGGCAACCATATGCTGCGATTGCAAACGCGCACCCCAGCGCGATTACTATCCAGCCCGTCTGCCTCACATCTCCACTCCCAGCGCGTCGGCGACGGTGAAGATATCCTTGTCCCCTCGGCCGGACAGATTGACGACGATGATTTTGTCCGCGTCCAGCGTCGGCGCGACCTGCTCGGCGGCGGCGACGGCATGGGCGGATTCGAGCGCGGGGATGATACCTTCCAGGCGCGAGAGGGTCTGGAAGCTTTCCAGCGCCTCGTCATCCTTGATCGGCATATATTGCACCCGGCCGATTTCGTGCAGCCAGCTATGTTCCGGGCCGATGCCGGGATAATCGAGGCCGGCAGAAATGCTGTGCGCTTCGGTGATCTGGCCGTCTTCGTCCTGAAGCAGATAGGTGCGGTTGCCGTGCAGGATGCCGGACTTGCCACCGGCGAGCGACGCGGCATGCTTCTTGTCCAGACCTTCGCCGGCCGCTTCCACGCCGATCATCGCGACATCGGGATCGTCCAGGAAGGGATGGAACAGGCCGATGGCGTTGGAGCCGCCGCCGACCGGAGCGATCAGCAGGTCGGGCAGGCGGCCTTCGGCTTCCATGATCTGCGCGCGGGTTTCCTTGCCGATGATCGATTGGAAATCGCGGACCAGTTCGGGATAGGGATGCGGACCCGCAGCGGTGCCGATGATGTAGAATGTGTCGTGGACGTTCGACACCCAGTAACGCAGCGCGTCGTTCATCGAATCCTTGAGCGTCGAGGAGCCGGAATGGACCGGGATGACCTCCGCACCGAGCAGCTTCATGCGGAAGACGTTGGGCTTCTGCCGCTCGACATCCTTGGCGCCCATGAAGATCTTGCATTCCATGCCGAACAGGGCGGCGACGGTCGCGGTCGCGACGCCATGCTGGCCCGCGCCGGTTTCGGCGATGACCTTCTTCTTGCCCATGCGGCGGGCGAGCAAAGCCTGGCCGATGCAATTGTTGATCTTGTGCGCGCCGGTGTGGTTCAGTTCTTCGCGCTTCAGGTAGATCTTGGCGCCCTTGCCCGGCTCGGCCTTGGCGCGCAGCGCTTCGGTCAACCGCTCGGCATAATAGAGCGGGTTGGGGCGGCCGACATAGCTGCGCAGCAGTTCGGCATATTCGGCGTCGAAGGCCGGATCGGCCTTCGCTTCCTTATAAACCTTCTCCAGTTCCAGGATCAGCGGCATCAGCGTTTCGGCAACATAGCGGCCACCAAAGGCGCCAAAATGGCCGTTGGCGTCAGGCTGGCTGCGCAGGCTATTGGGCAGGGTTACGGTATCGGTCATGACTATCTTTCCAAGGACAATATGGGGCGTTCGCTTTCAAATGGGCAAGCGATCAGCGCCATCGTCCTTCGATGCGCATGGCAGGGATGTTCAGCATCAACATGGCTGAACCGCTTTGCAGAAGGCCATGATCTTGTCCACACTCTTGATGCCCGGCGCGCTTTCCACACCCGACGAGACGTCGACCAGAGGCGCGCCGGTGATGCGCACGGCCTCGGCCACATTGTCGATGCCAAGGCCGCCGGACAGGCCCCATGGCGCGGCGATCGGCGCGCCGCGCAGCAGCGTCCAGTCGAAGCGCAGGCCCATGCCGCCGGGCAACGCCGCGCCATCGGGCGTCTTGGCGTCGAACAGCAGCAGGTCGGCGGCACCGGCATAGCCATTGGCGGCGTCGATATCGGCGCGGGTCTTGACCGAAATCGCCTTCCACACCGGCAGGCCGAAGCGCGCGCGGATGGCGGCGGCGCGTTCGGGCGTTTCCTTGCCATGCAACTGGAAGGTGCTGAGCGCGCCGGTGGCGACCAGTTCGGCCAGTATCTCGTCGGTCGGATCGACCACGACGGCGACGCGCTGGACATGCACGGGGATGGCGGCGGACAGTGCGCGGATCTGGTCCGGCGCGACATGGCGCGGGCTTTTGGCGAAATGGACGAAGCCGACATGGCTCGCGCCTGCCTGCACGGCGGCGCCCACCGTCTCTGGCGTCGAAAGGCCGCAAATCTTGATCGCGAGTCGGGACATGGGCGAGCCTTTAGACCGTCAGGGCAGGGAAGTCACATACCGCTCAAAGGCGGCTGGCCCGGCTGGGTCAGGTCCATATCGTGCAGGGCGAGCCACTGTTCGGCATGGGTGACGCAGGCGTCGCCGAGGAAGCGGTCCAGCGTGGCGACGATCTCCGCATCGCTCATCGTCGCGGGATCGAGCGGAGGGTGCCAATGGAGTGCGAAATGCGGGCCGCCGGTGCGCAAAAGGTAGAAGGGCAGAAATTTCGCGCCGACCTTGCGCGCCAGCCGCAGGGCGATGGACAGGTTGCCCGATGGTTCCAGCGGCCGGCCGAAGGTCGGGAACCAGACCTGCCGGTCGCGCCGCTCGTCCGCCAAGATATAGAGGGTCGCGCGATCCTTCTGGGTCAGATGCTTGAGTACGCCGCGCGCTGCGCCTTCGCCGCCGATCGCTTCACCCATGTAACTGGAGCGGGCCTTCTTGAGTTGGGCCGCGATCTTCGGATCTTCGGGCGCTTCATAGACGCCAAGGCCGGGCCGGTCGGTCGACCATTTGATATGGGCTGCGAGTAGATCCCAATTGCCGAGATGGGCCGTGAAGGCGATCATCGGGCCGGGGCCATCAAGCACAGCCTGATAGGCGGGCTTGTCGATCACCGTCACATGGGCGTCGTTCACCAACCGGTCGATATTGGCGAGTTCCGCCATGGTACGGCCGACATTCACCCAGCGCCGGGTGAGGATCGCTTCGCGTTCTGCCGCCGAAAGTTCAGGGCGCAGGATGGCGAGGTTGGCGCGGGCGCGGGCGTCGCGCAGCTTCATGCTGCGGCGCGCGACATGGGCGGACAGCCATCCGCCGAGCCAGCTTGCGGCCGGTGCGGGTAAATGGCGCATCAGGGAGAAGAGAAAGGGGTTGGAGAGCATCGCCCAAGCGTCATACAGCAGCGGGTGAGACGGTAAAGGGGCGCAGGGAAGGTGATGCTTTTTGGGGCGATGCTTTGGGTTTGGATCGGCCTTCAGGCGCTGACCGTGCTGGGCGTCATCAATTATTGGCGCAACCTGCCGGTTGATCGCAAGATCGAGACGCCGGAGGGGGCGGTGGTCATCCTGAGCGTGCGGGATGACTGGGATGGTGGGCCGGACCTGATCGCCCGGCTGAAGGCGCAGACTGCGCAGTTTCGCCTGTTGATCGCGACATCGGGACAATGTTCGGCGGCTGAGGCGCTGGCGTTCCGGGAAGGCGGCTGGGTTCAGGTCGTCGCGGCCGGTGTGGCGAGCGACGAGGGGCAGAAGGTCCATAAGCTGCGCGCGGCGTTACGGGCGTTGCGGCCGGATGACGCATGGCTGGTCTTCATCGATGCTGACATTGCGCCGCCGCCGCGACTGGTTGGCCGGCTGCTCTTTCCGCTGGTGAGGGGGAAGGCGGATATCGCCACCGGCTATCGGCTGCTGTTGCCGGGGCAGGGTGGCATGGCGGCGCTGGTCGGGGCGGTGGAGATGCAACTGGCGACGCTGCCCCGCTTCGCCAGTGCGACCATGCCATGGGGCGGGGCCATGGCGCTGCCTCGGGCGGTGGCCGATCGGCTGGATCTTGATGGGGCGCTGGCGGGGCGGCTGTCTGACGACATGAGCATCGGGCTGGCAGGCTGGCGCGCCAGGCTGCGGCTGCGGCCGGTGCGCGACCTGCTGGTGGCCAGTCCGCTGGAAGGCGGTTTCGCGGAGTTGCTGGGTTTTGGCGTGCGGCAATATCGCCACATCGTCACCAACAGCGTCGGCATGTGGGCGCTGGCGACGGGTGTTGTCGTGGTGCAGGCGGCGTTCTGGCTCTGGGCTTTGGTCTGGGGTGGATGGACGGCGGTTGCGGTCGGCTATGGCGCGGCCTGGAGCCGGGCGCTGGTGCGGCGGAGGATCATCGCAGGCGTGCTGGAACCGGGGCAGATAGGACAGGCCCGACGATCGCTCTGGTGGGATGTGGTTGCGCCCTTTGTGGTGACATGGGCGCATCTGGCGGTGCAGGGGCGGGCGGCCCTGTCCAGCCATATCCGCTGGGGCGGCTGGGACTACCGGGTGAGGCGCGGCAAGGTAGTGGGCATGGTGCGCAGCGCTTAACTTCGCATATTTCCCGCTGATCCTGAAATTTCGATGCGGGAATAGGATATTTTCTGTCGGGGTGCAGATTGAAGTGGCAGCCGGTAGTGCGGCTACCACCTCTACACCGAATAGGACAGTTTTGCGTCCGGCTCGCGCCCTTCGACAGGCTCAGGGCGAACGGCTGTTGGTTGGAAGTAGTTTTTAAAACCCCGCCGGGAATAGATGCGCGCCATCATCGCCGATGCGCAGCACGACTTTGCCCGCGACCGCGCTGATCGGCAGGTCGCCATAGAGGTGGGGGAAGAGCGCGCCGCCGCGCGACACTTCCCACTTTACCGCATCGCCGAACGGGGCGAGGTCGATCATCAGCATGACGAGCCGATCCTGTCCCGCGAAATGCTTGGCGACCGTTTCGGCCGCCTGATCGCGGGTGGACATGTGGATATAGCCGTCGGCAAGGTCGATCGGTGCGCCCTTGAACACAGCGTCGGCCTTGAAATGGTCATATTGATCGGCCGTCAGCACCTTGTAGGCGAAGAGGTCGCTCACGCTTCCCCCATGCCCGAACCCGCTTCCGAACCCGCTTCCGACCCTGCTTCGGGCGCTTCGCTGGCTTCGTCGCTTTCCTCGATCTTCGCGGCGCTGACGACATGTTCGTTCTTCGCAACGTCGAACAGGCGGACGCCGGCCGAGTTACGGCTGATGACGCGCAGGCTGTCGAGGCCCATGCGGATCAACTTCGCCTGATCGGTGACGAGCATCAACTGGTTCGCCTGGGTGGCGGAGAAGCTGGCGACGACGCGGCCGTTGCGGGCGATATTGTCGATATTGGTGATGCCCTGACCACCACGGCCGGTGCGGCGATAGTCATAGGCTGACGACAGCTTGCCATAGCCATTGGTGCAGACGGTCAGGATGAACTGTTCCGCCGCCGCAAATTCCGCGGCGCGTTCGGCCGGCAGGGTCGATTCGGCGTCATTATCCTTCCACGGCGCGGCGCGCAGATAGGCGTCGCGTTCGTCCGGGGTCGCGTCGAAGCCCTTGAGAATCGACAGCGAGATGACCTCGTCGTCGGCCTTCAGCGTCATGCCGCGCACGCCGGTCGAGGTCCGGCTCTGGAATTCGCGCACGTCGGTCGCGGCGAAGCGGATCGCCTTGCCCTGACGGGTGGCGAGCAGGACGTCATCTTCTTCGGTCAGCAGCGCGACGCCGATCAGGCGATCGTCGCTGCCTTCATCGAAGCGCATGGCCAGCTTCCCGTTCGACGGGATGTTGGCGAAGGCGTCCATGCTGTTGCGGCGCACGGTGCCGTTCGCGGTCGCGAACATCACGTGCAGATCCTTCCAGCTATCCTCATCTTCGGGCAGGGGCAGGACGGTCTGGATGGTTTCGCCCGGACCCAGCGGCAGCAGGTTGACCATGGGACGGCCACGCGTCGCCGGCCCGCCTTCGGGCAGGCGCCACACCTTCATGCGATACACCTTGCCGGCGGTCGAGAAGAACAGGACCGGCGTGTGGGTCGACGTCACGAACAATTCGGTGACGGCATCCTCATCCTTGGTCGCCATGCCCGACCGGCCCTTGCCGCCGCGCGCCTGCGCCCGGAAGCTTTCGAGCGGGGTGCGCTTGATATAGCCCTGCACCGTGACGGTGACGACCATCTCCTCGCGCTCGATCAGGTCTTCGTCCTCGATGCCGTCGGCGGCAGCGGTGATTTCGGACAGACGCGGGGTCGCAAATTCCTTTTCGATCGCCTCAAGCTCTTCGCGCATCACGGCGTAGAGCTTCACCCGGTCGCCCAGAATGGCGAGATATTCGGCGATCGCTTCGGCCAGCTCGGCGAGTTCCTTGCCGATTTCGTCGCGGCCCAGCGCCGTCAGGCGATGCAGGCGCAGGTCGAGGATCGCGCGAACCTGAATGTCGCTCAGCTTGTAGATATCGCCGGTGACTTCGGTTTCGATCGCTTCGACCAGCCGGAGGTAGGGCGCGATCTCGCTGATCGGCCATTCGCGGGCCAGCAGCTTTTCGCGGGCTTCGGCGGGGCTGGATGATCCGCGGATGATTTTCACCATCTCGTCGAGATTGCTGACCGCGACGACGAGGCCGAGCAAGATATGCGCCCGGTCGCGTGCCTTGTTCAGTTCGAACTTGGTGCGGCGGGTGATGACCTCTTCGCGGAACTTGACGAAGGCTTCGATAATCTCGCGCAGGCCCAATATTTCCGGCCGGCCGCCACGGATGGCGAGCATGTTCGCGGGGAAGCTCGATTGCGCCGGGGTGTTACGCCACAACTGGTTCAGCACGACTTCGGGCGTCGCATCGCGCTTCAGGTCCATGACGATGCGCACGCCTTCGCGGCTCGATTCGTCTCGAATGTCGCTGATGCCCTCGATCCGCTTGTCCTTGGCGGCTTCGGCGATCTTTTCAACGAGGCCGCTTTTGCCGACCTGATAGGGGATGGCGGTAAGGACGATCGACTGGCGATCGCCACGCCCTTCCTCGACTACATGGCGCGAGCGCATCATGATGGAACCACGGCCGGTGTGGTAAGCGCTGCGGGCGCCCGACTGGCCTAGAATCAGCGGCGCGGTCGGGAAATCGGGGCCGGGGACGATCTGGATCAGTTCGTCCGTGGTGATGCCGGGATTGTCGATATAGGCGAGGCAGGCACGCAGCACTTCGCCGAGGTTGTGCGGCGGGATGTTGGTCGCCATGCCGACCGCGATGCCGCCCGCGCCATTGACCAGCAGATTGGGGAACCGGGCCGGCAATACCTGCGGCTCGCTTTCCGACGCGTCATAGTTAGGCGTGAAATCGACGGTGTCCTTGTCGAGATCCTCCAGCAGTGCATTGGCGACCTTGGCAAGACGCGCTTCGGTATAGCGCATGGCGGCTGGCGGATCGGGGTCCATCGAACCGAAATTGCCCTGACCGTCGATCAGCGGCATGCGCATCGACCAGTCCTGGGTCATGCGGGCCAACGCATCGTAGATCGAGCTGTCGCCATGGGGGTGATATTTACCCATGACTTCACCGACCAGACGGGCGGACTTGCGGTAGGGACGGTTATAGACGAAGCCCGATTCCTGGGCGGAGAAGAGAATGCGGCGATGCACCGGCTTCAGCCCGTCGCGCACGTCCGGCAGGGCGCGGGCGACGATGACGGACATGGCATAGTCGAGATAGCTGGCCTTCATCTCGTCGACGATGGAGATGGGGCTGATGTCCGAAGGGTCGGCGAGGACAGTCTCGTCGGTCAATGCGATTCTCTTTTTCAGGATGGAGTCTGTTGCCCGATCCCTAGCCGAGCGAAACAAATCTGTCACCCCTCGCGCAGGATCGCGCGCCCGCATGTGCAAGGAGGACGCCATGATGCACGGATATGATCGCAGGCGGAACGAAAGGGGCGCATAACTGTTGCAAAATCGGACGATATAGGCTTGTTCAATGGCCGTTCACGCGCCGCCCCCTAATCGGCGCTTAATCGCGAAATGTCGCCTGTTGTCCCCCGACAGGCGCGCAGAGGAGATGAGGATCATGCGTTTTGTTACCCCGGTGGCGCTCGCGCTGGCTTTGGCGCTGACGAGCGGTGCCGTTTCGGCGCCCGCCTTTGCCGCGAAGAAGGAAGAGAAGAAGGCAGGGCCGAAGCTCAACGTTTCGCCCGATGTCATCAAGGCGCTCCAGACCGCGCAGGCCGCTGCCGAAAAGCAGGACTTTGCGGGTGCCAAGGCGGCACTGGCCGAAGCAGACAGCAAGGCACAGTCGAATGACGACAAATATCAGATCGGCGCGATCAAGCTGAACGCGTCGATCGCATCGAAGGATAGCGCGCTGCAAAGCGAAGCGCTGACCCAGATGCTGGACAGCGGCCTGACCCCGCCGGAGCAGGCCGGTCAGTTCAACGCCATTGCCGCCGATCAGGCGATGCAGGCGAAGAATTACGACCTCGCCATCCAGCGCGGCGAAGCGGCACTGGCCGCCGGCTACAAGGCCGAAGCGGTGCAGCCGACGCTGGCGCAGGCCTATTTCGGCAAGGCGGGTACCGGCAATGGTTCGGTCGAACCGGCGCGTGGTTTCAACCAGAAGGGCCTGGCCGCGCTGAAGGCCGCTGCTGCAGCGTCCAAGGCGTCGGGCCAGGCTGTGCCGGCGCAATGGTATCAGATAGGCGTGGGCCGTGCGGAAGCTGCCAAGCTGCCGGAAGTGACCGAATGGGCGACCATGGCCTATCAGGCGGAACCCAACGGCCAGAATCTGCGCACGCTCGTCCGCCTGTTCCAGCGCGCCAACCCGACCATCTCGAATCGTGAAAATCTGGACGTGCTGCGCGTTCTTGGCGCGTCGGACGGTCTGGTGATCGCGGCCGACTTCACCGAATATGCCGAAATGGCGTCGAAGACCGGTATCTATGGCGAAGTGAAGTCCGTGATCGACAAGGGGCGGTCGAAGGGCGTGCTGAACGCCAGCGCGGCCAGCGACATCTATCAGGCGGCGACGTCGAAGATCGCGGGCGACAAGGCTTCGCTGGGTTCGGCCGAAGCTGACGCGCAGAAGGGCGCCAACGGCAAGATCGCCGCAGCGACCGCCGACGCCTATCTGGGCTATGGCGACTATGCCAAGGCGGTGTCGCTGTTCGAACTGGCCAAGCAGAAGGGTGGCGTCGATGCGGATGAAGTCAACACGCGCCTCGGCATCGCCAAGACGCTGAGCGGCGACAATGCCGGTGCCAAGGCGTCGTTCGAAGCGGTGCAGGCCGGATCGCGCAAGCAGGTCGCCAACCTGTGGCTCGCCTATCTGAGCACCAAGGGCGCCTGATACCCTTGAAGCGAAGGCGCCATGGTCGCATGCGGCCATGGCGCCTTCGCTTTGCTGTTTTTTGCTTTGATATATTTCTGGGGGAGGCCGGGGCGGCCATGCGTGATTCTATCCTGATTTCCCGCCTGCCGATGGCGGCGCTGCTGACCGCGACCATGATGATCGCGACGCCGGCCATCGCGAAGAAGAAGCCGGTGGTGAGTGGCCCGCCGATCGCCATGTCCGATGGTTTTCGTGCCAGCGTACAGGCGGCCGAGGCAGCGCTGAAGGCGCGCGATGCGGCGACTGCGGGCACGCGGATATCCGCGCTGATGCCGAGCAATGATTTCGAATCCTATACTGCCGCCGGGCTGCGATTCCAGTTGGCGGTCCTGCGCAGTGATGTGCAGGCACAGCGGGTCGCGCTGACCGACATGTTCAAAACCAGTGCTTTGCCGCGCACCGAGGCGCCGCGTTTGCGTTTTGTCGCTGCCTATCTGTCCTATCGGGTCGGCAATTATGACGATGCGATCGCGCAACTCGATTACGCCAAGACGCTGGGCTATGACGGGGTCGACGCCACCATGTTGCGTGCCGACATCGCCCTGCGCCGCAACAGACCCAAGGACGCCCGGCCCCTCGTGCAGGCGGCGATCGCCCAACAGAAAGCAGCAGGAAAAGTCGTACCGCTGGCCTGGATCGACCGGGGGATATCCATGGCTTATCAGGCCGGCGACTGGGCCGAGGTAGGGCAATTGTATCGCGAACGGCTGAATCAGGAGGACGGCAAGCCGCAATGGCGTACGGCCCTGGTCAATTATCAGGCCGCGGCCGAACTGGAGCCGCAATTGCAACTCGACCTCTATCGTCTTCAGGCGGCCAATGGCGCGATGGCGAGTGAGCGCGATTATCAGAATTATGCCCAGGCAGCGGAAAAGTCCGGCTATTACGCGGAGGCGAAGGCGATCATCGAGTCAGGCCGCAGCGCCGGTAAGTTGACGCCGACACAGAGCGTCACCAGCCAGTTGCTCAAGAGCATCACGCCCAAGGCGGTGAAGGAAATCGCCGCCTTACCCGCGCAGGCGAAGAAGGCGGCGGCGTCCAGCAATGGCAAGGATGCGCTGGCCGTGGCGGACAGCTATTTCTCCCTGAGCCAGTTTCCGCAGGCGGTGGAGCAGTATCGGCTGGCGCTGAGCAAGGGCGGCGTCGATGCCGGCCGCACCAACGCCCGTCTGGGCGTGGCGCTGGCGCGGTCTGGCGATCTGGCCAATGCGCAGGCGACGCTGGCGCAGGTGACCGGCAACTGGACCGCGATTGCGGGTTTCTGGACGCTGTGGGCCGAACATCAGGATCGCAAGGTCGGCTGACGACGGCGGCGATCCTGCCTGCCCGTCGGTTCAGACGGGCAGGGGGACGCCGGGCAAATTTTTCGACGTGCGGATGGTCAGCGACGTCTTGACGCTGACCACGTTCGGTGCCGGCGTCAGCTTCGACGTCAGGAATTGCTGGAAGCTTTGCAGATCGGGCGCGACGACTTTCAGGATGAAGTCGATTTCGCCGTTCAGCATATGGCATTCGCGTACTTCGGGCAGCGAGGCGACATGGTCCTGAAACGCCTTCAGGTCCGCTTCTGCCTGGCTTTTCAGGCTGACCATGGCGAAGACGGTGATCGTGTAGCCCAGCATGGCCGGGTCGACGACGGCATGATAGGATTTGATCGCGCCGGCTTCCTCCAGCGCGCGTACGCGGCGCAGGCAGGGCGGCGCGGTCAGGCCGACCTTGCGCGCCAATTCCACATTGGTCATCCTGCCGTCCTGTTGCAGTTCTCCCAGGATCTGCATGTCGATGTCGTCGATATTGGGGCCGGCCATTATTTCGCTTATTTCCTGTCCTGTTTGTGCAAGCCATCATAATAATATTTCAGGGCAATGCAATTGTCCCACTATGCGACGATCGCTTTCGTTCGTGGGATCGGGGCCTTTTCCTTTTCGGTCCGAGCGCCTATCGGTGATGGGAGCCGCGTCGGCACAAGGTCGGCTATGGGCCTGCAACCCGTCTAATTTGGGGAATTTCGTGCGTTTCAACGATCTCTTGCAGACAGTTCTGGCAGCGGACGACCGCGGCGGGCTGGGCGCGGTGACGTTGTGGCGCCAATGCGTCGACCTGTTGGCACAGCGCGACCGGGTCGACCGGGCACTGATGGATGCCTCGGAGCGGGGTGCCTTGCTCGATCGCCTGTCCGCCCTGCGGCCGCACCTGACCGAAACGCAGCGAATCGCGACGGTGGTGGAATTGGGCGGCCGGCTGCGTTCGCCGAGCCTGGTCGCCTTCTTCGCCAATGATCGGCCGTCCATCGCCGCGGCCGCGGCCGCGCGGGCGCAACTGCCCGATGGTGCGTGGGTCGACCTGCTGTCGCATCTGACGCCGACGGCGCGGGGCGTGCTGCGCGGGCGCCGGGATATCGGCGCGGCGACGCGGCAGGCGCTCGCAGCATTCGGTCCGCATGATCTGGTGCTGTCCACCGAGCGGCGGGACATGGTCGGTGACGAAGACATGATCCTGAGCGCCGATATGCAGGTCGATCGGGAACCCGAAGCGACAAAAGGGCCGGCGCCGTTCGATCCTCCGGTCCCGCCGGCAGCAGCTTCTGTGGAAACCCCTCCCGCAACGAACGTCACACCGTTGCGCGCGCAATCGGGCGAGGAAGGGCAGATCCGCAATCTGGTCGATCGGATCGCCCGCTTCACCAGCAATCGCAAGCCGCCCGAAGCCGCCAATTCCGATGCCGCCAATTCCGATAATGGCGGTCCGCCCGCGCCGCGCCTCTTCGCGTTCGAGACGGATGCGGAAGGCGTGATCCTGTGGATCGACCAGGGGCCGCGCGCGGCGCTGATCGGGCTGGATCTGGGCGTCGTCGCACTGGAGGGGGATAGCGGTCCCGACGCGCATGTCGCCGGCGCCTTTGCCCGCCGCAGCGCTTTCCAGAATGGCCGCTTCACCATCGTCGGGGGCGTGATGGCGGGGGAATGGCGCCTGTCGGCCACGCCCTTCTTCGATACCCGTTCGGGCCGGTTCCAGGGCTATCGCGGACAGGCGCGCCGGCCTTTCCTGCATGAGGTGGCGAGCGAACCCCGGCCTGCCGCCATGGCGATCGCCGGGCTGTCGGCGGATTCGCTGCGGCAACTGGTGCACGAACTGCGCACGCCGCTGAACGCCATATTGGGCTTTGCCGAGATCATCGAGCAGGAGTTGTTCGGTGCGGCCGGCGTCGCCTATCGCGACATGGCCGGCAAGATTGCGGTCGATGCCCGCCATCTGCTCGCCGCCTTTGACGATCTGGACCTCGCCGCGCGCGTGTCACGCGGCGACGGCGCGACCGTGCCGCAACTGATCGACCCGGCACTGCTGGTGACGCAGGTCGCCACCCGCTTTCGCGATCAGGGCGCGCCGGAGATCGACATCGCCATCGCGCCCGGCCTGCCGCAGGTGCGGGTAGACCCGGTGCAGGGCGAGCGGATGGTGCAGCATCTGCTGCGCACCGTGCTGTCCGTAGCGCCTCCGGCCGAAACCGTCACCGGCGCCTGCTGGTTCCAGCCGGACGGCGGGGCGGGGCGGGTGGTTTTCGCCGTCGATCGCCCCTCTACGCTGGCTGGCATGGAAGAGACGCAATTGCTCGATCCGGGCTATGACGGCACGGGCGACTGGGTCGACGGGCCGTTGCTCGGCCTCGGCTTCTCATTGCGCCTGATCCGAGGGCTGGCGGCGACCAGCGGTGGCGGTCTCGTCATCGAACCGGGTCGCCTGCTGCTCACCATCCCCGCCGTTGCGGCGGCCGGTGGCATGGCGGATATTGGCTAAAGGCCGGGGAAACCCTATCGCAACCATTGGGCGATAGAGGTTGGGCATGACTGTTCCCCATCATGATGGCAATCTGCTCCAGCCGCCGCTGGCGCAGGATATGATCCGGCTCGATCCTGCGTTCGGCACGCGCTTCATGCTGTTCGTCGATACCGAGGAAGAGTTTGACTGGGACGCGCCGTTCAGCCGTATCGGCCATGGCGTGACGGCTCTGGCCGGCATGGCGCGCGGCCAGGCCTATTTTGCCGCCGCAGGGGTGAAGCCCATCTATGTCACCGATTATCCGGTGATCGACGATGATGCGGCGGCGGCGATGATGGGGCAATGGGCCAGCGACGGCGCGGCCGATATCGGTGCGCATCTTCACCCCTGGGTCAATCCGCCCCATGTGGAGACGGTCAATGCCGCCAACAGCTATGTCGGTTTCCTGCCCGAAGCGGTGGAGCGTGCCAAGCTGGAGGCGTTGTGCGAGCGTATCGAGCAGCGTTTCGGTCGCCGACCTATCGCCTATCGCGCCGGCCGTTACGGTGTTGGTCCCAATAGCGCGCGATTGCTGGAGGAGGCCGGCTTTCTGCTCGACAGTTCGGTTCGCAGCCGTTTCGATTACAGCCACCAGCATGGTCCGGATTTCCACGGTCTGCCGCAAACGCCCTATTGGGCAGGACCGACCCGGTCGCTGATCGAACTGCCGCTGTCGACCGCCTTTGCCGGCCTGCTGCGCGGGGGCGGGGAGCGGCTGTATCGCGCCGCCCAGGCGATGGGGCCGCTTGCCGGGGCGCTGTCACGCGCGCGGATGCTCAGCCGCATTCCGCTGACGCCCGAAGGCGTGCCGCTGCATGAGGCGATCGTCGCGATCGACGCGCTGATCGCGGAAGGCGTGCCGGTCCTCAACTTCAGCTTCCATTCGCCGACGCTGGAGCCGGGCCATACGCCCTATGTCCGCGATGAAGGCAACCGGGCTGCCTTTTATGCCTGGTGGGACGGGGTGTTGGCGCATCTGGCGCGCCGTGGCGTAACGGCCGCGACCTTGGATCAGTTCATTGCCGCCGTTCCCATGCACGGACGGGCTTGCCAAGCGGCGTGATGCTGCTTATCGGCAGCGCAAGGTGGGGCCTGTAGCTCAATTGGTTAGAGCTGTCCGCTCATAACGGATAGGTTGCGGGTTCAAGTCCTGCCGGGCCCACCAAATGAAGCGTCACTATCATGACGTCGCGCGCTGCCGTCATAGTTAAGCCGTCGTCCGGCATCGTCAGAAAAGGCTAGCCACAGTTGGACGGCATAGGGCCGGTTTGAAGTGCGACGTTCGACCAACTGTCCCTTTTGGACGTGAGGATCGGAAATTGGCGCAGGAACGGCAGCAAAGGGTCGTACCAAATCCCGCATCTCGGTGCAGACCGTTTCAAAAATCGCCGTGAACAGGATTGGAGGCGACGGGCACGGTTGCCGTGTTGCTCGGCTCGGACACCGTTCTTCATCGCGTTACGCTGTTTGCCGGGCTATGATGGTCGTCAGTCATTGAGCCCCATCATGCGGCGATTGAGGGCACGATCGGCACCACCAGCGGCAAAGTCGTCGAACGCATGTTCCGTCACTTCGATCATATGCCGAGCGATGAAAGGCGCGCCTTGCGCTGCGCCGATCTCCGGGTGCTTCAGCGCGCATTCCCATTCCAGCACAGCCCAGCCGGGGAAGTCGTTATGCGCCATCTTGGAAAATATCGCGGGGAAATCGACCTGGCCATCGCCCAGTGACCGGAACCGGCCCGGCCGGTCAGCCCAGCTCTGATAGCCGCCGTAGACGCCGGAACGCCCGGTAGACCGGAACTCCGCATCCTTCACATGGAAACATTTGATGCGGTCGCGATAGATGTCGATGAACGCCAGATAGTCGAGCTGTTGCAGCACGAAATGGCTCGGATCGTACAATATGTTGGCACGGGCATGGCCGCCCAGCCGGTCGAGGAACATTTCGAACGTAACACCGTCATGCAGGTCTTCGCCCGGATGGATTTCGAACGCGGCGTCGACGCCATTATCCTCGAACACATCCAGTATCGGCTTCCAGCGCCGTGCCAGTTCGTCGAACGCATCCTCCACCAGGCCGGCGGGCCGCTGTGGCCAGGGGTAGACATAGGGCCATGCCAGCGCGCCGGAAAAAGTCGCATGGGCGGTAAGGCCCAGACGCTGGCTGGCGCGAGCTGCCATTTTCACCTGATCCACGGCCCATGCCTGCCGCGCGGTAGGATTGCCGCGAACTTCCGGCGCTGCAAAGGCGTCGAACTGCGCGTCATAAGCGGGGTGGACGGCGACAAGCTGCCCCTGAAGATGGGTCGACAGTTCCGTGATCGACAGGCCATGGGCAGCCAGCGTTCCTTTCACTTCGTCGCAATAATTCTGACTGTCCGCCGCTTTTGCCAGATCAAACAGGCGCGCGTCCCAGCTTGGTATCTGTACGCCCTTGTAACCCAGGCCCGCGACCCACCGGCCGATGCTGTCCAGGCTGTTGAACGGCGCTGTGTCTCCTGCGAACTGCGCCAGGAAAATGGCCGGGCCTTTGATCGTCTTCATGTCATTCTCCGGGGATGATGAGCGGCGTCCAGCCTGCGCGGCGGGCGCTGGCGTCGACGGCGGTGGCGATGAACGCCATGGACCGGACACCATCGTCTATGCCGGGTAGCAACGGGGCAGGTTCGCCGCGCAGCATCCGGGCGAAATCGCTGTAGAGGTTGGCGAAGGCTTCCAGATAGCCTTCCGGGTGGCCGCCGGGCGTGCGCGTCGCGGCGCGCGCATCAGGGCCAAGTGAGGCGTCGCCCGCCTGAATAATCTCCGTGCGGCCGTCGCCATGATGCAGCGTCAACGCGTTGGGCGATTCCTGCCGCCAGTCGATGCCGCCATGTTCGCCATAGACGCGGATGCGCAGGCCATTGCGTTCGCCGACCGAAATCTGCGACGCCATCAGCACGCCGCGCGCGCCGGTGTCGAACCGCAACAACACGGTACAGTCATCGTCCAGCGCTCTGCCCGGCACCATAGCGGCCAGATCCGCCAGCAATTCTGTGACGGTCAGGCCGGTGACGAACTCCGCCAGATGAAAGGCATGGACGCCGATGTCGCCGATGCATCCGCCCAGGCCCGAACGCGCCGGGTCGACCCGCCATTCAGCCTGCTTGCCGCTGGCTTCTCCGGCCAGCCAGCCCTGCGGATACTCCACCACGACCTTGCGTACCTTGCCAATCTCTCCGGCGGCGATGCGCGCCCGCGCTTCGCGCACCAGTGGATAACCGGAATAGGTATAGGTCAGCGCATAGGGCGTGCCCGATGCCCGCACGACGCGGCGCAGTTCCAGCGCTTCGTCCAGCGTGGCAGTGGCGGGCTTGTCGCTCATCACTGGCACGCGGGCGTTCAGCGCGGCGATGGCGGCAGGTAGGTGCAAGTGGTTGGGCGTAACGATGGACAGGAAATCGATGCCGTCTTCACGCGCTGCCTCGTCCGCCAGCATGGCATTCAGGTGGGGATAGGCGCGAGCCGGATCGATGCGATAATGCGCGCCAGCCTCGCGCGAGCGTTCAACGCTGCTGCTGAACGCGCCCGCAACCAATGCGATATGCCCGTCCAGTTCCGCCGCGATCCGATGGACCGGACCGATAAAAGCGCCGGGCCCGCCACCGACCATGCCCATACGGATTTTTGCACGGATTTTAGCCATGTCTCTCTTCCCTATTGTCGCTCAGATTGCGGCGGCTACGACGCGCTGGTCGATATTCCCGAACGGCGATCCGTTCCGTCCCAGCGCCTCCATTCGCACCCTGTCGCCAAAATGGAGAAAGGACGTTTCCGGCTTGCCGCCGGCGATCATCTCGATCGCGCGGCGCTCGGATATGCAAGATGATCCGACACTGGCGTAATCGGTGTTGGACCCGGTGCCGGAACCGATGATGGTGCCAGCGACCAGATCGCGGGTCCGCGCCGCATGGGCGATGAGGTCATGGAAGCCGTAAGCCATTTCACGGCCATGAGGATGGCCGAACCATTGGCCATTGACCTGAACTTCCAGCGGCAGGTGAACACGGCCGTCGGCCCAAGCATCCCCGAGTTCGTCAGGCGTCACCGCGAAGGGGGCGACCGAGCAGGCGGGCTTGGCCTGCACCCAGCCAAAGCCGGTCTTCATTTCGACCGGCGCAATCGCGCGCAGCGACCAGTCGTTGATGAGCAGGACCAGCTTTATATGAGCGATCGCCTGTTCGGCGGGCGTGCCCATCGGTACAGCATCAGTGATGATGCCGAACTCGCCCTCGAAATCAATGCCGTCTGCTTCGCTGGGCAGGGGCACGTCCTGCGCGCCGGACAAGAAGCGATCGGACAGGCCCTGATACATCAACGGCCGGTCCGTCTCGATCGGCGGCAGGTGGAAGGCTTTTTGCATCAGTTCGCCATGTTGCGGAAAGGCCGACCCATCCAGCCATTGCCAGGCGCGCGGCAGCGGCGCGAGCAGGCGGCCATGATCGAGCGGCTCGCCGCCGCCCTGCTCCAGCAGCTTTTCAAGCCCGCGTAATTGCCGCTCTGCGATCTGCCAGCGCTCGATCGCCTGTTGCAGCGTGCCGCCCGCAAGCAGGCAGCGCTGCGCATCACGCGACACAACGACCAGTTCGCCGTCCGGCGTCCCGTTGGAAAGGGTGGTAAGGCGCATGGGCTTACTCTTCGATGATGGCGACGGCGCGGGTCCAGCCGGCCGAAGCGCCCTTGATCTTGTGCGGGAAGCAACTCACGGTGAAGCCGTGCGCGGGCAACGCCTCCAGATTGTGCAGCTTTTCAAGGTGGCAATAGCCGATGTCGCGGCCGGCCTTATGCCCTTCCCAGATCAGCGAGGTGTCACCCGTCTCTTTCACCTTCTCGGCGGTATAGCTGAACGGCGCGTCCCAACTCCAGGCGTCGGTGCCGGTCACGCGCACGCCGCGCGTCGTGAGATACATGGTCGCCTCATAGCCCATGCCGCAGCCGACATTGACGAAATCGGGCCGACCCAGCGCCTTGCCCGCTGCCGTGTTGACCAGCACGATGTCGAGCGGTTGCAGGTCGTGGCCGATGCGCGCCAGTTCCGCCTCCACATCCGCCGCGGTGACGACATAGCCGTCGGGGAGGTGGCGAAAGTCCAGCTTCACGCCGGGGCGGAAGCACCAGTCAAGCGGCACTTCATCAATGGTGATCGCCCGCTGGGGTTCACCGTTCTTGGCATCCATGGTCGGCGAGAAATGATAGGGCGCGTCGAGATGCGTGCCATTATGGGTGGTCAGCGTCACCCACTCCGCTGCCGCGAAGCCTTCCCCGCCCGGCGTCTGCTCCGCCGTCACGCCGGGGAAGAAATGCTGCAATTCCTTCACTGTTTCCTGATGCGTCTCATAGGTGATCTTGGGCCGCATGAAGGGCGGATCGGAGACGACGTCATTGTCCAGCGTGATCGACAGGTCGATGAAGCGGCGGGTCATGCGGTCTTTCCTCCGAGCGTTTCGGCGAACCAATCCGAAATCAGATCGCGACCATAGGCCATATTGTCAGCGCCGACATGCTCCACGCCGCCTTCGCGAGGGGTGAAGATGACCTTCTCCCGGCGCGGCGAGTTGACGAGCTGGTCATAGAGATCGTCGGCATAGGCAACGCTGATCTGGCGGTCATTCGCGCCATGGGTGACGAGGAAGGGCACTTTGATGCTATCCATATGGCCGTTGAGGTTCATCGCCTCCGACTTGGCGAGGAAATCCTCCTGATCCTTCGCGCCGAAAGCCCAATGGACATGCGCCCAATAATGCGGGACCGGATTTTCGCCCTCGCGCGCCAAGCGCTTGTCCTGCACTTCGCGCCAGTTGTGGTTCGCGCCCCAGACGGCGCCGCTGGCGAAGCGCGGTTCATAGGCGACGGCGCGCGGCGCGAAATGGCCGCCCAGCGAAATGCCGGTCATGCCGATGGCTTTGGGGTCGATTTCGGGCTGCTGTTCCAGCCAGTCGACCGCCTTGCTCGCCCAGCTTTCGCTATGCGGATTGACGGGCAGGTTCTGGAGCCGCAGCGCCTCGCCCGATCCGGGCTGGTCGACGCAGAGGGTCGAAATGCCACGCCGCGCCAGTTGTTCAGGCAGGCGCGTCCAGTAGAGCAGCTCCTTGCAGCTATCGAGGCCGTTGCAAAAGACCACGACGGGCTTCTTGCCCTCACCAGGAGCGCGGGTGAAGAGGGCGGGCATCGTACCGGTGTCGAGCGGAATTTCCACGCGCTCGCGGTTGATCGCGCCCAACGCGGTCGAACGATCGAAGGCATCGCGCGCTTTTGCATAGGTTTCTTCGCGCCCCGGCGCGCCATGACCCTGCATCCGCTCGGCCGTGATCAGGTAGAGCGACGCGCGCTCCAGCTTGTTGGACGCGGAGAAATTGCGTCCCTTCACTTCATCCTCGGCAGCGAGATTGACCAGCTTGTCTCCCATCGCGGCCCAGGCCTTCATGAACATCGGCGTGCCCGCGTCGCCGCCATTGGCCGCCGCATCCTTGATCGGCTGGCACATGTCGACGATCTCGCCGATCTGCCCACCGCTCTCCATCGCGATCGCGACCGACAGATTCCAGATATAATTGGGGAAATATTCGAACAGGGCCATTCGTCAGACCTCCGCCGCCCGGAACAGGCCCTTGTCGGGTTCGGGATGCGGCATGGTTTGCGGACCACCGACGCCGATGCCCCACTGGTCCATCACCTTGGGACCGGGAATATGGACCTTGGGCTGGTGGCCCTCAAAATCCACATATTCCAGTTCCGAAGTATATTCGACCGCGAAGCCTGCAGGCGTGGTGAAATAGCTGAAGGTATTGTTGCCCGCCGTATGGCGACCCGGACCCCAGCGAATGTCGGTACCCTTCTGTCGCAACCGGTTGATGCCCACCATCATGTCATCGACGCTAAGCATGTCATAGGCGACATGGTTGAGGCAGGGCGGTCCGGGAAGGATGGCGATGCGGTGATGCGCACCGTTGCAGCGCAGGAAGCACATGAAATCGCCCAGCCAGTCCGACACCTTGAAGCCCAGCACATCGCAGAACCACTGCACCAGCGCCTTATGATCGGGCGAGTGCAGCACAATATGGCTGATCTTCTGCGGCACGCCTTCCCAATGCACCATGTCCCGCGCCTTTCGGCGGGCGACGTCGCTCGAAATCTCGAAGGTCAGGCCGTCGGGTGAGAAGAAACGGAAGCCGTAGCCGCCGCCCAGCGTGTCGAGATTCTTCGGTGCGAAGATGATGCGTCCGCCCGCCGCCGCGACCTTGTCATGCAGGGTATCGACATCGGCGCGGCTGTCGGCCGCGAGCGCGATCACATCGATGCGCTTTTCCTCCGCCGCGCGCAGCCGAACCACATAGCCTTCCTCGCCGCCATCCGCCGCGAAATACACCATGCCATCACGCTCGCCAGCCTCCACCAACTGCCACTGCTCAGCGTAAAATGCCCGCTCAGCCTCCAGATCAGGAACGGCATAACCGACATATCGAATCTCACTAACGCGGCTCATGCAACGGACTCCGAAACGGGAAGGGCAAGGTCAAAGGCAATGTCGGCGGCGGACCGGCCGACGAACAGGCGCGGGTTGTCGATGTCGCGCCATCCGTCGCGCCAATATTGCAGGCGGCGTTCGGGTACATCGATCACAACGTCCCGCCGCTCGCCCGCCTGCATGTGCAACTTGGCGAAGGCGGCCAGCGCCAGTTCGGGTTCACGCCGGTAGATTTGCACCACGTCGCTACCGGCCCGGTCGGACCGGTTTTCGACTGTGACCGCGATGCGCAGTCCGTCGCCTTCGTCCGGCAATGGCTGCACCGCGACGATGGCGATGTCGGCATAACCAAAGCCTGCGCCCAGCGTATGGCGCGGATCGGCCGTGCCGCGATAGCCCACGCGCCGTCCTTCCGCATAAATCAGGTCGCCTTGGGCATCGGGGGTCAGCGACAAGGCGGGATAATCCTCATCCCGGCGCGCGATCGACACGGGCATGCGTCCGCCCGGTTCGCGGTCGCCCGCCAGCACCTGCGCAATCGCATCGCCAAAGCCTTCGCCCGGATACCAGGCGATCAGCAGCGCGGCGGCCTTGTCTTCCCATGCCGTATCGAACGCATGGCCGACATTGGCGATGATCGCGGTGCGCGGATTGGCGGCGGTCACGGCTTCGATCAGCGCGATCTGCTCGTCGGCCAGCCGCGTATGGCTGCGATCCTTGCTTTCCACGCTGGCATCGGACGTTTCACCGACCATCAGGATCACCGCGTCCGCCTGCGCCGCCAGATCGACGGCGCGCTTAAGCATCGCTTGCGGCGTGTCGGGACGGCGAATGCCGTACCACAGGCCATGGACGCGGGCAGGATCGTAACTGAACTCGATCTCGATGCTGACGCTCTGTCCGGCCTTCAGCGCAATGGTGCTGCTGCGCGCATCGCCGCTTTTCAGCTTGCCCATGACGTCGGACGACGGGATCGGTTCCTTTTGCGCCAGCACATCCTGCCCATCGACGCGCAGCACGACGGGGCCGGTCGCGCCGAGATAGAAGATATGGTCGCCATCCCGATCGGCTTTGAACACGCCGCTCGCGACGATCCGCGCCGGCTTGTTCAGCGTCGCCACATCGTCATGCACGCCTGCAAACCAGACCAGCGAATTGGTGTCGCGGGTTTCGCTGGCGATTTTGCGCGCGTCGGCGTCCTGCCCGTCATAATAATCGACGGTCATGCCGCTGACATAGCCATCGCCCAGATCGCGCGCGGGGCTGGCGGGCATGGATGGCAGGCGCGGTTGCGGGTCGACGCCCGGTTCATAATCGATCCGGCCATGCGGGGCGAAGCGCGCCAGTATCGCTTCCAGCGGACGCGATGCGTCGGGCGATACGGCGATCTTGGCAAAGGTGCCGCCCTGATAGCAGGGGGCTGCCGCATTGGGACCGATGATGGCGATATGCCTGTCCCGCCCCGGAATGAGGGGGAGGAGAGCGTTCTGATTGCGCAGCAGCACGAAGCCGGCGGCGGCCGCCTCCACCAGCAGGTCGTCGGCGGCCTTGCCGGTGATCGACGCGTTCTTGCCGCTTTTGAACCGGGCGGCGGCACGAGCGACGCGGGTAGCTGCGTCGGATACACGCTCTTCGCTCACCTGTCCCTGCGCCACCGCTTCGGCTGCCTTGAAACCCAGGAAGCGGGCCGGGCCGGGCATTTCCAGATCCAGCCCCGCGCTCAGCGTGGCGACGGTGCTGTGCGTGCCGAACCAGTCGCTCATCATGACGCCGGGGAATGCCCATTCGCCTTTGACGATGGTGGTGATGACGTGATGATGTTCCGCGCACCATTGCCCGTTCAGGCGATTATAGGCGGTCAGCATGCCGCCCACGCCTGCCTGCGCGCAAAGCTCGAACGGCAGCAGGTAGATTTCGCGTAGCGTCGCTTCGTCGACCACGGCGTTCATCCGGTCGCGGTCGGTTTCGCTGTCATTGCACACCAGATGCTTGGCGACCGACGCCGTGCCGGTCGATTGCAGCCCGGTCGCCCAGGCCGCGCCCAATATCCCGGCCAGCAGCGGCTCTTCGGAGAAATATTCGAATGCACGCCCGGCCAGCGGACTGCGGGCCAGATTGACGTTGGGGGCCAGCACCATGTCGACATTCATGCGGATCGCTTCGCCACCCACCAGCGCGCCGACGCGGCTGTTCAACTCTACGTCCCAGCTTGCGCCCAGCGCCGTGGGGCAGGGGGTCAGCAACGCGATGTCGCGTTCGTCCACCCGGCCGCTGGCAATGCCCATCGGTCCGTCCGCCATGGCGAGCGAGGGGATGGCCGCATCTGCATAGCCGACCGTGGTCCACATGGTGGCCCCCGCGCTCATCGCGATCCGCTGCTCCAGCGTCAGCGCGTCTGTCATGCTGCATTCTCCATCGGAACTGCTGTCATGGCGAAGGCCATGATCTGTTGCGCCTGCGTCCGCACGGCGCGGGCGACACCTTCGTCGGCCAGCGCGCCGTCCGCCCCGAACGGTCGCTGTTCCACGCTATTCACGGCGACGCCGACGGGGGTGGGCCAGCCGCGCATGGCGTGGACCACGTCGCGCATCGCCGACAATGTCGTGCCGCACGCCTGCCACCCCGCCGCCGTCACGACCAGACCCACCGGCCGCCCGTCAAAATAGACGCGGGCGTCGGCGCGCAAATCTTCCAGCAGGTCGACGGCGTTCTTCACCAGACCGGAATAGCCGCCATGATAGCCGGGGCTGCCGATGACGAGGCCGTCGCATCCGCGCACGGCTTCGACCAGCGCGCTTTCCTCGTCGGTGCGGGTCGGATTTTCAGGATTAAAATGGGGCAGCCGGGCAAGCGCCGGGCCATCGAACATAATCGTCTCAGCGCCCAGCGCCGCACAGTCCGCCAGCACCGCGCGGACGATCCGCTCGCTGGAGGATGCCTGACGAAAGGTGCCGCCAAGGCCGATGATCCGCTTTACGCGGGCCACGGAAAGACCGGACATTCCACACTCCTCTGGTGCGCGCGCCGTTAAATGGGACCTGGGTCGCGGGCTCTCATTTTTTGTTGTCGCATCGTCTCAAGCGAAAAACCGGTACCCACTTTTTCGCACGATGCTGAAAGGAGCGGCGCGGCCTTCTCGTGGGCCGCGCTCGCACGTGAAGCTGATTATGCCGCCGGTTCGGCAACCTTGAATGCTGGCATCACCTTTTCCGACAGCAATCGCAGCGTCTGGTTGCCCAGTCGCAGCCGCTCCTGCGTCAGCGGGCCGGTGGTAGTGCCGCACAGGATGTTGCCGATACCGAGTTCTTCATAGGGTTTCAGATGCTCGATCACCGTTTCGGGCGAACCATAGAGGCACCATGTCCCGATCCAGTCTTCGGTCAGGGCGTTGGGCGTGCGGTCCGTCTTCTTGTTGGCGGAGTCCGCTTCGGCGCGGTCGTTGAATGCGGCTTCGCGTTCGATCGCTTCCTGATAGGAACGCAGGATCACTTCCAGTTCCTCGCGCGCCTGCTCGTCCGTTTCGGCGACGTGCACGACCTGATAGGTGTGCGTCGTCCAGTCGAGCGCCTGCGCGATGACTTCGGGCGAATGGCCGGCTTCGTCCAGCATCTGGCGATAGATGCCGAAATATTTGGACACATGCTTCATCGGTTCGGTGCCGCCGATCTGCGGCGGCGTGAAGGCGGGGATGAAGGCGGGCCAGCCATTTTCGGCGGCACGGCGGGCGCTGCTTTCCTTCATGGCGACGGGCATCAGGCGTGCGTGGCGCGGGCTGTACTGCGCGGGTGCAATGCGCTGCAACACGCGGCCCTTGTGCGGACCATTGTCGATGTCGATCGCGGGATCTTCCATCCGCTTGGTCCAAAGCTGCTCGGCGATGGCCAGGTTGTTTTCGGAAACGGCACCGGCTTCCTTATAATTGACGCCAAAGCCGATCATTTCTTCGGGCGTGGTGCCGCTGCCGACGCCGACCAGCAGCTTGCCGTCGGTCAACTGGTCCAGAATGTTGATCCGTTCGACAAAGCGCACCGGGTGGTGCAGCGGCACGGACACGACAGAAAAGCCGAAATGCATCCGTGGCAGCTTTGCGGCCAGATAGGATGCGAACATGAAGCTGTCCGATGCCACCGGCATATAGCCGTTGAAATGATGGTCGGGCATGAAGATGGCGTCGAAACCCAGATCCGACGCCTGCGTGGCGTGATCGGTCAGGTCATGGATCAGCTGGCGATCTTCTTCCGCGGCCATCGACCGGGCATTCAGAAAAACAGAAAAGCGCATTATCCCCTCCATCGCTGCCCTGTGGGCGCTGATATGACGACTTGTTTACATTGGCGGCGAAAGCCGTCAGAATGGAAATCAATTAGAACCATTGTTCTCGTTATCGATAGGGTCATTATGCCGCCAGTGTCAACTATGAAGTCGAAGAATGATTCTATTTCTGGCCCTGCGGAGGCCAGCCGCGTACCGCAGCAGGGCCGTTCGCGCGCTTCTTATGAGCGGATGCTGACCGCCGCGGAAAAGCTGATGGTGAAGGGCGGCAATGACGATTTCACGCTGACCGAAGTGGCGAAGGCGGGGAAGGTGTCGATCGGCTCCATCTATCTGCGCTTCGACAGCAAGGATGATCTGATCCGCGCCGTCCATGGTCGCGTCCTCGCGCAGATCGGCGACGATCAGGAGGTGATGATGCAGGCCATCGGTGAAAAGGCGACCAGCCTTGACGAATTCGTGCAGCTGTTCGTCGAATCCTATGCCGAACTGCTGAAGCGCTACAGCCCGGTGCTGCGTCCCATCATGTTCCGCGCGATTTATGACGAATCGATCTCGTCACTAGGGCGCAGTTCAGCGGAAAAACTGACTCAGGAGGCCGAATCGCAGATGTTGCGTTATTCAGCCGAATTCGGGCGGCCTGATCATGCGCGGCTGGTCGGCAACGCGTTCCGCATGATCTATTACACGCTGGCGCGTTTCCTGGGCTTGGGGTCTTCGCCTGAAGCGGCGAATCAGGGAAATTGGGAAGAACTGAAGGAAGATCTGGCGATCATGTGCGCAGCCTTCCTGCGCGCAGGTCCGCTGGCGCGCTGAGCCTTGGGCCAGAGCGCTGTGCGTCAGTCAGCCGACCATGTCTGTATAGCGTAGCCCCGCCCCATAAAAGCGGACCACGCCGGGGCCATCCACCAATATGCAAAGCTGAAATCCGAACCGCGTGATAATCGCCGGTTCCACCGCCATGTCGGCGCGCATCCGCTTTGCGGCAGGATAGAATTTCCGCCACATTTCCGGCGGATCAATGGGTTCGGGCACACCGTTCAGCGGCGCGTTGGGTTCGTAGAGATGCTGGCGTTCCATTCCGCCATGATGGACGCAGGCCCAGCTGACCTTCGCACCTTCCTCCGTCTCCCACAGCAGCGAGACTTGGTCGATGGACCCGCCAGCCGGAACCTGAAACGGGAAATGGAACCAGATTTGCCGATCGGGACGAATGCGGAAACTGGAACAGAAGCCGCGATGGAAGCCATTCTCACTCGACCATGGCTTGTCGTCCACCACGTCCAGCCAGTCAGGACCATGTTCCTGCAACTGCACCGCCGCCGGGGCGACCCATATCTCGCGGGTTATGCCCATGATGGTTGCCGATCCTCACGCCATTTGATGCTGCATCCCGCGCTGGCTCGCTGGGAGGAGGGGGGCGCTTCTCCGGTCAGCAGTGCATCGACCGCCGCCCGCAGATCTTCTCCCGTCACCGGCAGGTCGGTGCGTAGCGGCAGCAGTCCGGGGACCGGCGGCCGGTTGATCTTCGGACGGCTGGAATCGAACTGACCTGCGTAGAACAGAGTCCGGTCCGGCCCGAACAGGAAGAAATCGGGCGTGCAGATCGCGCCATAGGCCAGCGCGACCGACTGCGTCTCATCGTGCAGATAGGGAAAGGTCAGGCCATATTGCTGCACAAAGGCCGTCATATGAGCCGCATCATCGTCGGGATAATCGGCGGGATCGTTGGAGGAAATCGCCACCATCGCCAGCCCCTTTGGCGCATAGTCTTTCGCGAACGCTACCAACTCGTCGATGACATGCAGCACGAACGGACAATGGTTGCAGATGAAGGCGACGAGGAGCGCGGGCGAGCCCGCAAAATCGTCCAGCGACACGATATTGCCCTGTGTGTCGGGCAGGGAGAAGGGCTGGGCTGGTGCGCCCAATCCTTCCATTCGGGACATGCGCAACATGGTGACCCCTTTCTGTTGGGAAAATGCTCAGCGTTTTTTCAGGAGGCCATTCACCTCCAGCCAGGTCATGAAACCGTTGATCCAGCCATTGCTGGTGGTCCCGGCTTTTCCCAGACCAAAGCCATGGCCGCCATCCTGATAGAGATGGAACTCCACCGGTCGCTTAGCCTGCAACCATGCGTCGATCAGGCCGAACCCCTGACTAGCGAAGAAATGATCGTCGGCGGCCAGCACTGCGAACATCGGCGGCGCATCGGACGGCACGTCGCGAGCGGTCAGCCTGCCATAAATGGGCGCGATGAAGGCGGGGCGTTCCCCCGGTTTCGCTGACAAAGTCGTGCTGATGGTCGTGAATGCGCCCGCCGAAAATCCCATCATGCCGATGCGGGCGGGGTCGATCTTCCATTGCTTCGCCCGCGCATGCACCAGTGCCAACGCGGCAAGGCCGTCATCGCGGGAAAAGTCGGGCGTGTTTTGCGGCGGACGGATGGACGACGGTTTGCCCGTGCGGCCGGCTGTCATTTCGCGCGTGAACATGCCGAAATCCCCCGGCGTCGGAACCAGCCGATATTTCAGGACGAACGCGGCGACGCCATGGTCGGCCAGCCACCGGGCAACGGCATAGCCCTCCGTTTCGATGGCGAGGCCCAGAAACCCGCCGCCTGGCGCCACGATGACGGCGGTGCCCGTCGCTTTCGCAGGGTCGGGCAGGATGGGTGTCAGCGTGGCGGCGGACACGTTGCGGACATTCAGGTCGCCGTTCATCCGAAACCAGTTTTCCGCTGGAACGTCCGGCGCCTGTGGGCCGGTGTTCAACGGAATGGCGGTGGATTGCGAAGGGGGAGAGGCCGGCGCAAACTGAAAGCTGGGCGGACTACCCGGCCCTGTGGCCAGCGCCTGCGTGCCACAAGGTGTTGCCATGGCCAGCAGGGCGCACGCCATGCGCCAACGATGCCGTCGCATCATCTCAATCTCTCCCCATGTCATTAAATTCCCGCGCTCTCGTCTGGGCGGGTCGGCAGCATGGCGACGCATCGCGCCGCCATGCCATGCACGCATCAGGCGGCGAGTTGCAGTTCGCGGCCGGTCTTGGTCGTCGGAACGAAGGGCAGGTAGGACACGCGCATCCGCACGGCGATGTCCACCTTGTGCGCGCCCGGCGTCAGGCCGCCTGCGCGCAGGACCGTGACCTTCGCCTTTTCGCCGAAGTTCCAGCGGTCGTCATAGACGCTTTCCAACTCATCCAGGGTCCAGCTCCGCCCGCGCACCGAAAAGCGCACATCCTCGCGCGCCACCGGCTCGCCGTCGATGGTCAGGCCGATATCCTCGATCATCGAAAGGCCCAGGCCACGATAATAGGGCAGGCGGGCGAGCAGCGAGAAACCGACCGTCTCGCCGCCTTCGACGACATTTTCGAAACCTTCGTCGCACAGCATCATCTTGTCGAACATGGTTGCGGCTCCTTAGGCAGCGAGAACGGTGGGGGTGGGTTCGCCGATCAGCGATTGCAGCATGAGTTGCTGACGACGGACCTGTTCGACGGAATCGACTTCCTGCGCATCCTCGATCCAGCGATTGCCCTCATATTCGGAGCAGATATAGCCTTGGTAACCGCCTTGCTTCAGCACCTTGACGATCTCGTCATAAGGGATGCAGGGTTCGATCAGATTTTCATCCATCTGATAGAATTTGCCGTGGATATGGTGGATGCGGTGCATGTAATCGAGCATCCGCCTGGGTTCATAGGCGGCATTGTGGCGCAGCGTTTCGGCCATGCCCAGCGCCGGGCCCTCGCCGCCCATTTCCCGCACGTTCAGGATGACATATTCCGACAATACACGGTCTTCATAGGCCGTCTCGATATAGTCGGCGATCTTCTGCGGCACGCCGTTGCGGATGAAGCGTTCCTTCCAGACCGGCGGAAATTTGAACAGGAACATGCCCATGTCGGGCAGGAAGCCCAGCGCGTCCGAACCCGACTTTTCGAAGGCTTCGGCGTGGCGGATGATCCAGGGATGATCGAAATGCAGCGGCGCATGCACTTCGATCAGGATCTTGATGTTCTTTTCTTCTGCATAGGGCGCGGCGGCGACCAGCACTTCGGGCGCGATCGACACGAGCGCGCGGACATATTTCATCCCCAGGCGCGCGCCGAAGTCGATGTCCTTCTTCACGCTGGCAACCTGCTCCTCAAAGGGCATCATGCGGCCCTTGTAACGCTTGTAGTCCAGCATGAAGTCATGGCTGACGGCCACGGCGTCATATTTCGCGATCAGGCTGTGCCATTCGTCGATCTTCGCTTCATCCACGCTGGCTTCGGGCCAGCCCCAGAAGGTCTGTTCACCGATGATTTCGATGCCCAGCGCGCCCATGTCGGCGCAGGCCCTGAAGCAATCCTCCAGGCTCATCTTGCCCTGAAAGGTTTCGTGCTGGAAACTGTAGAGGCTGACGCCCCGTTTGATATCGCTGGTCATGATTTACTCCGCTGGAGCGATGGAAGGGGCAGGGGTGCGCGGCGAGCGCACGAAGCTTATGATGATCGCGGCGACGATGCCCATCAGGCCCGCTGCAAGGAACGCGCCCTGCATGGTTCCGACGATGGTTTCGGCCTTGTGGACCAGCCAGGGGCTGGAAAACTGGCCGAAGAAGAAGCAGGCGGTCCACACGCCCATGCCGCGGCCACGATGTTCAAAGGGCAGCATGCTCTGCGCCCACAGGATGATGGTCGCAACGGCCATGCCTGCGCCCGTCTGCTGAACGATGAGCGCGGCGGTAAGCCAGCGCCAGTCCGGGGCGAGGCCAATGCCAGCAAGACCGGCGCCCAGCAGGCCAAAGAAAGTGGCCAGTTTCACCTGATGCGACATATTGCCCATCAGGCGGAAGATCAGCGCGCCCAGCATCACGAACAGGCTGGGAATGGCGGTCAGCTGGCCGATGCGCGCCGGGTCCATAACGCCGACTTCGCGCCAGGCCAGCGAACCGCTGATGATAAACACATAATAGAGCGCCGACGCGATCAGCGTCACCCCGCCGATCAGCGCGACCGATGCGGTGGGGAAGGGGGGGCGCTGCGCCGTTTCCTTGCGGGCGATGTCGGCGACGGTCGCGCCATCGGCGCGGCGCGGCTCGAACAGCCACAGGATCATCGCGATGAAGATCGGGAAGGCGACGGCATAGACGAGGAAGATGCCGTTCCAGCGCGCGGCCGATGCCGCGCCTGACATCAGGATCACGCCCGACGCGAAGAAAGGCCCGCAAACCCCCTGAAGGAACAGCCAGTCCTTGCGACCGCGATCGTCCCAGTAATCGGCGATCAGCGTGTTGACGATGGTCAGGATCGCCGCTTCCGCCACGCCCAGCAGCAGGCGGCAGGCGATCAGCGCGTTCAGGCTGTCGAGAAAGAAAGGCGCGGTGCCGACGATGCCATAAAGCAATGTCGCGCCGATCAGCAGGGGCCGACGTCCGAACCGGTCGATGAAGAAGCCGGCGAACGGCGCCAGCAGCGCAATGGTCAGCCCAGGAGCCGACACCATCATCGGCACTTTCCATCGTGCGGCGGGGTCGCCGGCGAAATGATCGATGATCGCCGGGATGGCGGGGAACATGGAAACGATCGCGAAGATCGGCAGGAAACCGGCTACGACGATGGTGATCCCCTGGGGGACCAGCGACAGCCGTCGGAAGAAATCGATCAGGGAACGCACTGCGCCTTGGCTCCTCTATCCCGGACGACTCAAATGCGGACGTCTCTAATTAGAACTGTTATTCGTCTATTGTTTTGATTGCGGCCTGTCAATCCGTCGATTGACGGGCCGCAATAGGGTGACTTCCTTATCTGGTCGTGACGAATGCGTGGGCTGGGGAAGGGCGGATATGGGTGGAGAGCGGCCACTCCCCTCCCGCCTGCGGGAGGGGCAGCGAGACTTGCGCGCGCAGCGCGTTAGTCGCAGCGGGGTGGGCTCTCGCGACGTCCAGCCCACCCCCTAGCCCCCTCCCGTCAACGGGAGGGGGAACATGTCCACTTCTGGTCGAAACCAGCCATGGCCGGGGGCATCATCCCCGGCCATATGATTAATTGATCGGATAATCCTTCGCCTCTTCGGGCACGGGCAATGTCACCTTGCCTGTCGCTGCCCATTCAGTGCCGCGCAGGACCAGCGATTGCAGGCCCGCGAAATGCAGCGACACCTCGTCATGGCCCGGCGTCATGGAAAAGACGCGGCCCTTGCCATAATCGGCCGTCCACACCTGCGGATGATCCGCGTCCATGCCCTTCATCGCCTTCAGCTTTTCCGGCGTGTAGGCGGATGCGGGATATTTGTGGCCCGCCAGCTTGGGGTCGTAACTGGCCGACGCATCACGCGCCGTCGCCAGCACATGGATCTTCGCATTCGGGTCCATGCGCATGTTGGTGTACATGTCGTCGTTGAAGGTCCAGACATATTCGCGCATCCCCGCCGTGATCGGATGATCGCGATCGACGATATGGATGGGGAAAGCACCCGGCGGCGAACGGCGGCTGGACCCCGGTTCCATGACTGCGCCGATCAGCGTCTGATATTCGGGTGAGTTCTGGCCCCAGGTGAAGGACGAGTGGAAGGCGACCAGCCCGCCGCCTTGCTTTACATAGTCGAACAGCGCCTGCTCGGCCTGTTTCGACCAGCGATGTTCATCCTTGTCGGCATAGTTCCAGCGGCTGGAATAGTTGAGCAGCACCACATCGTAGCTTTTCAGCGTCGCCAGGTCGCCATGATCGAAATCTTCGGTAATGCGCACATCGAAACGACCGGTATCCTGCATGAGCGTGCGCAGCATGTTGTTCACGCCGGTCCAGTCATGTTCATAGCTGTTCTGGCCGCTGATGATCAGCACCTTCAGCCGCTTTTCCGCCGGATCGACCGGAATGGCGACGCGCTGCACGGTTTCGGGCGGGCGATATTTGACGTTCACGATGACCTGCGCGCTGACGGGCAGGGCCAGGATGGCGGTGGCGGTTATGGCGGCAAGCGTGACGAGCTTCATTGCATTCTCCTCTCTTGTGATTGTGATTATGATGCTGGCAGTCGGGGCGTGCTGTCAGGTGCGGCCGGACGATATGCCCGGCAGCGTCAATTACCCCGTACAGGGTTGATCCTGCAGGACAAAATATGGTGCAGTCTTACCGATTCGCGCGGCTGACAAAGCGCGGCACAACATTTATTAGAACAAAAATTCTGCTTGTCGATAGGCTTTTGCCAGTCCAGATCGGCAAACTTGACGGTCACGCAGATTGCGATATTCTATTACTAGAATATTAATTCGTAATTGACTCGCGGCGTGGCCGGCGGGTCCGAAGGGGAGGGGTATGAACGGCACCGCAGGACAGGGTGTAGGTCGGGGCGTGGGACAGGCTATGGCCGGCGTGGACAGCGCGCTTGCGTCCGCGTCGCGGCTCACCCACCGGCAACGCAGCATCGCGCTGGCCATCGTCGCCACCGCCATGGTGCTCGACCTTGTCGACATGACGATCATCAATGTCGCGGTGCCGACATTGCAGGCGCAACTGGGCGCCAGCGACGCCGAAGTGCAGTGGATGGTCGCGGGCTACTCTACCATTTTTTCGCTGTTGCTGATCACCGGCGGGCGGTTGGGCGACATATTCGGCTACCGCCGCGCTTTCCTGATCGGCGTCGCGGGTTTCACGCTGACGTCGCTGCTCTGCGGTCTGGCGCAGGATCCCGGCCAACTGGTCGCAGCGCGATTGTTGCAGGGGGCGACGGCGGCGATCATGCTGCCGCAGGTCATGTCGCTGACGCAGATCATGTACCCGCCGCATGAACGCGTGGCGGCGCTGGGCCTGTTCGGCATATTGGGCGGCCTTGCGGCGGTGTTGGGGCCGGTCATCGGCGGCCTGATCCTCAGCGCCAATCTGTTCGGGCTGGGCTGGCGGCCGATTTTCCTGATCAACCTGCCTATCGGGATCATCGCACTGGTCATGGCCGTGCGCATCCTGCCTGCTGGCAAGTCCGCCCACAGTCCGCGCCTCGACATGGGCGGCACGGCGCTGGTCATGCTGCTGCTGTTCGCGCTTATCTTCCCGCTCATTCAGGGGCGCGATTATGGCTGGCCGCTCTGGGGCTTCGCGCTGATGGCATGCAGCCTGCCCATCGCGCTGATCCTGATCCGCCACAGCCGGGCGCGTATGGCGCGGGACGGTTCGGCGCTGATCGTGCCGGACCTGTTCCATGCACGCGGCTTCACCTTCGGTCTGCTCACCACCCTGATGTTTCAGACGGCGACCGGCGGGCTGCTGTTCATCCTGACCCTCGCCATGCAGCGCGGCCTGCACTTCACCGCGGCGCAGGTGGGCATCGCCCATGTGCCTTATGCGTTCGGCGCGTCCTTCGCTATCGGCATGTTGTCGCGCAAGGCGTTGCCGCGTTTCGGCCCGATCATCATCACATGGGGTGCAGCGGTGATGGTCGTGGGGCTGGGCGTGCTGATCGCGATGTTCAACGCCCCGCCGCTGATGGCTGCCGCCCCCTGGCTGATAGCCTTTCCGCTGCTCGCCATGGGGCTGGGCATGGGGCTGGTCGGCGGTCCCTTGCCGCCCTGTACCCTGTCCGAAGTCGATGTCGGCCATGCCGGCTCCGCATCGGGCACGCTCAAGGCGACACAGCAACTGGGGTCCGCCATCGGCGCGGCGGCGATCGGCACCTTGTTCTTCCTGATCGATCCGCTGGCTGGAACGGCCGGGGAAGATGCGATCCACGCCTTCACCCTGTCGGCCATAGTCGTGGCGGTCAGCCTGATCGTGGTTGGCCTGCTCGCGATCGCCATTCCGCGTCAGCTTCAAATTCGCGGGAGTGGGGATAAAAGGCGGTAATACAAGACTTGCCGCCTTGTTCCTGACTCTGTAAGAAATAGAATTATAGTTCATATGGGTGCCCGTGTCGGCGCGCGAGGAGAGGGTATGGGACAAGGCGAAAAAAGTCTTTCAGCGCCATCGGACGAATGGTCGCCCGCCAGGGCGGATCGCCGCCAGATATTGGGGGGCGCGGCCGTTCTGGGTGCGCTGGTGGGATTGCCGGTGCATGCATGGAACAAGGTGCGCGAAGGGCAGGATGGCGGCGCGACAGCGTCTGAAAAGCTGCTGCTGGCCCGTCTGTCCGACCTGGTGATTCCCGCAACCGATACGCCCGGCGCCGTTGCGGCTGGCGTGCCGGCCTTCGTCGAACTGGCGCTACGTCACGGGCTGGAGGACACCGCGCCCGAAACGCCGGGGCGTGTCCATATGGGCGAAGATCGCGGCGGCCTTTCCGTGCTGGATGGGGTGGAGCGGGAACTCAATCAACTGTCCAACTCGCTGTTCCTGAACCTGCCGCCCGCCCGCCAGCATGAAGTGCTGTCCGCCTATGATGCGGATGCCTTCACTGGCGAACGCAAGGATCATCCGTGGAAGAAGCTGAAGGGGCTGATCCTGACCGGCTATTATACCTCGGAAATCGGGGGCAGCCGCGAACTGCAATATGAACTGGTGCCGGGTCGCTGGGATCCGAACCTTCCCTTGGCCCCCAACAACCGCTCCTGGTCGAGCGACTGGACAGCGGTGGATTTCGGATGAGCATGGATTTTGACACGATCGTGGTGGGTTCCGGCATCACCGGCGGGTGGGCTGCAAAGGAACTCACGGAAAAAGGCCTCAAAGTGCTGATGATCGAGCGGGGACGCATGATCGAGCATGGCACCGACTATGTCACCGAAACCAAGGCACCGTGGGACATGCCGTTTCGCGGCGAGGGTGACGCGGAGCTCTATGCTGCGGAATATCCGGTGCAGCATCTCAATCGCCACTTTACCGAATTCACCCAGAACCATTTCGTCAACGACAAGGATAATCCCTATGCCGTTGCCGATGGTACGCAGTTCAGCTGGTGGCGCAGCTATCAGCTTGGCGGTCGGTCGCTGACCTGGGGCCGGCAAAGCTATCGCTGGTCGGACTATGATTTTGGCGCGAACAAGGCGGACGGGTACGGCACCGACTGGCCGATCCGATACGCCGATATCGCGCCATGGTATGATCATGTAGAGGACTTCATTGGCGTGTCCGGCGCGGCGGAAGGTCTGCCTTCGCTGCCCGACGGGAAATTCCTGCCGCCCATGGCGCTCAACGTCGTGGAACAGCATGTGCGCGAAGCCATCTCGAAAAAATGGCCCGACCGTTGTCTGACTGTCGGTCGCACCGCGAACCTGACCGAGCCGAAGGAAGGCCGCGCGCCATGCCAGTACCGCTCCATCTGCGCGCGCGGCTGTTCCTACGGCGCTTATTTTAGCACGCAAAGTTCGACCCTGCCCGCCGCGCAGGCGACCGGGCGGCTGACGGTGGTGACGGATTCGCTGGTGGAGGCGGTCGATTATGATCCCGCCACGAAAAAGGCGACCGGCGTGCGCGTCATCAACGTGAAGACCGGCCAGCGCAGCAGCCACAGCGCGCGCATGGTGTTCCTGAACGCCAGCGCCTTCAACAGCGTGCACATCCTGCTGCGCTCCCGTTCCGAAGCCTTCCCCAATGGCCTTGCGAACAGCAGTGGCGTGCTGGGCACCCATGTCATGGACCATGCCTCGACCCTGTCGACCATGGCGATGATGCCGGGATTTGAGGATCGCACGACATTCGGCAATCGCCCGACCGGCGTCGTCATCCCGCGTTTCCGTAATCTTGATAGCAAGGATGGCGACTTCACGCGTGGCTACAGCTTTCAGGGCGGCGCGTTGCAGAGCGGCTGGACGGCGGCCAAGCGGTCGGCGGGCATCGGCAAGGATTATAAGGCGGAAACCCGCAAAACTGGTGCCTGGCGCATGGTGTTCGTCGGTTTCGCCGAAAGCCTGCCGCGCGCGACCAATCGCCTGACGTTAGACCCTGCGAAGCTGGACCCGCAAGGGTTGCCGATGCTCAGCATTCATTTCGAACATGGCGACAATGAACGGCGCGCGCTGGCCGACGCGAAGAAGGAAGCCGCTGCGATGATGGAGGCCGCTGGCGGCCATGTCATCATGGGCTTTGACCAGCCCAATCCGGGCGGCACCGCCATTCACGAAATGGGCGGCGCGCGCATGGGTCATGATCCGAAAACCTCTGTCCTCAACCGCTGGAGCCAGTCGCATGACATATCCAACCTGTTCGTCACTGACGGTGCGCAGATGAGTTCGTCCGCCTGCCAGAACCCGTCGCTGACCTATATGGCGCTGACGGCGCGGGCCTGCGACCATGCGGTATCCTTGATGAAGGAGGGCGCGCTGTGAGGGGCGTTATCAGGACACTGAGCGTCGCGCTCATCGCCATCGCGCCTGCCGTGCTGGCAAAAGCGGTCGATAACCGCGCGATCGTCACCGATTTCGTCGACCGCTTCTACGCGCAGCGCGACGTGGCGGGCGCGTTCGCCGCGCATGTCGCTTCGGACTATACTCAGCATAATCCGGGCCTTCCCGACGGCGCGAAAGTCGCCGTGGACGTGCTGGGACCGAAATTCGCGCAACCCGGCGCGCATTTCGATGTGAAGCATCTGCTGATCGACGGCGACTTGGCGCTGGTGCATCTGTTCGGTCAGGGCACACCCGGCACGTCGGGCGCGGCCGTGGCCGATATTTACCGGCTGAACGATGGCAAGGTCGTCGAACATTGGGACGTGCTGCAACCCGTCGCGCCGCGCAGTGATCCGCTGGCGATGGTCCCGGCAAAGCCAGCGGCGCAGGGAGACACGGCGCGCAATCGCCGTTCGTTCGAACGCTTCATCGACCTGCTGTTCACAAAGGGCGATGTCGATGGCGCATACAGCCAATTCATCGCGCCCGACCTGATCCAGCATAACAGCCGCATGGGGCAGGGGCGCGACGAAGCAGTCGCCGCGATCAAGGGGCTGCGTTCGGCCCCCGGCGCGACCTTCACGGTGCAGCGCGTGCTGGTCGACGGCAATCTGGCGGCGGTTCACTATCGCGGCAAATTGTCGGCGCAGGATCGCGGCGCGGCGGTGGTGGAAATCTTCCGCTTCGAAAATGGCCGGATCGTCGAACATTGGGACATGTTCCAGGCCGTGCCCGATACATCGCGCAACGCCCACCCGATGTTCTGAGCGACGTCAGCGCAAACAAAAAGGGGGCCGCTGCACCAACGCAGCGGCCCCCTTTTTTGCAATCTGAATGACGATCAGTTCGCCCGTGCTGCAATCTCCTTGCGGATGCGATCATGCAGGCCGTCCATCGGCCAAAAGGCAATGATCGCGACCTGAATGACCATGATGGCGATCGGCCAGCCATAATAGGACCAGCGGATCGCCGCCCGCGCGCCGTCCGTCACGTCCTTGGGATCATAGCCGGCGATGCCCAGCACATAGGCGATGATGGCGGTGCCGATGGCCATGCCGATCTTGGTCGACAGGCTGATGCCGGATGACAGCAGCCCTTCGTTGCGGACGCCGAAAATCCATTCATGATAGTCCACCGCGTCGGCCGCCATGGTGAAAATGGCCGTCATGGTCAGGCTGACCAGAATGGCGGCGATCAGGAACAGGCTCAGGAACAATATATGCTGCGCCTCGACCCATGGCAGGATCAGATGCAGCAGGATCGCCGCCGCCAGCGCAGCGATGCAGCCCTTACGGATGCCCGTCCGTTTGAAGATCATTGGCGCGATAAAGGCGCTGAGCAGCAGCGTACCGGATACGGCAGGCAGCAATATGCCGATCATCCATGGTGCCTTCATCACCTCTATTGCAAAGAAGGCGGTGACGGAGATGATGCAGCCGAAGCGCAGGAAATTGAGCGTGCAGAACAGGAACGTCACCAGCCACGCCCGGTTGCGCACCATGGCGCGCACCTGTGGGCCGATCGCCTCGCTGCGGGGCGCTTCGTCATGGTGGCGTTCCCGGCAACTGAAGAACAGGTTGAGCAGCGCCGCCAGCGTCAGCACCGCGAACAGCGCCGCCACTAGCGCAAAGCCGGTGCGTTCATTTCCCCCGCCCAGCATGCCGACCAGCGGCATGGTGGCGGCGGTCGCCAGGATGACGGAGATCGACGTGCCGATTGCGCGCGCACTACCCAGTTGCATCCGGCTGCCATGGTCAGTCGTCATCATCGGCATCAGCGCGGAAAAGGGCACTGCCAGAAAGCTGTAGAGGATGCCGAGCAGCGAAAAGGTGACATAGGCATAGGCCAGCTTTGCCCCCGTCGATGCATCGATGGTGGTGAATGTCAGCACCAGCAGGATGGAGAAGGGGATGGCTGTGAACAGGAAATAGGGGCGGGTGCGGCCCCAGCGCGTCCGAGTCCGGTCAACCATCAACCCGACGCCCAGGTCGATGCCTGCGTCGAACAGGCGGGACAGCAGGAATAATGTCCCAACCGCCGCTGCGGGCAGCAACGCGACATTTGTATAGAAATACAGGAGGAATGCGCCCACCGCGTTCCAACTGAGGCCACAGGCGAAGTCGCCCAGACCATAGCTGATCTTCTCCCAGGGTTTCAGCCTGTCGTTTCCGGCACTGGCCGTAACTGGCCGGTCCTCCATCGCATGACCTGCAACAACACTTGTCATCGCGCTTTCCTCACCATCTTTTTGGCGGCCCTGTCTGTGCCGGGCCGGATGCAATTCAGGGCCGGTTTGCGGCCGGCCCTGTCGTTATTTTTCAATGCAAAAGGTCAGCCGCCTTAGCCGCGCGGACAAGGTTGGCGAAATCGGGCGTATCGTCCCTGAGCAGCCATTCGATGCAGGCGCACGGAAGCATGACCTTCTCCTTGGGCGCTTGCCGCGTCGCGGAAGCTGGGTCCGGTCGAAGAAGAGGCGGTTCCGCCGGCCTAGCCGGAACCGCCCCAGATCATGCCCTATTTTGTTCCTGCTGTCCGTCAGAAACGGACGGTGCCACGAACGCCATAGGTGCGGGGAGAACCATAGACATAGTTGATCAGCAGCGAACCGCCGGCGTTCACATAGCCCGCAAAGGCGAAGGGCCGATAATTTTCGATATTGCGGACGAAACCCTGAACACTGAAGCGGTCATTGGGAGCCACCCATTCCAGCGTGAAGTCGGTCTGGGTGAACGCCTTCTGCCGGGTGGCCAGGTCATTGCTGGGTTGCAGATAATAATCCGACTTGAACCGGCTGAACAGGCTGGCTGTCACCTTCTGATCGCCGAAGTGGAAATCATGGTCATAGCCCAGCGCAATGGTCCATTTGGGCGACTGCACCGGCGTATTGCCGCTCAGGTCAAAGGGCTGAAGTCCCGGCGTGTTGGGATCGCTGTCGGTCAGCGTGCCCGTCAGGCCCAGCAGGTTCGCGGAGAATTTGGTCAGCTTCGCATTCAGATAATTGACGGTCGCCGTGAAGCGATCGTTGCGGGACAGCAGGATCGTGGTGTCCGTTTCGATGCCCCAGATGCGTGACGCGCCCGCATTCACCACTTCTGCACCAACATTGGTGTCGAGGAAGATCGGGATCTGCTGATCCTTATAGTCATAATAGAAGGCAGATGCGTTGAACTGGATCGTGCGGTTGGCAAAGCTGTTCTTCGTGCCGATTTCATAGGCAGTCAGCTTTTCCGCGCCGAAAGAACTGACATTGTCGAAACCGCCCGCTTTGTAACCGGTGGCGACCTTGCCGTAGATCAGGTTATCGCGGCTCGGCTTATAATCCACGCCCAGCGTCCAGGTGACCTGACTGTCCTTCATGTTGGGGTAAGTGGTCGTGCTGCCCGCTGTTTCGAGTGTCGGGGGTGTAGAACCGAGGCCGAAACGAGGGCCGAAATTCGTGAACTGGGCGTTCTTCTTGTCCTTGGTATAGCGGATACCGCCGGTGACGCTCAGCGTTTCAGCCAGAGGAACGGTCGCCTGCGCGAAGCCAGCATAGGATTTATTCTTCACATAGGGGCGGTAGAAATAATTGAGGTAGCTGCCGCCCGCAGCCAGCGGCAGGAATAGTCCCTGCGCCATATACTGGTCTTCGTTAAAGTAGAAGGCGCCGACCTGATAGATCACGCCGCCATTCTCCCCGCCGGACAGGCGAATTTCATGGCTCTGCGTCTGGGAATTCTTCTCGTAATTCTGAATGAAGACGGTCGGTACATAGCCGTTCAGCGGCTGGCTGACATCGGACTGCACATCGCGATAACCGCCGATATAGCTCAGCGTACCGATGGAACCGACGTCGACGTCGAGCCGTCCGCGCACCGCATATTGCTTGATCCGGGTATAGCCCAGATCACCCAGCGGGAAGGATTTGCGCGGCGGATTGAACTGAAGATTATGCGGCACGCCGCCATTTTCCAGCTGCGGCGTCGACGGAATGGGATCGACCAGGCCACCGGCATAGGCCGGGTTGGTCAGCACGCCGTTATTGGCGACGACGATGCCATATTGGGCGACGCCGGTCGTGTCGACATTCACATATTCGCCGGCCAGATAGGCGCGCACGCCTTCGGTCGGTTCGGCGTAAATGGACAGACGGGCCGCGTCGGTATTGCCTGCGCTGCCGCGACCGGCTGGGCCGTTGTTGAAATAGCCGTCATGCTCATTGTGCATGCCGCTGGCGCGAATGGCGACCTTATCCCCCAACGGTAGGTTGACGGCGGCTTCGGCGGACAGCGACTTGTAATTGCCGTAGCTGCCCGTTGCATAACCGGCAAATTCGCCCAGCTTGGGCTTGGCGACGACGATGTTCAGCGCACCGGCCGTGGCGTTGCGGCCATAGAGCGTGCCCTGCGGGCCGCGCAGCACTTCGATGCGTTCCAGGTCGAAGAAGCTGGCATTCAGCGCAATCGGGCGGTTGATATATTCGCCATCAATGTTGATGGTCAGCGCCGGATCGGCAGTTTCGCCATGATCCTGGCTGGAAATGCCGCGGACCGAAATCTTGGTATATTGGGTGTCGTTGGTGATGTTCAGGTCCGGCGCAAGGCGCGACAGGCCGTTCACGTCACTGATGCCGGCGTTCAGCACGGCGTCACTGTCGAACGCGCGCATCGCGATCGGCGTATCCTGAATGTTGGTGGCGCGCTTTTGCGCGGTGACGATAATGTCGGCCAGGCCGGTCGTGCTGTTATCAGCAGGACCGTTCTCCTGCGCCCAGAGTGGGCTGGCGAAAGCAATGGCGGCGACACTGGCGGTCAACGCGGATATGCGGCGGAAATTTTGCATGGTTCCTCCCCTCGATGTTCCTCCCCCTTCATAGGGGGTTTTACGAATTGCAATGATGGTTTTAATAATGGGCGCCCTATGCGTCAACCCATAAAGGAATACGTATTTTAGTTTTGTTCCGATCCAGTTTTTTGGCGCGTAGGCCCAACATTCCATGGTTTTTATCGGGTCGGGGTGATCAATTGTCGGTCCGCCGGTCGGACGTACAATGGATCGATGGGCCTCAATGCAAGGTGGCGCTCGTCGCCTCTTTATGAGCCGTCTCCATGATTCGGCGACCTGATTGCAGGGCAAGGATCAGGACGCAGATCAGGACGATGACGGCATTTTGCGGCAGCGACTGGGCTTCGCCCATCCACCCATGCACCGCCGCCGCGACCATCTGATTGAGCAGCAGGGCGACTGCGCCGACCCGCGCCGCCGCCGGTCGAGCGATCCCGATCAGCAGCAACAGCGCGCACCCCATTTCGCTCCACCCGACGGTCCGGCCGACAGGCTCTGGCAGATAGACGGTCCAGGCGTGATGCTGCATCAGCTCGGCCAACGGCGCGAAGGCCTTCATATAGCCGACGAAGAGGAAGAAGAGCGCAAGCAAGCAGGATGCGAGGACGACGCCCATGATCTTGCCGGTCTTATGAAGCCTGTTACGGGAATGCATAAATTGCTTCCTCTCCTGTCCGGTCGTTGCCGGTTGGTCGACCATGTCGGTCGCAAAACTGGGTAGTGTCGGACCCGAGATCGCAATAATTAAAATAACATTCTAACTTTTGCGATCCGGTGTCATGTGTCCGTCAAGCCGTGAGAAACGGCTGATCACCGTGCTGCGGAAGCTGCGCTCAGTCGTAGATTGGCCGCAATTCCTTGTCCAAAAAGTAGCGTGTCATGGCCATCGAAGCCAACAGGTCGGGGGAACCGTCATATTCGATCGAAATCCACCCTTGGAAGGCATGTTGCTTTAGCAGGCGATAAAGGCCTTGCAGATCAAGTTCACCCTGGCCCGGTTCCCAGAACCATCGCGTGCCATCGTCGGCGATTTCCGGATCCTGTGCATAGCGCACGGCATCCGGTTGATTGGCAGAAGCGGTGTCCTTGAGGTGAAACGTGCTGATACGATCATGGTAATCATCGTAGAATTTGAGCAGATCTTCACCCAAGATCGCTATCTGAGCAGTATCGATGCAGTAGTGAACGAGCTTCGGATCGGTCGATTCGATCAGTTCGCGATGATTGGGGAGGTTGATCGCGCAGAAAAATTCATTGTGGAGGCCAATTTTTACCCCATGATCCGTCGCGTAGAGACCGATCTCGTTCATCACCTTTGCGCATTGCTGCACTTCTTCCCGGCTTAACGGACCCGTCCCGTAATAATTCTGGGTAGGGCAGGTGTTCATGTAAGTGCCACCAAACTGGACGATCGTGTCGACCGCCTCCCGCCCGGCGCGCACGGCTTCGTCGAAATGGTCCGCAGCATGGGAGGCATGGGCGCCATGGAACATCCCTATTACCTGCACCCCGCGATCCTTCGCGAATTCAGCGAAGTTTCGAGGCGATCCGAACAGTGGCACGATATCGGCTAGGTCCCAGGGCGCGATTTCGATTCCTTCAAAGCCCAATGCGGACTGATATTTCAATATATTGTCCCAGTCCGAATAATAGGCGCTGTTGGTCTTGTCCTCATAGTAGAATTCACGGAAATTATCGATCTTGCGGTAAGGGATCGCTTTCCAGTGGCACATATTTGCGTAGCGAATGTTCGACATGACGGAGGCTCCGTTCACTTTATTTGTGTAGCTGATTGAGGAGGATGCGGGTTCGCAACAGCGCGCGAAACGGGTCCCTCGTCTGTCGGGCGCTACAGGTGACGGCGCCGCGATAGTCCAGCTTGTCGAGCAGCGTCATGATCCCGGTCAGGTCGACCGATCCCGTGCCGGGATCACGGAAAACCTGCGTGGCACGCTCGCTTGGAAATTCGGGATTGGCAGATTTCCAGACGGACTGCGTATCGACGAAATCGGTGTCGGTCAGATGCACGCAACCGATCCTTCCGATTTGCGCTTCGATGAAGGCTTCGGCCGGGATGCCGGCGATAAAAAGGTTCGCCGTATCAATGTCCAGCTTGACCGTTTCGGGTAGCATATCGGCGAGCGCCAAAATCCGTTCACCCCGGAACAGACTCCAATATTCGTTGCGAAGCACGAGGTCGACGCCGCGCTCTGCCGCGGTGGTGGCAAGATCGGTCAGCAGTGTGACGGTGCGTGCCGTGAAACTCTCCAGATCATTCTCTATGTCGGGATGATATTGCGCGACCCGTCCATGGAAAGGGGAAGGGCTAATGGCGAAATAACGTGCGCCCAGATCTGCTGCGTGGCCGACGGCTTCCTTGGCAAAGTGACCAGTGGCGCCGAAATAGAAATCCAGATTGGCGTTGCGCATGAACAGGTTGGGATCGAAAGTCACACCGCTGACCTGGCTGATCCCGCTTGCCGCCAGTAATGCGCGATAATTGGTTGCGTCGCCATATTTGGTGTTTACGCAGTAGCGGTTGAACGGCACGCCGCTGCGTCCGCCGAATTGCCAGACCGGCTCATAAGGAATCTCGATGGTGGAGAAACCGGATGCGGCGATCAGCGTATAGAGTTCTTCCCAAAAATACCGGCTTTCGTAGCGGTTCCGGTTTGGTTCCTGATAATGGCGATTGATCAGGTCGAGACTGATCGCGATATTTTCGGCATACATGTCGGATATCCAATTATCTGGCGCGAGCGATTGTCGCCCTTGCGTCCTCTTCGACTGACGGTGTTTTGCCGTCAGCAGCCCAGCTTTTGCTGCGTCAGCGCCAGCGACTGGTCCATGGGGAGGGTGGGGAAATATTCCAGGCCGATGGCACCCGAATAGCCCAGATCCTGCAAGGTTTGCATGATATCGGCCCAGTCCAGACTGCCGGTGCCGGGTTCATGCCTGTCGTCCATGTCGGCGACCTGCACATGGGCGACCAGATGGATGCGGCCCGCCAGAACCTCGGCCATCGTCTCGCCCATGACCGCACTGTGCCAGACATCGTAGAGCAGGCGCAGATTGGGGCTGTTTACGGCCTCGACCAGATCAAGGCCAAGCTTTGTGCTGACCAGATACATCGCCGCGAACAATCGGGTATTGAGTGGTTCGAGCAAAAGCGTGACTCCTGCCTCCTCTGCCACGTCTGCCGCGGCACGCAGTGCGGTCACGGCATTGGCGAAATGCTCGTCTTCGCTTAGCCCCTCGATCCGGAAACCGGACGCGACAATAAGGTCGGGCTTGCCCAGTTGCTCCGTGGCCGCGATTGTCTCGCGCACTGCCGTGACCATCTCTTCGCGTTCAGCCGGATCGACAATCGAACGGCGCGGATCGACGCACACGCCGGTGAGTCGCATGCCTGTTTCGGCCAGCGCGGTCGCCAGTCTGTCTACCGGCTTGTCTCGCCAGAGATGAAATTCAACCAGTTCAAAACCGGCCACACTAGCCGCGCGCAGCCGTGCGTCAAGTTCCCCGGCTTCGGTAAATTGCCATTCGATACAGGATGAAAGTGGGTAGCACGCAGACATAGGATCTCCTTCCCATTCTACGGCCCCGTGGCACCAAAGGCGCTCGTATGCCTGGCGAGGTTGATCCCCACTATTTTGTAGCGTTTATATCGCGGCGTTTGCGAATGAGGTCAAGTTACTTTGGAATACCCACGCCAGGCATATATTGAGGCTTTGGTTGAGCGTCCGGGAAGGGTGTGCGCCGTGCAAAGGCGGCACTTTCTAGCGGGTGAAAGGCCCGCCCGGCGATGCTCCAGCCGGAAGCAACCGGGGCAGGCATGGAGGTGACGAAATGTCTGAAGCCCCCGGATGACGGTCACGTAGGTGACCGTGCGAGCGTACAGGCCGTAACGTGAGTGAACGCTGAGCAATCCTCGGAAAGGACGATGTGCAGGCCGACCCGTTAACCCTTACGGGGAAGGTTGATATGGACGGGCGAG
>NZ_JAVTIV010000014.1:0-112776 GCF_031843765.1 Sphingobium sp. WCS2017Hpa-17
GCTTTTACGATGTCCGTGATGCCTAGAAGCCACCACAACACCGAGCCGCCGCCCACATGTCCCTTCATCTAACCGACAATGTCAAAGAACCGACAACCTTAGCGGGACAGCCATCCTTCCCTGAAAACCTTTCCAGGGGAGTGCGTCCCGATCATGTTGGCGACCGTTCCGAACGCTCCCTGTTGGCAGCGCCCCGTCCGGTGAAAAGCCCTCTAGGCGGGTCCGGCTGACCCGTCAAACCCTTTTTGCAATTTTATTTCAGAAATTTTTGGGGGTTGGGCGTTAGAAGCCGAGTCACCGGTGAACGAATGACGGGAAGATCGACGGAATGACATTGCAAGATGCCGACGCGAATGACGCGGGTTTCGGCGCACGCATCAGGAGTGCCATCTTCTGGCGATCGGGTAGCCAGATCCTGTCGCAGATGATGAGCTGGGTCGTGACGCTGGCCGTCATCCGCCTGCTCGATCCTGCCGATTATGGCCTGTTCGCCATGACTCAGGTGATATTGAACTTCGCCACTTTCCTGAACGGCTATGGCCTGGTGAGCGCGCTGGTCCAGTCGGACAAGGTCGAACCACACCGATTGCGGCAGGCCTTTACCATCATGCTATTGCTCAATGGCGCGCTGGCCCTGCTGCAACTTGCCATCGCGCCGCTGGCGGCCGATTATTATGCCCAGCCGATGGTCGCCGACCTGCTGCGGGTACAGGCCCTGCTCTATCTGTCCACGCCCTTCATTTCCGTGCCCGAAGCGATCATGGGCCGGGCGCTGGATTTCAAGCGGCCCGCGCTGGTCAACCTGATCGCCGCGATCGCGTCGGCCGCCATGGCGCTGACCGGCGCACTGTCGGGATGGGGGGTATGGACGCTGGTCTGGGCACCGATCGCCGGTTTCTGGGTGAAAGCCATCGGCTATGTCATCGCCACCGGATTCAAGCCCGTTCCCAGTTTCGATTTTCGCGGCACCGGCGCGATGGTTGCCTATGGCGCATCGCTGCTGGGGGGCCAACTGTTCTGGATCGTCCAGAGCCAGGCCGACATCTTCATCGGCGGCCGCATGCTGGAGCCGCATGCGCTGGGCCTTTATGCCGAGGCGCTGTTCCTGACCCAGATTTTCGTCAGCAAATTCGTGCCGCCGCTCAACGACGTCGCTTTCCCCGCTTATGCGCGGATGCAGAAGGATGTGAGTCGTGTGGCCTGGTCCTTCTGCAAGGCGGTGAAGCTGCTGCTGCTGCTGACCTGTCCCATTTACCTCGGCATGGCGGTGACGGCCGAGCCGCTGGTCGAAACATTGTTCGGGCAGAAATGGCTGGAAATGGCGCCGTTCGTCTCAATTCTTGCGCTCGCCATGCCGTTCATGACGTTGCAGGTCATGTTCGCGCCGGTCAGCAATGCGCTGGGCCGGCCCGGTACCACGGCGCGGGTAGCGGCGGTGGGCGCGGTGCTGATGCCCCTCGCCTTCCTGATCGGCATCCGGTTCGGGGCGATCGGGCTGGCCTGGGCCTGGCTGGCGGCTTTCCCGGTTCTGACGGCCGTGACCGCGCGGCTGGCCGGCGGCCCCATGGGATTGCGATTCGCCGACCTGATTCGCGCGGCGGCGCCAGGACTGGGCTGCGCCGTGCTGATGGCGGGCGTGGTGATGGCGATCGACCGGCTGTTGCCGCCGCTGGTTGCGCCGGTGCGGCTCGCCCTGCTGGTGCCGGCGGGCGGACTGGCCTTCCTTGCCGCGCTGATGCTGTGCGCGCGCGGCACAGTGATGGAACTGGTAGCACTGGTCATTCGCCGCGCGCCGCCGGTGCAGGCGCCCGCATAAAGCATTTTCTAAGCAGGTGGAATCACCTGCTGTCTCGGAGCCGTAAGGCCAGCGCAGCTAAAATGCGGTAAACCAAAAACTTAGAGCAGCCGAGCCGATGCAGTCGGATCGAAAGCTGCTCTAAGAGCGGACGCCCTGCCCTTTCACGCCGTCTGGATATAATCGCGCAGTGAGGCCGCTTCCGATTCGATGCTGTCGATGCGATATTTGACGAGATCGCCGATCGAGATCATGCCGACCAGCGCGCCATCGACCACCACCGGCAGATGCCGGATGCGCCGCTTGGTCATCAGCGACAGGCCATGGATGACCGGCGTATCGTCGGCGATGGTGATGGCCGGCGCGGTCATGACTTCGCCCACGCTGTGGTCGAGCGCCGCCGCCCCGTCTTGCGCGACCCGATAGACAAGATCGCGTTCGGAGAAGATGCCGACCACCTGGCCATTGTCGACCACCGGCACGCAGCCGATTCGCCGCTCCGACAGCAATTGCACGACGGATTGCACGCTATCGTCCGGATGCACGCTGATGACGTCGCTCTTGCCCTGCAAAATCGCTGCAATGGTCATGACCACTCTCCTTGTCCGAGACATTTCCCATGGGCGCTTGATGATCCCACTTTCGTCGCGCAAAATAAAGCGATGACACGCAAACAGGCCCTGGATGATCCACAAATTGCCGCGACCGCCTGGGCACGGTTCCGGCGCATCATGGCATGGATGGCTCTGGGCGGTGCGGTGTGCGTCGGGATCGCCCTGGTCTTTCTGCACCTCCGGTCGGGCGAACTGCCGATTCACATGGTGATCGCAACCATTTTGGGGGTATGGCTGACCTTCATGCTGGGTACCGGACTGATGGCGTTGACCTTCCTGTCGAGCGGGACCGGGCATGACGAACAGGTGATGGACCGGCTGAAGGACGAGGTACCGCTTGACGACTGAGACAGTGACAGACGAGCCGCGGGGTGAGGTCGTGTTGCGGCTGGTGCCGCATCTGACCGACATCAACGCCAATGGTCATATTTTCGGCGGCTGGGTGCTGAGCCAGATGGACATTGCCGGCGGCATCGTCGCATCGCGAATCGCCCAGGGCGCGGTGGCGACCGTGGCAATCGAGAGCATGACCTTCATCACGCCAATCCTGCTGGGCGATGTCGTGTCGGTTTATGCCAAGGAGGAAAGGCGGGGCCGGACGTCGGTGGCGATCCGCATCGACGTAGTGGCAACGCGTGGTATCGCCATGGAACAGGTGATGCTGACCAGCGGCGTCTACACCTTCGTCGCGCTGGACAAGCAGCACCGGCCACGCCCCTTGCCTGTGATCTGACTGCCCGGCCAGATTAACGTCAAGCTTTCCACTAACGCCGTTCGTTTCGAGCGTGTCGAGAAACGGGAAGCATTGTCCTAGCGGCTTCTCGGCTTCGCTCGCAGCGAACGAATCTTGGATTATTTTCCCTACTGCCGCAGTGCTTCGCGGTAGGACCAGTCGATCCCGTCGTTGGCGGGTATCGTCATGCGCCAGATCCAGTCGTTGCCGCGCCGTTCCATATTGGTCGGGCGCGGACTGATGTCGTGGGGGATGGTGACTTCTGCTTCGACCGGGAAGGGACGGGCGTTGCTGAGCGTCAGGGTCCAGTCGCGATTCTTGCGGGTCTGCGCTGTCTGGCGGACGAGGATGCGGACGTCAGGGCTGGCGGCCAGATCATAGTCGACCCGTTCCCCCTCCGCCTTGTCGCCGACATCCGCCTCGCCCACGAGCAGGCGCATATCCGCAATCTGCTCGAACACCGCGACCTGGCCCGATGGCATGGCGAGGCCAAGCCCGTCTTCCTTGCGATTCTGGACACGCAGCCGCAGCGTCATGGGGATCGCCCCGTTGGTCGCGCCAAAGATATTGGCGACGTAGAGCCGCTCCACCTTCACGCCCGGCTGGCGCAGCAGCGCGACCTGCTTCTGCGCCTTGGCCGTGACATCGACGGTGACGGGCACGCGATAGAGTTTGAGGTCGCCGACATCCTCGGGAGGCGGGGGGGGTGGGGGAGGAGGCGGGGGCGGCGGGGCCATGACCGGCGCTGGCGCGAACAGGCGGTTCGTGCGGCGTTGGGCCGTCACCATGATGTCCTGTGCACCTTCCATCATCATCGGTTCGGTCAGCTGGATCGGGAATAATTCCCACGCCGGATGGGTGCTGGTGATGTCCATCGGCCAGCATTGCAGGCGCAGCGGGCCGCCGGTCGGGCGGGGCTGCATAGCGCGGTGCTGCTTGTTGGGCTGGCCGGCGATGACGTTCAACTGCGCATCGGCAAAGCCGGTGACGCCGCCATTGGCGACCGTCAGCCAGGCCATCAGGTCGAGCGTGCGGCCATCATCCTTCATGTCGGCAACATAGTTGGCAGCCCAATCGAACCCCTCGGCCAGATAGGTGAGTTCCAGGCTGGCGCGGGTGGGCCGGTCGCTGGTCGCAATCACCGACAAGGTCGGGCGCGGCGACAGGTCGGCGGGCGCGCGGGGATAGAGCATGCGTTCGGGCAGGCCGCTACACCCCAATGCCTCATAGCCCTGTGCCGTCTGGACGATGACGCCGCCCATCGGCCCGGCGCTGATGATCGCGTCCTGTTCCGTCACCTTACCGGTCTTGCGATCGGTGCGGCGCAGCGTGACGCTGCGCTTGAGATAGGCGTCGACCAGTCCGGCGGGCGAGAGGAGGCGGGCGTCGCGATTCTTTTCGCGCACGCCCCGCGGCATGCCGGCAAGAATCGCGGTTTCGGGCATCAGTCCTTCGGCAACGCCCTCAAACCGGATCGTCGATTCGCCCTGTGGCAGATCGACTTCGCGGATTTCGGTGATGAGGGCATAGCCGCCCGGCCAGTTGCGGTCGATCGCACCTTTCGCCCGGCCGGGGGCGCGATAGACGGTGACGGATACCGAATCGGCGCGCGGGGAGATGATCGTGCCGGCCTGAACCGGCAGCGCGATCGCCCAGAACAGGAAAAGGAGCAGGAGTCGCGACACGCGGGCGCCGCTCCGGTCAGTAGCGCGAATCGAAGGTGACGCTGAGATCGACCGTGCCGTTGGCGGGCACCGGGACACTCCATTCCATCCGGTCGGCCGAGATGCGTTTGCCCTCCAGACTTTGCCCCCCCAGACTCTGGGCGGTGACGCGGGTGTCGCCCCATAGCCCTTGTTGCGCCAGGTCGATCGTCACCGCTTCGGGCCGGGCGTTGGTCAGTGTGTAGCGCATCTTGGTTTCCCAGCGGCTGCCGCCCTTTTTCGTGCGCTGTTCCACGGTCGGGCGGACCTTGACGTCGAAGGCTTCGCCCGTGCGCAGCGCCATGGACGACCCCATCGGCGTATGGTCGATGCTGTTTTCGCCGATGAATTGCGGATTGCCGCGCGCGTCGCGCATATAGACGCGGATCGTGCCGGCGGGCAGTTGGTCGCCCAGGCCCCCGTCCTTCGACGTCGAGAATTTGAGGACGCTCGACGCGCTCATCGGTTCGGCCGAACTGCCGAGCCAGCCATTGACATATTCATAGGTCGCGCGGGCCGGGGCGCCCTTAACATCGAAAAAACTGACCTGCTTCTGCTGGGCGTTGGCGATCGTGGTGCGGGCGGCCAGCGGGTAGAGATAATAATCGCCCAGCCGCTCGCGTGGACCGCTTTCGGTGCCGGCCTGATCCATGGCACCGCTCGATCCCTGCCACCAGTTGGTGCGGCCGCCGCCATTGGCGGGGTTGCCCGCCACCAGGATGGTCTTCGCATTGGTGAAGGTCGTGCCCGTATTGTTGGTGAGCGTGACCCAGCCCTGCATGTCCATCGCCCCCTTCGCCGCGTCGAACAGCGCGACATAGTCAGCGGTCCAGCCGAGATTCGGGGTGAGGTAGGAGAGGCGGGCGGGCACCGTGCCGGCGCGATCCGCCTGCACCGTGACCGACAGGGTCGGGCGGGCGCGCAGATTGGAGGGCACCCGGTCGAACACCACGCGCACCGGCAGGCCATCGTCGCGCAGCACCTCTATGCGGGTGCCGATTTGCAGCACGATGCCGCCATTGGCTGCCAGCACCTTGGCGCGTTCCCGCGTTTCCGCGCCGGTCGCCGGATTGGTGCGCACCAAAGTCACTTCCTGCCCGACCGCCTTGTCCATCAGCTTGTCGGGAGAAAGGAGGTCATAGTCGAAATTCTGTTCGACGATGGCGAGGCCGGGGCCGGACAGATTGACCGTTTCGGGGCGGATGCGGGCGGATACGTCGGGAAATTCGATGCGGTTGCGGCCGGCGGTCATGGCCAATTGCCGATCATCCTGCACCAGCGACTGGCCGCCATTATAGATGGTGACGGCGACATCACCCTGTGCCGTGGCTCCGGTAGGATCTGCCGCATTCTGGCCTTGAGCCAAAGCGGAGGCGGGGAGGGCGGTCAGCAGCAGGGACAGCAGGTGCGCGGCTTTCATCGGCAACTCTCCAGATATGTGAAGACCTTGTGCCGGATTGCGAGCGACTTGCAAAGCAGAGTTGTCGCGCGCGCCTGAAAAGATGCGGACATGAAAAAGGGGACGGCGCGTGGTGGCGCCGTCCCCTGATTTCGTCCCGTGGGCCGCTTATTCGGCGGCTTCGGTCGCCGCGCGAGGGCGGCGGGTGCGCTTCTTGGGGGCGTCCTCGGCCGGTTCGGCGTCATTGTCGGCACGGGCGATCGAGGGCGGCAGAACGGCGAGGTCCAGCCCTTCATTGCCCTCTTCAGCCGCAGCCTTGCGCGGGCGACCGCGACGGGCGCGGGGCGCTTCGGCCTCGCCGGCTTCCGGTTCGACAGCGGTCACCGGCTGCGCTTCGGGCTTGGCCTCGGCGCGGGGGCGAAGCTGCGGCTTGGGCTTGGCTACAGGTTGCGGTGCGTCGAGCGCGGGATTGCCCGCCGGACCTTCCACACCCAGTTCCTGCTGCGGCGCAGCGCCGTCCGCACTGAAGCGGTCGCGACGGGGACGATCGCGGCGGTCGGTGTTCCGCGGAGCCCGACCTTCACGATTGTCGCGCTGATCACGGCCATCGCGACTGTCTTCCTGGCGATCAGAACGATCGCGCGGGGCGCGATCATATTGGCCCTGTTCGCGCGGCGTGCGGTCGTACTGCGGCTGCGCGTCGGTGCGGAAATCGTCATTGCCGTCAAAGCCGGTGTCGAAATCGTCACCATCCTCGTCGAAATTATTCTCGTCGCGGGGCCGGAAGCGCTGCTGCTGCTCCTCCTGACGGGCGCGGTTGTCGGCGAGCACGCGGAAATAATGATCGGCAAATTGCAGATAATATTCGGCGTTGACCCGGTCGCCCGCCATCTGGGCATCGCGCGCCATATTCTTGTATTTCTCAAGAAGCTGGGTCGCGTTGCCGCGTGCGCGGTTGTCGATGCGGTTACCGTTGTCGCCACCGCCCCGATTGTTGCCGTTGGGACGTCCGTTGTTATTGTTCCGGCCGCGATTGCGGCGGCCGGCCTGCCGGTTGTTGATCAAGACATGATCCTTGCGTTCGCTATGACAAAATTCACTGAAAACACTGTTCAGTCGCCATCCCCAAGCACAGCCTGCTCTTCAGGCCGTATACGGCTCCGCCAGGCATGATCCTTCGGATCATTCCCCCAGCTGCCACCGGCGCCTGCGCAGCGAGCGCCGTCATGACTATAAGGAGCTAGGAAAACGGCCTTTTCTATCAACGATCTAAACGATCATGTCACAAGATAGAGCCGTTCCTGAAGTCGGTGTAATGGCTTTCCACCGAGAAACCAAGCAATTTTCGCTTGTCCGATGGTAAATCAACCCTTGTTCAGGCGGGATGGGTAGCGATGAGACAGCGATCATGCCCTGCCAGATCATGCCGGACGGCGACGACCAGCCCCTGTTCGCGCAGCAGGACGGAGACGCTGTCCTTCTGGTCGTAGCCGATTTCGATCGCGGCAATGCCGTCCGGCACGATCAGGCGGGGCAGGTCGGGCGCGATGCGGCGATAATCGTCCAAGCCATCGGCGCCGGCGAACAACGCACTGGCCGGTTCGCGCAGCACATCGCCGGACAAAGCGAAGTCCGCGACGATATAGGGCGGATTGATGAGCAGCAGGTCGAACGGGCCATCCACATCCTGCGCCCAGTCGCCGAGACGGAAATCAGCGCGGTCGCCCAGCCCAAGCCGGTCGGCATTGCCCTGTGCTACGGCGAGGGCAGGGGGAGAGGCGTCGATGCCCAGCCCGCGCGCCTGCGGCCATTGCGCCAGTGCCGCCAGCAACAGTGCGCCGGAACCGGTGCCGAGGTCGAGGATGGTCGCGGGCGCGCGGCCGGTGAAGTGATCGACCGCCGCCTCAATCAGAGTCTCGCTGTCCGGGCGGGGAATCAGCGTGTCGGGCGTGACGGCAAGGCTGATCGTCCAGAAATCACGCATGCCGGTGATATGAGCGATCGGCTCGCCCGCCAGCCGCCGGGAGAGCAAAGCAGGGAATGTTTCGGGCACGGTCAGGTCGCGCTGGCGCAACAGCATGTCGCCACGCGACAGGCCGAGCGCATGGGCCATCAGCAGTTCGGCGTCGAGCCGCGCGGTGTCGCTTGCGACAGCGAGTTGGACAGTTGCAGCGCGCAGGGATTCGGGGATGGTGGTCATGCCTTGATCCTCAGATGCTCGGTTGAGGCCGCAGGCTCGCTCCGCTCGCCACCCACCCCAACCCCTCCCTTGAAAGGGAGGGGCTAAATCTGTCACCCCACCCCGTCCAGCTGGGCCAGCCGCGCGGCTTCATCCTCCGCGACCAGCGCGTTGATGACGTCGGACAGGCCCGGTCCTTCCAGGATTTCGGGCAGGCGGTGCAGGGTCAGGTTGATGCGGTGATCGGTCACGCGGCCCTGCGGAAAATTATAGGTGCGGATGCGTTCGGAGCGGTCGCCCGATCCCACCATCGCCTTGCGCGCGCCGGCCTGTTCGCTCTGGGTGCGTTCGCGTTCGGCTTCATAGATGCGGGCGCGCAGCACCTGCATCGCCTTCGCCTTGTTCTTGTGCTGCGATCGTTCGTCCTGCTGCGTCACGACGATGCCGCTGGGCAGATGGGTGATGCGCACGGCAGAATCGGTGGTGTTCACATGCTGGCCGCCGGCACCGGACGCGCGGTAGATGTCGATCTTCAGGTCGCTGTCGGCGATCTGGACGTCCACTTCCTCCGGTTCGGGGAGGATGGCGACGGTCGCCGCGCTGGTGTGGATGCGGCCGCCGCTTTCGGTCGCGGGGACGCGCTGGACGCGGTGGACGCCGCTTTCGAATTTCAGCTTGGCGAAGACGCCGGTGCCGTTGACGCTGGCGACGACTTCCTTGAACCCGCCCTGTTCGGACGCATTGGCCGAGAGCAGTTCCATCTTCCAGCCCTGCGTATCGGCATAGCGCTGATACATGCGGAACAGGTCGCCGGCGAACAAAGCCGCTTCGTCGCCGCCGGTGCCGGCGCGGATTTCCAGCATGGCCGGGCGCGCGTCGGCGGAATCGCGGGGCAGCAGTTGCAGCGCCAGCGCCCGTTCGGCGTCGGGCAACTGGCTGCGGATCAGTTGCATTTCCTCCTGTGCCATTTCGCGCATCAGCGGATCGGCGTCGGGATCGTCGCTGCCGCCGGCCATCACATCGAGCGCAGCCAGTTCCTGCCGCAGGCGGCGCACTTCATGCGCGGCGCGGGCGACCGGTTCGATCTCCGCATATTCCTTCGACAGCTTCACGAACGCTTCGGGCGTGAGGTCGGCGCGCGTCATCGCCGCCTGCACCTCGTCCCGGCGCGCCTCTATCTGCGCGATGCGTTCGGCGGATATGTGCATTAGTTGGCGGTCAACGTGATTTCACGTCCCTGAAAGAGGTCCATAGCACCTCCTGTCAGTCGGTATTGCGACATCAACCACCCTACGATGGCGTCCATCTTTTCCATCTGAACTGACCAACCCTGCCGAATTTGCTTCAACCGGATGTTGGCCTTTTCGGATGGCTGTAACATTTGACTATTGATGATCAACGCGAAAACCGGATTGAGTTTCATCGCTTTGTCGAAGCGCTTGCGAACGGAGCCGGTTGCAACAACCTCAGCAGAGATATGGTGACGTCGCATCTGAGCAACCAACCAAGTGGAGAGATCGACAAGCGCATCGTCTTCAAGAACGATGGCAAATTCTGGGCCATAAGACTCAGGTGCCTCCACCAGCATCGCCAGCCGCTCGATCCCCGCCGCCCAGCCGACCGCCGGGGTGGAAGGACCACCCAGATTCTCGATCAGACCATCATAACGGCCGCCGCCCAGCACGGTGCCCTGTGCGCCCAGACGGTCGGTGATGAATTCGAACGCGGTGTGGCGATAATAATCGAGGCCGCGCACCAGCCGGGCGTTGCGTTCCCAAGCCACCCCCGCCGCGTCGAGGCCGCTCGTCACCTTTTCGAAAAAGCTGCGCGCTTCGTCGGTCAGATAGGCGTCGATGTCCGGCGCGCTGTCGGCGACCGGCCGGTCGCGCGGGTCTTTGCTGTCGAGGATGCGCAGCGGGTTCTTGGCGAGCCGTTCGACGCTGTCGTCCGACAGTTGATCCTTATGCGCTTCGAAATGCGCGATCAGCGCGGCGCGCCAGGCATCGCGGCTCGGCCCGTCGCCCAGCGTGTTGAGGTTGAGCGTCACGCCATCGGCCACGCCCAATTCCTTGAGCAACTGGTCGGCCAGCACGAGCAGTTCCACATCCGCGCCCGGCTCACCTGCGCCGAGGATTTCGGCGTCGAGCTGATGAAACTGGCGGAAGCGGCCCTTTTGCGGGCGCTCATAGCGGAACAGCGGCCCGTGGGTCGCGACCTTGAGCGGTGCAAATTGCTGCCAGCCTTCGGTGATATAGGCGCGGCTGATGCCGGCGGTAAATTCGGGGCGCAGGGTGATGGAGTCGCCGCCGCGATCCTCGAACGTGTACATCTCCTTGGAGACGACGTCGGTGCTTTCGCCCAGCGACCGGGCGAAAACGGCGGTGGATTCGAACACCGGCACTTCGACCCGCTGGAAACCGTAGAGTTTGCGCACCCGGTCGAACGTCGCGACCACATGGGCGAACCGCTCCGCAAACGCCTCGGCCGTGCCGCCCAACATGTCCTGTGTGCCGCGTACCGGACGCGGGGTTTCGATCTTCGCCATGGGGCAGCGCCTTTAACGGCAATTCACCCCCTTGGAAACGCGCTTTTTATGGCCGTCCATCAGGGGGTGGACGCCGCCGTCCTCGCTCGCCATGCTAAAGGCATAAGGGCTGTCCGGCCCCGCCAAATTTCTGGAGACCTTCATGATCCGCAGCATCGCTGCCGCGCTTTGCCTTTCCACGGCCATTGCCAGTCCCATTTTCGCGCAGGACGCGATCCGGTCCAGGCCGACCGCGCTGCCCGTCGACAGCGGCGCACCTGCACCAAAGGACATAGCCTATCCCGGCGGCACCATCCGTCTGGAGGTCGATGCGACCGATACCACCCAGCGCATCTTCCGCGTGAAGGAAACCATTCCGGTCGCCGCGGCCGGTCCGTTGACGCTGATGATGCCGGCCTGGCTGCCGGGCAATCATGCGCCGCGCGGGCAGATCGAGAAGCTGACCGGCCTGACCTTCACCGCCAATGGCCAGACCGTCGCGTGGAAACGCGATCCGCTGAACGTCTATGCCTTCACCATCGACGTGCCGCAGGGCGCGACCGAAATCGTCGCGCAGTTCCAGTTCCTGTCCGCGACCCAGCCCAATCAGGGCCGTGTGGTGGTGACGCCCAAGATGCTGAACATCCAATGGGAAAGCGTGTCGCTCTACCCGGCCGGATATTATACAAGGCAGATCCCGATCCAGCCAACGGTCACCTATCCGGCCGGCTGGCAGGCGGCAACCGCGCTGCGCGGGACGAAGAGCGGCAACAGCGTCGCCTATGAGACGATCGATTATGAAGCCTTGCAGGATTCGCCAGTGTTCGCCGGCATCCATTTCAAGGCGGTGGACCTTGGCAGCAATGTGACGCTGAACCTGGTCGCCGACGATGCCGACGAACTGGATTTCAAGCCCGAACAGATCGCCAAACATAAGAAGCTGGTCGCCGAGGCCGGCTCGCTGTTCGGCACCTATCATTTCAATCACTACGACTTCCTGCTGGCCATCACCGACGAGATGGGCGGGATCGGACTGGAGCATCATCGCTCGTCCGAGAATCAGGTCGAGCCGGGCTATTTCAAGAGCTGGGACAAGGGCGAGGCGCTGCTGGACCGCAACCTGTTGCCGCATGAATTCACCCATAGCTGGGACGGCAAGTTCCGCCGCCCCGACCTTTTGTGGACGCCCGATTTCAACGTGCCGATGCAGGATAATCTGCTGTGGGTCTATGAAGGGCAGACGCAATTCTGGGGCTATGTGCTGGGCGCGCGGTCGGGCATGTTCAGCAAGCAGGAAACGCTGGACGCCTATGCCCAGATCGCAGCGAAGCTGGACACGGCGGTCGGTCGGCAGTGGCGCCCGATGGAGGACACCACGCTGGACCCCGTCATTTCCGCCCGCCGGCCCAAGGGCTGGGCCAGCTGGCAGCGATCGGAGGACTATTATAATGAAGGCCTGATGATCTGGCTGGAGGCCGACGCGATCATTGCCAAGGCGACGCGCGGCAAGAAGGGCCTCGATGATTTCGCCAAGGCATTCTTCGGGATCAATCCGGGCGACTGGGGTCAGGTCGTCTATAATCGCGGCGACGTCATCAAGACGCTGAACGACATCGCGCCCTATGACTGGGCCGGCTTCTTCCAGAAATATGTGGATAGCACGACCAGGGAAACGCCCAAGGGCGGCTTCATCCTGGGCGGATACAAGCTGGTCTATGGCGAAGAACCGGGCGCGATCACCAAGGCGGCCGAGGGCGCCAACAAGATGGTCGACCAGAGCTTCGGCATCGGCGCGATCGTCAAGAATGACGGTGAGATCAGCGGCATCATCTGGGACAGCGCGGCGTTCAAGGCCGGTCTGGTGACGGGTGCCAAGATCCTGGCGGTCAATGGCGACGAGTTTTCGGGCGATGTCTGGAAGGCCGCGATCAAGGCCAAGACGCCGATCCAGATCATCCTAAAGCAGGATAAATACTATCGCACTTTGACACTCGATTATTCGGGCGGGCTGCGCTATCCGCGCCTCGAAAAGACAGGAGAGGGTGAAGGCAGCCTCGACAAGCTGCTCAAAGCCAGAACGTGACTCACCCGCAACGCAACATGAAGCAGAAGGCGTTTCCATGAACATCGAACTGATCCCGGTCGGCGACGATCCGCCCAACAGCCTGAACGTCATCATCGAAGTCCCCGTCGGCGGCGAGCCGGTGAAATATGAGTTCGATAAGGCGAGCGGCGCGCTGTTCGTGGACCGCATTCTGCACACGCCGATGCGCTATCCGGCCAATTACGGCTTCGTGCCGCACACGCTGTCGCCCGATGGCGATCCGCTGGACGCGCTGGTCATCGCCCGCTCGCCCTTCGTCCCCGGATCGGTGGTGCGCGCGCGCCCGATCGCCGTGCTGAACCTGGAAGACGAAGCCGGCGGCGACGAAAAGCTGGTCTGCGTGCCCGATAACAAGACCTTCCCTTATTATGCCGATGTCGGCGAGAAGGACGACCTGCCCGGCATCGTGATGGAGCAGATCGAGCATTTCTTCACCCACTATAAGGATCTGGAAAAGACCAAGTGGGTGCGCATCGGTACCTGGGGCGGGGCGGAAGACGCCAAGCAGATCACGCTGGAAGCGATCGAACGCTATAAGGCGAGCAAGGCGGCCGCTTAAAACCGCCTTCTATCGACCATGAAAAGGCCGCGTGGAGCATGTCCACGCGGCCTTTTTCATTCCTTCGTCATGCCAGCGAAGGCTGGCATCTCTTTTTCTTAGTCCCAGCGTTGCGCCGGAAGAAGTGAGATCCCAGCCTTCGCTGGGATGACGGAACGTGGTGCTGTTCCGTTAGATCAGCCGGTCTGCATCCAGCGCCATGGCGAGGGAATCGCGGCCCTTGGGCATCCGGGCGTGGAGGCGGGCGTCGGCCTCGACCAGGCGTTCCACCCCAGCCTCCAGCTGGTCTTCGGGCAGGGTGAAGGGCAGGCGCATGAAGCGTTCGAACGCGCCGCTGACGCCGAAACGCGGCCCGGCGGCGATGCGCACCCCCAGACTTTCGGCCAGCGCAGCGAGCGCCGTCGCCTCCGCGCGCGGCAGTTCGGCCCAGAGCGACAAACCGCCCGCCGGCGATTCGACCCGCCAATGGGGCAGGCGCCGTTCGATAAGGCCCAGCAGATGGTCGCGCCGCGCCCGCAACATGCCGGCCCGTTCGCCCAGCCCCACATCAGCGTCGATCAATTGCGCGACGGCAATCTGCTCCACCACCGGGCTGGCCATGTCCATCGTCGTGCGCAGGCGGCCGAGCGCCGCGACCGTCTGCGGATCGGCGCGAATCCAGCCGACGCGAAGACCGCCCCAGAAAATCTTGCTGGCCGACCCAAGCGTGATGACCTGCCGCCCCGATGGGTCGTGCATGGCGACGGGCGGCGGGGGCGCGAAGTCCAGGCCCATGGCGACCATGGTTTCATCGACGATCAGCGGCGTGTGGTTGCGTATGGCAGCCGCAACCAATGCGCGGCGGGTGGCCGGGTCCATGCTGCGCCCGGTGGGATTGTGGAAATCGGCGATGACATAGGCGAAACGGGGGCTGGTTTGCCGGAAGGCCGCCTCCATCGCGTCGACATCCCAACCCTGAGCGGGCAGGCCGACCGGCACCGGCACGACATGGGCGCGCTGCAACGCCTGAATCGCATTATGATAGGTCGGGTGGTCGATCACCACCCGGTCGCCCGGCCCCGCCAGCCATTTGAGCAGCAGCGAAAAGCCCTGCTGCGCGCCGTTGGTGACCATGATCTGATCGGGATGGGTGGGGCAACCGCGCCGTTCATAATGGGCGGCGATCGCGCGGCGCAGCACGGCTATCCCCAGCGGATCATAACCCAGATCGCCCAGATAGGCCGGCAGCGCCTCGACCGCATGGGCATAGGCGCGGGCGACACCGGGGGCGGCGGGCAGAGCGGCATGGGTCCAGTTGAGCAAATTGCCGCTACCAGCGCTGACGTCGCGTTCGTCCGGCGACATGTCAGCGCTGCCGGCAGGCAGGCGGGTGACGCTCCCCGACCCCTGCCGGCTTTCCAGATAGCCTTCGTCGCGTAGCCGGTCGAACGCCGCCGCAACCGTGGTGCGCGACAGGCCAAGCGCAGCCGCCAGTTCCCGCTCGCCCGGCAGGCGGACGTTAAGACCCACGCGGCCATCGAGCACCAGCATCCGCAGCGCCTGCGCCAGCTGGCGATAGGCCGGCTCTGCGCTGTCCTGCGCGCGCCAGGCGCCAAGCAGGCGAAGGAGAGACGGGGGACGAAGCAGGGAAGTGGACATGGCAGGCGTTCCAGTTTGCCGATCAATCAAGGCCATTTATGCCATATTGGTCCTTTTGGGAAAGGCCAATTTTACGGAATAAGCCTCTTCATGATGCAGCCTATCCTCTTCCGGCGCCTGTTCCAGCTCTTCTGGGGCCTTGCCCTCTACGGCTTTTCCATGGCGCTGATGCTGCACGCCAATCTGGGGCTGTCGCCGTGGGATGTCCTCAATCAGGGCCTTGCCCCGCGCCTTGGCCTCAGCTTTGGCATGACGGTCAACCTGATCGGCGCGATCGTGCTGCTGCTGTGGTGGCCACTGCGCCAGCGCCCCGGTTTCGGCACGGTCGCCAATATCCTGGTGATCGGCACGGTGGTGGACCTGTCGCTGGCGATCCTGCCGACGCCGGAAGGTTATGCGATGCGCGGCCTGTGGCTGATCGCCGGGATCGTGCTGAACGGCATTGCCGGCGGCGCCTATATCGGCGCGGGCATGGGACCGGGGCCGCGCGACGGGCTGATGACCGGCCTGTGCCGTCGCACCGGCTGGCCGGTCAAATGGGTGCGCACCAGTATCGAAATCGGCGTGCTGGCGATCGGCTGGATGCTGGGTGGAACCGTGGGCGTCGGCACTATCCTCTATGCCGCGGCTATCGGCTGGATCGTCCATCACGCCCTGCCTTTCTTCCGCATTGCCCCGGCAGAGCGTCCGGCTCAGGCCTGACGATATGCCCTCTGACCGGCCGACACCCGTCATTGTCGGCCGGTCCTTTTCCTTTTGAAATTCGGCATTTGGCGATTGACCGGGGCAGGCAGACGGGCATGATCCGGTGCGCCCACCCGATCAAGGAGCCTTCCGTCCCATGCGCCCCTTCCTCGCCGCCGCCCTCATCCTGCCGCTGACCGCCGCGTCCGTTCCACCCGCTCTCGCCCCGCTCGCCTTCGAGCAGGTGGCGCCGGCTGGCACGAAGATGCCGCGGTTCAAGGTCGATGCTGCCTGGCCGGCGATGCCCGACGACCTGCTGCTGGGGCAGGTGAGCGGCGTGGCGGTGGGGCCGGACGATTCGGTCTGGGTCGTTCATCGCCCACACAGCCTGACCGCCACCGACACCGGCCTTGCGCAGTCGCCGCCGATCGCAACATGTTGCAAGCCCGCGCCGCCGGTGGTGCGCTTCGGCAAGGATGGCCGCTATCTCGGCGGATGGGGCGGGACGGCAAACGCACCGAGCATCGACGGCGTCAGCCAGTGGCCGAGCAGCCTGCACGGCATTTTCGTGGACAAGGCGGGCAGCGTCTGGTTCGGCGGCAATGGCAAGGGCGACCATGTCGTCCTGAACTACAGCCCCGAAGGCCGCTATATCCGCAGCTTCGGGCGGCGGGAAAAGACCGGCGGCAATGACGCGACCGACCAGCTGGGCAATCCATCCGACGTCAACCATAGCGATGGCATGGTGCTGATGTCGGACGGCTATACCAACCGGCGCGTCATCGGCTTCGACGCGAAGAGCAATGCCTATAAGGGCCGCTGGGGCGCCTATGGCAAGCCGCCCAGCGGGCCGGTGCTGAAAGGCGCGTTCGACCAGAGCCATGCCGTCGACCCCCGCCAGATCGCGGACCCCCAAGCCGCCATTTTCGGCAGCATCGTCCATTGCGTCGTCCCGACCAGCGATGGGTATCTCTATGTCTGCGACCGCAACAACAACCGCGCGCAACTGTTCAGGCGGGAGAAGGATGGCGGTCTGACCTTCGTGCGCGACCTCGCCATCGCGCCGGACACGGGCGGCACCCATACGGTGACCGACATCGCCTTTTCCCCCGATCCAGCGCAGACATACATGTATGTCGCCGACATGATGAACGGGCGCATCTGGATATTGGAGCGCAAAACGCATGAAGTGCTGGGCGCGATCGGCCGGGTCGGGCGGCAGGCGGGGCAATTCACCTGGCTGCACAGCATCGACACCGACAGCGAAGGCAATATCTACGCGACCGAAGTGAATACAGGGCGGCGGGTGCAGAAGCTGGTGTTTACCGGGATCGAATGATCCGTCAGCCCGCGATCGACCGGACATAGGCGCTGGCAATCCAGCCGCTGGAGCAGGGTCCGCTATAGGGCTGTTTGCGATCCACGGGGGAAGTGACGCCGCAATCGACCCCTTCGGCAGGCTCGCCGGGTAAGCGGGCCGGAGGAACGACCACGCCCAGCCATTTCTGGTCGAGGCTGCGGGTACAGATGAAAGCGCGCTGCCCCTCTGCCAGCGATGTCATGGCCTTCGCATCGTCGAAGGGCGCGGCGCGCAGCGGAAGGCCGCCCGATCCGGCGCGCGTCACCTGCCCCAGACCGCCGCATGCATCCATCCGCGATCCATCTTCCCCGATCGTCACCGGTCGCGCGATCGGCGCATCCATGCGGCTTTCGGGCACCTCTTCCCGCGGGGCACCGGCCAGCGAACTGTTGGGCAATTCCTCATAGACGTCGCTGCTGCGCGAGCAGCCGGCAAGGACCAGAAGGGGCAGGATCAGCAGGGCAGGGACGGCACGCATGAAAGCCATGATAGACCGCGCCGGATGCCAGCGAAAGCCGCCATGTTTCGCTTTAGTTTCGTGGGCGCTTTCCCTATATGCTCGGCATGAGCGAAGAACCCGTGAATTCCCCCAACAGCAATGAATATGGCGCCGACAGCATCAAGGTGCTGAAAGGGCTGGATGCGGTCCGCAAGCGGCCGGGCATGTATATCGGCGATACCGACGATGGCAGCGGCCTGCACCATATGGTGTTCGAGGTCAGCGACAATGCGATCGACGAGGCGCTGGCGGGGCATTGCGACCTGATCACCATCACGTTGAACCCCGACGGGTCGGTCAGCGTAGAGGATAATGGCCGTGGCATCCCGACCGGCATCCACAAGGAAGAGGGCGTATCGGCGGCCGAGGTCATCATGACCCAGCTGCACGCGGGCGGTAAGTTCGAAAATACCAGCGACGACAATGCCTATAAGGTGTCGGGCGGCCTGCACGGCGTGGGCGTGTCCGTGGTGAACGCCCTGTCCGAATGGCTGGACCTCAATATCTGGCGCGAGGGCGAGGAGCATTGGATGCGCTTCGCCTATGGCGACGCCACCGCGCCGCTCAAGGTCATCGGCAAGGCACCAGAAGGCAAGAAGGGGACGCGCGTCACCTTCCTCGCCTCGACCGAGAAGGCGCCTGGCGACGGTGCGACCTTCAAGAACCATACCGAATATGATTTCGAGAAGCTGGAGCATCGCTATCGCGAGTTGGCGTTCCTCAACAGCGGCGTGCGCCTGTTCCTGGTCGATGCGCGCCATGAGGAGAAGAAGGAAGTCGAGCTTTATTATGAAGGCGGCATCGCGGCCTTCGTGAAATATCTCGACCGCAACAAGAATGCGCTGATGCCCGATCCGATCGCGATCGCCGGCACCCGCGACGACGTGACCATCGACGTCGCGCTGGAGTGGAACGACTCTTATTATGAGAACGTCCTCTGCTTCACCAACAATATCCCGCAGCGTGACGGCGGCACCCACCTCGCCGCCTTCCGCGCGGCGCTGACCCGCACGCTCAACAGCTATGCCGAAAAGTCGGGTGCGCTGAAAAAGGAGAAGGTGTCGCTGACCGGCGAGGATATGCGCGAGGGCCTGACCGCGATCGTCTCGGTCAAGCTGCCCGACCCCAAATTCTCGTCCCAGACCAAGGACAAGCTGGTGTCGTCGGAAGTGCGCCAGCCGCTCGAAAGCCTGATGGCCGACAAGATGGCCGAATGGCTGGAAGAGAATCCCGCGCACGGCAAGATGATCGTGCAGAAGGTGATCGACGCCGCCGCCGCCCGCGAAGCCGCGAAGAAGGCGCGTGAACTGACCCGACGCAAGGGCGCGATGGACATCGCCTCGCTGCCCGGCAAACTGGCCGACTGTCAGGAACGCGATCCTGCCAAGTCCGAACTGTTTCTGGTCGAAGGCGATTCGGCGGGCGGTTCGGCCAAGCAGGGCCGCAACCGCCACAATCAGGCAATCCTGCCGCTGAAGGGCAAGATCCTGAACGTCGAGCGCGCCCGGTTCGACCGGATGCTGTCGTCCAAGGAAGTCGGTACGCTCATTCAGGCGATGGGCACCGGCATCCGTGACGATTTCAATCTGGAAAAGCTGCGCTACCACAAGATCGTCATCATGACCGACGCCGACGTCGACGGCGCGCATATCCGCACGCTGTTGCTGACCTTCTTCTACCGCCAGATGCCGCAGATCATCGAGGGCGGGCATCTCTATATCGCCCAGCCGCCGCTCTATAAGGCGACGCGCGGTCGGTCGGAGGTCTACCTCAAGAATGAAGCGGCGCTGGAGCAATATCTGGTCGACAATGGCGTCGAATCGATGGCGCTGGAAACCGGCAGCGGACCGCGCACCGGCGAAGATCTGCGCAGCCTGATCGAACATGCCCGCCGCATGCGCGCGGTGATGCGCTATGTGCCGCGCCGCTACAATCCCGCCATCATCGAGGCGCTGAGCCTGAATGGCGCACTCGATCCCGAACTGTCGGCGGACGCGCAGGCCGAGCGACTGGCCGCCACGGTGACGTGGATGGGCGCGCAGGATGCCGAAGGGCGCTGGAGCGGGATCGTCGCCGAAGAGGGCGGCTTCCATTTCCAGCGGCTGTGGCGCGGCGTCACCGACCATCATGTGATCGAGGCCGGCTTCGTCGGATCGGCCGAGGCGCGCAAGCTGCACAGCATCGCCGCCGAAGATGCCGGCAGCTATCTGACGCCGAGCCGCCTGATCACGGTCAAGGCGCTGGCGGCCGAAGCCAGCGACGACGACCTGCCCGCCGCACCGGCAAAGGGCGCAGTCGTTACCCGGCCGAGCGAGTTGCTCGACGCGATCCTGACCGCCGGGCGCAAGGGGCTGGCCATCCAGCGCTATAAGGGTCTGGGCGAAATGAATGCGGAACAGCTGTGGGAAACCACGCTGGATCCGGACAATCGCTCCATGCTGCGCGTCGAGGTGGAGCAGGCGGACGTCGCCGACGAAATTTTCACCCGCCTGATGGGCGATGTGGTCGAACCGCGCCGTGAGTTCATTCAGGACAATGCGCTCAACGTCGCCAATCTGGACGTCTGAGCCATGAGCGACGCCGCGCTGACACGCTGTAGCTGGGTCAGTGCGGCCGATCCGCTCTATTGCGCCTATCATGACTCGGAATGGGGCGTGCCGGAGCGCGATTCGCGCATGCTCTGGGAAATGCTGATGCTGGAGGGGTTTCAGGCGGGCCTGTCCTGGATCACCATCCTCCGCAAGCGCGGGACGTTCCGCGCCGCCTTTGCTGGGTTCGATCCAGACAAGGTGGCGGTCTTTGGCGAAGGGGACGTCGAACGGCTGATGGGTGACCCCGGCATCGTGCGCGCCCGCGCGAAGATCGAGGCGACAATTCGCGGCGCGCAGATTTTCTGTGCCATGCGCGATTCGGGCGAGGATTTCTCGACCTATGTCTGGGCTTTTGTCGATGGGACGCCGATCCGCAACGACGGTGTGCATTTCCCGGCTAAGACCGACCTGTCCGAAGCCATCTCGAAGGATTTGAAGACGCGCGGCTTCAAATTCGTGGGGCCGACCATCGTCTATGCCTGGATGCAGGCGATCGGCATGGTGAACGACCATGCCGCCGATTGCTTTCGTCGCGACGCTGTCGGCGCATGAACACGCGCTGGCTGCTGCTTCCGCTGCTGATGATCGGCGGATGCGGGAGCGAGCAGCCAGCCGCGAATCGAACCGAGGCCACGCCGGACGTGGTTGCGCCAATCAACAACAGCGTCGCAAACGAGAGCGTGGCACCATTACCCGCGCCGATGCCTCCACCGGTCGATGAAGCCAAGCCCTTGGTTTCACGTGAAACACCACTCCGCCGCCCAACGCTGGCCGATTATCGCGCGATTGGCACCGAACCCTTCTGGGCCGTGACGATACGCGGATCGACCGCCTTTCTAGAACGACCGGATCATCGGCCGCTGCGATACAGCGTGGTGCATGACGGGGATGATCGAGCGGTCCGCTATCTGGGCGAAGGCTTCACCCTGACCGCGACGCAGGGGCCGTGCAGCGACGGCATGAGCGACGCCATCTGGTCCGACCGGGTGCAGATTGCCTTTGGCGAGGGGACCCTGAAGGGCTGCGGCGGCATCCGGGAGGATGAAGGGCCTGACGGCGGCTAGTCGATCAGTCCGGGGTCGCGCCCTCCAGTTCCTCCATCGTTACGCGGTCTTCATCCGATACGAATTCGCAGGCGAGCAGGGTTCGCCCTTTCAGCGCCGGTCCCTGTCGCGCGACGATCGCGATCAGACCCATGTCCTTCATACCCTGATCAGCATCCGGCAATAGCCGCGCAAAACCGAGGCTGGAACTGCCCAGCAGCCGGCTCGATTCGGGTTTGAGATCGTAGCGCTCCGCTAGTTGGGCCGCGACCTCACCCTGAATCAGGACGCCCACGGCCATGCCGCCGAACATCACATCTTGCGTGACGAACCCATCCCGTTCGATCGGCTTGCGCAAATGATAGATGGCCGCGCCGAGGCCTGACGTATCAGGCTTCGCAATCTTCTCCGCCGCTTCATACAGGGCGGTGGCGTTGCCAAGCGAATAGGGCGGCTGGCACAGCGCCGCGCCGAAGAAATCCGGTTCGGCCGCGATGGCGGGGAGGGGCGACAGGGCGAGCAGGAGCGGCAGGCTCCGCAAGGAAAAGATCGTCATTACAGGATCATGGACATTTACTTGGCCCCGATCAACTTAAGCATCAATCCGCCCGCATCGCCTCCGCCACCAGCGCTTCCGCCTCCATCAACAGCACATCTTCGGCGGCCGTCTGCGCGACATGCTCCCGGCCGATCAGGATCAGTAGCGGTACCGCCAATGGGCTGACCCGGTCCAGCGTCACATGCAGCATGGTCTGGCTCGCCCGGTCGATCAGGTCGCCCAGCCGCCCCACATCGGTCATCCGTGCGCGCGCGTCGGCCCACGCGGCCTTGAGCAGCAGATGGTCGGGCTGATATTTGCGCAGCACGTCATAGATGAGGTCGGTGGAGAAGGTGACCTGCCGCCCGGTCTTGCGCTTGCCAGGATGCTGGCGCTCGATCAGGCCGGAAATCACCGCGACGTCGCGAAAGGCGCGCTTGAGCAGGCTCGACTGTTCGACCCAGTCGACAAATTCATGGTCGAGAATGTCCGCTGAAAAGAGGCTTTTGGGATCGGTGACCGGCTTCATGCCATAGACCGCCAACGCATAATCATTGGAGACGAAGCCCAGCGGCATCAGCCCCTGACTCTCCATCCGCCGGGTCAGCAGCATGCCGAGCGACTGGTGCGCATTCCAGCCCTCGAAACTGTAGCAGATGAGGTAATGGCGCCCCTCATGCGGGAAAGTCTCGATCAACAGTTGGCCGGGCTGGGGCAGGGTGGAGCGCAGCTTCTGCATTTCCAGCCATTCGCGGACATCTTCAGGAAAGCGATGCCATTCCTGCGGCTCGGCCAGAAAATGCCGGACCCGATCGGCCAGCCGGGTGGACATGGCCATGCGGGTGCCGCCCCAACTGGGGATGCGGGCCTGTTTCGACGTCGCGCGCACGACCAGATCGCTGGTATCCATCCGCACCACCTCCAGCGCCATGCCGGAGAAGAAGAAGCTGTCGCCCGGCGTCAGCGTGGCGGCGAAGCCTTCCTCCACCGTGCCGAGCTTGCGCCCATTGGCGAAACGCACGGCGAGCGCGGGCTGATCGACGATGATGCCGGCGTTCAGCCGGTGCTGCTGGACAAAGCGGGGGTGCGATACGCGCCAGCTTCCATCGGTGTCCTGAGTCAGCCGCTTGAACCGGTCATAGGCGCGCAGCGCATAGCCGCCGCCCTCGATGAAATGCAGCACATGATCGAAGGCTTCCGGCGTCAGCGCGCTATAGGGGGTGGCGGATTGCACCTCCGCCAGCAAATCTTCCGCGCGGAACGGCCCGGCGCAGGCGAGCCCCATCACATGCTGGGCCAGCACGTCGAGACTGCCGGCGCGGAAATCATCGGTATCGCGCTCGCCCGCTTCGACCGCATCGAGCGCCGCACGCGCCTCCAGATATTCGAAGCGATTGCCGGGAATCAGGACCGCTTCCGATGCCATGTCGAGCCGGTGATTGGCGCGACCGATCCGTTGGAGCAGGCGCGAGCTTCCCTTGGGCGCGCCCATCTGGATCACGCAATCGACATTGCCCCAGTCGACACCCAGATCGAGGCTGGCGGTCGCCACCAGCGCGCGCAGCTTGCCCGCCGCCATCGCCGACTCGACCTTGCGCCGCGCCTCGATCGACAGGCTGCCATGGTGAATGGCGATCGGCAGGTTGGCGTCGTTCGCAGACCAGAGTTCCTGAAAGATGAGTTCAGCGAGGCCGCGCGTGTTGCAGAAGACGAGGGTGGTCTGCCGCGCCTCGATCTCCGTCATCACTTGCTTCGCCGCATATTTGCCCGAATGGCCAGACCATGGCACGCGCCCTTCGGGAATCAGGATGGCGACGTTTGGTTCGGCGCCCGCTTCGCCCATGACCGGCGTCACGGCGCCGATATCGCCATCGGGCGCCAGCCAGGCGCGATAGGCATCGACATCGGCCACGGTGGCGGACAGGGCGACGCGGCGCAGCGCCGGATTGATCGCCTGCAAGCGCGCCATGGAGAGATTCAGCAGGTCGCCACGCTTCTGCGTGGCAAAGGCATGGACCTCGTCGACGATCACCGTCTTCAGGTCGGAAAAGAGCAGCGCCGCATCGGGGTAGCTGAGCAGCAATGACAGCGATTCGGGCGTAGTCAGCAATATCTGGGGCGGGCGCACCCGCTGCCGCGCCTTGCGATCCGATGGCGTGTCGCCGGTGCGCGTCTCCACGCTGATGGTCAGGCCCATCTCCTCGATCGGCGTCAGCAGGTTGCGACGCACATCGACCGCCAGCGCCTTCAGCGGCGAGACATAGAGCGTGTGCAGCCGGTCGGTCGGATTGGCGATCAGGTCGGCGAGGCTCGGCAGGAAGCCCGCCAGCGTCTTCCCCGCCCCGGTGGGGGCGACCAGCAGCGCATGGTCGCCGCGTTCCGCCGCCGCCAGCATATCCATCTGATGCCGTCGCGGGTGCCAGCCCCGCGTGGCGAACCAGTTGTCGACGATGGCGGGGAGGGCGACCGGCATGTCCCGGATGTAGGGTGCCTTGCCGCTTCTGTCATCGCCCCTGCTTTGCCAGCGGGTTGCAGCCATGTTAAACATGCGCATCTGCCTTCAGACGCGCGCAACTCCGCGGGGGATCATGCGTATAGGGGTGTCGCGCCGCACGCCTTATGGAGAGAGTATGACCGAGAAAAGCAGCACGCAGGCGATGCCCGACGTCTTTTTCGACATCTGGTTCATGCCAGCCGCCTTCTGGACCCAATGGTGGGGTTTTTATGCCGAAACGCTCAATGTCGGCCGCTACTGCACCGCGCATGAGCTGATCGGTCCTGATGGCGCGCCGGTCGATGTCGAGGTGGAGGAAGGGCTTGTCGCCTGATGCCACAGTCAGGCGCGGAATAATCATATAGCGCCGAGAAATATTCTTACACGATCCTCTGGCTCTTTGCCGGCGCCCTGCGTTACACTCCCGCCCATGACAGCGGCGCAATAGACGCCGCCAGCAGGAGATATGATATGACCGGCGAAACGCCCGATTCCACCCCTGATTTCACCGAAGCCGACCTGACCGGCGTGGATGCGCCACGCAACCGCCGCCGGCCCAAGGCGCCGATCATGGAGATTGACGGCCGCAAGCTGAAGCCCGCCACGCTGATGATGGGCCATGGCTATGATCCGACCCTGTCGGAAGGCTCGTTGAAGCCGCCCATCTTCCTCACCTCCACCTTCGCCTTCGAGAGCGCAGCCGCAGGCAAGCGCCATTTCGAGGGCGTGACCGGCATCCGGCCGGGCGGCGCGGAGGGTCTGGTCTATTCCCGCTTCAACGGTCCCAATCAGGAAATTTGTGAGGATCGGCTGTCCGTCTGGGAGGAGGCGGAGGACGCCTTGCTCTTTTCCAGCGGCATGTCGGCCATCGCGACCACCTTGCTGGCACTGGTCCAGCCCGGCGATGTCATCGTGCATAGTGCGCCACTCTATGCCGCCACCGAATCGCTGATCGGCCGCATCCTCGGCAAGTTCGGGGTGCAGTGGCTGGATTTCCCGGCCGGCGCGACTGAGGATGAGATTGGCGCGGTCATCGAAAAGGCGAAGGGGCTGGGCCGTGTCGCCCTGCTCTATCTGGAAAGCCCGGCCAATCCGACCAATGTGCTGGTCGATCTGGAGGCGGTGGTCGCGCGGCGCGACTCGCTGTTCGCTGGCGAGGATCATGTCCCACCGATCGCGATCGACAACACCTTCCTCGGCCCGCTGTGGCACAAGCCGATCGCCCATGGCGCGGACCTCGTCATCTACAGCCTCACCAAATATGCCGGCGGGCATAGCGATCTGGTCGCAGGCGGGGTGCTGGGGTCGAACGCCCTCATCAACAGCATTCGCCTGATGCGCAACACAATCGGCACCATTCTCGATCCCCACAGCGCCTGGATGTTGCTGCGCAGCCTGGAGACGCTGGAATTGCGGATGAGCCGGGCGGGCGAGAATGCGGCAAAGGTGTGCACCTGGCTGCGCGACCAGCCGCAGGTGGAAAAGATCGTCTATCTCGGCTTCCCGGAAACGGAGCGGCAAGCGGATATCTATCGCCGCCATTGCACCGGTGCGGGGTCGACCTTCTCGCTCTACCTGAAAGGCGGGGAGGCGGAGGCCTTTGCCTTTCTCGACGCGCTCAAGATCGCCAAGCTGGCGGTGAGTCTGGGCGGCACCGAAACACTGGCCAGCCATCCCGCCGCAATGACGCACCTCTCGGTGCCAGCGGAACGCAAGAAGGCACTGGCGATCGGCGACAATATGGTGCGCATCTCGATCGGCTGCGAGGATGCGGACGATCTGATCGCCGACTTCGCGCAGGCCCTGCGGCAGATCGGATGAACGATATGCGCCCGGTCGTTCTGGTCGCCCAGCCGCATCTGGCGCCGTTGCTGGCGGCTCTGGCAGCGGATTACGACGTCCTGCCGCTGTGGGAGGAGGCCGGCCGGGCGCGGCTGACCGATGCGCAGGCTCTGGTGACGGCGGGCGAGTTCCGGCTCGACCCGGCGCTGCTGGCGGCGATGCCGCGGCTCGGCCTCATCGCCTGCTTCACCGTGGGCTATGACGGGGTCGATCTCGATTGGGCGCGGACGCGCGGCGTCGCTGTCACCCATGCGGGCGACGCCAATGCGGAGGATGTGGCTGACCATGCGATCGGCCTCATCCTCGCCCACCGGCGGCAGATCGTCTCGGGCGATCGGCAATTGCGGTCCGGGGGCTGGGTGGCGGGCGCCAAGACCATCACCCGGTCGCTGGGCGGGGCACGGCTGGGCATCGTCGGCATGGGCGCGATTGGTCTGGCCATCGCGCGCCGGGCGGAAGCGATGCGTATGCAGATAGAATGGTGGGGGCCAAGGCCCAAGCCTGCGCTGCGCTGGCCGCGCGCCGACAGTCTGGCAGCGCTGGCGCAGGCGAGCGATATCATGGTCGTGGCGGCGAAGGCGGACGAGACGAATCGCGGCATGATCGACGCCGATATCATGGCGGCGCTGGGGTCGGGCGGCCTGCTGGTCAATATCGCGCGGGGGCAGTTGGTGGATGAGGAGACGCTGATCGCGGCGCTGAAGGCCGGGCAATTGGGCGGCGCCGCGCTGGATGTATTCGCGCAGGAGCCAACCGATGCCGCGCGCTGGCTAGATGTAGCTAACTGCGTGCTGACGCCGCATACTGCCGGCGCGACCGATGCCGCCGTGGCGCAGATGCTGGCCATGCTGCGCGCGAACCTCAGTGCCTATTTTGCAGGGGAAGCATTGCCGTCGCCGGTGCCGGCCTAGTTCAGGGCATGTCAGGTACGCAAAAGTGCCGCTGTTTCACATGAAACAGCGAAGTCTGCGATGAACCCGTCAATCCAATCAGAATTTGAAGATCGTGCCCAGATAAACGGCCTGGCTGTCCTGACGATCATCCGTCATCGGCGCCAGGCGGCCCGCCACGCTGTTATTGTAGCGCACGCCGGCGGTGACGTTCAGGTTGCGCGTCAGCGAATAGCTGCTGGCCAGATCCAGTGAATAATCCTTGTCCGCCGACGGATTGCGAACTGTCGCAGTGGCGGTACCCGGCTCACGGCGGGTTTCCAGCATCACCTTGGTGCTGAAGCGATCCTTCTTGCCGTCATCCAGCGAGAAATTCTTGGCATCGACCATGGTCTGGACCGGTACCGGGTCCAGCGCCTTGCGACCCACTGCGTCGGGCAGGGCGAACTTGCGCCAGTTATGCGCACCGTTCAGGCTGAATGCGACCGGCTTGATATCGACCATGTCGAGCGGGCGATTGATCGCGACGCGATCGTCACCGGCAGCCCGCACCATCACTGTGACCGAACGCTGACCGCTCAGCGAACCGCTAGTCGGGGTGAAGCGGAAGCCGCGCTGATTCGCGGACGCCACGATCCGGGCATAGGCCGCAGCCAGGCGAGGATCCTTGATCGTCGGGGTGAAGGAACCGATGCTGCCCAGCGACGCAGGGGCTTCGGGGCGCGAGCGTGCAAGGTCGGTGACGGCGCCGATCGCAGGCGACAGCAGGAATCCAGCCACGGCAATCGCCGCGCCCGTTCCCAGCAAATGTCCCCTTTTCATGCGCATGACCCGACTCTTGTTCCCACCCGTATATATTTGACAACGCTCTACACCCGAAAAGCCTCCATTGGCTAGGGGCGGAAAGGCTTTTTGTCTGAGCTGTTGCACGGAATACACAGAGTCGAAGGCACCGAAGTGAACGCTACCAGAGCGGCCTGTCGCACATGCGCGGAGCCTCCCTTATCCTAGCCCTTGCCCCATGGCGCACGGCCACTATAGAAGCGGGCAGTTTTTTCGTCTTTTCTAGCTAGGACATGCCTGATGGTCCGCCGCCTTTCCACCTCTGCAACCGCCGGCCTGCTGCTGGTCGCGATCCTGCCGCTTGCCGCCTGCGGTGGCGGGTCCAAGGACCGGCCCAAGGCCGACCTCGCCGCATCGAAGGTGACGACGATCGGCGTGAACGCCTATCTGTGGCGCGCGTCGCTGGACACTTTGTCCTTCATGCCGATGGTGCAGACCGATTCGAACGGCGGCGTGATCGTCACCGACTGGTATGCCAATCCGAACACGCCCAATGAACGGATGAAGCTGACCGTGTCGATCCTGGATCAGGATCTGCGCGCCGATGCCCTGCGCGTCGCCGCCAGCCGCCAGGTCAATCAGGGCGGCCAGTGGGTCGATGCCCCGGTCGCCGCCGCCACCGTGCAGAAGCTGGAAGAGATCATCCTCACCAAGGCGCGCGACCTGCGCCGCACGGCGATCGGCTGACCCACCCCTTTGCGGGCATGATAAATGCCCGATTTTTCGAACCTTTCGGGCTGGGCTTTGCAATAGGCCCAGCCCGCCCGCATTTGTAAGGACATGACATGCAGAGGCGCTTCAACCCGCTGGAGGCCGACGCCCGCTGGCAGGCGACATGGGACAAGCAGCAAAGCTTCAAGGCGGACGACGCCTCGACCAAGCCGCGTTCCTATGTGCTGGAGATGTTCCCCTATCCGTCGGGGCGCATTCATATCGGTCATGTCCGCAATTATTCGATGGGCGACGTGCTGGCCCGCTTCCGCCGGATGACCGGGCATGAAGTGCTGCATCCCATGGGCTGGGACGCCTTCGGCATGCCGGCCGAAAATGCGGCGATGGAAAAGAAGGTCCATCCGGGTTCGTGGACCCGCGACAATATCGCCAATATGCGCGCGCAGTTGAAGAAGCTGGGCTTCGCGATCGACTGGAGCCGCGAACTCGCCACCTGCGAGCCGGACTATTATGGCCATGAGCAGGCGCTGTTCCTGGACATGCTGGAAGCGGGCCTGGTCTATCGTAAGGAGTCTGCGGTCAATTGGGATCCGGTCGACATGACCGTGCTGGCCAACGAGCAGGTGATCGACGGGCGCGGCTGGCGTTCGGGCGCGCTGGTCGAGAAGCGCAAGCTCAGCCAGTGGTTCCTGAAAATCACGCAGTTCGCAGACGACTTGCTGGAGGGCCTGAAGGGTCTGGACCAGTGGCCCGACAAGGTGCGGACGATGCAGGAAAACTGGATCGGCAAGTCGGTCGGTTTGCAATTTCATTTCGAACCGGTCGCGCCGTTCGACAGCCGGATCGAGGTCTATTCGACCCGCCCCGACACCATTTTCGGCGCCAGCTTCGTCGCGATCGCAGCGGACCATCCGGTGGCGCAGGCGGTAGCCGCGAGCAACCCGGACGCCGTCGCCTTCATCGAAAAGTGCAAGGAAGGCGGCACCACGGCGGCCGAACTGGAAACGGCGGAGAAGCTGGGCTTCGACACCGGCCTGACGGTCGCGCATCCCTTCGACCCCGAATGGCATCTGCCCGTCTTCATCGCCAATTTCGTGCTGATGGACTATGGCACCGGCGCCGTCATGGGCGTGCCCGCGCATGACCAACGCGACCTCGACTTTGCGCGCAAATATATGCTGCCGGTCGAACGCGTGGTCGCTTTGGAAGGCGAGGCCGACACGCCGATCCACAACGAGGCCTATACCGGTCCCGGCAATCTGGTGAACAGCCGCTTCCTGGACGGCATGACCGTCGAGGATGCCAAGGCCGCCGTCATTGGCCGCGCCGAAACGGAAGGCTGGGGCGCGGGCAAGACCGTGTTCCGCCTGCGCGACTGGGGCGTGTCGCGCCAGCGTTACTGGGGTACGCCGATCCCGGTCATCCATTGCGAGGCGTGCGGTGCCGTGCCGGTGCCCAAGGCGCAGTTGCCCGTCGTATTGCCGGAAGACGTATCGTTCGACATTCCGGGCAATCCGCTGGACCGTCATCCGACCTGGAAGCATGTCGATTGCCCGTCCTGCGGCAAGCCGGCGGTGCGTGAGACGGACACGCTCGACACTTTTGCCGATTCCAGCTGGTATTTCATCCGCTTCGCCAGCCAGCCGTCGGACAAGCCGTTCGATCGCGCGACGGTCGAACAATGGCTGCCGGTCGGCCAATATATTGGCGGCGTGGAACATGCGATCCTGCATCTGCTCTACGCCCGATTCTGGACCCGTGCGCTCCAGCATATGGGGCAGCTGGACTTTGCCGAGCCGTTCACCGGCCTGTTCACGCAGGGCATGGTGACGCATGAGACGTATAGTCGCGAACAGGGCGAGGGGTTGCCTCCCGTCTATTTCGCGCCGGGTGAAATCAGCCGGACGGCCGAGGGCGCCACGCTGGTCGCGGACAATGCGCCGGTCGAGGTCGGCCGGGTCATCAAAATGTCCAAGTCGAAGAAGAATGTCGTCGATCCTGACGATATCATCGCCCAATATGGCGCGGATGCGGTACGCTGGTTCATGCTGTCGGACAGCCCGCCGGAACGCGACCTGCCCTGGACCGAGGCGGGGATCGAAGGGTCGTGGCGCTTCGTCAACCGCGTGTGGCGCCTGTTCGGCGAAGCCGATGCCTCGGCGCAAGGCGACGACAAGGCGCTGGACCGCAAGCTGCACCAGACCGTCGATGGCATCGCCAAGGATATCGAGGCGCTGGGCTTCAACAAGGCCGTCGCCAAGATTTACGAACTGACCAACGCGATCGAGAAGGCCAAGCCGTCGGCATCGCGCACCGCCGCGATCCGCAGCCTGGCGCTGCTGGTCGCGCCGATGACGCCGCATCTGGCCGAAGAAGGCTGGGCGGAGATGGGCGGAGAAGGGCTGATCGCCGACGCCGCATGGCCAGTGGTCGATCCGGCGCTGCTGGTGGATGATGAAGTGACCATCGCCTGTCAGGTGATGGGCAAGCTGCGCGACACCATCACCGTGGCGAAGGATACGCCCAGGGACGCGCTGGAAAAGCTCGCTCTGGCCGCGCCCAATGTGGTTCGCACGCTTGATGGCGCTACACCCAAGAAGATCATCGTGGTGCCGGGCCGTCTGGTGAACATCGTGATCTGATAGATCCCGTTCGGCCTTGAGCCGTCGAAGCGCGAGGAAAGCCCTTCGACAGGCTCAGGGCGAACGGTTATGGAGTTTGGCATGAAGCGCATCCTGCCCCTTATCGCCCTGCCTCTGCTCCTCACCGCCTGCGGGCTGCGTCCCGTCTATGGCGGGGGTAGCCAGGGGCCGGTGGCGCAGGCGCTGGGCAATGTCACGGTCGAGCCGATCGAAGGCAAGGCCGGCTGGCTGATGCGCAACGCGCTCAACGACCGGCTGTCGGCGATGCAAGGTGGCTCTGGGCCGCGCTACAAGCTGATGGTGAAGCTGGACGACAATATCAGCGGTTTCGGCCTGCGCGCCGACGCCGCCATCACCCGCGAACGGCGCACGCTGCGGGCGCGCTATCAACTGGTGGACGAAACGACCGGCACGCAATTGCTGGACGACACCGCCGGGTCGGACGCCGGCATCGACGTCACCTCCAGCGAATATGCCACCATCGCGGCCGAAGATACCGCGCTGGAACGGCTGTCGCAGACGGTGGCGGACCAGATCATTACGCGGCTGGCGCTCTATTCGCGCAAGGCGGCGCGCCCTTGAAGGCCAATCGCAGCCAGATCGAACGGGCGCTGGACGCGCCGCCGGCGGATATCCGCTTCTTCCTGCTCTACGGCCCCGACGAAGCGGGCAGCCAGTCGCTTGCCAGGCGGCTGGAACGCGCCATGGGGCCGCAGGCGGAACGGGTCGATCTGGACGGCACGACGCTGAAGGACGATCCCGCCCGGCTGGCGGACGAAGCCGCGTCCTTCTCCATGTTCGGCGACAAGCGCTGGATTCGCGTCAGCGGCATGGGCGAGGAATCGGTCCCGGCGTTGACCGCCCTGCTGGAGGCGGAGGCCGCCGGCAATCCGGTCATCGCGGTCGCCGGCGCGCTCAAGGCGACGTCCAAGCTGGTCAAGCTGGCGCTGGAGCATAAGGGCGCGATGGCCTGCATCTCCTACCAGCCCGATGCGCGCGAATCCGAACAGATCGCCATCGGCATCGCCCGCGACGGCGGGCTGCGGCTGTCGACCGACCTCGCGCGGCGGATCGTGTCGCTCGCCAATGGCGACCGGGCGCTGATGACGGGCGAGATCGAGAAGCTGATCCTCTATCTCGACGCCGCGCCCGACCGGCCGCGCGAAGCGACGGCGGAAGCGCTCGATGCCCTGTCCGCCGACAATCCCGATACGGAGGTCGCGCCTCTGGTCAACGCCGTGCTGGGCGGCGATCTGCGCGCCATGCACCGCGAACTGACCAGCCTCAGCGAAACCGGCACGGCGATGGCCGCGGTCATCCGCCCGCTGCTGGGCCGCGCGATGCTGATCGCCAATATCCGCACCGATTTCGATGCCAGCGGCCGGCTGGAGGGCGCGGTCGAGGCGGCGGGCAAGGCGGTTTTCTGGAAGGAAAAGGGACTGGTCACGCGCCAGGTACGGACATGGGACGCACCGGGCATCGCCCGCGTCATCCAGCGCCTGCTGGATGCCGAGCGCGCCACTCGATCCGGCCGGGGCACCGGCGACCTGCTGGTCCGCCACGAACTGCTCGCCATCGCCCGGCAGGCGGCGCGCGAACGGGCCTGAACCCGGACTTGAACGACCTGTCATACAGCGCCATATTGCCGCCATGGACAAGCTGACCCTGAGCGAAGCCGAATGGCGCGACCGCCTTTCCCCCGAACAATATCATGTGCTGCGCGAAGCCGGCACCGAACGGGCCTTCACCGGCAAATATAACGCCAACAAGGCCGACGGCGTCTATTATTGCGCCGGCTGCGGCGCCGAACTGTTCGACGCCGAGGAAAAATATGACAGCGGGTCGGGCTGGCCCAGCTTCACCGCGCCAGTCGATATCGACGCGGTCGAGGAGATTCGCGACGCCAGCCATGGCATGATCCGCACCGAGGTGCGCTGCGCCACCTGCGAGGGGCATCTGGGCCATGTCTTTCCTGATGGGCCGGGCGTCAACGGCCTGCGCTATTGCATGAATAGTGCCGGGCTGGACTTCAAGCCGCGCGACGAAGCCTGACCAGGGCAGGTGCAGGTCGGGTCTGCGCATGCTTTCCCCACTGCCTGCATCAGGACTGCACGATGCCCGTTCATCCCCGGTAAAGCGCCATTCGCCATGGACGGCGCGACGGTCTTTTTCCGCGCCGGTTGCATGATTTGCGCTGGCCGGGGCCGGGATTAGCGCGTATCCGGGGCGGCACAGATGGCAGGATCAGGCAAGAAGAAGAGCGCGCCGCGTGGCCGCGCGAAGACATGGGCGCTGCGCGGGCTGAAGATCGGCCTTGCCGCGGCGGTCGCGGGATTGTTGGCGATCGTGATCGCGGTGGTGATCGCGATGCAGTCGCTGCCCGATTATAGCAGCCTGAAATCCTCTCCCAACGGCCAGATGATCCGCGTCCATGCCGCCGATGGCAGCGTGATCGTGTCGCTTGGGCCGAGTTTCGGCCAATGGTTGAGCTACGACCAGATTCCCGAGGTCATGGTCGATGCCATGGTTTCGACCGAGGATCGCCGCTTCTATCTGCATCCCGGTGTCGATCCGATCGGCATGGCCCGCGCCGCCTGGGTCGCGGTGGAACGGCGCGGTACTGGCCGCCGCTGGCAGGGCGCATCGACCATCACCCAGCAGGTGACGCGCAACATCTTCCTCAACAACAGCTATAGTTTCGGCCGCAAGATCCGCGAAATGGTGCTGGCGCTGGCGCTGGAGCGCAAATTCTCCAAGCGGCAGATCCTCGAACTCTACCTGAACAAGGTCTATTTCGGCGGCGGCGCCTATGGCATCGACGCGGCCAGCCGCAAATTTTTCGGCCATCCCGCCACCTCGCTCGACCTGCCCGAAGCGGCGATCATCGCCGGTCTGGTGAAGGCGCCGTCCAGCTATTCGCCCACCGCCGACGCCGATGCCGCGATCGGCCGCGCCGGCGTGGTGCTGGACCTGATGCAGGAAAATGACGCCATTTCCGCATCGCAACGCGCCGGCGCCGACCTGTCCAGTGTCAAGATGGCCCCCGAGCCGCCACAGAACAGCGTGCGTTACTTCACCGACTGGGCGCTGCCACAGCTCGACCTGCTGATCGACGAGCCGAATGAGCCGCTGGAAGTCTATACTACGATCGACCTGGGCATGCAGAATGCCGCCACGGCCGCGATCAAGGCCAATGTCCCCGGCGGCACGCAGGGCGCGCTGGTCAGCCTGGACCGCGACGGCGCGGTGCGGGCGATGGTCGGCGGCCTGGACTATGTGACGTCCAACTATAATCGCGCCACCACCGCGACGCGCCAGCCCGGTTCCGCCTGGAAGATCTTCGTCTATATGGCGGCGCTGGAGGCGGGCTATACCCCGGACACCGGCGTCACCGACGAACCGGTGACGATCAACGGCTGGAGCCCACGCAACGCCAATGGCCGCTTTGCCGGTGACATCGACATCCGCACCGCCTTTGCCTATTCGATCAACACGGTCGCGGCGAAACTGGGCGTGGAGGTCGGCTTCCCGACCGTCGCCGACATGGCCCGCCGTTTTGGCGTCACGACGCCGGTCAACACCCATCCTTCGATGGTGCTGGGCACGTCGGACGTGCGGCTGATCGACATGACCCGCGCCGCCGCCTCGATCGCGCGCAAGGGCATTGCCGTGACGCCCTATGGCATCACCAAGGTGACGACGGCCGATGGCCGCATGCTTTACCAGCATCAGGACGATACCAGCCGCGTGCTGGTAGCCCCCTGGGTTGCGGCGGGCATGACCGACCTGATGCAGACGGCGGTGTCGACCGGCACGGGTAAGGCCGCGCAGATCGGTCGCCCGGTGGCGGGCAAGACCGGCACGACGTCCAGCAACAAGGATGGCTATTTCCTGGGCTTTTCCAGCGGCATCACCACCGGCGTCTGGATGGGTCGCGACGATGCCAAGACGGTCGGCGGGCTGCAGGGCGGTCGCGCGCCTGCACGGGCCTTTGCCGACTATATGAAGGTGGCGGTGGCGAAGCGCCCGGTGGAGCAGTTCGAGACGCAGGTGACATTGCCCGAATGGCAGTTGGAGCCTGACGAGGAGGCCTATTATGGCAGCCCGGACAACGGCACGGGCGGCATGGATGGCGGCATGATGGTCGATGAAAATGGCCTGCCGATCCAGCGACAGCGGCCTTCCTCCTCGTCCAATGAGGATAGTGACGATCAGCAAATGGAGGTCGATCCGGAGGATCGCCCGCAACCGCCGCGTATCGACCAGCAGTGGATCGACAATGTGCTGGGCCGCGATCGTCAGCGCCAACAGCAACAACAACAGCCGTCAACCCGACCTTCCACCAACCCCTGATCGGCCCGGCTGGACCGATAGGGAAGGGGATGGAAAGCCGGGCCTGCGCAGCGCATCAGCGGCGGGCCAGCTGAACGGCGGGCTTGCTGTGGTTGATGGTCAGCCCATTCTGCGCCCATTCGCTCTTCGAACGGCACTGCGCCATCGGGACGATGGTGCTGGGTAGCGTCTGCCGGATGCAATAGCGGTCGGTCTTCGCGTCATAGCGCACCTTGGCGGCGGTGATACCGCTCTGTTCCTGGGCAAAAGCGGGGGTGGCAGCGGCCGAAACGGCGACGGTGGCAGCGACGATGGCGGCGGCGAAAGCGATGGTCTTCATGGTCTTGGTCCTTCCCTGAAATCTCTGTGATGACCCGTCGTGGATCATGCCAAAGACATTGCAGGGGTCGTGCCAGTTTCAGAAAAGCCACGGGAATCGGGGATTTTGATTTATATCAGCCATTTTATATCCGGAATATTTCCAACTATGTGGCAATAAATCCCGATTAGTAAGGATCGGTTCATCCATTGTGGAGGTGCGTGCCAAAATTCTTAGCCCTTGGCGCGATCATTCACTGCCCAGCGGGTCGGCTGCGCGGCGCTGGCATCGGGCAGGAGGAAGTCCACCTTGCCCCGGCCGAAGTCGATCGCCACCCGATCGAACACTTTCAGCGCGCTGATCCCCAGCAGCAGCGCCGGCTTGTCCTGCAAACCCAGCTCGGCGAAGGGGCTGGCATCGGCAAACAGCACCGGCACCTCGATCAGGTTGACGCGCCCCATCCGCACGCCCTTGATCCGCGCGACTTGGCCCGTCAGCGTCCCGCCGGTGACGCTGGTCAGCGTCGCTTCCAGCATTGCCGGCGCGCGCTTCTTCGCCAGCAGCTTGTCGCGCAGCGCCAGATTGCCGATGCTGAATACGCTGCCCGTATCCAGCATGACATTGACCCGCATGCCATTCACCTCGGAATCGAGCAGGATCAGCTGGCCACGCTTGCGCCGCGCTTCGACCACGATCGTATCGGGATCGACCGCCAGGCGCCGGTTCGCACCACTGCTGGCAATCTCCATCCGTCCGGTGCGGAAATTCAGCGTCACCCGCTTGGCATGCAAACTGTCCAGCCCCAGCAAGCCGGCCGCGCCCAGATTTTCGCCCTCCAGCACCGGCGCCTCTATATCGTCGATCGTGCCCGCGCCAAAGCCGAGCCGCGGCACCGCGACCGTCTGCGCTTCCGACCGCCCGGTCATGCTGAGGATGGTGACATTGGCGCGCGGCGCCAGCGCCAGCTTCTGCGCCAGATCGCGGGCAATCACCGTGCGTTGCGATCCGGTGTCGATGATGAAGTTCCACGGCCCCTTGCCGTCGATCGAAATGGGGATGGTGACGCGGTCGTCCAGCGGCGGACCGGTTTGCACGATGGCGGGCTGCACATCCGGGTCGAGAGAGGGCAGGGCTGCGGATGGTATCGGCGCGGCCTGATCCTGCGCAGCGAGAGGCGCGCCGCCGGTCACAAGCCCGATGCCCAGCAGGGCCGTCAAGGAGACAGCCAGAAAAACCGGGCGCCGTCCCATATCCTCATCCTTCCATTTTATGCTGCGCTTATATCATGGATGGCCATCATCGCGCCAGCGCCACCACCCGACCCGCATCGGGGCCAAAAAGGCGATTTTCCGCTGCTATCCGCGCCTGTCCTGCCTTGACTAAAGGCCTTTGCAATCGTTAAACGCCAGACAACTCATCCCGTCCGTCCGGAGCGGGACTCGATCGGCATCCTGTCCGGTTCCTTCCTTCCTTTTCCGGCCTCACATTCCTCCTCTCTCCATCGGACCGATTCGCATGCACTTAAAGGACCTCAAGAAGACCGTTCCTGCCGACCTCGTCACCATGGCGGAGGAACTGGGCGTCGAAAGCGCATCGACGCTGCGCAAGCAGGACCTGATGTTCGCGATCCTCAAGGCCGAGGCGGAAAATGGCGAGCAGATCATGGGCGAAGGCACGATCGAAGTGCTGCCCGACGGCTTCGGCTTCCTGCGCAGCCCGGAAGCCAATTTTCTGGCCGGCCCCGACGACATCTATGTGTCGCCCAACCAGGTCCGCAAATTCGGCCTGCGCACCGGCGACACGGTCGAAGGCGAAATCCGCGCGCCCAAGGATGGCGAGCGCTATTTCGCGCTGACCAAGCTGACCACCGTCAATTTCGACGATCCCGATGTCGTCCGTCACCGCGTCAATTTCGACAATCTGACGCCGCTCTATCCCGAACAGAAGCTGACGCTCGATCCGGGCGACCCGACCCAGAAGGACAAGTCGGCCCGCGTCATCGACATCGTATCGCCGCAGGGCAAGGGCCAGCGTACCCTGATCGTCGCGCCGCCCCGCGTCGGCAAGACGGTGATGCTCCAGAATATCGCCAAGGCGATCACCGACAATCATCCCGAAGTCTTCCTGATCGTCCTGCTGATCGACGAGCGGCCGGAAGAAGTCACCGACATGCAGCGCAGCGTGAAGGGGGAGGTCGTGTCCTCCACCTTCGACGAGCCCGCCACCCGTCACGTTCAGGTCGCCGAAATGGTGATCGAAAAGGCCAAGCGCCTGGTCGAGCACAAGAAGGATGTCGTCATCCTGCTCGACTCGATCACCCGCCTCGGCCGCGCCTACAACACCGTCGTCCCCTCGTCGGGCAAGGTGCTGACCGGCGGTGTGGACGCCAACGCGCTCCAGCGCCCCAAGCGCTTCTTCGGCGCCGCGCGTAACATTGAGGAAGGCGGTTCGCTTTCCATCATCGCCACCGCGCTGATCGACACCGGCAGCCGCATGGACGAAGTCATTTTCGAAGAGTTCAAGGGCACCGGCAACTCGGAAATCGTGCTGGACCGCAAGGTCGCGGACAAGCGCATCTTCCCGGCGCTGGATGTCGGCAAGTCCGGCACCCGCAAGGAAGAGTTGCTTGTCGACAAGCCCAAGCTCAGCAAGATGTGGGTGCTGCGTCGCATCCTGATGCAGATGGGCACGGTCGACGCCATGGAGTTCCTGCTGGACAAGATGAAGGACAGCAAGACCAACGAAGATTTCTTCGATTCCATGAACCAGTAAGCGATGCGGCGACCGCGCCGGTCGCCATGCGCACAGCGGTTATTTGCCATTGGAGCCGGGCCATATATGGTCCGGCTTTCTTCTTAGCTTCAGTCAGGGACGTCAGGCCGCCATGTTCGACCTTCTCGCCACCGCCGCTTCGGCTGCTCAGGGGCTCGGCTCGCCCGCCGATATCTGGCAGCATATCATCAATGATTTCAGCAATATCACATCGCCATCTGCCTTGTCTGCGTTCGTGCAGGTATTGATGATCGACGTGCTGCTGGCGGGCGACAATGCCATCGTCGTCGGTGCGCTGGCGGCGGGCCTGCCGGCCGATCAGCGCAAGAAGGTGATCCTGATCGGTATCATCGCCGCGCTGGTCCTACGCATCGCCTTCGCCCTGGTGGTCAGCCAGTTGATGCAGATTGTCGGTCTGATCCTGGCGGGTGGCCTGCTGCTGCTTTGGGTCAGCTGGAAGATGTGGCGCGAACTGCACCCGGCGCGCGGCGCGGACACGCCCGACGATCCAAGCGACGATGATGTGTCGGGCCTGCGCCCGGCCAAGAGCTTCGCCGCCGCCGCCTGGGCCGTCGCCGTGGCCGACGTGTCGATGAGCCTGGACAATGTGCTGGCGGTGGCCGGCGCGGCCCGCGACCATCCCGGCATCCTGATGATCGGTCTGGTCCTGTCGGTCGCGCTCATGGGGATCGCCGCAAATGTCATCGCCCATTATATCGAGCGTTTCCGCTGGATCGCCTATATCGGCCTTGCGGTCATCCTCTATGTCGCGGTCAAGATGATCTATGACGGCTTTGTCGACCAGCAGGTCGGTATCCTGACTCTGTTCAGCTGACCGCCAAGCCTGCAACCAGAGGCACGATGGGGCATGATCCGGACCGGATCATGCCCCATTTTCTTTTCCGGCCGATCGACGCAGACGCCCATGCTAGCTGCTTGTTATCGTTCGACTTGCCCGCTAGCGTCGGCCCGCTCTGCACGAGAGGGGGAATATATGGCCGACCTGGCCCAGATCTACGATCAGATGCGGGCAAGCCCGATGAACGACTGGGTGGGCGGTTCCGACCCCGAACTGGTGGGGGACGCCTGCATCGCCATCCTGACCCGGCTGCTGCCGCTGGGCGGCCAGTCGCGCATTCTGGATTTCGGCTGCGGCATCGGTCGCGGGCTGGTGTCACTGCACAAGGCCGGGGTCCGGCCGCAGCAACTGGTCGGTATGGACATCATGCCGCCGGTCATCGACTTTTGCGACCAGCATATCGCGCCCCATCTGCCGAACACGCAGTTCGAACTGGTAGAGGGCGCGAACGATCATTATGATCGCTTCATCGAACAGCGCGAGCGCAAGACGACCGCGGCCCTGACCGATACCTATCGCGATAATTTCACAGATGCCTATGCCTTTTCGGTGTTCACCCACCTGACCCAGGCCGATTTTCAGCTGATGCTGAACTTCGTCTCTTCCATGCTGAAGCCGGGCGGGCGGTTCATGTTCACCTGCTTCGAGCTGAATGAATTTTCTCGCCATATGGTGCTGGCCGGTCAGGCGATCTTTCCGCTTGATCGCCAGCGTATGTATGACGCGGGCGATGTCTTCATCGCCAATCCGGACGATCCGCTGGCCTTCATCGCCTTCGACACCAACCTGATCCGGCAGATGGTGTGGCAGGCCGGCATGGCCGTGACCAAGGTCAGCTATGGCTGCTGGATGGGCGGGGGCATGGGTGACGGGTTGCAGGATGCGATCGTCTGCACCAAATTGCCGGCGCTCAAATCTGTCGATGATGTGCAGATGACGCCGCTGGTCCATCGCGAACCCGGCGCCCGGCCTGATGCCCGCCCGGACCGGCCGGCTTCACCGCTCAAGAAACTACTCCGCCACTGGACGGGACGATAAAAGGACAAGAGCCGCCATGACGCATCATGGCGGTCCTTTTTGATTACGATCAGGGCAGAAGGATCGTCGTCCCCGTTGTCTGCCGTGCCTCCAGCGCCCGATGCGCCTCTGCGGCATCGGTCAGCGCGAAGCGCTGGCCGATCACCGCTTTCACCACGCCGCGCCGCATCCGGTCGAACAGCCGGTCGGCGGTGTGGGCCAGATCCTGCGCCGTGGCGATATAATCGAACAAAGTGGGCCGCGTCACATAGAGCGATCCGCCCCGGCTGAGGTCCAGCAGGCTGACCGGCGGCACCGCGCCCGACGCATTGCCATAGCTGACCATCATGCCGCGCCGCTTCAGGCTGGCGAGCGAAGCGCCCCAACTGTCCTTGCCGACGCCGTCATAGACGACATCCACGCCCGCGCCGTCCGTCAACTCGCGCACACGCGCCGCCAAATCGTCGAACGGGCCATGCAGGCTGTGATCCGCCACGACCGACGCCGCTTTTTCGGCCGATCCGCAATGGGCGATGACGATCACGCCCTTGTCGCGCAGCCAGGGCACCAGCACCGATCCGACACCGCCGGCCGCCGCATGGACGAGCGCGACCTGACCGGCCTTCAGCGGCATGATATCCTCGGCCAGATAGCAGGCCGTCATGCCCTTGAGCATCATGGCCGCCGCATCCTGCGTCGACACGCCATCGGGAATGCGGACCACCCGGTCCGCCGGCACGATCCGGTGCGTGGCATAGGCACCAAGCCCGCTGGCGCAGCCCACCTTGTCCCCGACCGCCAGACCGGACACGCCGGGGCCAACGGCGGCGATCACGCCGGCACCCTCCGACCCCAATGGGGTGGGCAGGGGGGCCGGATAAAGGCCGGTGCGATAATAGGTGTCGATGAAGTTCAGGCCGACCGCATCCTGCGCGATCAGCACTTCGCCTTCACCCGGTTCGCCCGGATCGAACTCCTCGCGCGCGATCACCTCCGGCCCGCCATGACTGCCGGCGACCATCCGCCATGCGCCGCTCATCAGGCGAGCGCCTGCGCGAAGAAGTCAGCCGTGCGCCCATCGGCCAGTTCCGCGCCGGCTTCGTCGCGGCGATTGCCCATCTCTGCGGCAAAGCCATGGTCCAGCCCCTCATAGTCGAACAGCGTGACGTGGCGGTTGTCGGCCAGCCCTTCATGCATCGCCTTTTGCGCATCAGGCAGGACGAAATGATCTGCGGTCGGCACATGCAACAGCACCGGCTTGCCGATCGCATGCTGTTCGTTCAGCAAGCCGTCGATGCCGACACCATAATAGCCGACAAAGGCATCGCCATCGGTGCGGCATGCGGCCATGAAGGCGAGCCGTCCGCCCAGGCAATAGCCGACCAGTCCGACCGTCTCCGCGCCGGCGGCGCGTGCCGCCTTGATCGTCGCTTCGATATCGCGAATGCCCTGATCCTGGTTGAACTTGGGCATGTCATCCAGCGCCTGCTGCATTTCCGCCGGTACATCGGGGTCCAGTTCGATGTGCGGCTTCAGCCGCCAGAACAGGTCGGGGGCATAGGCGACATAGCCGGCCTTAGCCCAGCTATCGCATTTGCGACGGATACCTTCATTCACGCCGAAAATTTCCTGGATGACGATGATCGCTGCCTTCGCCGTTCCTTCGGGTTGCGCCACATAGGCGTCGAACGTGCCGTCGCCGTCCAACGTGCTGATCGGGGTGAAATCGCCCATGCCGATATCCTTTTTTATGGAAAGATAGGGCGCATATTGGCCGTTCCGATGCCGGGTGCAACCGCTCGCTGCGTTTAAAAATTTGCCTTATCGCTGCCATTTGCGGCATGACGGCGCGACCGCGATCAATCGGCCGACAGGGAAGGGCAGGGACATGAAGGTAACCGTCGATGTGGACTGCACGCCTGCCGAAGCCCGCGCCTTTCTGGGCCTGCCCGACGTGACACCCATCCATGACAAATATATCAAGACCATGCTGGACGGCTTCGACGGCATTGGCAGCGCCGAACAGATGGAAACCCTGTTCAAGAGCTTCTCGCCCATGGGCGACGCCGGCATGCGCCTGTTCCAGCAGATGATGAATATGGGCCTGGCGGGCATGTCCGGAAGTAGCGACAAGAAATAAGCCCTTATGTCTGCGCGCGACGGCGACACCATTTTCGCGTTGTCGAGCGGCGCGCCGCCGGCGGGCATTGCGGTCATTCGGGTAAGCGGGCCGCAGGCCGGTGCTGCGCTTCGTGCGCTGGCGCGCCGCCTGCCGACGCCGCGCACCGCCAGCCTTGCCTTGCTCAAAGACCCGCGTGACGACACCCCGCTCGACCGCGCGCTGCTGCTGTGGCTGCCCGGTCCCGCCACGGTGACGGGCGAAGACATGGCTGAACTCCATTGCCATGGCGGCCGTGCCGTCGTCTCCGCCGTCGAGGACGCGCTGGGTATCATGCCCGGCCTGCGCCGTGCCGAGGCCGGTGAATTCACCCGGCGAGCCTTCGCCCATGGCCGGATGGACCTGAACGCGGTGGAGGGCCTGTCCGATCTGCTCGCCGCCGAGACTCAGGGCCAGCGCCGCGCCGCACTGTTGATGGCGGAGGGACATTTTTCCCGTCGCATCGACGACTGGCGCCGGCGCCTGCTCGACCTCAGCGCCATGGCCGAAGCGGCGCTCGATTTCTCCGATGAAGATGATGTGCCCGATGCCGCGATCGAGCAACGGATCGGCGAGGGGATTGCCACGCTGGCGCAGGATGTCGCCACCATCCTCGCCGCGCCATCAGCGGAGCGTCTGCGCGACGGTGTGCGGGTCGTGCTGGCCGGACCACCCAATGCCGGCAAGTCCACTCTGCTGAACGCGCTGGTCGGGCGCGAAGCCGCGATCGTCTCCGACATTGCCGGCACCACCCGCGACCGGATCGAAGTACCGGCTGCGATCGGTGGCACCGCTTTCCTCTTCACCGATACTGCTGGCCTGCGGGAAGAGACAGGCGACGCGATCGAGGCCATAGGCATCGACCGCGCCCGCGCCGCGCTAGACGCGGCCGACATCATCCTGTGGCTGGGCGACCCCGCCGACCTGCCACGTGCGGATGCCGTCCTGGTCGCTGCGCAAAGCGATCGTATCGATACCGAACGCATCGGCCTGTCGCTGTCGGCCCGCACCGGCGCAGGGATGAATGCGCTTATCGACATGCTCCGCACACGTGCAGCCGCACTGCTGCCGGGGGAGGGCGACTATGCCCTGCATGCACGACAGAGACAGCGAGTTGGACAGCTGAACGAGCATCTTCACGCCGCTGGCGCGACCAGCGACCTGCTCGTCATTGCCGAAGATTTACGGCTCGCCCGCAATAGCATCGACGCGCTGACCGGGCAGGCCAGCACGGAGGATATGCTGGACCGTCTTTTTTCGGGCTTTTGCATCGGCAAATAGAGATTGTTCCACGTGGAACGTGGCCCATCCCCCTTAACCTGCCCCCTCCTTTCTGGTAAGGGCGCCGCATGCGAACAAGCTATGATGTGATCGTGGTCGGTGGCGGCCATGCCGGCTGCGAGGCAGCAGCGGCAGCAGCACGCAAGGGTGCGTCGGTAGCCTTGCTGACCTTTGCCCGCGAAACGGTTGGCGCCATGTCCTGCAATCCCGCGATTGGCGGACTGGGCAAGGGCCATCTGGTCCGCGAGGCCGATGCGCTGGACGGACTGATCGCGCGCGCCGCCGATGCCGCCGCCATCCATTATCGCATGCTCAACAGCAGCAAGGGCGCCGCCGTGCAGGGGCCGCGCGTGCAGGCGGATCGCAAACGCTACCGCGCCGCCATCCACCAGATGCTCGACGCGCAAGCCGGACTGGAAATTGTCGAGGGCGAAGCGGATCATCTGCTGGTCGAGAAGGGCGAAATTATCGGCATCGGGCTGGCCGATGGCCGCACGCTGCAAGCGCCGGCCATTGTGCTGGCGACCGGCACCTTCCTTGGCGGCAAGCTTTTCCGCGGCGACGAGCGCGAAACCGGTGGCCGGATCGGTGAGCGCGCCGCCAGCGCGCTGGGTATCCAGTTACGTGACCTCGGCTTGCCGATCGCCCGGCTCAAGACCGGCACGCCGCCGCGCCTCGACGGGCGCACGATCGACTGGGCTGCACTCGAAACCCAACCATCGGACGGGGAGGGCTGGACCATGTCGCCACTCTCCGCCGGCCGCATCCTGCCACAGCTTGATTGCGCCATCACCCGCACCAATGATGCGACCCATGCTATCATCCGCGACGGCCTTGGCCGCTCGCCTCTGTTCAGCGGTGCGATCGAGGGGCGGGGGCCGCGTTATTGCCCGTCGATCGAGGACAAGGTGCTACGCTTTGGCGATCGCGACGGGCATCAGATTTTCCTGGAGCCGGAAGGGCTGGACGATCCGCTCGTCTACCCCAACGGTATCAGCACGTCGCTGCCGACCGATGTGCAGCTTGCCATGGTACGCTCCATGCCCGGCTTGGCGCAGGTCGAGATTGCCGTGCCCGGCTATGCCGTCGAATATGACCATGTCGATCCGCGCGCGCTCGATTCCACGCTGGAGGTGCGTCAACTGCCCGGCCTGTTCTGCGCCGGCCAGATCAACGGTACCACCGGCTATGAGGAAGCTGCCGCGCAGGGCTTGATCGCCGGCATCAATGCCGCTGCCCGCGCCCGTAATGAGGCGCCGCTGATCCTCGACCGCGCCAGTTCCTACATCGGCGTGATGATCGACGATCTCGTTCTTCAGGGCGTGACCGAACCCTATCGCATGCTGACCGCTCGCGCCGAATATCGCCTGCGCCTGCGCGCCGACAATGCCGAGACGCGGCTGGGGCCGATCGGTCTTGCGCATGGCGTGATCGGTCTGGATCGCGCCGCGCGACTGACCGAGCGGCAGGCGTTGCGCGTGCAGATTGACGCAGAATTAGACAAGCCGATGACCGCCAGCGAAATGGCGCGCGCGGGTGCCGCCGTGCGACAGGATGGCGCGCGCCGCAGCCTGTTCGAATGGGCGCGCTTCCCCGAGGTCGATCGGGCCCTGATTTGCGATCTCGCCCCGACGCTGCGCGACGCACCCACCGACCTGCGCGACGAAATATTGGAGGACGCCCATTATGCGCCCTATCTCCAGCGGCAGGATGCGGAGATCGCCGAATTGCGCCGTAACGAACGGGTCATCATTCCTGCCGATTTTGATTTTCAGACCATTGGGGGTCTTTCCACCGAAATGATCGAGCGACTGAATGCCGCCCGCCCGGATACGCTGGCTGCCGCCAGCCGCATTCGCGGCATAACCCCTGCGGCGCTGGCCGCTATCCTTGTCCATGTCCGCCGGGTGGCGGCGTGACCGAGGACGAAGCGCGGGGCTGGTTGCAGGCGCAGTTCGATGTTTCACGTGAAACATGGGATCTGCTGGAACGCTATGTCGCGATCCTGCTGTCGGCCTCCGACGAGCAGAATCTGATCGCAGAGTCGACCAAAGCCCATATCTGGATGCGACATATCGTGGATTCGGCGCAATTGCTGAACCATGCGGGTGATGATGACGGACGCGACTGGATCGACCTGGGATCGGGCGCCGGCCTGCCCGGCATCGTCATCGCCTGTCTGGTCGATCGCCCCTTGATGATGGTCGAATCCCGCCGCAAGCGGATCGACTTTCTCAACGACGTCATCACCGATCTCGGCCTCGGCAACGCCCGCATCTTCGGCGGGCGGGTCGAGACAGTGCCGGCGACCAAAGCGGCCGTCATCAGCGCGCGTGCCTATGCGCCCTTGCCCAAGCTGCTCGCGTCGGCGCTGCACCTGTCCGATAAAAAGACCGTCTGGGTGCTGCCAAAAGGGCGAAATGCGCAAAATGAACTGGAGGCGGCGCGTCCGGCATGGCAAGGTGTGTTTCACGTGGAACCGAGTGTAACGGACGCCGATAGCGCCCTGATCATCGCTCGGGGCCTCACACCCGCTGGCAAGAAGAAAGGTCGCCCATGATCCGTATCGCCATCGCCAACCAGAAGGGTGGGGTGGGCAAGACCACGACCGCGATCAATCTTGCGACCGGTCTGGCCGCTACCGGGCTTCGGGTGCTGCTGGTCGATCTCGATCCACAGGGCAATGCGTCGACGGGTCTGGGTATTGGGCAGGCCGAACGCGCCCAGTCCAGCTATGACCTGCTGGTCGGCAATTGCGCGCTGGACGACACGATCGTCACCACCCGCGTGCCCAAGCTCGACCTCGTCCCGGCGACACAGGATCTATCGGGCGCGGAAATCGAACTGATCGAATATGAAGAGCGCACCCACCGGCTCGCGCGCGTGCTGGATGAAGCGCAGCCGGGTCGCTGGGACATTTGCCTGATCGACTGCCCGCCCTCGCTCGGCCTGTTGACGATCAACGCCATGGTTGCCGCGCAATCGCTGCTCGTCCCGCTGCAATGCGAATTTTTCGCGCTGGAGGGGCTGTCTCAATTGCTCCAGACGGTCGAACGCATACGTGGCCGGTTCAACCCCGGCCTGTCGATCATGGGCGTGGCGCTGACCATGTATGATCGCCGTAACCGCCTGACCGATCAGGTGGCGGACGATGTCCGGGCGTGTCTGGGCGACCTTGTCTTCTCGACCGTCATTCCCCGCAATGTGCGCCTGTCCGAAGCACCCAGCCATGGCGTGCCCGCCCTTATCTACGACTTCCGCTGCTCGGGATCGGAAGCCTATATGCGTCTGGCGCGTGAACTGATCGCACGCCTGCCCCGACAGGAGGTTGCCGCTTGAGCGACGAAACGACTGACAAGCCCAAGACTGCCAAGCGTCCCCATGGCCTGGGCCGGGGCCTGTCCGCCCTGCTGGGTGATGCCACCCGCGAAGAACCGGTTGCCGCCACCAATCCGCCTGCCAATGGCAAGGCCGTGCAGAGCATCGAGGTCGCGCTGATCCAGCCGCACCCGGAGCAGCCGCGCCGCCATTTCGACGAAGGCGCGTTGCAGGAACTGGCCGACAGTATCGCCAAGCGCGGCGTGATCCAGCCGATCATCGTGCGTCCCCATGGCGGCGGGTTCCAGATCATCGCCGGCGAACGCCGCTGGCGCGCGTCACAGCGGGCGCAATTGCATCGCATCCCCGCGATCGTCCGTGATTTTGACGAGCAGGAAACGCTCGAAATCGCGCTGATCGAAAATATCCAGCGCGAAGATCTGAATCCGATCGAAGAAGCGGAAGCCTATCGTAAGCTGATCGCCGAATTTCATCACAGCCAGGAAGCACTGGGCCGGATCGTCGGCAAATCACGCAGCCATGTGGCCAATCTGATGCGCCTGCTGGAACTGCCCAAGACGGTGCAGCAACAGGTGATGGAAAGCCGGATCAGCATGGGCCATGCACGCGCCCTGATCGGCCTGCCCGATTCCGAAAAGCTGGCGCGCCAGATCGAGGAAAAGGGCCTGTCGGTCCGCGACACCGAACAGATGGTTCGGCGCGTCAAGACTGGCGTGGAAGCGCCCGCGGCGAAGCGCAGCGGCAGCACCAGTCCTATCAGTGACAAAGATCCGGACATCGCCGCATTGGAGCAGCATCTGGCCGACATATTGGGCCTTAAGGTCGAGATCGCCCATGAAGGCGGATCGGCCGGTGGTCATCTGTCGCTGCGCTATTCCAATCTCGACCAGTTGGACATGCTGTGCCAGCGCCTGTCGGGCGAGCGCATCTGAATATGGGCATCGCCATTGCGCATGCAGCGCAGCAATGACGATGCCCATGGCCGCTCTGCCGCAACTACCACTGGCCTTTTGCCCCCTCGCTCCCTAGCTTGGGGGCATGGCCGACATGCTTTCCACCACCGCCGCAGCGCCCACCGTCATTCGCCGGCAGGACTATCGTCCGCCGGACTGGCTGGTCCCCGATATCGCGCTCGACTTCGATCTTGATCCTGCGCGCACGATCGTTCGCACGGCTCTCTCTGTCACGCGCAATGGCGATCATGACCGGCCGCTGCGGCTGGATGGCGACGGCATCGTCCCGCTGGCGGTCTGCGTCGATGGGCGCCAGCTGACACAGGAGGAATGGCATCTGGAGGCCGGCGCGCTCATCATCGCGCTACCCGATACCGCCCATAAGGTCGAAACGCTGGTGGAGCTCGCACCGGAGGGCAACAGCAAGCTGATGGGCCTTTATGCCAGTGGCGGCCTGCTCTGCACCCAATGCGAGGCGGAGGGCTTCCGCCGCATCACCTTCTTTCCCGACCGACCCGATGTGCTGTCACGCTACAGCGTCCGCATGGAGGCAGACAAGGCACGCTTTCCGGTGCTGCTCGCCAATGGCGATCCGACCGAACAGGGCGACCTGCCCGACGGCCGTCACTGGGCCCGCTGGAACGACCCTTTCCCCAAGCCCTGCTATCTGTTCGCGCTGGTCGCCGGCGACCTGTCCTGCAACGCCGACCGCTTCGTGACGATGAGCGGGCGCGAAGTCGCGCTCGGTATCTGGGTCAGGGAAGCCGATGTACCCCGGACCGCGCATGCGATGGAAGCGCTCAAGAACAGCATGGCCTGGGACGAGCGCGTCTATGGCCGCGAATATGATCTGGACGTGTTCAACATCGTCGCCGTCGCCGACTTCAATTTCGGTGCGATGGAGAATAAGGGCCTCAACATCTTCAATTCGCGCTACATATTGGCCGACCCTGAAACCGCGACCGACATCGACTATGACGGCGTCGAAGGGGTGGTGGCGCATGAATATTTCCACAACTGGTCGGGTAATCGTGTCACGTGCCGCGACTGGTTCCAGCTGAGCCTGAAGGAAGGCTTCACCGTTTTCCGCGACCAGAATTTCTCCGCCGACATGGGCAGCCATGCGGTCAAGCGGATCGAGGATGTCCGTATCCTGCGCGCTGGACAGTTTCAGGAGGATAGCGGGCCGCTGGCGCATCCGGTGCGGCCAGAATCCTATATGGAAATCAGCAACTTCTACACGGCGACCATCTATAACAAGGGCGCCGAACTGATCCGGATGATGGCGCAGATGATGGGACCAGAGCGGTTCCGTGCCGGCACCGACCTCTATTTCGATCGCCATGATGGCGAGGCCGCAACCTGCGAGGATTTCGTGCTGGCGATGGAGGAGGGCGGGGCCATCGACCTCAGCCAGTTCCGCCGCTGGTATGCACAGGCCGGCACGCCCCATGTCCGCGCGCTCCTCAGCCATGATCCCGTCAGCCAGAGCGTAGAACTGATGCTGGAGCAGAGCGTCCCACCGACACCGGGCCAGAGCGACAAGCAGGTGATGGCAATCCCGCTGCGCACCGCTTTGTTCGATCCCGCAACCGGTACGCATGGCGGCGACGAACTGCTGATGCTGACGGACGCCAAGCAGAGCTTCACTTTCCCCGGCTTCCCCAGCGCACCGATTTTGTCGATCAACCGCGGCTTCTCTGCGCCGGTGATCGTGGAAACCAACCGCAGCCAGGCCGATCTCGCCTTCCTGTCGGCGCATGACGATGATCCTTTCACCCGCTATGAGGCGATGCAGCAGTTGATGGTCAATGTGCTGGTCGGCCGTATCGCCGGGCAAGCGGTGGATGACGCACCGGTCATCGAGGCCGTGCGCAATACCATCACCGATGCCGCGCTCGACCCCGCCTTCATTGCCGAGGCCATCCGCCTGCCGAGCGAAGCCTATCTGGGCGACCAGATGCGCGTCGTCGATCCCGACGCGATCCACGCCGCACGCGATGCCCTGCAACAGAAGATCGGCGCGGAACTGGAGCCGCTCTGGCGCGACATCCATGCCAGGACGAAGGCCAATGCCTTTGCCCTGTCACCCTCCGCCAAGGGCGCGCGCAAGCTGCGCAATGTGGCGCTCCATTATCTGGTGGCGTCTGGCGTGAGTGATGGCCCGGCCATCGCCTTCGACCAGTTCGACGCGGCCGACAATATGACCGAACGGCAGGCGGCACTCGGTACGCTCGCCAATGGCACCAGCGCGGAACGCGAAGCCGCGCTCGATATCTTCTACAATCGCTATCGGGACGATGCCCTGACGCTCGACAAGTGGTTCCAGACGCAGGCCTTCGCCTTCTATCCGGACACCGTCGAACTGGTCGCGCAACTGGGCGAGCATAAGGATTTCACCCTGGCCAATCCCAACCGGGTGCGGTCGCTGTTCGGCGCCTTCGCGGCCAATCAATGGGCGTTCCACCATGTATCGGGCAAGGGTTATCGCCTGCTGGCCGACTGCATTATCGCACTCGACAAGCTGAATCCGCAGACCGCCGCGAAGCTGGTGCCGCCGCTCGGCCGCTGGAAACGCTTCGAAGACAGCCGCGCTGCGCTCATGCGCGCGGAACTGCAACGCATCCTCGCCCAGCCCGGCCTGTCCAAGGACGTGACAGAGCAAGCGGGGAAGAGCCTGGAATAAAGGAAAAAGGCCGGTCGCTTCATCGAAAGCGACCGGCCTTTTTGATCAATCCTTGACCGCTGCGGCCCAGGCCGCGACGTCCGCCGCCACCTTGTTAGCCGCGGCATTAAGCGGCGCACCCACGGTGGTAGATTCGATCTTGCCGCTCACCGGCGCGCTGGCGGTGAAGCGCTGGCGGGCGAGCGCCACGCCATTGGGGGTGGTCAGCACCGCATCATAGGTGACGATCGCGCTATGGCTCGCCTCGTCCACGGTGAAAGCAACCAGTTCGCCGCCCAACCGCTGCCCGCCGTCGCCGGAAAACTGCCCGGCATCCAGCACCACCCGGTCGGTGGTCGCGGTGATCGTCTCCGCCAGCAGCCGGCGGAACAGGTGACGCGGCGTATCGGCCCATTGCACCTTGGTTACATAGGCCACGCTGGTCGGCCCCAATTGCACCGGCACGCGCACCGTATCCAGCATCTTGGGCGCATCGGGATCGGCCACGATCAGCGTGCGTCCACCGCCCGCCACGCGCCCGGCACCAGCCGGCACCTTCTGCACGGCGTCGAGCGTCAGCAGCTGTGCCGGCGGCTTGGCGCCGATAGAAACGCAGCCCGACAGCAGCAGGCCAGCGGTCAGTGCGGCCAGCGCACCCTTATGTTTCACATGGAACATGGTCCGCACCTCTCTCAATTCTTGTAATCCGGCAGCTTGGGCGATCCGACCAGCGATCCGGCGCCCTGCTGGTCCAGCTTTTCCGCGACACCGCGGAAGGAGCGTGACATTTCGCGCAGGTCATGCACCAGCTGGTTGACCTCCGGCATGGTCTGGGTGCTGAACTGCTTCACGCCCGGCTGTGCCTCACCGATGGTCTTGTCCAGCGTCTCGATGCTGCGGGTCGCCGCCTGCACGCTCTTGCGCAGGTCGCCCATCAGCGGCCGGCCTTCCTCGTTGAGCATCGTGTCGGTGGTTGCGGCCAGCTTGCCGATCTGCTCGACGGCGACACCGGTCCGCTGCACCGCGATCCGCGCTTCGGCCAGCGTGGCGGCGATTTCGGGGCTGCGATCGGCCAGAGCGCCCGACACCTTCTCCACATTGGCCAATATGCCGGCGATCGACTGCTGATTCTTGTCGTTCAGCAATTCGGTCAGTCGCTCGGTCAGGGTCGACAGCCGCTCCAGCAACTGCGGCGCGTTGTTGAGCAGTTCGCCCAGCGCACCCGGCTTGGTCGGAATCACCGGCACGCCATCGGGGCAGGCGGCCAGCACATTGTCGGCGGGGCAGGCGATTGGCGGGGCGCCCTTGACCGCGCCGTCCAGCACCACTTCGCTGACGCCGGTAAAGCCTACGCCCGCGATGGTCGCGGTCGTACCCTGCAACACCGGCGTGCCGTCCTTCACCGAAATGCGGACCTTCACGAAGCTGGGATCACGCTTCCACAATTCGATCTTCTCGACCTTGCCCGACGGGACGCCGGAATAATTGACGCTCGACCCCTTCGCCAGGCCGTTGACCGACTGTTTGAAGAAGATGTCATATTCCTTGTTCTCGCCATCCGACAGGCGCGAGAACCAGAAGGCGGCGGCCATGATCGCGGCCAGCAGCAACAGCGTGACTGCGCCCACCAGCACATGGTTGGAGCGGGTTTCCATATCCTATCGCCTTCCGTCCGGCGGGCCATCAGCCGCCTGCTTCTTCTGTTCCCGGTCCTTTTCGCGCGACACCGCCGCCGTGGCGGCCCGGCCACGCGGACCATTGAAATATTCCTGAATCCAGGGGTGATCGGTTGCCAGCAATTCGTCGATCGTGCCGACCGCCGTCACTTTTTTGTCCGCCAGCACCGCCACCCTGTCACAGATGGAATAGAGCGTATCGAGATCATGGGTGATCAGGAAGACGGTCAGCCCCAGCGTCTGCTGCAACTTGCGCGTCATCTCATCGAACGCCGCCGCGCCGATCGGGTCGAGGCCGGCCGTCGGTTCGTCGAGAAACAACAGGTCCGGGTCCAGTGCCAAGGCACGGGCCAGACCCGCGCGCTTCTTCATGCCGCCCGACAGTTCGGACGGATATTTGGGGCCGGCCTCGGTCGGCAACCCGGTCATGCGAATCTTGTAGGCCGCGATCTCATCGCGCAGTTGTGAACCGATATTGGGATAATATTCCCGGATCGGCACTTCAACATTCTCGGCCACGGTCAGGGTCGAAAAGAGCGCACCGCCCTGAAACAGCACGCCCCAGCGCTTGCGGATCGCCAGCGCTTCGTCATCCGACCGGCCGACCATGGATTCGCCGAAGACCTGAATCTCGCCTTCATCAGGCGTCTGAAGGCCGATGATCGTGCGCATCAGCACAGACTTGCCGGTGCCGGACCCGCCGACCACGCCCAATATCTCGCCCTTGCGCACGTGCAGGTCCAGGCCTTCATGGATGACCTGATCGCCGAAACTGTTGCGCAGCCCACGCACCGAAATGGCGATGTCGCCGCGTTCGACGGCTTCGTCGACGCGCCGTTCCTCGGCCTGGATGATCTCTTCCTCGCTCATCAGTTCCACCCTACCCAGGTGAAGAAGACCGCGAAGAAAGCGTCGATGACGATGACCAGGAAGATCGCCTGCACCACGGCAGCCGTGGTCCGCAAGCCGACTTCCTCGGCATTGCCCTTGACCTGCATGCCTTGGAAACAGCCCGACAGGGCGATGATGATGCCGAAGACCGGCGCCTTGATCAGGCCCACCCACAGGTCGGTGATCGGCACCACTTCGCGCAGTCGCTGGACGAAGGTGATGGGCGGAATTTCCAGCGCGACCGCGCAGAGGAACCCGCCGCCAATCACCGCCATCACCGATGCGTAGAAACCCAGCAACGGCATCATGACCACCACCGCCAGCGTGCGGGGCAGCACCAGCGCCTCCATCGGCGACACGCCGATCGTGCGCATGGCGTCGACCTCCTCGGTCAGCTTCATCGTGCCCAATTGCGCGGCGAAGGCGGAGCCGGAGCGGCCCGCGACCATGATCGCGGTCATCAGCACGCCCAGTTCGCGGAAGGTGAGGCGGCCGACCAGATTGATCGTCAGCATCTCCATGCCGAACTGGCGCAACTGGACGGAGCCTTGCTGCGCAATGACGATGCCGATCAGGAAACTCATCAGGCCGATAATGCCCAGCGCCGACACGCCAACCACCTCGAACCGCTGTACCACGGCATTAAGACGGAACCGATGGGGGTGGCGGATGACGCTCCATGTCGCGACTAGGGTGGCGCCGAAGAAGCCAAGCAGCCCCATCAGCGTCGCACCCGACGCGCAGACCGCCTCGCCGATCTGGCCGACGACGCGACGCAGCGGATGAACATGGTCGGGCCGGATCGACACCGGCTCGTCCAGTTCGCCCACGGCATGGATCAGGCGGCCGGCATCCTCGCTGGCCCCGCTAATCTCACAGTTCAGGCGTTTGACGGCCCGGTGGATGGTCCAGGCACCGATCGTGTCCATATGATCGACCTGCGACAGGTCGATGGCGGACACCGGTCTCTGCACGGCATCCAGCCGGTCGGGCAGGTCGCCCAGACAGGCGATGGCAAGCGATCCGGAAAGTCGAACCACATTGCTGCCGTCGCGATTTTCCTCGGCAAGATCGGCGGCTTTGTTCATGCGATGGGATTACTGGTCCATTATCGGTTGCACGGCAAGCCGAAACGGCCCATCCGCAAGCCAGAACGAAGGGCGGACAGAAAAGTTTCGGAAACGGCATGACGACATACAGGCTGGCCATCTACGACATGGACCGCACGGTGACGTTCAGCGGCACCTATACCGGCTTCCTGATCCATGTGGCGTGGCACATGGCGCCATGGCGACTGGTGCTTTTCCCCTGCGTCATCCTGTTGATGCTGGCCTATGTGCTGAAACTGATCAGCCGCCAGCGCCTCAAGGAACTCAATCAGGCGCTGATGATCGGCTATAATGTCGAGCGCGCGAAACTGATGCCGCATATCGAAAGCTATGCCGACAAGGTCGTAGCCACCAACCTGCGCGCCGGCGCGATGGCGCAGATCGCGCAGGACCGGGCGGACGGCTATCGGCTGGTGCTCGCCACCGCCTCCTACCGCCTCTATGTCGAGCCGATCGCACGGCGGCTAGGCTTCGACGCGGTGATTGCGACGGATCATCTGTCACAGGATCTGCGCTATGTTCGTGCGAAGATCGCCGGCGAAAATTGCTACGACACCGGTAAGCTGCGCATGATCAAAGCCTGGATGGCGGCCGAAGCGATCGACCGGACTCAGGCGCATATCCGTGCCTATTCCGACCATGTGTCGGACGCGCCGATGCTGGAGTTCGCCGATATCCCCTTTGCCAGCAATCCGCATAAACCGCTGGCGAAGCTGGCAGCCGCGCGGGGGTGGACGCGGGTGGACTGGAACTGACGTCCTACGTCCGTTTAGTTCGCGAGCCTGTCGAGAAGCATGCACCCTGTTCTCGACAGGCTCGAACCGAACGGCGGTAGCTCAACAGGATAATCCGTCGATCGCCGCCCAGCCATCAGCGCCGATGCCGGCCAGCATCCGTCGATGCGCAACCTTCACACCACCCAATGCCATAACCGGTGGCTCCACTTGCCGCGCCAGCGCCGCAAATCGGACGCGGCCCAACGCTCCCGCGCCAACGTGCGACCGGGTCGGGAAGAGGGGGGAGACGAAGCAGATATCGGCCTCTCGTGCCGTTAGCGCCTGCTGTCGATCATGGACCGCTCGGCTCCGCAACAGCGGCCGCGCCATCCGTCGACCGTCGCCATGCACGCCGTCCGCCCGCCACGCCACCGCCAGCCGCGCATCGCTCGCCACCAGCAACAGCAACCGCCGCCGTCGCGCGATCGCCCGCAACGCGTCGAACAAAGCCCGGCGCACCGGCGGTGCCGTGCGATAGTGGCGAAACACGATGCCGGCTTGCCCCTTGGGCAGGCGCGCCGCAGCCGCCAGCAACGCTGCATCATCGATCCGTTCGTCGGTCATCAGCCACAGGTCTGGCAGTTTTTTGCGGTGGCGGTGCGACATGGCCCTCGCCTATAGCAGCCCGCATGACCACAGACAGCCTCATCGACGCCGCCGAACGCCTCGCCACCCTGCGCGAGCAGATCGGCCGCGCCGCGCGCCTGACCGACCGCAGCGGCGACGCCATAAACCTGATCGCCGTGTCCAAGACCCATGATGCCGATGCCATCCGCCCGTTGCTCCATGCCGGGCAGCGCGTGTTCGGCGAAAACCGGGTGCAGGAGGCGCAGGAGAAATGGCCAGCGCTGCGCGAGGAATTTTCCGGCGTGGAGCTGCATCTGGTCGGCCAGCTGCAATCCAACAAGGCGGCCGACGCCGTCGCCCTGTTCGACGTCATCCACAGCCTCGATCGCCCCTCGCTGCTGACCGCGCTCGCCAAAGCGATGGATGCGGCGGGCAAGCGCGTACCCTGCTTCATTCAGGTGAATATCGGCGCGGAGGAGCAGAAGGGCGGCTGTTCCATAGCCGACACCCCCGCACTGATCGCCGCCGCGCGCGATGCCGATATTCCGGTGCCCGGCCTGATGTGCGTGCCCCCCGCCGATATCGAGGCCGCACCCTTCTTCGCCCTGCTCGCAAAAATGGCGCGAGAGGAAGGCCTCCCGCGCCTGTCGATGGGCATGTCGGGCGATTATGAAACCGCCATCATGCTGGGCGCGACCGACATTCGCGTCGGCACCGCCCTTTTTGGCGAAAGGCCGTCTCCCGCTCGCCCCATACCGGCGAGCGGGAGAGGGATGCTTAGAAACTCCCGCGCAAAGTAATTCCGTACGTGCGCGGTTCCGCCAGATAGGCGGAGATGAGCTGGTTCGCCATCGGCGCGCCGGCCGCGAACTGGCCGGTGGTGGACGTGCCGGGGCTGCTCGACTGGAGCGGGCTGGAGAAGGCGACCTGGGTGTAATTCTGGTTGAAGATATTCTGGCCCCAAAATTCCACCGACCAGCGCTGGTCCGGCCCACGGATACCGACGCGGGCATTCACCACGGCAAAGCCGTCCTGATTCTTCTCCGGGAACAGGTCGGACCCGGTATTGAAGTCGCTGGTCATGCGCCCGTCGACATAGAAGAGCGCCGACAGGCCCGATGATCCGATATCGGGCGTCCAGGCCATGCTGGCGGTCGTCACCATCTGCGGTGCATTGCTGTTGATCGATCCGGGTAGCAGGAACAGCGCCGGATCGAGCGGTACGCTGCCATCGCCGCTGCCGACCAGCCGGTTGGCGAATTTGGCGCGGGCATAGGTTGCGCCGCCGGACACGCGGAAATTGCGCGCCGGACTGACGCTGGCTTCCAGTTCGATGCCCTGGCTGATCAGGCCCGGCCCGACATCGCCGCTGTCGCAGGTCCGCGCCGCGCTCAGGGCGCTGTCGCAGCCATTGATATTCTGTACGACGAAGCTGGTGCCGTTGAATGTGTTCAGCTGGAAATTCTTGAACTCCTGCCGGAAGGCAGCGACGTTCACGCTCCATTTCGGCTGCACATATTTCAGACCGATTTCGAAGCTGTCGACCTTTTCCGCGGCGAAGCGCAGGCTGGCCACGTCCGCATTGGTCCGCGGCGAGAAGACCGCCGGAATAGCGTTGAGGCCGGTCGATCCCAACTGGAACCGATCCAGATTATAGCCGCCCGCCTTATAGCCCTTGGAATAGCTGCCATAGAGCAGCAATTCGTCGATCGGCTTCCAGGATAGCACCGCCGTACCGGTGAATTCCCCGTCGCTGATCTTGTCGTTGAGGTCGAGCGCGTTGAGGCCGGTCGATCCATTGCCCAGGCACCCCAGAGTCAGGATACCGCCAGCCAGCGTCGCCGCGCTGCCCAGTGCCGGATTGGTGGCGATGCCGGGCAGGCCAGACGCCTGCAACGCCGCGCAGGTCGCATTATTATTGTTGAAATCGGCGGAGAAACGCTTGCTTTCATGGGTGTAGCGCAGGCCCAGAGTCAGATCGAGCCGGTTGGTGATGTGAACGATATTATGGGTGAAGAGCGCCCAATTCTCGCTCTTCTGCCGATAGAGGGAGGCGACGTCGCCGGTCCCTTCCGGGATCGCCGCCAGCGCGCGCAGGCCATTGCCCAGACCCGTGGAAATCGCCCCGGCCTGCGCCGCCGCGATCGGGGCTGGCACGCCTCGCGCGATCAGCGCGGCGGTCAACCCGGCATTGAGGTTCGCCTGCGTTCCGGTGATGAGCGGTTGGGTGGCAAGGCCGCTACCGCAGGCCGCCAGCTGTTGTGCCGTGAAGTTGCTCGTCGCGCCCGCACCGGCCATCAGGCGGCAGGCGGCGAACCGGCCATAATCCGCACCAAAGCGGATATTATCCTGCAAGGTCAGCCGCTCATTGGCGTAATAGCCGCCGACCAGCCAGTCGAGCTTGTCGTTGAAGGCCGACCCCTGCAACCGCAATTCCTGCGTGAAGGTCTTGAACTGGCGATAGGTGTTGGGATCGCGATAGAGCAGGTCGGCGGCATTATAATCATAATCGCCATAGTCGCGGGATTTATAGTCGCGATAGGCGGTGATGCTGGTCAGCTTGGCGCCGCCGAAATCATAGTTGATCTCGCCCGACACGCCCCAGTCCCTGAGCTTGCTGACATAGTCGCGGCCCGGCGTGACATGCAGTTCGCGGTCATAGGGATCGGCCGGGATCACGCTGCCCTGGCCCGCCAGAATCGCGGCGATGCGGTTGAAGGGCGCGTCGGTATAGCCGCCGCCCGCCGCCCGCCGCCGCTCGCGCGCCTCGATATAGGCCGCGCCACAGCAGCTTTCGTCGCGATTGGTATAATCGCCGATCAGCCGGATGGAGAGCGCATCGTTCGGCTCGATCAACGCCTGCCCGCGCAGGAAATAGCGGTCGCGGTCATTAGTGTCGCCAACTGTGTTGCCCGTGCCGTCGACCAGCTTGTAGAAGCCGTCGCGCTTGCTCCACACGCCATCGAGTGACAATGCGATACCATCGGCGATCGGCCCGGTAACGCGGCCCGACAGGCGCCAATAATCATAGTTGCCATAGGTGACCTCACCCTTGGCATGGAAGGTCTGCTCCGGCGCCTTGCTGATGATGTTGATGAGGCCGGCCGAGGCATTGCGGCCGAACAAAGTCCCCTGCGGCCCGCGCAGCACCTCGACCCGCTCGATCTCGCCCAGTTCGTTGAGGCCCGCGCCGGTGCGCGAGCGGTAGACGCCGTCGATGAAGACCGCGACCGAGCTTTCGAGGCCCGGATTGTCGCCGACCGTGCCGATGCCGCGAATACGGGCCGACGCATTGGCTTCGGAGCCGGTGGACGACACCAGCAGCGACGGCGCCAGCTGGTTCAGCGTGCGGATGTCGCTCGCGCCGCTATTCTGCATCGCCTGTGCGCCCACCGCCGATACGGCGATCGGCACATCCGACAGGGGGCTGGCCCGGCGTGTGGCCGTCACGATGATATTTGCGCCATTATCGTCCGCAACCAGTTGCGGCGCGGCCGCGTCCTGCGCCAGAGCGGCAGGGGCAAACATGCACAGCGCCAACGCACCCACGGTCGTCAGCAAGGGACTCTTGTCTGTCATGATGTCGATCCTCTCCTGGCCCGCACCGCTTTTCGCCGCGTCGGGATGATGGTGATTATGCTGTCACAGCAAGGACATGGCAAGACTCGCCCGCTTTTCTGCGCTTTTTCCGCAGCTGCGGGACGAGGGGCCTGACTCATGTTGCCGGATAGCAACATAGGGTAGGCGCAATTCCGTAACGGAAGGTTACGATAAGGGAAAGCGCAGCAATCTGTCCGCGACCGGCACCAACGCAGCCGCACCCGGCCCGACCGCCCGGCGAATCTCCCCATGGCCCGCATCCAGACCTCCCGTCAGCGCCCCCAGCGCAGGCAGGATCAGCTTGGTGGCCGATCCCACGAAACAGCGTCGCGACACATGCCGGCCCCGGAGCGACAGGCGCAGCTTAGGATGGAAATGGCCGGAAATTTCGGGGCGCGGATCATCCGCCTCCGCCTCATGCCGCAACCATATCCCCTCGACCTGCGCCTCAGCCACCCGGCGTCCCCCCGGCATATGCGCGACAGCAGCGTCATGATTGCCGGTAATCCAGATCCAGTCCAGCCTTTCCGTAAGGGAAAATAGTCTTTCGCGCGCCAGCGGGTCCAGCCGGGCGGCCCCATCGGCGTCATGAAAGCTGTCCCCCAGCGACCAGACCGCCTGCGCGCCGGTGCGTTCCACCAGCGCCTCGATCACGTCCAGCGTCGCCTGACTGTCATGTGGGGGCAGGAACTGGCCAAAGCGCGCATACCAGCTCGCCTTCTCGAAATGCAGGTCCGCGACCAGCAAGGCCCGCTGCGCCGGCCAGTACAGCGCGGCCTCGGGTAGTGCCATGAAGGCCTGACCTGCGAACGAAAGGGGAACCATGCCCCGCCTATGCGCCTGTCTGCCCCGGCTTTCAAGAGGCGGCGCAAAGCCCTATAGGCGCGCCATGTCCAGCTACACCGTCGCCGCCCTCTATTGCTTCACCCGCTTCGCCGACCCGGCGTCGATCGCCGCCGAGCTGCGCGTGCGGTGCGCGGATCTGGAAACATGCGGCACGCTGATATTGGCGGGGGAGGGGATCAACGGCACGGTCGCGGGCAGTGCCGAAGCCATCGCCACGCTGATCGCCCACTTACGCACCCTGCCGGGCTGCGCCGCCATGGACGTCAAATATTCCCATGCGCACGGCGCGCCCTTCGCCCGGATGAAGGTGAAGGTGAAGGCGGAAATCGTGACGCTGGGCGTGGGCGATCTCGACCCCGCCAATCAGGCCGGCACGCATCTCGATCCGGCCGACTGGAACGCGCTGATCGCCGATCCCGACACGGTCGTCATCGACACGCGCAACGCCTATGAGGTGGCGGTCGGCACGTTCGAGCGCGCGATCGACCCGGAAACCCGCTCCTTCCGCGAATTTCCCGACTGGTTCGACACTTTCGCCGCCGATCTCAAGGCGCAGGGCCGGACCCCGAAGATCGCGATGTTCTGCACCGGCGGCATCCGCTGCGAAAAATCCACCGCGCTGGTGAAAGCGCGCGGCTTCGACGATGTCTATCACCTCAAGGGCGGCATCCTGCGCTATCTGGAGGAAATGCCGGAAGCCGAAAGCCGCTGGCAGGGCGACTGCTATGTCTTCGACGAGCGGGTGGCGGTGGGCCATGGCCTCAAGGTCGGCGACTATGCCACCTGCAAGGACTGCGGGCTGCCCTATCGGCAGGGCGCCGACCATGACTGCCCCGGCGACGCATCGGGCGCCTGGCCGCATCGCGCCTGATCCACAACATCCGTTCGCCCTGAGCCTGTCGAAGGGCCGCTCTTTCGTGCCCGCGTTAGAAGGAAGGGCAGGGCTTCGACAGGCTCAGTCCGAACGGGATGGATCTCAAACCGGCTCTTCCACCAGCTCCGCTATCTCGAAGACATAATTTTTCCAGCCGCGCATCTTCGCGCCGTCCGCCGCCGGGCCTTTGAGCTTCTTCGCTTCCGCCAGCGAGCGCGTATGGCCCCAGAACACCTCGGTCTTGCCATTTTCCAGCACAGCCACGATCCGCCAATAATGGGTCAGCGGGTCCGCCGTCGGCCCGATCCGCTTCACATAGCCGTCCGGCATGGTCGCAATCAGATAGCGTCTCTTCGATCGCGCCATCAGAATCAGGCCCGGTAGCGGTGCAACCCCGCCCCATGCGCACGCAGCCATTCGCGCGCCGGTCGGGGATCGGCGCCATAGATGCGCTTATGCGCCGCATGGAAAGCCGGGCTATGATCCATATGCAGCAGATGGGCCAGTTCATGCGCCACCGTTGCCCGGCGCACCTCCGGCGGGGCCAGAATCAGCCGCCAGCTATAGCGGATCGCGCCGGACGACGCGCAACTACCCCAGCGGCTGCGCGTATCGCCCACGCCCACCGACGCGACGATCAGCCCATGATCCAGCGCCATGGCGTGACTCTCCGTCTCCAGCACCGCCCGCGCGCGCGCCACCAGCCAGCGCTGCACCCGCGCGCCCACCGATTCCGCCGCGCCGCCCAGCAGCAACCGGTCGCCCTCCAGCCTGATCGTCCGTGTCGCGCCTTCAACCCAGTGAATCAGGACGTCGCGCCCCTCCAGCGGAAAGGTCGCACCATGCTCCAGCACGGTGATCGCCGGCTGCTTCGCCATCTGCGCGCGCACCCAGCCTTCATGATCCTGCGCCCAGCCCAGCGCCTTCTTCAAATTCGCCCGCGCCGGCAGCGACAGGCGCAGCGCCCCGCGCGCGCTGTCGATGGTCAACCTGTAGGCCCGCGCCCGTGCCGACCGGCGCACCAGCACCCGCATGGCCACGCCGTCGATCAGGATCGCGGCGTCCGCTTCAGCCTTCCCAACCTCAGACTTCGCGGTCGACAAGATGATTTTCCCAGTCGCCGGCATCGGCCTCACCCACGGTCCAGCCGCGCACCGACTGGCCGGCGCGATGCACCGCCTCCCGGTCGCCGCAGACCAGATAATGCCAGTCGGGCAGGGGCAGCCCTTCGCCGCGCAGCCGATAGGCGCAGGTGCGTGGCAGCCATGCGATCTGCCGCACCTTGGCCGGGGTCAGCCGCACGCAATCGGGCACGAATTTGCGCCGATCCTTGTAATTGCTGCATTGCCCGCTGTGCCGGTCGAGCAGGCGACAGGCGATATTGGTCGGATAGATACGCCCCGTATCCTCATCCTGCGCCTTGTGCAGACAGCATTTGCCGCAGCCGTCGCACAGCGCTTCCCATTCGGCCTTGTCGAGCTTGTCGAGGGGCTTTTCCCAGAAGTGCGTCACTTGATCCATTTTTCAAGAAAGGCGAGCACCTTGTCGGGCGCGCCTTCGTCCACATCCGCCGTCGCGGGATCATCCACCGGCACCAGCGCCACCGGCTTGCCGTCACCATCGAACAGATAGGGCGTGCGGCTGTGGCTGACCAGATAGTCGGTCGTCGCGCCCGCCTTTTCCGTGCCCTTTTCGGGATTATAGATCACCACGAAATCCTTGGCCACCTTCGCGATCTGTTCTTTCGTGCCGGTCAGACCGATGAGGCGCGGGTGGAAGGCGGCGACATAGGTTTTGAGCACCGCCGGCGTATCCCGCTCCGGATCGACGCTGATCAGCATCGGCTGCACCTTGGCGGCCAGCGCCGGCCTGGCCTTCTCGAACTTGGCGAAAGCCTGCATGATCCGTTGCAGGTCGACCGGGCAGACGTCCGGGCAATAGGTATAGCCGAAATAGACCAGCCGATACTGGCCCTTGAACTGGTCCCAACTGGTCGGCTTGCCGTCCTGATTGGTCAGGGTGAAGGGCGCACCGATCCGCGCGCCGATCAATTCGCCCTGTTCGCTCTCCCCGCTTGATGCGTTACCGCCAGCCCCCATATTGCAGGCAGCCAGCAGGGCAAGGAAGGGAAGCGCCAGATAAGGCAGGGCGGCGATGGCGGCGTCTTTGTTCATGGCATGGCCAGCCATGCCCTGCTAGGACATGATTTGCAATGCAACGGGGCGTATAATGAAGAGCAAGATCCTTTCCGCTTTCCTGGGGTTGATCTCCATGGCGCTGCTGACGCCCGCACCGGCGCAGGCCCAGTTTTCGGATAATTATAATTTTCTGAAGGCGGTGAAGGACAAGGATGGGCAGAAGGTCACCGACCTGATCCAGAAGCCCGGCTCCACCGTCATCAACAGCCGCGATGTGTCCACCGGCGAAAATGCGCTGCACTTCATCGTCGCCCGGCGCGACGCCACCTGGCTGAGCTTCCTGCTGTCGAAGGGCGCCAACCCCAACCTGACCGACAATGACGGCAATACCCCGCTGATGGATGCGGTGCAGGGCCGGTTCGAGGAAGGCGTGCGCACGCTGCTCAGCTACAAGGCACAGGTCGACAAGGTGAATGGCAGCGGTGAAACCCCGCTGATCCGCGCGGTGCAGCTGCGCGATATCGGCATCGTCCGCCTGCTGGTGGCGCAAGGCGCCAGCCCCGACAAGCGCGACACCATCGCCGGCATGTCCGCCCGCGACTATGCCGAACGCGACGGTCGCACCCCCGGCCTGACCGAAGCGCTGGACGCCGCCAAAACCACCGCCGCGCCCAAGGGTCCGGTTCAGGGTCCGGTGTTCTGAGCCTTTCATATCCCCAGTTTTTAGGGTCAGAATAGCGCGCAATATCCATATATAAGCAACGTCATCCTAAACTTGTTTCAGGATTCATCGAGCCTCCACGCACCGTTCGTCTAAGGGGAGAAATGGATGCTGAAACAAGTTCAGCATGACGATTATTAAAAAGGGCATAGCCAGCTCCCTAAATTAGTCGCTGGCTCATACAATTTAGCGCCCTGCCTTCACCTCATCCTCGCTCCACCAGCGCAGATGATGAGCGACGCCGCTGCGCAGGATGCAGCTTTCCAGCGCGCTCGCCAGCCGCTCCACCGTCTCGCTGGCATCGACCCGGCCCAGCCAGCTCCACACGCGCGGTTTCGACGGGTGGATGAAACACAGATGTCCGTCATCATAGGCCGCCAGCGCGCCGCAACCGATCCAGAGCGCAAAGCCGGGATTGTCCACCGCCACGCACCAGCCCCAATCCTCGGCCACCGCCTTCTTTATGCGATAGCCCTGCGCGGGCAGGCCGATCACCAGTTGCCGCGCCAGCAATTCGCCGCGCAGTGCCGTGCCGGGCGGATCACATAACGCCCCGGATCGAAATTCCAGATGGGATCGCATCCCGTTTCCCGCTGCCTGTAGCTGGCCCTACCAGCCGATCTCCGCAGCATGGTCCGGGTCGCTCAATGCCGTCAACCGTCGTGCGGCACGCCGGGCGAAGCGCAGCGTCTCCGCCTTGCGCCTTGCCGCCGCCAGCGGCTCGACCGGGGCAGGGCGCACCAGTTCGGCATCATATTGGTCGGCGACGATCAGGCCCGTCCGCGTCGGCCACAGCGCCTCGCTGTCGAACAGGGTCAGGTCGAACCCGGCCGGCACCGCCCAATAATAGCGGTCGCAATAGTCGAAATAGTCGGGCCACTTCATGTCGCCCAGCAGATCGGCCTTGCTGCACTTGATCTCTACGATGGTCAGCCGCCCGGCCCCGTCGATCGCCATGATGTCCGCCCGGCGCCCGTTGGGCAGCGGCACTTCCAGGATTCCGCTCATGTCATGGCGGAAAAACAGCCGCAAAGTCCCCCGCGCCACCGCCAGTGCGGTGCCGTCGGTCAGGGGGGAACAGGGGTCAATCGGGGCGCTACTCATGGCCGCACCTTAGAACAGGACAGGAACAAATGAAAAGGCCGATTCGGATGAACCGAACCGGCCTGAAAGTTTCGCCAGCGCGATAAGGCGCGCGCCGCGCGCTTTATCTTCAACGATAGAAAATATGATTGTCGATCGACGCCAGACGGGCCTTGCCCCAGCCCGGCGAAACGCGGCGGGCGTGGAAGAAGAGCGCGCCTTCCGCGCGGCTGTCCCAGCTGTCGTTCGCCGCGATCTGGGCGATGGCGACGGCTTCGCGCCAGCTGCGGCTTTCGGTGCGGACCGGGGGCATGCCGCCACCGCGCACGAAGCTGAACTGGCTGGGCTGGTACACGACGCCGCACAGGCTGTCGGCAAACCGGCCGGACTTGGCGCGATTGATGATCACGCGCGCGACGGCCAGCTGGCCTTCCAGGCTTTCGCCCTTGGATTCGAAATAAACCGCACCGGCGAGGCACTTCATGTCGCCGTCCAGCTCCTCGGGTGCGCCTTGGGCGTCGACCAGAGCAGCGAGGCTGGTGGCCTGCGCGTCGGTATCGGTGGAAAATGCGTTGGCCTTGTTGGCCGAATCCAGCGGCTGCGCAACTTCGTGCGGCGCGGAAAAAACGACGGCAGACTGGGTGCCGGTCGAAGCTGTGGCAGGGAAAGCCTGCGGAAGAGAGGTAACCGAAGCGACCGACTCACCGGCGATCGACATATCGGAAGCCGTGACCGCAGCGGCGGCGGACAGGGCAAAGGCTGCAACCAGGGCAGCTTTCAGACGAAAACTCATTACGGCTCAAAATCATGCGGTTCTTGGCCGGAAACGTCGTTTTAACCCATATTCTCTGACGTTCGGCCGCCCCCCGTCTGCGTGTTTACCGGCCCCGCCCCCCGTTGGGCGAATTCGGCAACCTGCGCGTTGGCGTCGGGGGCCTGTGCCGAAACCATGACGATGTGTCAACGATCAGCAGAGTGTTTCCACGGCAAACCGTTCCGCTTCCGCGACGTCGAGTTCCACGACCCACAGGTCGGGGTCCGACCTGCGCCGCCGCGCCAGATAGGCGTCCAGAGCCTCCATCCCCTCATCGGGGGACGGACCACAGCGCAATAACGCATGACCGCCGTCAAAGTTCGAAACCCGCTCGAAAAGACCCGAAAACTGCCCTTTTTCAAGCGTCTGGATCAGAATCACGCCGCTGATCTCGTCGCCTTTGCACAGGATGGTGGCAAAGCCGCCGGCAGCGCCCACCCGTCGCCTGAGCGCACCCACCAGCATGACGCTGGTGAGCCGCGCGTCAGCGGCCATGGCCCGGCCCATAGCCTGGCAACGAAGAAAGCGGGAATTGGGAGCGCATGAAGGTGCCCGTGCCGCGCCCGACCTCCTCGCCATCGGCGTCGATCAGGCTCGCTTCGGCGACATAAACCCGGCGCTTGCCGCTGATCCAGCGCCCCTCGGCCCGGATTCGACCGGGACCGATCGGCCGGGTGAAAAGCAGGTTGAAGGCGGTGGTCAGCAGGAAACGGTCGCTGACCAGGCTGTTGGCGGCATAGAAGGCCGCATCGTCCAGCATCTTGAAATAGACGGTGCCGTGCACCGCGCCGGCGGCATGAAACTGGCTTTCATCGACATCGAAGTCGATCACCGACCGGCCCGGTTCGCTGATCGTCAGTTCCGACCGGAACAGCCGGTTGATCGGCGCGGAGCGATAGAGATTTTCCAGCGCGCGGAAATGTGCCGCCTCGCCGCTCATCGCCGAAGGATCGGTGTCAGGCCCGGATTCAGGCAGCGTCACGCGCCCCGCCGCCCGCCAGCAGCGCATGCAGCGCTTCCGTCGATTGCGCGCCGCGCAGGCGGATCACCTGACTCTCATCGCGCAGGTAACGCGATACACGCGCCAGCGTCTTGAGATGCTCGGCACCGCTGTCGACCGGCGACAGCAGGGCAAAGACGACGTCGACCGGCGCGTCGTCCACCGCGTCGAACGGCACCGCCGGGTCCAGCAGCACGACCACACCGCACATGCGGGCAAGGCCGGCAATCTTGGCATGGGGAATGGCGACGCCGCCGCCAAAGCCGGTCGATCCCAGCCGCTCGCGCTCGAACAGAGCGTCGCCCACTTCGTCCGCATCCAGATCATAGGCGCAGGCGGCGAGGGTGGCGATCTTCTGGAAGAGCGCCTTCTTGCCGTTCGCCGACAGACCCGTGGCGAGCGCCTCGGCAGAAACGATGTCGTTGAAGTTAACCATGGTCAATCCGAAACGGCCGAGCCGCGCGGGCGAAAATTCGCGCTTTTCCTCGGGCTATCAAAGCCCGGCCCCATAAGCCGCCTGCACCATCAGGTCAACAGGCGGCCGGGAACCGGAGTGGCGTAACGGCGCGACCCAGCCGCTACCCCGGCATGGGCGGCAAGGCCACGCCTCGCCGCCACGAACGGCGTCAGCCGCGCGGTTCGACCCAACCGATCGTCCCGTCATGGCGACGATAGACCATGTTATAGGCGGCCGTGCCGGCATTGAGGAACAGCAGCGCATTGGTGTTGCGCAGATCCAGCATCATCACCGCGTCCGACACGCTGGCCTCCGGGATATCGACCCGCGTTTCCGCCACGATCAGCGGCGCATCGGCGGCTTCCTCCTCTTCCTCGCCCTGGCCGGCGAAGATGGTATAGCCCGCGCCGTCGATATCATCGAGGCTGTTGACCCGCTGCGCCTCGGCCGCGACCGCCTGGCCATGCCGGTCCTTCAGCCGGCGCATATAGCGCACCAGTTGTCGCTCGATCTTCGTCGCTGCCTGATCGAAGGCGGGATGCGCCTCCTGCGCCTCGCCGGCGCCCTTCAGAATCAGGCCGGTCATCACATGGCAGACGATGTCGCAGTGGAAGGCCCCGTGCGGCGCCTTGCGAAAGGTCACCTGGGCGGAAAGCGTGCGGGAAAAATATTTCTCGGCCATCGCCTCCAGTCGTTCGGCGACATGCTCCTTGAGCGCCTCGCCCGTTTCGACCTGATGTCCGGAAACACGAATATCCATATGCCTTCTCCTTATTTTTGCCGGATGCTGGAAAGGCATCCGGTGGGCATGGAGGGCATAGGCCAGTGCGGTCTATGCCTCCTGGTGCCAGAGCGGCTCTTTCAGCGTCGCGACGAACGCTGCATGCCGCTCCAGCTCCGCCGCGCTGGCCTCAAAGACCCGCGCGGGACGAACAGGGCGAACCACGGCTGATGCCGTCAGTTCCACCCCGACGATCTCTTTGTCTTCCTCCTGTGCCAGACCCAGGCCGATCTGCCGGCCGCCGGTCAGTTCGATATAGAGTTGCGCCAGCAATTCCGCGTCGAGCAGCGCGCCATGCTTGACGCGATGGCTGCGGTCGATGCCGTAGCGGGTGCAGAGCGCATCCAGGCTATGCTTGGCGCCGGGATGCAGCGTCCGCGCGATCGCGACGGTATCGATCATGCGATCCATCGATATGTCGGGCAGGCCGCACAGCTTGAGTTCGTGATTGAGGAATCCGAAGTCGAACCGCGCATTATGCGCAACCAGCGGGCTGTCCTCCAGAAATTCCAGCAGCTCGGCCGCGCCCTTGGCAAAGACGGGATGCTTGGCTAGGAATTCCGCCGACAGGCCATGCACATTATAGGCGGCTGCCGGCATATCCCGTTCGGGATGATAATAAGCGTGGAAGGTCCGGCCGCTGGGTACGCGATTGATCAGTTCGATACAGCCGATCTCGACCAGCCTGTCGCCGGATGCCGGGTCGAATCCCGTCGTTTCGGTATCGAAAATAATCTCGCGCATCGCCCTCTTCAATCGACTCTGTGGGCCAACCCTTATCCACCTGTCTTCGTGCCAAGGCAAGCGACCAGTCGGCGCACCTGTGCACGGGTATCGGTGAATGTCGTTCCCGTATGGATGATATAGTCCGCCCGTCGCCGTTTTTCAGCATCGGGGGTTTGCAGATGGACAATCTGGCGGAATTTTGCCGCGCTCATGCCCGGCCGCGCCAGGACTCGCTTGCGCTGTTTCCACGCCGGCGCGCTGACGACGATCACGCCGTCCAGCCGTTTCTGCCCGTTCGTCTCGAACAAGAGCGGAATGTCGAGCACCACGAATAGGCGCGACCGGTGCCGGCGCAGGAATCGGGCGCGGGCGGCCTGCACCGCGGGATGGACGATCGCCTCCAGCGCCTTGCGTTCCTGGGGATGGCCGAACACCGCTGCGCCGAGCTTCGCCCGGTCTACGCCCTTCGGCCCGGTCGTACCGGGGAAGCGCGCCTCGATCGCTGGCAGCAATGCGCCGCCCGGTCCTTGCAAGTGGTGGACCTCCGCATCCGCGTCGAACAGCGGCACGCCCTCGCGCCGCAGCATCGCCGCCACCGCCGACTTGCCCATGCCGATCGACCCGGTGAGCCCGTAGACCTTCATCCGTCCGCCCTCAGTCGTCCGCGGCGAGCAGCAGCGCGCGCAATTCCTCGTCCAGTTCGCGCGGCGCCTGCGCATCGAAGAAGATGTCGAAGGCCAGCGCCGCCTGCCCGATCAGCATTTCAAGGCCATCGAGCGTCTTGAGGCCCCGCGCCTTCGCCGCCTTGAGCAGGCCCGTCTCCAGCGGCGCATAGACGATGTCATAGACAGTCGCCCCCTCGCGCAGCGGCGTCAGGTCCAGATCCAGCGCCGGCTGGCCCACCATGCCGAGCGACGTCGAATTGACCAGCAGGTCGGCGGCCGGCAGCGCATCGCCCATGCCGATCACCCGGCCTTTCGTGCCGCTATGGTCGAGCAGTGCCTGCCCCTTGGCCGGATCGCGCGCCATGATGGTCAGGTCCGGCACGCCCAGACTTGCCAGCGCAAACAGGATCGCCCGCGCCGCGCCGCCCGATCCGACGATCACTGCGCTCCTGCCTTTCCACTTGTCGCGCAGCAACGGCTGGAGGAATCCGCCCGCATCGGTATTGGTGCCGATCAGCGGCCCGCCCGTTTCGCTGGCGATGGTGTTGACCGCGCCGATCCGCTCGCGCACCCCGCCCGGATCATCGACAAAGTCCAGCACCGCCATCTTGTGCGGAATGGTGACATTACAGCCCAGCCAGTCGGGATCAGCCCGGCGCATCAGGAAATAGGCGGCCAGCCCCTCGGGCGTCACATGGGTCTTCTTATATTCCGCCTCGATATCCAGCGCGTTCAGCCAGAAATTGTGAATCAGCGGGGATTTGCTGTGCGCGATCGGATCACCGATCACTTCTGCATAGGGAAGGGCGTCGCTCATGCCGCCAGAACGCCGCGCACGCGCAGAAAGTCAAGCAAAGGCAGCAAAGGCAGGCCCTGAATCGCGAACTGGCTGCCCTCGACCTTGCTGAAAATCTGCACCCCCGGCCCTTCGATCCGATAACAGCCCACGCACCAGCGCAACTCGTCCCAGTCCGCGTCCAGATAATTTCGGATGAAGGCATCGGATAGCGGCCGCACCGTCATCCGCACCCGCTCGACATGGCGCCAGATCGCTTCGCCATTGAGTACAATGACGGCAGCGCTGTGCAGATGATGCACTCGCCCCGACAACAGGTGCAGGATGCGCTCCGCATCTGCTCGATCGACCGCCTTGTCGATCATCTCGCCCCGTTCTTCGCCATCGCCGATACTCAGAGTCTGGTCGCAGCCCAGCACCAGCGCGCCCGGCACCCGGCGCGAGACTTTCAGCGCCTTCAATTCCGCCAGCGCATCGGCCAGCGCCCGCGCATCCAGCCCATCGGCACGCAACGCCTCCTTCGCCGCCTCCTCGTCCACGCCGGGCGACAGCGCCTCGAACGGCACCTGCGCCGCGCTCAGCAACGCCCTGCGGCTCGCGCTTTGCGACGCCAGTACGATCATATCTCATGCCCTTCCGCCAGTTCGCGGTCGTTGAACAGGTTGATGATGGCGGCCGCCGCTTCCTCGATCGACCGGCGAGTCATGTCGATCACCGGCCAGCCATTGTCGGCGAACATGCGCCGGGCGAAGGCCAGTTCCTCCTGCACCTTCTCATTGTCGACATAGGCCGTCTCAGGCGCCTGATTCAAAGACAACAGCCGGTTGCGGCGGATCTGAATCAACCGCTCCGGGCTGACGGTCAGCCCCACCACCATCGGATGCTTCAGCTTGTACAGGCTACGCGGCGGCGGAGATTCCGGGACCAGCGGGATATTGGCGGTCTTGTAGCCGCGATTGGCCAGATAGATGGAGGTCGGCGTCTTGGACGCGCGCGACACGCCCGCCAGCACGATGTCCGCCTCCTCCCAATTTTCATGCCCTACGCCATCGTCATGGGCGATGGTGAACTGGATCGCCTCGATCCGGGCGAAATAGGCCTCGTCCAGGATGTGTTTGCGCCCCGGCCGGGTCCGCGTCTCCTGCCCCAATATGTTGGACAGGGCATCGGCCACGCTATCGAGTGCCGCGACATGCGGCAGGCCGAGCGCGCGGCAGCGGGTTTCCAGCCTCCGGCGCAGGGGGTGATTGGTGAGGGTGAACAGCACCAGCCCCGGATTGGCGCTGATCTCCTCCATGATCCGGTCCAGATGCACTTCGGACCGCACCATCGGCCAGAAATGGCGGATCGCCTCGACATTTTCGAACAGACCGATCGCCGCCTTGGCGATATTCTCCAGCGTTTCACCGGTGGAGTCAGACAGAAGATGCAGGTGGATACGCGCCATGGGGACATCTCTGTTGGAGCCCTGTGGATAAAGCAAGGGATGAATCTGTGGATAAGATTCCCCGATTTTCCTGTCCCCACTGACCGGAATCTTATCCACAGGCCCCCAACAGGCCCCCGATTCCATCCACAGCCTGTGGGTAACGGGGATTATGACTCTGACTCGCCGACTCTTCCATGACTCTCCTGAGTCAACATGTTGGCAAAAGCGGGCACAGCGCATAAACCCCGCTGCCAACGGACCTACTATCTCCATCATCCCTTGAATCTAAATAATAAGAGAGAATGTGATGCGCGAAGACGCCCCGGTGAGCCTGACGGACAAACCGCTCCTCGCCGTGCTGAAAGGGGACCGTCCCGCCGTCCCCCCCATGTGGCTGATGCGCCAGGCCGGCCGTTACCTGCCCGAATATCGCGCATTACGGGCGGACAAGGGCGGCTTCCTCGAACTTGTCTATGACAGCCCCGCCGCGGCCGAAGTCACGCTCCAGCCATTGCGCCGCTTCGGCTTCGACGGCGCGATCCTCTTTTCCGACATATTGATCGTCCCCTATGCGATGGGACAGGATCTCTGGTTCGAAGCCGGCGAAGGCCCGCGCCTCGCCCCGATCCTTGCCGAAACCGACCTGTCCGCGCTGACACCCGATTTCAGCCGCTTCGAGGCGGTCTATGAGACGGTACGGCAGGTGAAGGCGGCTCTTGACCCCAGCATCACCTTTCTGGGCTTTGCGGGCAGCCCCTGGACCATTTCGACCTATATGGTGGCGGGGCAGGGCAGCAAGGATCATGGACTGGCCCGCCGCATGGCCTATAATGAGCCAGATCGCTTCGCCGCGCTGATCGACGCGATCGTTGAGGCAACCGTCGTCTATCTCTGCGGCCAGATCGAAGCCGGCGTCGAAGCCGTGCAATTGTTCGACAGCTGGGCCGGCAGCCTCTCGCCGCTGCAATTCCAGCGCTGGGTGATCGAGCCGAACAAGCGGATCGTCGCGCAACTGAAAGCGCTTCATCCCGATATCCCGGTGATCGGTTTCCCCAAAGGGGCCGGCGCGAAGCTGGCCGACTATGCGGCGCAGACCGGCGTGGATGCGGTGGGCGTCGACGAGACGATCGACCCGCACTGGGCCAACGCCGCACTCCCCGCAGGCATGCCGGTGCAGGGCAATCTCGATCCGCTGGCGCTGATCGCGGGTGGCCACGCGGTCGAGGAGGCGGTCGACCTGATCCGCGCCGCCTTTGCTGACCGGCCCCATATCATGAATCTTGGCCATGGCATTTTGCCCGATACGCCCATTGCGCATGTCGAAGCGCTTATTAGCTATGTGCGAAAGGAAGGAGTGCGCGACTGATGGCCTATCTCGGTGCCGCCTATCTCTGGGTGAAGGCCGCCCATGTCATCTTCGTCATCTTCCTGATGGCGGGGCTGTTCATGATGCCGCGCTTCTTCGTCTATCATCAGGAAACCGTGCCCGGTTCGCCGGAAGACAAGCGCTGGATCGAACGGGAAGGGCGATTGCTCAAGATCATCCTCAACCCGTCGCTGATTCTGGTCTGGCTGTTCGGCCTGATGCTGATGGTGGAAATCGGCGCCTGGAGCTTCGGCTGGTTCCACCTGAAGCTGCTCTTCGTGCTGGGCCTCTCAGGCTATCATGGCTGGATCGCGGGCTACACCAAGAAGCTGGCCAGAGGCGAACGCCCGCTCAGCGACAAGCAGTTGCGCATGCTGAACGAGATTCCGGGCGTGGCGGCGGCGGTCATCGTCATCGCCGTGATCGTGAAGCCCTTCTAAATCCTATTGCCTGTCCTACAGCGAGCGCATCCTTTAGGATGACGCTTGCGACAGCACGCACGAATAGGATCAGACCCGCGCAATAAAATGTCAAAATCTGCGGGAAAAGTGCGAAGTTAAGCTGGGTCCACCGCGATATTGTCGATCAGCCGCGTCTTTCCCAGCTTCGCCGCGCCCAGCAGCCGGGCCGGCCGGTCGAGCACCGCCATCGGTTCCAGCGTCGCCGCGTCGCACAGCGACACATAGTCGATCGGCCCGAACCCGTGAGCCGCCAGCGAAGCGATCGCCTGCGCCAGCGCGCCCTCGACCGGCTCGCCCTTCTCGATCTGCCGCTTCGCCTCGCCCAGCGCGCGGGGCAGGGCCAGCGCGGCCTTGCGCTCGTCGTCGCTAAGGTACGCGTTGCGGGAGGAAAGGGCGAGGCCATCCTCGGCCCGCTGCGTCGGCAAGCCGACAATCTCGATCGGCAGGTTCAGGTCGCTAGTGAACCGCCGGATCACCGCCAGCTGCTGATAATCCTTCTCGCCAAAGATCGCGACATCGGGCTGCACCTGGTTGAACAGCTTGGTGACGACGGTGGCCACACCATCGAAATGGCCCGGCCGCGCCGCCCCATCCAGCCCGTCGCTGATTCCCGACACGCTGATATTGGTGGCGTAACCGGCCGGATACATGACATCGACCGTGGGCGCCCAGAGAATGTCCGCGCCCGCCGCCTGCAACATCTGCGCATCCTTCGCCTCCCGCCGGGGATAGGCGTCCAGATCCTCATTGGGGCCGAACTGGCGCGGATTGACGAAGATCGACACGACCACATGCCGTCCATGGCGCCGCGCTTCCTCGACCAGCGCCATATGCCCGTCATGCAGGGCGCCCATGGTGGGCACCAATACCAGAGGCTTTCCGTCGCTTTTCAGGGCTTGGACGGCGGCACGAAGGGCGGGCAGGTCACGCAATATTTGCACGGAAGTCACGGCTCCGATAAGGGCAAAATCCTATGGCTGTCCTGCTAGGCTTGTGCCGGCGCGACCGTCAACACGCATTGCGACAATCAACGGGGTTTACTGGGGCCAATGGGCAATCCGCAGCCGCATCTTATCGTCTTCGCCAATGAAAAAGGCGGGACCGGCAAGTCGACCACGGCGGTCCATACCGCCATCGCCCTGTCCGCGCTGGGCCACAAGGTCGGCCTGATCGACCTCGATCCGCGTCAGCGCACCGTCACCCGTTACATGGAAAATCGCCAGGAAACCGCCAAGCGCCGCGGCATCGACCTGCCCATGCCGGCGTTCGACGTGTTCACCGGCGACAGCATCGCCGCGCTCGATGATCAGGTGATTTCGCTGGCCGTCGGCAACGACTATCTGGTCGTCGATACGCCCGGCCGCGATGACGTCTATGCGCGCCATCTGGCCCCCCACGCCAACACGCTGGTCACGCCGATGAACGACAGTTTCGTCGATTTCGACCTGATCGGCCAGGTCGATCCTGAAACCTTCAAGGTGCGCAGCCCGTCCTTCTATTCCGAACTCATCTTCGACGCGCGGAAGGCGCGGGCAAAGGTCGATGGCGTCACGATCGACTGGGTCGTGCTACGCAACCGTGTCCAGCATCATGACGCCCGCAACAAGAAGCGGGTCGGCGATGCGCTGATGGAACTCTCCCGCCGCGTCGGTTTCCGCGTGATTCCGGGGCTTTCGGAGCGCGTCATCTTCCGCGAGCTTTTCCCCTCGGGCCTCACCCTGCTCGACAAGGGGCATCTGGGCGAACTGGGCGTCAGCCATATCGCCGCGCGGCAGGAACTGCGCGAAATGGTGTCTGGCCTTGCGCTGCCCACGCTGGAGGGCACCGGTGCGCTGGACCTGCTCGGCGCCGCCTGATGGGCCTGCTGACGCTCCTGATCGCTGCACTCGCGGTCTGGCTGATCTGGACGGGAAAGTTGCAACGCATGACGGCTAAGGATGGCATGGCGCTGGGGGCGGCGCTGGTGGGCGCGGTACTGGCGGCCAAGGGCAAGCCGGTGATCGGCGCGCCGCTATTGATCGGCGCAGCGCTCTTCTTCGCCAAGCAGGGCAATATCAAGGCTAAGGCTAAGGCCCGCAAAACTGCCGTGCCGCCATCCCCGCAGCGCGCCGATGACGTCGCCAGGGCTCGCGCCCTGCTGGGGCTTGCCCCCGACGCCGATGCCAAGGCAATCCGCGCTGCCCATCGGCGCCTGATCGCGTCGGTTCATCCCGACAAGGGCGGCACCGAAGCGCTGGCGGCGCAGATCAACGCCGCCCGCGATTTGTTGCTTGCCGACCAGAAGCAGCGGTGAACCATATTTTCCACCCGACTCTGCTGCGCGACTATGATCTGCGCGGCCGGGTAGGGGACACGCTGCACGAAGCCGATGCCTGCGCTTTGGGACGCAGCTTTGGCACGCTGATCGCGCGATCGGGCGGCCGGCGTATCGCTGTCGGCTATGACGGGCGACTAAGCTCGCCGATGCTGGAATCGGCACTGGTCGAAGGCCTTGTCCAAACCGGAATCGATGTGCTGCGCATCGGCCTTGGCCCGACGCCGATGCTATATCATGCCGAAGCGACGGAGAATGTGGATGGCGGCATCCAGATAACCGGCAGCCATAATCCCGGCGACCAGAATGGCTTCAAGCTGGTGAAGGGGCACGCGCCCTTTTTCGGCGCCGACATTCAGACTCTGGGCGTGATGGCGGCGGCGGGCGACTGGAACTCCGGCGCGGGCCATGTCCAGACGCTCGATATCATGGACACCTATGTCGCGCGGCTGGTGCAGGGTTTCGACGGCCCGGCCTGCCGCGTCGGCTGGGACGCGGGCAATGGCGCCGCCGGCCCGGTGGTGGAGAAGTTGGCGCAATTGCTCCCCGGTGAGCATCATCTGCTCTTCACCGATATAAACGGTCATTTCCCCAACCATCATCCCGATCCTTCCGATGAGAGGAATCTGGCCGATCTGCGCGCGCTCGTCCGTGACAAGCAGCTCGATTTCGGTGTGGCTTTCGATGGCGATGGCGACCGGATCGGCGTGATCGACAGCCTGGGCCGCACGCTGCCCGGCGACCAACTGCTCGGCCTGTTCGCGCAGGTCGTGCTGCAAAACTATCCCGGCGGCCGAATCGTGGGCGATGTGAAGGCCAGCCAGACCGTCTTCGACCGTATCGCCGCGCTGGGTGGAAGGCCGGAGATGTGGAAGACCGGCCACAGCCATATCAAGTCCAGAATGAAGCAGATTGGCAGCCCATTGGGCGGCGAAACCACAGGGCATCTCTTCTTCGCCGACGATTATCCCGGCTATGATGATGGCCTCTATGCCGCCGTCCGCCTGATCCGGGCCGTCGACTCGCTGGGGCGCAGCGTCACCGCGCTGCATGACGCCATGCCTGCGACCATCATCACCCCGGAGTGGCGCTTCCCGGTTGCGGACTCCCGCAAATTCACCGTGATCGCAGAGATTCTCGCTCGGCTGGAGAAGGACGGCGCCGATATCTGCACCATAGACGGGGTACGGGTGCGGTCTGGCAATGGCTGGTGGCTGCTCCGCGCCTCCAATACCGAGGCCGCGCTGGTGGCCCGCGCCGAATCAACGAATCAGGCCGATCTCGACCGCCTCGTGGTGGAAATTGATGCGCAACTGGCCGAATCGGGCGTGATAAGGCCCGATTCGTACTGACCCTCCGATTTTTCCGATTATACTTTGGTCTTGTTTTGCGCCTTTCACCCTTTCCTTTCCGTTACGGAAAGCATCGCAACAGACAACGATTGCAGAAAACGCAATCATGCTTGTCTGTTTCGCATTTGCGACAATCCTCGCTGCACCGCAAAAGGAACGGGCCTTTCAGGCATCCTCTCCTAAAACTTCAAGGCCGTCCTTCCGGGGCGGCTTTTTTTTGTCTTTTTTTCGCGCCCTGCAATTCCACCAAGCCGTAGCGTTTCCTTTCCGTAAACGTTAGGTGGACAGCGCCAAAGCACGCGCCGGTCGCCGGGCGACACTGGAAATTAACGACATCTTTGCTAAGCCCCCTGGCTCATAAGCCGGTTTCGCGCGTTGCAGGGGCGCCGATCGGCAGCAGAAGAGTCGCCACCTAGCAGAGGATTCATCATGTCCCTTAGCCGCCAACTCAGCCGAGCCCTCCTCGTCACCGGGGTCATGGCTGCTCCCTTTCCCGCCATGGCCGGCGGCTTCTATCTTCAGGAACAGTCACCGATCGAAACCGGCCGGGCGCTGTCCGGCGGCGCAGCGGCGGGCGACGATCCCTCGACCATCTATTTCAATCCGGCTGCGATGACCCAATTGTCGGGTATCCAGACCTCGATCGGCGGTTCCGCCCTGATGGCCTCGGCGCGCCAGACCAATCGCGGATCGCGCCGCACCATTCCGGGCGTGCCCGTTACCACACCGATTGCCGGCAATGACGGCGGCAATCCATTTGAAAGCGTCATTCCCATCCCCAGCTTCTATGCCAGCGCGCAGGTCAGCGACCGGCTCTGGGTTGGCCTGGGCGTCAATGCGCCCTTCGGTCTGAAGCTGGAATATGATGACGGTTTCTTCGGTCGCTATGACTCGCTCTACACCGATCTTAAAACCTATAATATCCAGCCGTCGGCCGCTTATAAGCTGACCGACAATCTGTCGATCGGCGGCGGCGTCGACGTGCAATATGTGAAGGCGACGCTGACCAATGCACTGCCGCAGCTGTCGCCGCTCGCCACCACCGACGGCTTTGCCAGCCTGAAGGGCGACGACTGGTCGGTCGGCTGGAATGCTGGCCTCTTCTACACCACCGGTGATACCAATTGGGGCGTCCATTATCGCTCCGGTATCAGCCACAAGCTGGCCGGCACCCAGATCGTGTCCGGTCTGGTCGGCCCGATCGCGGCGGGCAATGGCGAATTTGCCGCCACCGCGCCGCTGAACCTGCCCGACATCGTCACCGTCTCCATGATGCACAAGCTGACGCCGCAATTGCGCGCGATGGTCACCGGCAAATGGTATAACTGGTCGAAGTTCAAGGGCATCGCCGTCACCTCGGCCGCCGGCACGACCAACAAGGAACTGGATTACAAGGACAGCTATTCGGTCAGCGTCGGCGGCGAATATGATGTCAGCCCGGCCTTCACCGTGCGCGCCGGCACGATGTTCGACCGTTCGCCTACCAATCCGCAGCATCTGACCACCCGCGTGCCCGATGGCGACCGCGTCTGGCTAACGGGCGGCGCGACCTGGAACATGTCGGATGCCTTCGCGCTCAATGTAAGCTACGCCCACACCTTCGTGGAAAAGGCGAACATCATCCGCCCGGACAGCTATTTCCCATCGCCCGCGACCGTCACCGCCACCACGCTGGCCCAGACCAGCGGCAATGCGGATCAGGTTGCGGCGTCCGCGACGCTCCGCTTCTAATCGGATCGGAAAATCCCTATAGGGGCTCCGTAGCTTACGGAGCCCCTTTTTCATGTCCGACCATAATCCCGGCCTGCGCCCCTGGCGCGACATAGCGCGGCGCCAGTCGCGTCAGATCATGGTCGGCAATGTCCCCGTCGGCGGCGACGCCCCGGTCACGGTCCAGACCATGACCAACACGCTGACCCATGACGTCAAGGCGACGATCGACCAGATCCGCCGCTGCGAGGAAGCAGGCGTCGACATCATCCGCGTGTCCTGCCCGGACGAGGAATCGACGGCGGCGCTCAAGCAGATCGTCCGCGCCGTGCGCGTGCCGATCGTCGCTGACATCCATTTCCACTATAAGCGCGCGCTCGAAGCCGCCGATGCCGGGGCCGCCTGCCTGCGCATCAACCCCGGCAATATCGGGTCGGAAAAGCGGGTTAAGGAAGTGGTCGACGCGGCCAAGGCGAATGGCTGCTCGATCCGCATCGGTGTCAACGCCGGCTCCCTCGAAAAGGATCTGCTCGAAAAATATGGCGAGCCTTGTCCCGAGGCACTGGTCGAATCCGCGCTCGACCATATCAAGCTGCTCCAGGATCAGGATTTCCACGAATATAAGGTCGCGGTGAAGGCCAGCGACGTGTTCCTCGCCGTCGCCGCCTATATGCAGCTGGCCGATGCGGTCGATTGTCCGCTGCATCTGGGTATCACCGAAGCCGGCGGCCTGATCGGCGGCACGGTGAAGAGCGCGATCGGCATCGGCAACCTGCTCTGGGCCGGCATCGGCGACACGATCCGCGTTTCGCTCTCCGCCGAACCGGAGGAGGAAGTCCGCGTCGGCTACGAGATTCTGAAGTCGCTGGGCATCCGCACCCGCGGCGTAAAGGTCATCAGTTGTCCTAGCTGCGCGCGGCAGGGCTTCGACGTCATCCGCACCGTGCAGGCGCTGGAGGAAAGGCTCCAGCATATCAATACGCCGCTCTCGCTCTCGGTACTGGGCTGCGTGGTCAACGGTCCCGGTGAAGCGCGTGAAACCGATATCGGTCTGACCGGTGGCGGCAATGGCAAGCATATGGTCTATCTGTCGGGCGTCACCGACCACACGATTCAGGATGCCGACATGGTCGACCATATCGTGAAGCTGGTGGAGGCCAAGGCGGCGGAGATCGAAGCGGAGAAGCTGGAGTCCGAAACCACCGACGCTGGCAAGGCGGATGGCAGCCAGGTCGAGGCAGCCGAATAAAGGCGCGGATCAGCCCGATGTCGCAAGATCAGGGTCGTTTCGCCATTCCCTTCCTCGTCTGCTGCGTGGGTGTAGCGCTGTTTTCCGTGATGGATGCGGCGATGAAAGGGCTGGGGCTGGCGATCGGCCTCTATAACGCCCTGTTCTGGCGTGCCGTCACCGGGACCATATTGGGCCTTGCTTTGATGCTGCTGACCCGACAGCGCTGGCCGACGCAGGCGGTGCTGCGCATCCACCTGCTGCGCGGGACGGTCGTGGCCTTCATGGCCTTGCTGTTCTTCTGGGCGATCCTGCGCCTGCCATTGGCCGAGGCGATCGCGCTATCCTTCATCGCGCCGCTCATCGCCCTCTATCTGGCCGCACTGTTGCTCAAGGAACAGATCGGGCGCCGCGCGATCGGCGCGTCGCTGCTGGGGCTGGTCGGCGTCGGCATCATCCTGTCGGGCAAGTTGCAGGGCCGTTATGAGGCCGATGCGCTGCTGGGCGTGCTGGCGGTGCTTGGTTCCGCCATATTGTTTGCCTGGAACCTCATCATCCAGCGGCAGCAGGCGCAGGTTGCGTCCCCGATAGAAGTCGCCTTCTTCCAGCATCTCGTCATGCTCGGCGTCTTTGCGATTGGCGCGCCATGGCTGGCGATCCTGCCGCCGCTCGGGGCGGTTCCGCTGGTCCTGCTCGCTGCGACATTGGCCTTCACCTCGCTGGCAGCGCTTGCCTGGGCCTATGCACGGGCGGAGGCACAGCGGCTGATCCCCGTCGAATATAGTGCCTTCGTCTGGGCCATGATCGTCGGCTGGCTGGCCTTTGACGAACATGTGACGCTCAGCACGATTGCCGGCGCCTTGCTCATCGTGATTGCCTGCCTTATCGCCGCGCGTTCAAAACGGGCCGATCTGGCTCCAAAAGGCTCTCAATTGGAGGCAAGCGCAGCATGAGCATTTTCATTCGCGAGGCGGTGGCCGGCGATATCGACACCATCCACGCCTTCATCCTCGCGCTGGCCGATTATGAACGGCTCGCCCATGAAGTGAAGGGCGATCGCGCGACGCTGGAGCGACATCTGTTCGGCCCGCGCCCCATGGCCGAAGTGCTGATCGCGGAACATGCGGGCGCGGCGATCGGCTTCGCCCTCTTCTTCCACAATTTCTCGACCTTCGAAGCGCGGCCGGGCATCTATCTGGAGGATCTGTTCGTCCTGCCCGACGCGCGGGGGCAAGGCGCTGGCAAGGCGCTGCTGTTGCGCCTCGCCCAGCTGGCGATCGCGCGCGATTGCGCCCGGCTCGAATGGTCGGTGCTCGACTGGAACGCACCCGCCATCGCCGTCTATCGCGCGATCGGCGCGAAGCCGATGGACGAATGGACGGTGCAGCGGCTCGATGGCGAGGCGCTGGTCGCGCTGGCCGGGGTCAGTGCTTAAGCCAATCCTCGGTCGTGACGCACAGCAGGCCGGCGGCAAAGGCGCCTAGGGCCAGGACGACGAAGGCGGGATAATAAGCAGCGATCATGGGACAGGTTCCTTTCGCTCCGCTTGTATCGCGCCACCTGATTGCCCCGCGATACGGGATCATACGGATAGGGCCGGGACGAGCCGAAGGGCGGCGCCCTTGACGGGGAGTCGCCCGAAGAGGCATTGTGCCGTTCTGGAACATTTGGGGGACATCGACTAATATGGCCGTCGGCCGCACCGTGAAACGCTCGCCGGAATGGCGCGAAATGCTGAAGCGCAGCCTCATCCGCAGCGGCGCGCTGATCGGCGCGATCACGCTCATGCTGGCGACGCTGTTTCTGGCGCTGGCGCTGCTCAGCTATGCTCCCAGCGACCCGTCGATGAACACCGTCGCGGGCGATCATGTCGCCAACATCATGCAGGCGCCCGGCGCATGGGCCGCCGATTTCCTGCTCTGGCTGCTGGGCGTGCCAGTCGCGCTGATCCTGCCGCTGATGGCCGTCACTGCCCGCCGCCTGTGGGGCGATCAGGATATGGCCGGGTGGAAGGCGCAATTCGGCAAATGCCTGTTCGGCATCGTGCTGATCGGTATCGCCCTTGCGCTGTTTCAGGATGCGCCGCTCGTCGGCCTGCCTGCCGGCTGGGGCGGGGTGATCGGTCTGGTCGTGGCCAAGGGCCTTGCCAGCCTGACGGCGCAGGCGCCCGCCGCCGCGCCGTGGATCAAGGGCGTGCTGGTCGTCGTGTCGCTGATCGCGGGCCTGTTCGCCTGCTATCGCAGTCTGGCGCTGGAAAAGCCGATCATCGCGCTGCGCCGCCCCTCGCTGCCCAAGCTGAACCTGCCGCGCCCGACCCTCGGTTTCGCCGGCAATGGTGCGTCTATTGATAATGACGACCATGATGACGACGAACCGGCCGAGCGCGTCATCGCCCCGCGCAAGCAGGTGTCGAACGAGCCCAAGCCGCCCATCACGATCCAGACGCCCAAGCCCGCCCCGGTGCAGCGCGCCATGGCGCCGATCAGCCAGGATGACCTGTTCGGCCACAGCTCGCTGCCCTCGCCCGACCTGCTGAATCCCATTCCCGCCAATCAGGGGGGCAAGATCGACAAGGCCGCGCTGGAGCGCAATGCTCGCTTGCTCGAATCCGTGCTGGACGACTTCCATGTGAAGGGCAACATCACCGAAGTCCGCCCCGGCCCCGTCGTCACCATGTACGAACTGGAACCCGCGCCGGGCATCAAGGCCAGCCGCGTCATCGCGCTGGCGGACGATATCGCCCGCAATATGTCCGCGCTCTCCGCCCGCGTCGCGACGATTCCGGGCCGCACTGTCATCGGCATCGAACTGCCCAATGCGAACCGCGAAGGCGTGTCCTTCCGCGAACTCATCACCAGCGAACAATTCATGCAGGAAGCGACCCTGCCGATCATCCTGGGCAAGAATATATCGGGCGAACCGATCATCGCCGACCTGGCCCCCATGCCCCATCTGCTTATCGCGGGTACGACGGGGTCGGGTAAGTCGGTCGGCCTGAACGCCATGATCCTGTCGCTGCTCTACCGCATGACGCCGGACCAGCTGCGCCTCATCATGATCGACCCCAAGATGCTGGAACTGTCGACCTATGACGACATCCCGCATCTCCTCTCCCCGGTCGTGACCGAACCGGCCAAGGCGATCCGCGCGCTCAAATGGGCGGTCGAGCAGATGGAGGATCGCTATCGCATGATGGCGTCGATCTCCGTGCGCAACCTTGCCAACTATAATGAGAAGGTCCGCGCCGCCAAGGCCAAGGGCAAGCCGCTCGGCCGCCGTGTCCAGACCGGATACGATCCCGAAACCGGCAAGCCCATCTATGAAGAGGAACAGCTGGATTTCCAGCCGCTGCCGCAGATCGTGGTAGTGGTGGACGAACTCGCCGACCTCATGATGACGGCGGGCAAGGAAGTCGAATTCCTGATCCAGCGCCTTGCGCAAAAGGCCCGCGCCGCCGGCATCCACCTGATCCTCGCGACGCAGCGTCCCTCGGTCGACGTCATCACCGGCGTCATCAAGGCGAATCTGCCGACCCGGATCAGCTTTTTCGTGACCAGCAAGATCGACAGCCGCACCATCCTGGGCGAACAGGGCGCCGAACAGCTGCTGGGCAAGGGCGACATGCTCTACATGCATGGCGGCAAGGGCCTGACCCGCGTCCATGGCCCGTTCGTGTCCGACGATGAAGTCCGCGTCGTCGCCGATCATTGGCGCGCGCAGGGCCAGCCAGACTATATCTCCGCCGTGACCGAGGAACCGGAGGAGGGCAGCTTCGCCCTCGACGGCGTCGATCTGGGCGATGACAGCCCCGACGCCCAGCTGTTCCGCAAGGCATGCCAGCTGGTGTTCGAGAACCAGAAGGCGTCGACCAGCTGGCTGCAACGCCAGCTCCGCGTCGGCTATAACAGCGCCGCGCGCCTGATCGAACGGATGGAAGAGGAGGGGCTGGTCGGCCCCCCCAACCATGTCGGTCGCCGCGAAGTGCTGCGCGACGAGAACGGCAATCCGATTTGAGTCAGCTGGAATGGATACGATTGCGCTTCCTGCAATCGCACTGCTTTCCTTCGCATTTGCGGTGATGAACCGGTTCGAACATAGAGAGCAGGCCTTTCAGGCATCCTCTCCTAAAAACTTTCAGGGCTGATCGTCAGATCGGCCCTTTTTTTTGTCTTCGGAAATGGCTAGGGGTCTGGCTGCTGCTGCCGCGCCGATAACATAATTGGAGCGGTGCCGCCGGTCAGACCGGCAGGGCGAGGCGGGAGCATGGGGGATCGAGCCGGTCCCGAACATCAGCGGATGCTCTCCCCCATCACCCTTCCCCAAATCTTGCTATTTCGGAACAGGCGGGTTCACAACGGGTTCAAGCCGCATCGCCTAGCCCTCTCTCCCCCAACAATCGGAGTTGAACGCCATGAAGCGCATCGTTGCGCCCCTCGCGCTTGCCCTTGCCGCCACCACTGCGCTGGTTGCGCCGACCGTGCCGGCAACCGCGCAGCAGCAGGACCAGTCCGACCTTGCCAAGGTCAACGACTATATCCGCAGCGTCACCACCCTGACCGCCGATTTCAGCCAGACCGACCGCAACGGCCAGACGCTGACCGGCAAGCTGACCCTGAAGCAACCGGGCAAGATCCGCTTCCAATATCAGAAGGGCGTGCCGCTGCTGATCGTCAGCGATGGCAAGGCGCTGACCATGATCGATTATGAAGTGCGGCAGGTGCAGCGCTGGCCGATCGGCAATTCGCCGCTGGGCGCGCTGCTCGACCCGTCGAAGGATTTGTCCAAATATGGCAAGCTGGTGCCCACCGGTGATCCCACGGTGCTCAGCGTCGAGGCGCGCGATCCCAAGCGCCCAGAATATGGCACCATCACCATGATCTTCAAACGCAACGCGTCCGCGCCGGCGGGGCTTCAGCTTTACGGCTGGGTGATGCTCGATTCGCAGAATAACCGCACGGCGGTGCGCTTTTCCAATCAGGTCTATGGCGCGCCGGTCGCCGATTCCGCCTTCCGCTGGGTTGACCCGCGGCCCAGGGGGCGCTCGGCCGGCAGTTGACCCGAGCGTTCGGCAAGACGGCCCGAATTATCGGGCATAATCTTGCCGGGCCGTTCATCTGACGCTCATATCCGGGGCGCTAATCAGAAACCCACGGCGCGAGACCAAACCGGGATTTCCCCCCTGTTACCCGGTCCCCCCTCGCGTCGCGAAGCGCTTCAAGGGCGCGATCGAGACCCCCGTTCCACGCCCCCGGAGCGGGGGTCTTACTTTGTCCGCTGCATCGGTCTTCCGCTTGCGCAACGACGCCGGCAACCCTAGTTGCGAAACATGGCCGATACCCTTTCCATCTGTTCCTGGAACATCAACTCCGTCCGCGCGCGCATCGACATCGTCGAACAGCTGCTGCGCATGGAGGCGCCCGACATATTGTGCCTTCAGGAAACGAAGGTGGTGAACGATACCTTCCCCACCGAAATGTTCCGTCGGATGGGCTATGTCCACCAGGTGCTGAACGGCCAGCGCATGCATCACGGCGTCGCGATCATGAGCAAGGTGCCGGTGCATGAAGATGACAGGTTCGACTGGCAGGCCAATGGCGAAGCGCGCCATGTCGGCGTGCGGCTCGACAATGGCGTGCGGATCGAAAATGTCTATGTGCCGGCCGGAGGCGACATTCCCGACCGGGACGTGAACCCCAAATTCGGCCAGAAACTCGATTTCATCGAACGGATGATCCAATGGTCGTCCGGCCTTGGCGACAAGTCTGCCATCCTGACCGGCGACTTCAACATCGCGCCGCTGGAATGCGATGTGTGGAGCCACAAGCAACTGCTGAACGTGGTCAGCCATACGCCGGTCGAATGCGAGATTCTGGCCCGGCTTCAGGCATCGAACGACTGGGTCGATATCGGCCGCCACTTCCATCCTGCGCCCGCGCGCCTCTACACCTGGTGGAGCTACCGCGCGAAGGACTGGGCGGAATCGGATCGCGGCCGCCGCCTCGACCATATGTGGATGACGAAGGATGTCGCGGACAAGGCGGTCAGCCACCGCGTCGTCGAACCGGCGCGCAGCTGGATCAAGCCGTCCGACCATATCCCGATCATCACCGAGTTCGCCTTCTGATGAGCAGTACGGCCGGTCATGGGGCGAGCGGACGGGATGCGGCGCGGGCGATCGACGCCTTGCGCCGTGGCTGGGCGATCCGCCTGACCGCCCCGGACGGCGCGATCCGGCTGATGGCGATCGAGGGCGCGGACGCCGTGACGCTGGCGGATTTCGATCCGGAAGGTCGCGCCGACATCCTGATTTCGGCTGCGCGCGCCGAAACGCTCAAGCTGGCCAATCAACTGGCTGCCGCCGATCCCGAACTGCCGGTGCTGGTCGATCGTACGCCGTGGATCGACGCGGATGTAGCGACCGCCATCGCCGATCCGGTGCTGGACCTCGCCTCGCCGCTCAAGGGACCATTCCGCGCCCGCCCGCTGCCCGCGCCGCAGGCGACCAAGGCCGCGCTACGCCTCGCCCGCCTCGCCGGCATCCTGCCCGCTTATTTCCTGCTCGAAGGCGACGCTCCGGTCGAGGCAGAGGTCAGTGCCGACGCCATCGCCGCCTATGACGATGCCATCCACCTTGCCATCGCCACCCGCGCGCGCCTGCCGGTATCGGCCAGCGAAAGCGCTGAGATCATCGCCTTCCGCAGCCCGGACGAACCGCGCGAACATGTCGCGCTGATCGTCGGCCAGCGGGGCAGCTCGCCGCCCGTCATCCGCCTGCACAGCGAATGCCTGACCGGCGACGTACTGGGCAGCCTGAAATGCGATTGCGGCCCGCAATTGCATGAAGCGCTGCACCGGATCGCCGACGCGCCCTGGGGCATATTGCTCTACCTGCGACAGGAAGGGCGCGGCATCGGCCTCGTCAACAAGCTGCGCGCCTATGCGATGCAGGATCAGGGGTTCGACACGGTCGATGCCAATGTGCGCCTCGGCTTCGCGATCGACGCGCGCGATTTTTCGGTCGCGGCACGCATGCTCGATCTGCTCGGCGTGGGGCAGGTGCGCCTGCTCACCAACAATCCCAACAAGGTTGCCGGGCTGGAAGCGGCGGGGATCAAGGTGGCGGAACGCCTGCCGATCATCCTCGCCGCAAATCCGCACAACGAACGTTATCTCGCCACCAAGCGCGACCGTACCGGTCATCAGCTATGAGGCTGATCCGCGTCGAAAGCGGCGCGGGTCGCCTGACCTTCGGCGATCTGACCATAGCCTGCACCATCGGTCGCAGCGGCGCCTGCGCGGCCGGGAACAAGCGGGAAGGGGACGGCTGCACCCCGCTTGGGGTCTGGCCCATTCGCGGCGTCCTGCTGCGCCCCGGCAAGGTCGAAGCGACCGGCATAAGTCTGCCCTGGCGCTGGATACGCGCCCATGACGGCTGGTCGGACGATATCGCCGACCCGGCCTATAACCGCCCCGTCCGCCTGCCGCGCCCCTTCTCCGCCGAAAGCCTGATCCGCACCGACGACGCCTATGACGTCATCGTCGTGCTCGGCCATAATGACGCGCCGCCGGTGGCGGGACAGGGCAGCGCGATCTTCTTCCATCTGTCCGAAGGTCGCCCGACGGCCGGCTGTATTGCGATCGACCGGCCGGATATGTTCCGCCTGCTGCCGTTGCTGGTACCGGGGGATGCTATGGACATTCGGCCCTGATGGGCGCTTAATGGACCCTTCAGGCTTATCGTGCGATGTCGGCATCCGGTCGGGAAGAAACGATGTCCATCCATGCCAGATTGCTGATGAACCGCCGTGCGGCCGATCGGGTCGAGGCTGATCATGCGTCGACCATCCTGCGCGATGCGGCCCATGACGTCGTCATCCATGACCTGTCTTGTACGGGATGCCGCGTCTCGGTCGATCCGGCGCCGCTGGTCGGGGAAGCGGTCATCATCGACCTGCCCGGCATCGGTATCTGCCCTGCGCAGGTCATATGGGTGCGCGACGGGGGAGCCGGCCTGTCATTTGATCGCATGCTGACCGACCATGATCTTGGCTTGCTGCGCGCAGCGGACCGACCGGCGCAATCATCCGTGCCCGACGCGGCGGTCCCCGCCGATCGCCCGCTGTCGCCGCTCCGGCGGTTGGGCATCATCATTGCCGCCGGCATCTGCGCCTGGTGTATCGCGATCCTGCTGGTCTGGATGGTGATGCGGCTGGTTTGAGGGAGGGGAGCGCCCGGTCAGGCCCGTTCCAGCGCCTCGCCCACCTCACCACCAGCCGCCTCCAGTAGGCGCCGCTCCAGCGTCTGCAACCGCGCCTTGCTCTCGATCTTCCCACCCAGCAGGTCGGTAACGTAGAAGGTATCGACCGCCCGTTCGCCATAGGTGGCGACATGGGCGCTATGCACCGTCACCTTCGACTGGAACAGCGCATTGGCCAGGCTGAACAGCAGCGCAGGTCTATCCCGTGCATTCACCTCCACCACGGTGAAGCGGTTCGACGCCTTGTTGTCGATCAGCACATTGGGTTCGATGCGGAACGCTTCGGCGCGGGTGCGGGGCAGGGGGCGGGCCGACAGCTTGGTGATCATCCGATGCCGGTTGGACAGCGAATCCTCGATCGCGCCACGAATCCGCTTTAGCTGATCGTCGCTGTGGAATGCCCCGCCCAGCGGGTCTTGCACCAGAAAATTGTCGATCGCCACGCCATCGCGCGTCGTATGGATGCGCGCGTCGATGATGTTGCCGCCGGCCAGATGGATGGCACCTGCGACGCGATAGAAAAGTCCCGGATGGTCGGCGGCATAGACCGTCACCAGCGTCGCCCCGCGTTGCGGATAATATTGCGCCGCAATCGACAGCGGTGCGTCGCCCGCCGCCAAAATATGTTCGGCATTATGGACCAATATGTCGTCCGGCTCGGCGATCCAGTAGCTTTCGGGCAGCCGCTTGCTGAACGCGGCGAAGGTCGCCTCATCCATCCCCAGCGCCTCTCGCAACGTCGCCTGTTTCATCGCGACCCGCTCGCTGCGTCCCTTCTGCTTGTGGCCCAGCCGCAGCACTTCCTCGGCCGCGTCATACAGGTCGCCCAGCAACTGCCGCTTCCAGCTGTTCCACACGCCCGGCCCCACGGCACGGATATCCACTACGGTCAGGCACAGCAGCAGGCGTAGCCGCTCCGGGCTTTGCACCACGTCCACGAAGTCGAGGATCGTCTTGTAATCGGCCAAGTCGCGCTTGAAGGCGGTGGCCGACATCAGCAGGTGATAGCGCACCAGCCAGGCGACCGTCTCCGTCTCTGCCGGGGTGAGGCCAAGGCGCGGGCAAAGATGCTCCGCCACCTCTGCGCCCAGCAGGCTATGGTCGCCGCCGCGCCCCTTGGCGATATCGTGCAGCAGCACCGCGACATAGAGCGCGCGGCGGGACAGTAATTTGCCCATCAGGTCGCTCGCCAGCGGATGATCCTGCCCCAGTTCGCCCTTCTCGATCCGAGACAGCAGGCCGACCGCGCGGATGGTATGCTCGTCCACAGTATAATGGTGATACATGTCGAACTGCATCTGCGCGACGACGCGGCGAAAGTCCGGCACGAACCGGCCGAACACGGTGGATTCGTTCATCCAGCGCAGCACCGTTTCCGGGTCGCGCGGCGATGTCAGCACCTCCATGAAGGCGGCATTGGCACGGGGATCCCGGCGGACCTTGGCGGAAATCAGTCCGGCGTCCCGGCTTGCCGCACGCATCGCGCTGGGGTGAATCTGCAAGCCATGCTTATCCGCCACGGCGAAGATGTCCAGCAGCCGAACCGGGTCCGCCTGAAAGAAATCGTCGCTCGGCAGCGCGATCCGCCCGCGCTCCAGCACGAACCCGTCCAACTTCTTGGGCCGGCGGAAAATCGACGGGATATAGCGCCGTCCCTTTTCCGCCATCTGATCGTCCAGATGCGCCAGGAAGACGGCGGTCAGGTCGCCCACCGTCTTCGCGTTCAGGAAATAATAGCGCATGAAGCGCTCGACCCCGGACCGTCCCGCGCGGCCGGTAAAATGCATCCGCGTCGCGGTTTCGAGTTGAAGGTCGAAGGTCAGCCGATCCTCGGCCCGGCCGGTGATGGTGTGCAGGTGGCATCGCACCGCCCACAGGAAATCCTCGGCCTTCTGGAACTGGCGCAGTTCGACTTCGGTCAGCAGGCCGACATCGACCAGTTCCGCGACCGATCGCACCCGGTTCACATATTTGCCGATCCAGAACAGCGTATGCAGGTCGCGCAGCCCGCCCTTGCCTTCTTTGACGTTCGGCTCGACGACATAGCGGCTGTCGCCCATCCGCTTGTGCCGCTCGTCGCGCTCCTCCAGTTTTTCGGTGACGAAGGCGCGGGCATTGCCCTGCATGACTTCGGCGTCGAAACGGACCGACGTTTCCTCATAGAGCGCCCGGTCGCCCCAGACATAGCGCGCCTCCAGCAGGGCGGTGCGCACGGTGAGGTCGCTCTTGGCCATGCGCATCGTCTCGTCGACCGAACGGCTCGAATGCCCGACCTTCAGCCCCAGATCCCACAGCGAATAGAGCATGGATTCGATCACCTGCTCGGTCCAGCCGGTCGGCTTCCAGGGAGTGATGAAGCCGATGTCGACATCGCTGTGCGGCGCCATTTCGCCACGGCCATAGCCGCCCACCGCGATCAGCGCGATCCGTTCGCCCGTGCTGCGATTGCCCGCCGGATACAGGTGATGCGTGGTCGCGTCGTAGAGCAGCCGCAATATCTGGTCGATCAGGAAGGCGAAGGCCGTCACCGATTCCCGCCCGCGCGTCGGCTTGGCCTCCAGGCGTCGGGCGACTTCGGCCCGGCCTTCGTCCAGCGCTGCCTTCAATTCCTTCACGATTCCGCCGCGCAGGCGCATGGCATCGCCCCGATGCTCCTGCGCCAAAGCGTTGATCGTATCGGAAATGGCGCGCCGGTCGATGATCGCACGCCGCGATCCCAGCGCTGGATACTGTATGCCCATGGCTGTTCTCTAATCGCGTCGCAGGTCGGCGGCCAGTTGTTTCAAGCGATATATATGATCGAGTGCCTCACGCGGGGACAGCGCATCGGCATCGATCGCCGCGATGGCCGTCAGCAGCGGATCGGGCGCCTCTTCCTCCTGCGTCGCCACCGCTGCGAACAAGGGTAGATCGTCCAGCCCCGCCGCGATCCCCCCGGTCTTCGCCTTGCCCGCCTCCAGCCGCGCCAGCACATCCTTGGCGCGCTTCAGCACGGCGGGCGGCAACCCGGCCAGCCGCGCGACCGCCAGGCCATAGCTGCGATCCGCCGGCCCCTCGGCCAGTTCGTGCAGCAATATAAGGTCGCCTTTCCACTCGCGTGCCCGGACATGGTGCAGCGACAGCGACGCCAGCGTCTCGGCCAGCCGCGTCAGCTCATGATAATGAGTAGCGAACAGACAGCGGCAGCGATTGACCTCATGCACCGCCTCGACCACGGCCCAGGCGAGCGCGAGGCCATCATAGGTGGATGTGCCACGCCCCACTTCATCCAGAATGACGAAACTACGTTCGGTCGCTTGTGCCAGGATCGCCGCCGTCTCGACCATCTCGACCATGAAGGTCGATCGCCCCTTGGCGAGGTTGTCCGACGCGCCCACGCGGCTGAACAGCCGATCGACCAGCGTCAGCGTCGCCGCCTGCGCTGGCACATAGCCGCCCGCCTGCGCCAAAATCACGATCAGCGCATTTTGCCGCAGGAAGGTCGATTTACCGCCCATGTTGGGGCCAGTGACGAGCCAGAGCCGGTCGCCTTCGTTCAGCCGGCAATCATTGGCGACGAAGGGCTGGCCCTCCTTGCGCAGCGCATCTTCCACTACCGGATGTCGTCCGCCGACGATGTCGAGGCACTGGCCCGTCCCATCCTTCGCCACGAAATGCGGTCGTTGCCAGCCGCCTTCGGCCGCCCGCTCGGCCAGCGAGGCGGCGACGTCCAGCCGCGCCAGCGCATCGGCGGCGCGGGCGATGTCGGCCTTGCGATCCAGCACCGCGCCGATAAGCTCTTCCAGATGCGCCGCCTCGGCCACCAGCGCATGGGAACCCGCCTGCGCCACGCGCCCGGCTTCCTCATGCAGGTCGATCGAGTTGAATCGCACCACGCCGGCCAGCGTCTGGCGATGGGTAAAGCCGCTGTCGGGCGCCATCAACAGGTCAGCCGCCCGCGCCGGCACCTCGACATGATAGCCCAGCACGCCATTATGCCGGATCTTGAGCGCCGATATGCCGGTCTGCGCGCGATATTTGGCTTCGAGCGCAGCGATGGCGCGGCGGCCGTCACTGCTCAGCCGCCGCAATTCGTCCAGCGCAGGATCATAGCCATCGGCAATATAGCCGCCGCTCGCCGTCTCGGTCGGCGGCGCCGGCACCAGCGCGCGCGCCAGCGCATCGACCAGCGCGCCATGCCCATCCAGCGCGGGGAGCAACTGCACCAGCATCTGCGGCGCATCGGCCAGCCGCCCCAGCCGCTCGCGCAGCAACCGCGCTTCGCCCAGACCATCGCGCAACTGACCCAGGTCACGCGGCGACCCGCGCCCCACCGCCACGCGCCCCAGCGCCCGGCCGATATCCGGCAATGCCCGCAGCGCCCCGCGCAACTGGTCGCGCAATGTCGCATCATTATGGAACAGCGTGACCAACCCCAGTCGCGCCTCGATGACCGCCAGATCCATCAGCGGCGCCGACAGATCCTGCCCCAGCAACCGCGCGCCCGCGCCCGTCACCGTCCGGTCGATCGCGCCCAGCAGGCTGCCTGCGCGAGTCCCCGCCGTGGTCGACACGATCTCCAGACTCTCGCGCGTCGCCGCGTCGATCGCGACATGGCCACCGCTGGTCTTGCGCAGCGGCGGGGCGAGGAAGGGGAGGGTGCCCTTGCCCGCATGATCGAGATAGGCGATCAGCCCACCCATGGCCGCCAGCTCGGCACGCCCGAACTGGCCGAACCCGTCCAGCGTCGCCACGGCGAACAGCCGTTTCAGCGCATCCTCGGCCCGGCTGCTGGAAAAGGCGGCCTTGTCGAACGGATGCATGTCCGCCACTTCGATGCCCGATCCCTCGGCCACCACCACTTCGCTCGGCCGCAACCGCGCCAGCTCGGCGGGCAGGTCGCCCATCGGACAGGTCATCGTCTCGAACCGGCCGGTGGAAATATCGGCGGCGGCGATGCCGATTTCGCCCGATCCTTCCCCGCCCACCTGCGCCAGCGCCACCAGCATGTTGTCGCGCCGGCTGTCGAGCAGAGTCTCCTCGGTCAACGTACCGGCGGTCACGTACCGCACGATCGCCCGCGCGACCAACGTCTTGCCGCCCCGTGCCTTGGCCTGCGCCGGCGTTTCGGTCTGCTCGGCGATCGCAACGCGATGCCCCCCCTTGATCAGCCGCGCCAGATAGCCTTCGGCGCTATGCACCGGCACGCCGCACATCGGGATCGGCTGGCCGCCATGTTCGCCCCGGCTGGTCAGCGCGATATCCAGCGTTGCTGCCGCCATTTTCGCATCGTCGAAGAACAGCTCGAAAAAATCGCCCATGCGGTAAAAGAGCAGGCAGTCCTGCGCCTCCGCCTTGAGCGTCAGATATTGCGCCATCATCGGCGTCGGGGCGGCGGCAGAAGCTGGATTGTCGGTCGAAGAAGCCATGGGGCAGGGCGATAGCCTGAACCTTGAACCGAAACCAGCGCTTCCCGGAAAGGCAGGAAAATTGCGCTTCTCGCACTTGCCCACAAGATAATCTTGCCGCTAGGGCCGGCTTATTGTTCCATTACATGGGTGCCCGCGATGTCCGACAGATCGAATGTGGAATTTTCCGAGCGCGAGGCGCTGTTCTTCCACTCGACCGGTCGCCCCGGCAAGATCGAAATCATCGCGTCGAAACCGATGGCAACGCAGCGCGACCTCAGCCTCGCTTACTCGCCCGGCGTCGCGGTGCCGGTGCGCGCCATCGCGGCCGATCCGGCGACCGCTTATGATTATACGGCCAAGGGCAATCTGGTCGCGGTCATCTCCAACGGTACGGCGATCCTGGGCCTGGGCAATCTTGGCGCGCTGGCCTCCAAGCCGGTGATGGAGGGCAAGGCGGTGCTCTTCAAGCGTTTCGCCGACGTCGATAGCATCGACATCGAACTGAAGACCGAGGATGTCGATCGCTTCATTGACGCGGTCGAACTGATGGAGCCGACCTTCGGCGGCATCAACCTTGAAGATATCAAGGCGCCCGAATGCTTCATCATCGAACAGACGCTGAAGGAGCGGATGAACATCCCGGTCTTTCATGACGACCAGCATGGCACCGCGATCATCGCGGCGGCGGGCGTGCTGAACGCCGCCCTGCTCACCGGCCGTTCCATGAAGGACATGAAGGTGGTGGTGAACGGCGCGGGCGCCGCCTCCATCAGCTGCACCGAACTGATCAAGGCGCTGGGCGTCCCCAACGACAATGTCACCATGTGCGACAGTAAGGGCGTGATCTATCAGGGGCGCACCGAGGGCATGAATCAGTGGAAGTCGGCCCATGCGGTCAGGACCGACGCGCGGACCCTCACCGAAGCGGTCAAGGGCGCTGACGTGTTCCTGGGCCTCTCGGTCGCCGGCGCGATGTCGCAGGATATGGTGAAGTCGATGGCGCCCAATCCCATCATCTTCGCCATGGCCAATCCCGACCCGGAAATCCTGCCGCCCGACGCGCATGAAGTGCGCCCCGACGCGATCGTCGCCACCGGCCGCTCGGACTTCCCCAATCAGGTCAACAATGTCCTCGGCTTCCCCTTCATCTTCCGTGGCGCGCTGGATGTGCGGGCGACCGGCATCAACGAAGCGATGAAGCTGGCGGCGGCCAAGGCGATCGCCGAACTGGCGCGCGAACAGGTGCCGGAAGAAGTGGCCAAGGCCTATGGCCGCGCCCACAGCTTCGGTCCGGACTATATCATCCCCGCGCCCTTCGACCCGCGCCTGATGGAAGTGGTGCCCGCCGCCGTCGCCCAGGCGGCGATGGAAACCGGTGTCGCGCAAAAGCCGATCGAGGACATGGCCGCCTATCGCCAGTCGCTGAAGGGCCGGCTCAACCCGACCACCTCGGTCCTGACCAGCGCCTATGAGATCGCCAAGGCCAATCCCAAGCGCGTCGTCTTCGCCGAAGCGGAAGAGGAAGTGGTACTGCGCGCCGCCATCCAGTTCCGCGAACTGGGCTATGGCATTCCGGTGCTGGTCGGCCGCGACAATGTGGTGGACAAGCTGCGCGCGCTCGGCGTGCGCGATCCCGAAAGCTTCGAACTGCACAACAGCGTCAATTCGCCGCTCGTGCCCGACATGGTCGACCTGCTCTACACCCGCCTCCAGCGGCGCGGCTATCTGCGCCGTGATTGCGAGCGGATGGTCAATCGCGATCGCCACATTTTCGGCACGCTGCTGGTCAAGATGGGCGCGGCCGATGCGATGATCACCGGCATGACCCGCCCCTATGGCCAGACGCTGCGCGAAGTGAAGCGCGTGATGGACCCGGCACCCGGTCGCACGCCCTTCGGCATCCATGTCATGGTGACCAAGGACAAGACCGTGTTTCTGGCCGACACCACCGTGCATGAACGCCCTTCGGCCATCGAACTGGCCGATATTGCGGAAGGGACGGTCGCCGTCGCCCGCCGCATGGGCCATGACCCGCGCGTCGCCTTCCTCTCCTACTCCAATTTCGGCAACCCGCCCGGCGCCTATCTCGACAATGTACGCGACGCGGTGAAGCTGCTCGACGAACGGGCGGTCGATTTCGAATTTGAAGGCGAAATGACCCCTGACGCGGCGCTCAACCCGGCGGTGATGAAGAATTATCCGTTCAGCCGCCTGTCTGGCCCGGCCAATGTGCTGGTCATGCCCGGCCTGCAATCGGCCAATATCTCGGCCAAGCTGCTGCGCGAACTGGGCGGCACGACAATGATCGGCCCGCTGCTGGTCGGCATGGAAAAATCGGTGCAGATCGCCACCATGTCCTCCAATGCGTCCGAACTGCTCACGCTTGCCGTGCTGGCGGCTGGCGGCGTCGCACTCTGATCGGTTGCGGGCCATCGGCTGAGATTTTCTCGTCGGTGGTCCGCGCTTTATCATTTGCTTGGGCCCCATTCTGCGCGAGAGGGGGAGGCATGAACCGTCTCGGGAGCAAGGCATGAGTGTGGCCAGTTTCGACAATGCGACCTTTCGCCGGGTGCTGGGCCATTACCCCACCGGCGTCTGCGTCGTCACCGCAGTGGAGGCGGACGGCACGCCGGTCGGCATGGTCGTCGGCTCTTTCACCTCGGTGTCGCTCGACCCGCCGCTGGTCGCCTTCTTCCCGGCCAAAAGCTCGGGCAGTTGGCCGCGCTTGCAGGCGGTCGGCAAATTCTGCGTCAATGTGCTCGCCAGCGACCAGCTGCCGCTCTGCCGCCAGATCGCCGGGCCCGGCCCGGACAAGTTCGCTGGCCTGTCCCACCGGGTGTCGGCCAATGGCTCGCCGATTCTCGACGATGTCGTCGCCTGGATCGACTGCACGCTCGACGCCGTGCATGAAGCGGGCGATCATTATATCGTGCTCGGCCGGGTGGTCGCGCTGGAAGTCGATCGTCCGGGCAGCCCCCTGCTCTTCTTCCAGGGCAATTACGGGGAATTTGCGCTGCTGGAATGAAGGGTTCGCGGCGGGGGCGCCGTCTTCAGGAGATAGCAAGGTTCAGGGGCGCATATTTCGGTAGAAATTCCTATCGGACATGCGGGGGAAATATTACCCCTCCTTAACGCAGATTATCTATCGCCTGCTTGTCGCCCCCGGACCGGACTCCTTCATGACCGCGTTGCTGATCACCGTCGATACCGAGCTCTCCGCTTCGCTGCACCAGCGTGGCATGAGTCTGGCCGACAATGTCGACCGGTCGATCTGGGCGCGGACGCCGGCTGGCGCCTTCGGCATCGGCTGGCAGATGGACCTGCTCGACCACCATGGCCTGAAGGGCGTCTTCTTTCTCGATCCCATGCCCGCGCTGGTCCATGGCGCGGATTTTCTGACCCCTATCGTCGGCGCCATCGTCGCGCGCGGCCATGAAGTGCAGATGCACATCCACACCGAATGGCTCGCCTGGGCGAAGGATTCGCCGGTCGGTGATCGGCAGGGGCATAATATCGGCGATTTTTCGCTGGACGATCAGATCATCCTGCTCGGTCATGCCAAGAAATTGCTGGAACAGGCCGGCGCCCCCGCCATCACGGCCTTCCGCGCCGGCAATTTTGGCGCCAATGACGATACGCTGCGCGCACTTGGCTCGCTGGGCGTCGTCTGGGACAGCAGCGTCAATCCCGCCTATCTCGGCCATGGATGCGGTATATCCGCCGATCCGGCGCAGATCGGCGTGACCCGTGCGCAGGGCGTCGCCGAACTGCCGGTATCGGGCATAGAGGATCGGCCCGGTGGTTTCCGCCCGGCCCAGATCTGCGCCATGTCCGCCGCAGAAATGCGCGCCGGCCTGCGCCATGCGGTGCGCGATGGCCATGACGCCTTCAATGTCGTCACCCATAGTTTCGAAATGCTCTCGCGCGATCGCCAACGGCCCAATGGTGCCGTCATCGCCCGATTCGAAGCGCTGTGCCGCGAAGCCGCCCGCCTGCCGGGCGTCCGGGGCGCGGGCTTCAACGATCTGTCTACCGAGCTTGCCGACCAGCCGGTCCGCACGCTGAACCGCGCTGCGCCCAGCCGGCTGCGCACCGGCCTGCGCCTCGCGCAGCAGGCCTGGGCGACCTGGCGCTACGAACATCGGCTGGTGCCTGCGTGACGGCGCTGCCCGGCGCGATCGTCCTGGGTCTGGAAAACGCCATCGGCCTTGCGGTCGTGCGCGATCTGGGCCGGCATGGCGTGCCCGTGTACGGCATCGCGCGTGACCAGAGTTCCATCGTCACCAGTTCGCGCTACTGCACCGACTGGACCAAGCGTCCTGCCGGCCCGATCGCCGACTGGCTGCCCGGCCTGATCGCCCGCACCGGCGCCCGCGCGGTGCTGGCCATTTCCGAAACCGACCTGCTGCAACTCTCCGCGCTGCCGCCGATGATCGGCGATTGCCATATTCTCGTGCCGCGCCCCGATCAGCTTGGCCGGGTGCTGGACAAGATGCAGACGATACAGGCCGCCGCCGCCGCCGGCCTGCGCGTGCCTCAGACCTGGCAGCCGCTCGGCCATGAGGATTTCGCTGCCCGCGCCGCGCAGATGCGCTATCCGCTGGTCGCCAAATGGGCCAATCCGCCCGAAGTCATGGGCCTGCTCGAACAGGCCGGCCTGGAATGGATCAAGACCGACTATATTCGTGACGCGGACCAGTTGCTCGCCTTGCTGGATCGCTATGCGCCGATCGGGCGCTGGCCGCTGATCCAGCAATATTGCCGGGGCGTGGGCCTGGGCCAGATGCTCTACATGGCGAATGGGCAGGCCACCCTGCGCTTCCAGCATCGTCGCCTGCACGAATGGCCGCCCGAAGGGGGAGTCTCCACCCTTTGCCGCGCCGAACCGGTCGATGCCCATGGCCCGCAAATGGCGCTGTCGGAAAAGCTGCTGCGCGCGCTCGACTGGGAAGGGCAAGCGATGGTCGAATATCGCTATGACGTCGCCAGCGGCCATTATTGGCTGATGGAGGTGAATGGGCGTTTCTGGGGCAGCCTGCCGCTGGCGCTCCATTGCGGCGCCGGCTTCGCGTGGGAGGCGTATCGCCGCACCGTGCTGGGTCAGACCGATCCCGCGCCTGTGCCGCGCGACGATCTGCGCGCACGCTACATGGTGCCGGAAACCAAGCGACTGGTCCGTATCCTCTTCGCCCCCGGTCGGATCGGCGACCCCTTCTTCCGCCGCCGCCCGATTGCCGATCTGGCCGCCTATCTGCTGGCCTTCCTCGACCCGCGCGCGCGCTATTATGTGTTCAGCCGCTCGGACCCAAAGCCCTGGCTGCGCGATCTGGTGCAGATGGTCAGGAAAGCCGCGCGCCGGGAAAAGCCCTGACCAGCGCGGGCACTGCCCGGTCGATTCGCGTCAGGCACGTCGCCATATAGCGATCGTCCAGGCTGTAGGGGTCATGCAGATGCGGCAGCATCGGCCGGGTCCAGCGCCCCAGCAGCATGCGCGGCAGCTCCTTCAGGCGCGGATCGGCCCCCAGCCGGTGCAATTGCCGCACCTCCATCGCCAGCAGCAGGTCGCCTTCCTGCGGCACATAATCCTGCATGTCGATCGCCCGGTGCGCCGACAGGTCATGCCCCAGCGCCTGCGCCGCCAATATCGCCGGCGGATGGGCGCCCCGTCCGGTGGTGGTCGACAGGCCGAAGGATGCGACGTTCAGCCCCGCGCGCCGCGCCGCCACATCGGCAAAGGCGCTGCGGCAGATATTGCCCTGACACACGAACACCAGTCGCCGCACCCGCGCCGCATCGGGCGTCAGGCTGGCCGATCGGCCCAGCAGTAGTTGCGGATAGGAGAGCGCGAGCCGGACCAGCCCGCGAAAGGTACCGAAGCGGGACTTGATCATCGCGCGGAACCCAAAAGAAAAAATGGCGGAGACGGAGGACATTGCATAGCGCTCATAAGGCATTGATATCCTTTGCAGCGATCGTCGGCGAAGCCTTCTCTTACCATAGATCATACCATAGCCAATAAATTTGACGACGATATCAGCCTGTGAAGCTGGCGATGCGCTATAGGATTAAAAGCGGGGCGAGGGAACATCATGTGGCGGGTACCGGAAAAAATGTAACTTCCGTAACATTGGCGGATTTCTGCGGGTTTGCGCTGTGATTTTTATGTGATTTAGACGTAACCATATTACACTTTGAAAACGTAATATCCTGTCTTCAAAAACCCTAGGATTTCTGCGGGGGTTACAGTTTTCTGCGGGAGAGATCACATCGTGCAACAAGTGCGATGTAATTAAGGAAATATTTTAAAATCAGTATGTTATTTACATTCACGATGGCGGGCGAGCGAATGTCACACTTTCGCGGCCCCTCCCTCAATGGAGAAGGGGCGCGACGGAAATTTTCCATGACCCAGCGTTCCTAATTCGGGTGGGAGGTCGCGTAGATAAATTCAGACGGTTCGCAAACGACCAGAATTTGACATTCAATGAACCAGAGCAGTTCCCGGTTAGCGGACATTCGGCAGCTTGCTGCATAACGGAACCAGGAACTACCTATCCCGAAACTTCCGAATGCCTATCCATATATAGAGGCCGAACATCGCGCCGCTGCCAATAAGCCAAGCCCAAGATTTGAAATCGCGTTCTGGTGCGTTCAACGAACCGAAAAAGGCGATACCGCTGAGCAAGAGTGCAAAGGTGATGAAACGCCAATTGAGCAAGGCTCGCGCTTGACGTTTCGCCTCTGAAACGGGCCTAGGTGGAGTTATCGCCGGTCGATCTCGAACCAAACGACGCGGGGCAAAGCTGGCCCAAAGTAACCATGCCGAAATTCCCGCAACAGATGCGGCAACCATAATCGAGTCCGACCATTCTGGCAGAGACAAAGGCTTCGATATGGCGGTCCAAAAGACGATAGCCAGCATGACGATGCCAGCGACCTTCCACATGCCACGGCGGCCAGCGACCTTATGCCAGCCTGCGGCTAACTGTTCGTATTCATCAGGAGTGACAAGTTTACCGCCAGAATTTTTTGACGGATAATACAGATAGCCGCCATCCACCGGCGTAAATTGATTGTTGAACGCACCTATCGAATCAAACACAGAAGGCCCCTCGTTTTTTTTCAACATGGCAAACGGAGGGCGCGTTGCAAAGTTAATGGGTTAGTGCGACCGGACGGAAACGAACTTTACGGCGGCTTTGCAGCAAGCTCGTTATATAAGCCGCCATTCCGAAATCCACCCATCCCAGCCATCAGGGTGGCGCTGAGCTTTTAGGTGCGGCCTAGGTGCATCAGATCGCATCACGAGCGGGAGGTGTCACGGACGTATCCCGCCCAGGCCTTAGGCCGGTTTTCCCCTGCTATCGGTGGTGCATCAATTCCGACATAAAAAGCGCGCGGGCGAGGCGGGGGATTAAGCGCGTTTTCAGGGGGTGCCGCCCCGGCCCCGCCCCAGGGGGCGCCCCCGGCGGGGCCTGCGGGTCGCCGCGGCGGATGCGGTGCCGCCGACCGGCCCGGCGACAGCGTCGAGGCGCGACATAATATTGCGCGCACGAATAAGGGCGGCCCGCGTCGCGGACCGCCCTGGCAGTTTCTATCGATGGATCAGCGCGGGAGGTCGAAGTTGCTGACGATCAGTTCGGTGACCGGCTTTGCCTGGCCGCCGATGGTATAGGTGGTAGGGACATCACTCACCTGGAACCGCGAGAATGTCTCGCGCGCGCCATCGGTCGCGTTGATGGACAGCAGGAACTTGCCCTTGATGCCGGCCAGTTGCTCGGCCAGCTGGGCGAAGTCGGTGCGCGAAAACACGTCCTGGCCATAGTCCGTCTCGCACCCCCAATAGGGCGGATCGAGATAGAAAAGCGCGCCGGCATGATCGTAGCGCCGGATGAAGTCCGCGTAACCGAGCTGCTCGATGACGACGCCGGCAAGGCGATCGTGGATCTCGGCCAGCATCGGCTCCAACTTTGCGATGTTGAAACGGCCACCGTTCCTGGCATCGACGCCGAATGCCCTGCCCCGCACCTTCCCGCCGAAGGCCAGGCGCTGGAGGTAAAGGAACCGCGCGGCGCGTTGCAGATCCGTCAGCCGGTCAGCCGGCATCGCCCGCAGCCGATCGAACTCGGCCCGGCTCGACACCCGCCAGCGCAGCATGTCGATGAAATAGGGATAATGCTCCTGGAGGATGCGGAAGAAGTTGGCCACGTCCCCGCTGACATCGTTGATGGCCTCTGCCCTGGGCCGGGCCTTGCGGCGCAGGAAGATGCCGCCCATCCCTACGAACGGCTCGGCATAGCTGTCATGGGGCACCCGGCCGATTATCGACACCAGGCGCGAGGCCAGATTGCGCTTGCCGCCGATATAGCCGGCAGCGGGCGCGACGGGATTGATTTTTTCGAGTGACATGTAGGAAATTCGCTCACAGATGAACCACCGCCCTGGTGAGGGCGGGGCGGCCAGGGTGGCCGGTTGGTCGTGGCGAGATGCATCCTCGTCGGTGGCCGCGTTGCAGCGCGGTCATCCCCGCTTTCGATGGCAGGCGTATGGCCTGCCCTCAACCAGCGTTGAATATCGGATCAGGCCGCTGCCTTCTCCCGCTCATGGAACTGGACGGCTTCGACCCCCAGTTCGTCATTCACCTCCAGAAACTTCGCCTGGATCGGCTCGATCTCCAATTCGTGAAAGCCGTCAAGCGCGTCGGCCGGGCTGCCAAAGCCCCCGGCATTTTGCGGCACGATGCCGAGCAGCTGGGGCGGCACCCGGTGCGCGGCCAGCACGTCGTCGCGCGTCGTGTTCTTGATCCCCAGAAATTCGTCCTTCGCGCCCACCTCGGCAATGGGGAGCAGCTTGATCCCGCCCTCGTTGCCGTTGGGTGCATGGACGAACAGGTTGCGGAAATTGCCCGGCCCCTTCGACTTTTTGAGCGCATCGCGCATGGCGTCCACATCGCCCTCGGCAAAGCCGCCTGTCGCATAGAGGATGTAGCCGGCATGGCTGCCGTTCAGATAATAGCGGCGCCGGAACAGGGTCGCGCTCTCATTGAGCAGCGCTGATTGCAGCGCCGAGAGATATTCAGGGATGCCATAAATCTCCTGATTGACGTCGGGCGCCATGATCTGAAGCACGGTTCCCGGCGCAAACTCGCTTTCATTGCCAAAGCCCGGCACCCACCAGAAGCTGCCCGGCGTCACGCCACGCCGCGTATATTTGGCCAGGCTGTGATCGAGGCGGAGCAACCCGCCCAGGCGGTTCTGCCGGCTTTCGAAATAGGCGTTGCCGAACACCAGATAGTCCTGCACCGCCGCCGTGAAGGCCTTGCGCGACAGGAGCGGCGTCGGCTTGAAGCTGGCCGCCAGGATGTTGCGCTTGAGGATGATGGCGCTGCTATGGTGCGGGCTGGCCCGGAACGCGCGCGCCAGGCCGTCCAGCGGCAAGGGCGGCTCGTACCAGCGCTGATTGTGCCAGCATTCGACCATGTCCATCAATGTGGCGCGGTCCATCACTGGCTCGGGATCGCCAAAGCCAAAGGCTTCCACCCCGGCTTTCTGGCTGCTGGCGACGATCGCCCCCTGCGCGGCGCGTTGCGCCTCCGCCCTGTTCATGCGGCGCGCGCGCTTGCTCATAGGATCTCCATTGTTGCTTTGGGGGCTTCTTTGCCGTCGAGCGGCTCATTCATCAGGACGTGCATGACCGCCCAAGCGAGATCTGCATGGCCATCGCCGCCGCCGCGCCCGGCCTTGAAGGTGACGTTGCGGCCGCTGGTGGTCAGCGTCTTCTTGATGCTGATGAAGGACGAGACGATATCGATCCAGCCAGCCTCAAAGGCGATGCGGCCCCGGCGCACGACATTCTGCGCCTTCATGACCATGCCCGCCTTCACCTCCAGCGAATATTCGATCTTCACCACGCCCTTTTCGGTCTTGGACAGCAGCTGGTAGACGCCAGAGCCAGAGCCGGTGGCATCGACGCCGACATAAGTGCAATTATAGCGTGACAGCACGGCGCGGATAAATTCGGCCTGCTGTTCGAAGTCCAGGCCGCGCAGCTGATGCTTCTCGAGGATGCGGAACGTACCACCCTCGCGATCGGGCGGCGCCATGATGACCAGGGCGGCATTATCGCCATCCTCGCTATCCTGCGGATCATAGCCGGCCCACACCGCGCGATTGCCGAACGGCCGCGCCGCTTCGGGATTGAAATCGATCCACTCCACCAGGCTGTCGCAGCCGCAGCGGACCAGGTCGTTGAAGCGGAAGGCCGACAGGCTGTCGTCCACGAAATCGCACAGGAACAGGTTGGCGAATTCGTCCTCGGCATATTCGTCTTGCAGTTCCTCGATATCGAACAGGTCGCAGCCGCCCGCCTCGGCATCGCGGATGTTGACGATATGGCGCCAGATCCTATCCGGGCCGAGCGAGCCGATCGCCAGCGCGGCATGGCTGACGTCGATCTCGATCCGATCGGCCTTCTTGCGCCGGCGGTTGCGGCGCTCGCCCGTCCAATAGGGATAGGCCGGATGGGCTACGGTCGATGGCGTCGAGAAATAGGTTTTGCGCCACTTCTTGTGGGTCGCCATGCCCGAGGCGACCTTGTTCAGTTCCTCGAACGAATGGACCCAGAAGAATTCGTCAAAATAGAAATTGCCATGGCGGCCCTGGGCGGTGCGGAAATTGGTGCCCAGGAAATGCAGTTCGGCCGCTGCTTCCTCTGCCGGGCGCAGATCCGACGTGATCAGCATCGGATCGCCGGTCAGCGCCACCCCCACCAGCTTGGCAAAGCTGACGATATAGGACCGGAACTGGTGGGCCTGCGCCTTGGATGCGGACAGGAATATCTGGTTGCGGCCTGTCTCGATCGCGTCGATCAGCGCTTCGAACGCGAAATAATAGGTCGCGCCGATCTGGCGCGACTTGAGAATCATCCGGGTGCGCTGATCCTTGGCCTGCCACCATCGATGCTGATAATCATAGAGGCCGTCGAGGAAGATGCGCTTGAGTTCGGCCGCCTGCTCGGCCGTGAAATGGTTCTTCTTCGCCTTCTTGCGCGGCCCGGCGTTGCGATTGCCGACCTTGTCATTGAGATCGCCGGCATGGCCGCCTGGCGCGTCATGGCGGCGCACCCGCGCCAGGCTCTCGACCTGGCGTCGTAATGCGTCCAGTTCGACATAATCCGCGCTGGTCTTCTTTTCCTTGGCGATCAGCGTCAGGAGGCGGATTTCGAGGCCGTCCTCGATCTTGCGGATCGATGGCGCATCATCCCAGCGGTCGCGCTGTTTCCACGCTTCGATCGTCGCGCGCGGGATTGGGGCGCCCTTGTCGTTCACCACGCCATGCAGCGCGAACTCGTCCGCGATCTGGGTCACGCCCCACCCGCGCCAGTAGAGGCTGCGCGCATGGCGGCGCGGATCGAACTGCCACAGGACAGACGGCGCGCCGGGCTGGGGGGATTGCGTGGTCATCGCGGCGGACCATGCCGCGCGCATCAGCCGCTAAGCATCGGCCTCCATTTGTAGAGGCCGCCTCTACAAATGCCCCGTCTTGAGCCGATGCCCCTTTGCGTCCCTTTCTGCCCATCAACAGGGGCGCGCGCCCCGTCACTACGGGAACCGGGACCAACCATGGCCAAGAGCAAATTTTTCCGCGTCTTTGTCGAAGGCTTCACCGTCAGCGACGGTCGCAAGATCGAGGCCTCGTGGATTGACGACATCGTCGCGACCTTCAACACGGCGAACTACACGCCCCGCATCAACGTCGAACATATCAAGGGCTACAGCCCCGAACCGCCGTTCAACGGCTATGGCGACGTCGTGGCGGTAAAAGCCCAGACCGACGAATTCACCATCGACGGACAGACCCAGCGCCGCCGCGCCCTCTATGCCCAGGTGGAACCCAACGATCAGCTGCTCGCCATGCGGGCGAAGGGGCAGAAGCCCTATCCCTCACTGGAAATCTCGCCCGATTTCGCCGGTACCGGCAAGATCGGCATGACCGGCCTTGGCCTTACCGACAATCCCGCCTCGCTGGGCGTCGAAGCTTTCAATTTCGCCGCGTTCAAGCCGGTGTTCGATGCGCGCAAGTCCGCGCCGGCGAACCTCTTCTCCGAAGCCTTTGAGGCCGTGGATATCGAGATGGAGGATGAGCCGGTCAATTCCAGCGGCATCGCCGCTGCGATCGTGGCCGGCTTCTCCGCCCTGGCTGCGAAATTCACGCCCGGCGACGACAAGGCCAAGGAAGAACCCAAGACGCCGCCGCCCGCCAACGACAACAGCTTCGACGTCGCGGCCTTCAGCACCGCCCTGGGCGAACAGGTCGCCGCCGCGATCAAGCCGTCTACCGATGCCATTGCTGCCCTTCAGGGCGAGTTTGCGGCGATGAAGACGAAGCTGGAAACGACCGAGCAACCGGACCGCTTCCATCGCCAGCCCGCGACCGGCGGCGGCGCGACAGTCCAGACCGACTGCTGATCCGCACTCTCATCCCGTCCGCTGCCCTTTCCGCCCAGGAGCATATCCATGCATCGTGATACCCGCCTCGCCTTCAACGCCTATCTGGCGCAGATCGCGCGCCTGAACGGCGTGCCCAACGCCACCGACAGCTTCTCGGTTGCGCCGTCCGTGCAGCAGAAGATGATGGAGATCATCCAGAAATCGAGCACCTTCCTCCAGAAGATCGCATTCGAAACCGTGGTCAACCAGGAAGGCGACAAGGTCGGCGTCGGCGTCACCCGCCCGCTGGCTGGCCGCGTCAACACGCGCGGCGGCACGCGCCGCACGCCCACCGATCCCACTGATACCAGCGATGGCGGCCGCTATCGGTGCGAACAGACCTTCTATGACCATGCTCTCGCCTGGGAGCGCCTGGACGCCTGGCGCCATAAGCCCGAATTCCAGCAGCTGGTCCGCGATGTCATTCTCAAGCGCCAGGCGCTCGACCGTATCACCATCGGCTTCCACGGCACGTCCGTCGCCGCCGCGACCGATCTGGTCGCCAATCCGCGCCTGCAGGATGTCAACAAGGGCTGGCTGCACAAGATCCGCACCTATGCACCCGCCCGCGTGCTGGACGATGGTGCCCTGACGACCACGGGCAAGGCGATCTATGTCGCCGACACCAGCGACACCACCAAGCGCGACTATGTCAATCTGGACGCGCTGGTGAAGGACGCCAGCACCCTGCTCGATGACTGGCATCAGGACGCCGAAGATCTTGTCGTCATGATCAGCCGCGACCTGGTCCACGACAAATATATGCCGATTATCAACAAGGCGGGCGACACGCCGACCGAGCAGCTGGCGCGCGATGCGATCCTGCGCGCCGCCAATCAGGTCGGCGGCTTTCCTGCAGAGCGCGTGCCCGACTTCCCGACCTCGTCCATCCTCATCACCAGTTACAAGAATCTGGCGATCTACGAGCAGGAGGAATCGCGCCGCCGCTACCTCAAGGATGAGCCGGAACTGACGCAGATCGCCAATTATGAGAGCGTCAACGAGGCCTATGTGGTCGAGGATTACGGCAAGACCGTCCTCATCGAAAATATCGTCATGGGCCAGAAGCCGGCCTGATCGCCGGCGTCCGCCCCACCGCCAAACCGCCACCTGACAGGACACGCAAATGAGCCTCGCTCGCCGTCACCGGGAAAAAATTCTCGCTGCCCAACATGCTGCGGCCGTCCTCGATTTCGTGGCGGCTGTCCCCGATGCCGCTCCTCTCCCGGCATCGGGGACCAACCTCTTCACCGCCGCCGATCGCGCTGCCGCGCAGATCGCGCTGCGCCTCACCCATGATCTGCGGCGCTTGAAGGAAATCAAGTCGATCGACCTCAAGATCGCGGCCAAGCGCGAAATGCTGCCTGAATATCGGGACTGGATCGCCGGCTTGATCGCGGCCGACGCTGGCGTTGGCATTGGTACGGCCGCCGAAGTGCTGCCGACCGTCATGGTCTGGTTGATCGACACCGGCTCCTATGCCGACGCGCTCGACCTGGTTCCCTTCATGTTCGCCCATCGGGTCGCCATGCCGTCTCGCTATCAGCGCGATGCCGCCACCATCGTGGTCGAAGAAATCGCGGACGCCGCCAACAAGGCGCAGGGCGCCGGCGCATCCTTCCCACTCGATATCCTCGACCGTGTCGCGGACCTCACCGAAGCGCATGACATCCATGACGAGGTACGCGCCAAGCTGTTCAAGGCCATCGGCACCGAGGAACTGACCGTTGCTGAGGACATGGAAGCCGGCCCGGCGGCACGCGCCCGCCTGACGGTCGCGCGCAACAGCCTGCGCGAGGCGCAGCGGCTCCATAGCCGCATCGGTGTCAGCACCAAGATCAAGAAGGCGGAAAAGCTGATCGCAACCAACCTGACTGCCTTCCCGCCCGAAGACGAACAACGCGGCGACGATGCCGCCTGACAAGCTCGCCCCCGGCGCTCAGGGGCGGATCGCGCAGAGCGGGAGGCCTTCGGGCCATAGGGCCGCTCTCTGACCCGATCCCCACCCCTGTAAGCCGGCGGGACAAACCAAAAGGACCGCCACCATGTTCGATCTCATTGCCGCCTTTCTCATGCTTGCCGCCATGGCCATCGGCTTCTTCGCCATGATTGCCCAATGGCCGCTCGCGGCGGCATATGGATGGGATGCTACGACGGTGAAAACTGTCGAAATGGTCGAACGTCTGTGCGGCGCCTTCCTTCTTGCCATGTTCGGCTGCATGCTTGCCAAGGCAGCGTTTCTCTGGGGCCTGGCGAACACGCCGGTACTCATGTCGCTGGCCGGCTGCCTCTTGGCCGTCTGGATCTTCTATCTTTCCTATCGTGCCTGGGGTCGTGCCTACGACCGTTCGAAACTGACAGTCGGTAGCACCATCATCCTTGGCGGGGCGATCTACATCGGCTCGGTGACGATCCTCGCCAAAAGCATCATGGCATGAGTTTTGTCGCGCGTCCGCCATCGTCAGAGATCGAGGCACCGCCGGCGGCTGAAACCATCGTCGCTAATGACGGCTTCTTCCCCGACATCGATCCGGCGCATGTGCGCGATGTCGCGCGCATCCCGACCAGCATCACCGCGCCCCGGCTGCGCGGCGCGATCGTTGGCGCCATTATGACGGCGCGCAACGATCTGCTGGCCTTCGCCACCGCCTCGATCGCTGCCGGCCATGCCACTCTGGCGGCGATGCCGGCGGCGCAGATCGACGGCGCCAGCGTGCGCGTGCATGGCTATCAGCGCGCCATCGCCCTGTTCGCCAAGGCCGAACTGATCGAGCGCCATCGCGATTTCGACACGACGGCCGCCGGCGCCAACCAGGCGACCGAACTGGAAGGCTCGGTCGAGGATCTGCGCCGCGATGCCCAGCACGCCATTCGCGACATCCTCGGCCGCACCCGCACCACGGTCGACCTGATCTGATGGCAGCCGCGCAACGCCTGGTCGCCAAACAGGGCGACACGCTGGATCTGCTTATCTGGCGCGAGGCCGGCCTTGGCCCCAGCGAGCTGACGCGCATTCTCGACGCCAATCCGGGACTGATCGACGCCGGCGCCATTCTGCCGCTCGGCACCGCCGTCGATATTCCTGCCACTACCACCGCCGCCGATGCCGCCACCACGCGCGTCCGCCCCCTCATCCAGCTTTGGGACTGACATCCATGGATCTGCGCACCCTCATCCCCTCGGCTGCCGAGGTCGTCGCCTCGCTCACCCCTTCGCTGATCGGCTCGGCCGTCGCTCAGGCATGGAAACCGGCCCTGCCTTTCCGCCAGCGTTTCGTGCAGTGGATCGTCGGCTCCACCGTCAGCTATTATGCCACGGTCGGCATCATCGCCGTGACGGGCTGGAATGGCTTTGTCGCCCAGTCGATCGCCTTTGCCATCGCCCTGATCGCCTTCGACGCCACGCCCCGCCTGATGCGCTCGGCCGCCGACATGGTCGCCACACTGCCTGCACGCGTGATGGACCGCTATTTCCCGAACAAGGATTGATCACCGTGCAGCTATCGCCCAACTTCACCCTGGCCGAATTCACCGCATCGGCCACCGCAATTGCCCAGCGTATCGACAACACGCCCAACGCAACACAGATCGCGTCAATGAAGATGCTATGCACCATGGTGCTGGAGCCACTGCGTGCGCAATTCGGTCGCCCTATCCATCTGTCGTCGGGCTTTCGTACCCCCAAATTGTGCTTGGTGGTAGGATCGAGCGTCGACAGCCAGCATGCCAAGGGCGAAGCTGCAGATTTTGAAATTCCCGGCGTCGACAACGTCACGGTCGCACGCTTCATCCGCGACCGCATGGCGTTCGATCAACTGATTCTCGAAAATTATGTGCGCGGGCAGCCCAACAGCGGCTGGATACATGTCAGCTATCGCGACGGACGGCTTCGCAAGGATGTGCTGACCTATTCGCGCCGGGCCTATTTCAAAGGGCTTCTGGCATGACGCTGGGCCGATCTCATATCGCAATGGCCGGCGGCTTGCTCGCCTGCTTTGCTGCTGCCGGCGGTTATATCCACGGCATTGGCGTAGGTCTCGCCCAGGAACGTGCGGCGCAGATCCGCGCTGATACACAGGCCGCCAAGGTCCGCCAGCAGCTGCAAAGCCAGATCGATGCCTCGGCCGAGCGTCACCAGTCCGGCGAACAGGCGCGCCAGGCCAACGGCAGGGAGATCTACCATGAAAGCCGGAAAATCATCGAGCGGCCGGTTTATCGCAATATCTGCGTTGATGCTGATGGCGTCGGCCTGCTCGACCGTGCAGCAGCCACGGCCAATGCCGACGATATCTGGGGCATTGCTGGCGACACCCGCCCGATTGCCGATCGTCCAGCGGACTGATGCTGGCCAGATGACCGGCGCGCAGTGCCAGGGCAGCCTGCTCAGCCTCTACGATGTCGCCGGCCAGATCCGCGCGACCTTGATCGAATTGCAGGATCAGCTGCGCTTGGCCGAAGGAAACTGACCGATGCGCAAGGCTGATAGCCTTCGACGCTGGCTTACCGCCTATCTGCCCTACCTCAAGACGCATCCCGACCGGCTGAACATCTATGTCGAGGGTGGCAGCATCGCCACGCGCAAATCCCGCACCCTTTCCTTTGTCTACCGCTACACGCTCAAGGTCGGGATCTGGGAATATGCCGGCGACAGCGACCATATCATGGTGCCGATCCTCGCCTGGATCGAAAAGGAACAGCGCGAGCTGCTCCATCGCGAAAATAGCGAGGCCTTCCAGTTCGAGGCGGAACTGCTCGATAGCGACATATCGGATATAGAAATCTCGATAGAGTTGACCGAACCGGTCCTGGTCGTGCCCCGCGCAGATGGCAGCGGCTATGATATCGAGCATCCGCCCGAGCCGGAGTTTCCTGCCGCCTTCGCCGGCGTGACGGCGTCGTTTCAGGAGGCGTTCGCCAATGATGAGCCAATACTGTGACCGACGATCTGGCCGAACTGGAGCGGATCGCCGGCGCCCTGGTACAAAGCCTGTCCTCGGCCGAGCGCCGGAGCCTGATGCGTCGCATGGCGCGAGACCTTACCTTGTCGCAGCGCCAGCGCATCGCAGCCCAGAAGCAACCTGACGGCGCCGGCTTCACCCCGCGCAAAACCAAACAAGCCCCCATATCGGGGCGCGGCGCGACCTGTTTCCTGTATCCTTCAGGCGGTGGCGGCGAACCGCGCCGCGTCATCATGAAAAGCTTCACCTGGTCGACGGGCCGGATGATGACTGGATTTGATATCGAGGCGGGCGCCATCCGCTCCTTCGAATTCGACAAGGTCGTCAAATGGCTGCCGGTGCCGGACGAATATCGCAATGCCGGCGGCGGCACGCTGCGCCGTCGCGGCGGCCTGCGACGCCGGGCCATGTTCCGACGCCTGGCGTCAGCGCGATTCCTGCGGTCACAGGCAAACGACCAGGGATTTTGGGTCGGGTTCTCGGGCAAGGCGGCCGCTGTCGCCAACATCCATCACTATGGTCTGCGGGATAAGCCCTCGCTGCGTTCCAAGGCCGTGCCTTATCCCAAGCGCCAACTTATCGGCGCGACCAACATCGATCGGGAAGTTATGCTCGATCTCTTATTTACGACGTTGGCAAGCCAAGCAAATGCATAAGCGCTAAATTTCTATCTCGAACATGTAAACAGGTCACAAATTATTTGTCGATTCCTACTGGTGCGATGCCTTCGTCCGACCAGATATTTTTAATTTCGCCCGCGTTCGCCTCAATAACAAGAAGCGGATCAATAGACTTATCGAAAGAGAGGCCACATATGCCATCTTTCTTCCATCGCACCTGTCCATGGACGTGGAATTTTTTCGCTCGCAATTCCACCTTTCGTCCCGGCCAAAAATCCGGATGGTCTTCGATCATTGCCCCACCGCTAGAAAGATCCCCGACTACCACCGTTCGGCTTTCGCCTTCACAGGTAAGCCTTCCCTTGAAGGAGGTGATGAAACGAGGATGCCTCCGACGGTCAGCCTTTCGCAGTCTCTCATAGAACGCCTCTACCATTGGTAACTCCTGCCACCTCAATGATTTTAGCGATCCTGCCTCTTCGCCGTAAACAAATTGGTAACGGGATCAGCCGCTACCCTAGAGGCTGTTATGAACCCGCCGCGATTGCCACAGCTTGCTTCATCATGATGCACGCGAACGCGACGACGTGCAGTCCAGCGAGCGTCTGGGCATAACGTTCATAATCCTTTACGAGGCGGCGGAA
>NZ_JAVTIV010000015.1:0-100633 GCF_031843765.1 Sphingobium sp. WCS2017Hpa-17
CCGCGATGCCGATGCTGCATTCCGCGATGTGCTCGCTCAAGAAGGCGTCGAGGCCTTCCTCGGCAAGTAAGATGCCAAATCCCCCAGCAAACCGTCAGTAGCCGCGGTCCTCACCGGATGCGTACGCCGCAACTACTCCCAGCCGCTCTCCTGACATCCCCGAGCGAGGTCATTGATCGCCTGCCAAAAATGTCTCTGCTTTGGCCAAATTTCTGTGAAGCGGTGCGTAAATGATTCCGAATTCTGCTGACTTGTGACTCGAACACTCGCCGAAAACCGCTAAAAAAGTCCGGGGGTAAGTGCGGGGGTATCGGTCAACTTGACTTTTAAGAAATGCTAAAAATCAGCTAAATCAAAGCACTATTCGAGTATCGTAAGCGCACCATCCCTCCACAAGGGAACTTACGGAAATCAAAGGGAAAATGCCTCCCGGCTCAGGCCGAGGGGATTGCCTTGATTACGGGCCTTTGGGGGGCGAAACCGGGGCGACCCGGTGGGGTGGGAGTGGTCAGCTTCAAAAAGCGAGCTGAACCAGCGGGAAGCGTCCGGACAGCAGAAGGCTTCGCTGGTCGATGGCCTAATCCTCTAGGGCTTCATGGGGGTACGCGCAGGCGACGGTCAATCGTTGGCAGGTGATCCTTGGCCATATGTACCGGATGGCGAAGAAATGGGGGCTACCCGGTTCAGACCGCAACCCGCTGGAGGGCGTGCCGCAGAAAGCTTGCAATAACGAGGTGGAGCGATTCTTGACCGTCGAAGAAACGCGGCGGCTCCAGGATGCGGTCGAGGCCAGTCCGAACACGCAGTTGAAATACATTGTCGCGCTGCTGCTTCTGACCGGATGCCGGAAGCGTGAACTGCTTGATGCGAAGTGGGATGAATTTCATCTGGACCGTAAGACGTGGCGCATCCCCATGCAGCGCGCGAAAACTCAAAAGACGCGGCATGTCCCGCTTTCCGACGCGGCGATGCAAGTGCTGGCGCAGGTGCCTCGCTTTGAGGGCTGTCCTTATGTCATCCCGAACCCGGCAACGATGGAGCCTTACCATTCGGTGTTTCACGCATGGGATAAGGCGCGCAAGGCGGCTGGCCTGCCCGACGTTCGGATGCACGACTTACGACATTCGGCCGCGAGTAATTTGGTTAATAGTGGCCAGTCGCTTTACGTTGTCGGTTCGATCCTTGGTCATGCTCAGACCAAGACGACCGCCAGATACGCCCATCTGGCAAATGAAACCCTGCTCGCTGCGGCCAACGCGGCGGCGGGGCACATGGGCACCGACTGGACCAGAAAAACGGGCTGATGGGCAAGATCGCACGGCCGCTCCGTTCGACGCACCACAGCGAAGGAAGGGGCGGCTGGACGATGCCGAGATGACGCGGGCGAGGGGAAGGGGCAGTGAAACCGGACGACACCTCGCGATGGGTGTTTGGTGGGGCAAACGCGCCGCCCCCTCTGTCAGCGAAATGGCCGGGCCTTTGCCGGAGTTGCACGCCGAACCGTCGGTGCTGATGGGACTTTGGTGGGGCGATCAGAAAACACGCCGGAAAAATCAGAAACTTGTGTTACGTTTCTTCGACTTTTGCGCGAGCATGGCTATTTCTGTTCATGCTGGTATCGGCGCTGATGGGGACCGAGCGGATGCAGGCTGTCTATGGCCATGCGATCGAAACGGGCTATCGTTTCTACAGCTATGGCGACAGCAGCCTGCTCCTGCCCGACCGGTCGGTTTAATTGCGGGCGCGGCTGCGCGCGAGGCTGAAGACGCCATAGCCGACAGCCGCGAGCGTGCCGATTTTGGCGATGGTCTTGATCGTGCCGGATGCCACATAGCCCAGGATCGCGCCCTTGACGCCGCTGTCGCCGTCCCGGCGATCGATCGCTGCGCCGATGGCCGTACCTACCAGATTCTTCATATGGGATCTCCGCTGTTGCGAAGAGGCAGCGTTTCGGGACGAGGAAAGTTCCACCGGCTGCGCGAACGGGTCATTCGGTTCGCGGGTGAAACCTTTTGCGCTTCATGCGTTGTTTTTTACAGTCATATAAGGAGAAGGCCCATGCAGACCGCATCCCGCACGGCGCAGCCGCCCTTCACGCCGGGCTTCAGCCCGCTTTATCATGCCGGCGCCGCCAACCATTGTCCGTCCTGCACCCGCCAGCAATGGATCGTCGGGCGGATGGTCGCCGAATGTGCCTTTTGCGGCACGGCATTGCCGCTGGAGCAGTTCAGCACCTACAGCGCCAGCCCGCGCTTCGCCTGCCAGGGGCCGAATGACGATCTGTTGCCGGAAAGTCTGCGGCCCGTGGCTTAGCTGTCCCACGCTAACTCAGGATAAAGTCGTTGATCGTGAGAGACGAGGGGGCGATCGTAGCGCCCAGATCCGCGATGTCGGTGATGCCGCTGTCGATCGTGCCGCTGGCATCACCCGTGTAGAAGATATGGGTATGGCCGTCGCTGGTCCGGGCGGCGACGAACAGGCCTTCACCAGCGTCGGCGCCGGTGGTCAGAGCCGTCAATTGCGCGCGCAGGTCCGCTGTATCGCTGACGGTACCGCCGAACAGCAGCAGGTCGGCATCGTCGATATTCACCGGGGTCGATCCGCTCTGCGCCACCAGCCGGTCGAACGCGGCGCCGTTGATATCGAACCCGTCGAGCGCGAATTGCAATTTGTCCTGCCCCTGCGTGAAGTCGGTGATGGTATCGCCACCTTCGCTGGCGGTGGCCCAGGCGAAGATGTCGTTGCCGCCGCCGCCGGTTAGCCTGTCGGCGCCCAGGCCGCCGGTCAGGCTATCTGCGCCAGCACCGCCGATCAGTATATCCGTGCCATCGCCGCTTTCGATTTTGACGGCATAGGGTGCGCTGAGGCTGCCGGCGTCTATATGGTCGTTGCCGTCGGCCTTGGCGACGATGTGCAGAATGCCGCCATGGGCGGTGGATACCAGTGCGTCGTTCAGTACCAGCTTGAAATCCGGTTCATAGCTAGGGTCTCCATCATCGCCGGGTATCACGACAGGGGCCAGTTCGATCAATTCTATGCCGGACACGCCAGCAAAGACATTGGCGCCATATGTCCCGCCATAGGACATTTCGATCCGGTCTATGGCGGCGCCGTCACCCCCAATGACGATGTCGCCGACGTCGAGTCCCCTATAGACGGTGCTTTCTTCGGGCCGGAACAGGAAACTGTCAGCGCCGGTACTGCCGATCAGCGTGTCGCGGCCACCGGCGGCGTATATGGTCACGGCGTGCGTGCCGGTGAGGGCGGAGGCATCGACGAGTTCCGCCGCGGAACTGCCGTAAATAGTGACATGGCCGTCCAACGTAGAAGCCAGGAGGCGGTCGGTCAGGACGATGCTGTTGTTGCCGCTGCCCAACCGAAATCTCTCAATTCCCGTAACATGGGACAAAGCTTCCTCGGTAATAGCGCCTGGCGTATCGAAAATCATGAGATCGGTGCCGCCATTGCCTTCCACCCTGTCCATGGAGGTCAGGCCCGAGACACGGAAATAAAATATGTCGTTGCCGGACCCACCGAGGAACGTGTCGTTTCCGGCGCCTGCCGTAATGCTCACGACACGGCCGTCCGTCAGGGCTGAGGCATCGATATAATCGTCGCCCCGGTTGGTGAGCACTCGCATCTTCTGGCTGACTTCCCGACTGATCATGTCGTTGGTCAGGATCAGTCGATTGGCGCCATAGGCCAGTTCGATCTCGTTAATGTCCGAGAGAGGGTTCCACAGCGCGGTTGATAGATCGACGACCGTAGTGAAGGTCAGCCGGTCCACGCCGCCATTGCCCTGGAGAATATCGGCGTTGTCGAAATCAGCGGCGGAGAAGCGGAAATTATCGTTCTTTTCGCCGCCGATGAAATGATCCTGGCCGCTGCCGGATTCAATAGTAAGAGCGGTGTATAGGAAATCACTCGCATCGATTACATCATCGCCGTTCTTGGAAATGACGGTAAGAGCGGTCGTAGTCCAGACACTTCCCGTTCCCTGAAGGACGATATTGTTGCTGCCTTCGGCCAGTTCGACTTCTTCTATCCCTCTTACATTCTTCCAGTCTTCCAGAGCGATCGATCCGGCCGTCGTGAAGGTGATACGGTCCTTGCCACTGCCGCCAGTGACGACATCCCCGGCGGTCAATTCGTCGATGGCGAACAAAAAGACGTTGGCGTTGCGGCCACCCAACAGGGTGTCGTCACCCGTGCCGCTGTCGAAACTGAACTTGATCTCGTAGCTGACACCACTAGCATCGATCCGGTCGTTGCCGGTCCCGCCAAACAGGCCAATATGCTGGTTCACCACCGAGTTGCCGATATAATAAGGCAGGGTGACATCATTCGTGCCGTCGGCAAGGTGAATTTCCTCAAATCCCGATACCGTCTTCAGATCGCCCGGCTCGCCGAAATATTGTCCTGCCGTATAAATGCCCGGCTGCGCCAAAATCAGCCTGTCGATAGAAGAATCATTGCCGCCGAGGACGCGGTTTTCGGGAGCCGTCGGATCGGCCAGACGCATTTGATCGGTGCGGAATATAAAAGTGTCCGCACCTGCACCCCCGTCGAAGGAATCATAACGGGCGCTGCCGATGAAGACGTCGTCCCCGGCACCACCGGTGGCAACCACGCGGTTGAACCGCGCCACCGCGGAAGCGTTGATGACGTCGTTGCCGGCGCCGCCGTTGATGGTCAGCACCCGTCCCGACAAGGAATTGACAAGGCTGTCGCTGATATCGATCGTGATGCCCAGATCGCTGAATATGATCGTTTCTATGCCGGTGACATGGGCGAACGCATCTGCGGCCAGAGCGCCGGTACCGCTCAGGATCAGCGTATCCTTGCCGCCGCCGCCCGACACGATGTCATTGGCGGTAAGGTCGGCCGTGTCGAAGCGAAAGATATCGTCGCCTGCGCCGCCGATCAGGGTGTCGTTGCCCGCTCCGGCATATGCGTCAAGCCGGTTGGTGGCAGAAAAGCCCCAGGCGTTGATGACGTCGTCGCCGTCATTGCCGATGACGGTGAGGGTGCGATTTTGTGCGCTACTGGCGAGTTGGTCGGTCAGGCTTAGCCGGTTGGCGCCATTGGCCAGTTCGATCTGTTCGATGCCGGAAACGCCAGCGAAGGACTGGCCATAGACGGTTCCGGCGCTGGTGAAGATCAGCCGGTCGAACCCGCCGCGCCCGGAGACGCTGTCATATTGGGTCAGGGCGTTGGCAGCGAAGCGGAAGATGTCGTCGCCCGCACCGCCGATCAGCGTGTCATTACCCAGGCCGGCAGCGGCATCGAGATGGCTGGTGGCGGAAAAGCCATATGCATTGACGATGTCGTCGCCATCATTGCCGATGACGGTGATGGTGCGATTGAGCGCCGTGGCGGCGAGTTGATCGGTCAGGTTGAGGCGGTTCGCGCCATTGGCCAGTTCGACCTGTTCGATGCCGGAGACATTGGCAAAGGATTGGCCGTATAGGCTGCCAGCGCTGGTGAGGATCAGCCGGTCGAACCCGCCGCGCCCGGAGACACTGTCATATTGGGTGAAAGCGTTGCCAGCGAAGCGGAAGATGTCGTCGCCCGCACCGCCGATCAGCGTATCATCGCCAAGGCCGGCAGCGGCGTCGAGATGGCTGGCGGCGGAGAAGCCCCAGGCGTTGATGACGTCGTCGCCGCCATTGCCGATGACGGTGATGGTGCGATTGAGCGCCGTGACGGCGAGTTGCTCGGTCAGGCTGAGCCGGTTGGCACCATTGGCCAGTTCAATCTGCTCGATGCCGGAGACGCCGGCGAAGGACTGACTGTAGACGTTGCCTGCGCTGGTGAGGATCAGCCGATCATGGCCGCCGCGCGCGGAGAGGGTGTCATTTTGGGTGAGGGTATTGCCAGCGAAGCGGAAGATATCGTCGCCCGCGCCGCCGATCAGCGTGTCGTTGCCGAGGCCGGCAGCGGCGTCGAGATGGCTGGCGGCTGAGAAGTCCCAGGCGTTGATGACATGGTCACCTTCGCTATTTTCGATGCCGACGATGGTGATGGTGCGATTGAGCGCGGTGCTGGCCAGCTTCTCGGTCAGGTTCAGCTGTCTGGTCCAGGGGTGTATTTCAATTTGTTCGATGCCGGAAATATTGGTCGACCACTGGCTGGACAGGCCTCCATATTGCCACAGGATCAGCCGGTCATAACCGTCGCCGCCGGAAATAGTGCTATATTGGTCGAGAGTGTTATCCCTCACGCGGAAGATGTCGTCACCCGCGCCGCCGATCAGTGTGTTCTTGCCAAAGCGGGCAATGACTTCGAGATGGCTGTCGGCGGAAAAGCCCCAAGCGTTGACGAAATAGTCGCCATAACCGCTTTCCACGACGATCGTGCGGTTGAACGCCGTGCTGGCCATCTGTTCGGTCAGGCTGATGTGGTTGCCACCATCGGCCAGTATCACCTTGTCGATGCCACTGACTCCGGCCAGATTTTGTCCGTAAATCGCGCCGGAGGCCGTGAAAACCAAAATATCGAGAGTGCCCTGACCCCTGACCGTATCGGCGCTGTTCAGTTCGGAGGGACTGAACCCGAACGAGTTTTCCCCGCTGCCGCCGATCAGCGTGTCGTCGCCGCCGCCTCCAGACATGTATAGCTTATCCCCGGCCTTGACAGCAGAGGCATCGATCAGGTCGTTGCCGTCATTGCCGACGATCGACAGGATACGCCCGTATGCCACGGTATTCGCCAAATGCGCGGCGACCGTGAAGCTGTTGTCACCGTTGGCCAGTCGAAAGAATTCGACACCGGTTACATTGGCCAGGTCCGCCGCGTTTACCTGCCCCGGTGTGGAAAAAATCAACTCGTCTCCCCATCCGTGCCCCAGCACATTGTCGCCGGCATCCAGGGCGTTTGCAGCAATGCGGAAGAGGTTACGGCCCGCGCCGCCGACAAGCGAATCATTGCCCAGGCCGGCGGTGAAGTCGACAATATCCGCCTCGTCCAAGGCATAGGCGTTGATGGTGTCGTCGCCATCATTGCCGATGACCGTCAGGGTCCGATTATAGGCCGTCTCGCCCATCTGTTCGGTCAGGCTGAGGCGGTTGGTGCCGTTGGCCAGGGTGATGATCTCGATCCCGGAAATGCCGGCCAGGCTGTCCGCATAGATGGTGCCGCTGTCCTGGAAGGTCAGCCGGTCCTGAGCCGGGCCAAATCCACCGACGACGCGATCCCGGCTATTGAGGTGGCCGACATGGAATAGAAATATGTCCGCGTCATCTCTGGTGCCGACAAAATTATCATCGACATTGGGGCTAGACGTGAAGGTTGCCATGGCGAGTCACTCTCCGATCGCTGATGATCGAACCATGACCTATTGTTTTCAAATTTTCCAGAATTGAATCCTTTTCAAGGAATGACTTGACGATTTATCCATTTTACTTGCCGACGAACAGAAATCCCACTGCGCTCATGATGCAGGCGAAGGCGGCGATGTGGCGCCAGTGGAGCGGTTCGCCCAGCACCGTTACCATGAAACCGCCGAAGATGATGAGGGCGATCGCTTCCTGCGCGACCTTGAGCTGACCCGCGCTCCAGCCGCTGGCGAAGCCGATGCGGTTGGCGGGCACGGCCAGGCAATATTCGAACAGCGCGATGCCCCAGCTGATCAGGATGACCAGCAGGATCGGTTTGTCCATGCCGCCCTTCAGATGCCAGTACCAGGCGATGGTCATGAAGATGTTGGAGATGATCAGCAGGATGATGGTCGGCATGGCGGCGGGCTCGCTCCGGGAGGGAGCGATGCTTTGGCACCGGAGGCCGCTCCGGCGCAAGCGGGCATGGAAAAGGCTCGGCGGGGATGCGCCGGGCCTTTTCCATTGTCAGTCTTGATGATCAGCGATAGCGCGTGCTGCTGTAGCTGCTACTGATGCTGGTCGTGCCTTCGCCGCTCCAGCTGCCCCGATCCCGGTCACGGTCGCCGAACAGGGCGTTCTGCTCGCGCTCGGTGCGCCAGGCATCCTGTGCCTGCTCTGCGGTCTTTTCGAGCGTCACCTTGGTTGCATCGACCGATTTGATCCAGCTCGACGGGATGGAGTGGTGGACGCCGCCGGCATCGCTGTCGCTCTTGGTCAAAATGATACGATCGCCGCGCAGCTTGTCCACGGTGCCGACATGTTCGCCGTCGCTGCCGACTACTTCATGATGTTCCTTGACCTGGCTGATCGCCTGACGCTGTTCGCCGCGACGGCTGCGCCATGTGCCGAATTCGCTGTTGAAGCGGTCGCGATTGTCGCGCTGATACTCCGCATAGTCGCGGTCGAGTTCGTCGATCCGCTGCTGGCGCCAGCTGTGATAATTGCTGTCATGATGGGCGCCATAATCCTGTTGCGGGCCGAAAGCGCGCACGCGGTGATCTTCGCTGGCATAGCCGCTGCGCTCACCGGTATAAGGGGTGTAGCCGCGATTGGGGAGATAATCGCTGCGCGCGGCGCTGGCATAGCCCAGGCGGCTCGACTGGTCGCGTGGGTCGCCATAGGGGCGGTTATAATATTCGTCATATTCGCGGCGACGCTCCGCTTCCTCATCGCCGAACCAGCTGCGAATCTCGTCGCCGGCGCGGTCGAAGAAGCCACGATCCTCATAATCATAGTCGCTGGGGGGACGGCGATAGTCGGGACCGCCGAATTGGCCGCGCGTGCCGTAGCGATAGCCCGGATCGCTGCGACCATAGTCCCGCTGGCCGCGATAGCGATCGCCTCCGCGATCCCAATTGCCCGAATAACGGTCTTCGCCACCATAGCGGCGTCCGCCTTGGTAACCCATCGTCCTTCTCCTTCTTTGGGTGACGCCTGCGGGGCGTCCACGAGGGTTCAATGAGTGGACAGGGGCATCGTTCCCGGCGTTACGCAGGGGTAATGTCCTGCCGATCGGGCGTCCTGCCGCGACGGAATTGCCAGCATTTTCGCGGACTTGATCCAGATCAGGCTTTGGGGGCATTTTTTGTGCAAAATGCTGTTGCAAGGGCCAAAACGCTATCCTATAGGCAGCGCTCCTTCGGGGGCCTTAGCTCAGCTGGGAGAGCGCGTCGTTCGCAATGACGAGGTCAGCGGTTCGATCCCGCTAGGCTCCACCAACCCTTTCCACGGGGTTGATCCGAAGGACTTTACCGTCAGCGCCGGATGCGCGTAGAGCGGTTTCCATGACAGAAAAAAATGATGCGGCCGAAGACAAGGGCCGGCCCGCTGCCACGGTCGTCATCGTGCGCGACCGGCATGAAGGTGCGCCCGAATTGCTGATGGTGGAGCGTGCGTCCAGCATGGCCTTTGCCGCCGGTGCGCTGGTCTTTCCCGGCGGCGCGGTGGATGACGCGGATCATGATCTTGCGGGCCGACTGAACCACGGGCTGGAACCGGATGAAGCGGCGGGGCGGATCGCCGCGATTCGCGAGACGATCGAGGAAGCGGGGCTGGGCATCGGTCTGACGGGTGCGGTCGATGCGGCGGTGGTGCTGCGGCTGCGCGACGGACTGCATGACGGGCGCACGCTGGGGGCCATGCTGGAGCGGCTGGGGCTGGGAATTGCGCTCGACGCGCTGACGCCCTTCGCGCGCTGGCATCCCGCGCCGTTCGAGCAGACGCGGCGGGTGTTCGACACGCGCTTCTATATCGCCTGCGCGCCCGAAGGGCAGGTGGCGAGCGTCGATACGACCGAAAATGTGCGGCTGTTCTGGAGCAGCGCGGCCGACACGCTGGCCAGGGCGGCGACGGGGGAGGCGCAACTGGTATTTCCGACGCGGCGCAATCTGGAGCGGCTGGCGCTGCATGATGGTTATGCGGCGCTGGTGGCGGATGCGGGCGCCTATCCGGTCGAGAAGGTGCGGCCGTGGCAGGAGGAGCGGGATGGAGAGGTGCATTTATGCATCCCCGATCATCTGGGGTATCCCGTGACGGCGGAACCAATGCGACGGGTCCGGCGTGCTTAGCATGTGCGACGATTGCATCTGATCCTGCGCCGCCTGCTCTGGCTGGCCGCCTTCGCTTGTCTTGCCCTGCTGGCCTATGGCGCGATGCGGCAGCGGCCGCAGGATCTGCCCTGGCCGGCGCTGGATCTGGACCAGCCGGTTGGCCTGTTTACCGGGCGCAAGCTGGCGGCGCTGACCGGCGATGCAGCCGGGTGCCGCGCGCTGCTCGACCGGGCGGGGGTGGAGTATGTCACGATGGAAGCGGGCGGGGCCGACCAGTGCCGCTATGCCGATGCGGTGCGGCTGCGGGCTGATAGCGATGCGATTGGGTTGGTGCCGGCTGCGGTGGCGCCGTCCTGCCCGGTGGTCGCTGCGCTGAAGCTGTGGGAATGGCAGGTGGTGCAGCCGGCCGCCCAGCGCATCTACGGCCAGCAGGTTCGGTCGATCCGCCATTTCGGCAGCTATAGTTGCCGGCGGATGTACGGGCGCAGTCAGGGCGATTTCAGCGAACATGCGACGGCGGACGCGATCGACGTTGCGGCGTTCGTGCTGAAGGACGGGCGGCAGGTCAGCGTGCTGAACGACTGGAAAGGGACGGGCAAGGACGCGGATTTCCTGCGCGCGGTGCGGGACGGGGCGTGCGGGCTGTTTTCGACGGTGTTGTCACCGGATTATAATGCGGCGCATCGCGATCATTTCCATCTGGATCAGGCGGAGCGCGGCGCGATGGGATGGCGGGCGTGTCGGTAACATAGATTGCACCCCTCCCTTTCAAGGGAGGGGCTAATGATTGGCAGTTACTGCCCGAAGCTGCTTTCCCGTGCCAGACTTACCGCCTCGCGCGCGGCCGCAAGCAATGCGCCGCTTTTGGCTTCACATTCGCGCTGTTCATATTCGGCGGTCGAGTCGGCGACGATGCCGGCGCCGGCCTGGACGTGCATGACGCCGTCCTTGAGCACGGCGGTGCGCAGCACGATGCAGCTGTCCATATTGCCGTCCGGCCCGAAATAGCCGACGCCGCCGGCATAGGCGCCGCGCGTTTCGGGTTCCAGTTCGGCGATGATCTCGCAGGCGCGGACCTTGGGCGCGCCGGACACGGTGCCGGCCGGGAAGCCGGCGAACAGGGCGTCGATCGCATCCTTGTCATCGCTCAGGCGGCCGACGACGTTCGACACGATGTGCATGACATGGCTGTAAAATTCGACGGTGTAGCTTTCCGTCACCGTCACCGATCCGGCGGAGGCTACTCGGCCGACATCGTTGCGGCCAAGGTCGAGCAGCATCAGATGTTCGGCCCGTTCCTTGGGATCGGCGAGCAGGCTTTCGCGATTGGCGGCGTCCTCGACCGCATTCTTGCCGCGTGGGCGGGTGCCGGCGATCGGGCGGATCGTGACTTCGCCATTGCGGGCGCGGACGAGAATCTCCGGCGACGAACCGATCAGCGCGAAGCCGGGCAAGTCGAGATAATAGAGGAAGGGCGACGGGTTGATCCGCCGCAGCGCGCGATAGAGAGCGATCGGCGGCAAAGTGAAGGGGCTGGTGAACCGCTGGGCGATCACCACCTGAAAGATATCGCCGGCGACGATATAGTCCTTCGCCTTGTCGACCATCTGCGCATAGCGGCCCGGTTCCAGCACCGGCGTCACTTCGACATCGGCGATATCGGCCGGTGCGGGGACGGCGGGTAGGGGCGCGGCGAGGCGGGCGGCGGTGGCGTCGATCCGCTCCAGCGCGGCTTCAATAGCGCGGTCAGGATCGGTGAAGCTGCCCTTCCACACCGGTGCGACCAGATAGAGGGCGTCGGCCAGCCGATCGAAGACGAGGATCACGGTCGGCCGCACGAACAGCATGTCGGGCACGCCGATCGGATTGTCGGCCGGGCGCGGCAATTTCTCCACCAGCCCGACAGTCTCATAGCCGAAATAACCGACGAGGCATGCGAGCGCGGCGGGCAGGGCCGGGTCCATATGGGCGCGACATTCGGCGACGAGGTCGCGCAGGGCGTCGAGCGCGCCCTTGTCCTGCGGCATGAAGGCGTCGCGGTCGGTGGCCCAGTGGCGGTTGATTTCCGCCTGCTGGCCATCGGCGCGGAAGACGAGATCGGGGGCGAGGCCGATCAGGCTGTGGCGGCCGCGCACGGCGCCACCCTCGACCGATTCCAGCAGATAGTCGCCCCGATCCGGCTCGAACAATTTGAGCGCGGCGGAAATCGGCGTGTCGGTGTCGGCAATCTGCCGTTTCCACACCAAGGCCGATTCGCCCCTTGCCAGCGCGGCGCGCGCTGTCGCGATGCCGTCCTTGTCCCCCCCCAATGCCGCCATCTTACTGCTCGCCGCTATTGTTGGCGGCGAGCGCGTTGCGCACCTGCGCCACGGCGTTGGGGTTGCGCGTGACCTTCAGTTCCTTTTCGACGGCGCGTTCGAACTGCTGGCCATATTCCTGACCGACTACTTCGGACAGCTGGGTGCGGACCTGATTGAGCAGGTCCGGCTGGCCCTTGGCATCGCCGCGCTCGATCTTGTTGAGCTGCACGACGAAATAGCCGCGATCCTGACCGATGGGCAGGGTCTTCACGGTGTTGGCGGCCATCGAGAAGAGGATGGCCACCTCCGCCGGGGGACGCTGCTCGCCGCGCATGATGTCGGCGCGGCGGCCGCCCAGCGTCTGCGGCGCTGGCAGCTTCACGCCAGCCTGCGCGATAGCGTCGGCCAGCTTTGCGCCCTTGGCGACCTTCGCCTGAATCTGCTCGGCCAGCGCCTTCGCCTTCTGGCTGCCTTCGTTCAGCTTATACTGAGCGACGACGAGCTGCTTGACCTCGGCCAGCGGGGGCGGAGCAGCGGCGACGATCTCGCCCGGCGCGGCCAGCGCATAGCGCTTGTCGGCGGCGATCGGGATCAGCTGCGCATCGTCATCGGCGCTCATCAAGAAGACCGGGGCGAGCAGCGGCTGGAGATCGGGACCGGCGGTGAAGGCCGAATCCTTCACCTGCTTGCCGGTGGCCAGCACCAGCGGGCTGGTTTCCAGCTTCAGGCCATTATCCTTCACCACTTCGTCGAAGGTGCCGCCATCGGCGATCGCATCCTCGATCTTGCCGGTGAAGTCGGTCAGCAGTTGCTTTTCCTTCTGCACGCGCAGCGCAGCGACGATTTCGTCGCGCACGGCGGCGATCGGGCGGGCCGGGGTTTCCTTGATGGCGGTGACGCGCACCAGCAGCCAGCCGAGCGAACCGCGGACCGGGCCGATCAGGTCGCCCTGCTTGCCGGCGAAGACGGCATCTGCAACCGACTTGCCGGCCGAGGCGGTCAGCGCCTCGCGGCTCTGGTCGGCGAAGGTCGAGGCGGCGAGGCCGGCGCCCTTGGCGGCATCGGCGAGGCTCTTGCCGGCCTTCACCTGATCGGCGATCGCCTTGGCACCCGCCTGCGTCGGCAGCACCAGCTGTTCGACGCTGCGGCTCTGCCTGGCGGCATAGGTCGCCTTGTTCTGATTATAATAAGTGCTGATGTCCGCGTCGGTCGGCTGGGCCGCCTGCGCGAAGCGTTTGGCGTCGATCACGGCATAGCGGATGCGACGCTGTTCAGGGATGGTGTAGCGGCTGGCGTTCTTCTTGTAGAAATCGGCCAGTTGGGCGTCGCTCGGCGTTTTTTCGTCGAGGAAGGCGACGGCCGGGATCGCCGCGACCGTACCCTGACGCGCTTCCAGCAGCAGCGAGGCATAGGGCAGGACCAGGCTGTCGGTCAGCTTGACGCCAAGGCCGACAGGCGCCAGCAGTTGGCGCTGGAGGATTTCGCGGCTGATATCGTCGCGCAGTGCCTTTTCGGTCAGCCGTTCGCGGGCCAGCAGGGCGCGGAAATTTTCGTTGCTGAAATTGCCGGCCGCATCCTGAAAGGCGGAGATCTGCGCGATTTGCGCATCGACCAGTCGCTTGGAGATGTGCACGCCCTGATCGTCGGCAAAGGCGCGCAGCGTCAGCGAGGCGACCAGCTGGTCATAGACCTGGGTGGCGCCGCCTTGCGCGAAGAAATCGCCGATCTGGATGCCGGGGTTGGACTTGCGCGCATTTTCGAACACGCGCTGGACGCGATCCTGCAATTCGGATTCGCTGAGCTTATAGCCGCCCGCCTTGGCCGCGGTGCCGCCGCCGGTGATGGAGCCGCCGAACTTGCCGCTCGTAATGTCCCCCATGATGAAGGCCGCAGCGATCACCCCCAGGAAGAGGATGGCGAAGATGGCGCCGAACTTGGAGCGGATGAAGCTGCGAAAGACAGAAAGCATGGGGGTTCCGGAACTGCGGCTGTGTGGCGGCCCGCTTTAAGGGCGGATGTGCGCGGCGGCAAGGCTTGGACTGGACAAATGCGCGAGCGCCGTTCATCGCCTGTCCCTGTATCCGGGCGATCCGCAGGAGACGCAGTCCTTCAATAGGGCGCGAGCGGCGCGGTCGGGTGCATCGTGCAGCAATAATTACAGGGGACAAGCGGATGAGCAGGCGCAAGCTGGTTGTCGGCAATTGGAAGATGAACGGGCTGAAGGCCCAGCTTGGCGAAGTAGCGGCCATCGGTGCGCTGGCGGCCGAGCATGGCGACGTGGATGTCGGGCTGTGCCTGCCGGCTACGCTGATCGCCGGCGCCGACGCGCAGAAGGGCGCGGCCTTCATTGGCGCGCAGGATTGCCATATGCAGGGCAGTGGCGCGCATACCGGTTGCCTGTCGGCGGCGATGCTGGCGGAAGCCGGCGCGGGCTGGACCATCGTGGGCCATAGCGAGCGGCGGCAGGATCAGGGCGAAAGCGACGGCGATGTCGCGGCCAAGGCGCTGGCGGGGAAGGCGGCGGGCCTGAAGGTGATATTGTGCGTGGGCGAGAGCCTGGATGTGCGCGATGCGGGTGATGCCGAAGCTGTCGTGTCGGCGCAGTTGCTGGCTTCGTTGCCCGAAGGCGCGGCGGCCGACTGGCTGAGCATCGCCTATGAACCGATCTGGGCGATCGGCACCGGGCGTATCCCGACGATGGAGGCGGTCGCGGCCATGCACGCCGCGCTGCGTGCGGCGCTGGCCAGCCGGATCGGGGCCGAGGCCGACAAGATGCGTATTCTCTATGGCGGGTCGATGAATGGCGACAATGCGGCCGACCTGATGGCCATCGTCGATGTCGACGGCGGGCTGGTGGGCGGCGCAAGCCTGACCGCCGCGAAGTTCGCACCGATCATCGAAGCGGCTGATAGCAAGCTGGCGGTGGCGGCCTGAAATAGAAAAGCCCCTCCCTTCCAGGGAGGGGTTGGGGTGGGTGCGATTGCAAAAGCAATCGCTTACAAGCCCGTCTCCGTTTCAGCGCTCGCTGCGCTCGCGACCCACCCCCAACCCCTCCCTGGGAGGGAGGGGAGCAAAGGCGCGGTTGCCCCCGCGCGCCATCGTCGCTATGTGCGCGCCAACGCACCCATTTGACCGGACACTTTGTCGCCATGTTCACCTTTCTTCTCGTCGTACAGGCGATCGTCGCCGCCCTGCTGGTCACCGTCATCCTGATGCAGAAGTCGGAAGGCGGCGGTCTGGGCGTGGGTGGCAGCCCGGCGGGCCTGATGTCGGCGCGCGGCGCGGCGGATTTCCTGACCCGTTCGACTACGGTGCTGGCCAGCATCTTCGTGCTGCTGTCGGTTGTGATGGCGGTGATCGCGGCCGTTCGCCATGCACCGAGCGACATCGACACCTCGCTGGTGAAGCAGGCTCCGGCCACGCAGGGCGCCCCGGCGGCGCCGAATGCCGATCCGCTGGCCGGTGCGGCGAGCAATGCTGCGTCGGCGCCTGCGGCCAATGGCGCGGTTCCGCTCGCCAACTAAACCTTCCGTCGATCTTTCGATCTTTTTTTCAAGCGCGCGTGGATTCGCGCGCTTGCCCTTTGTTGTTCCGAAAGGCTAAGCCTCTCTTCCCATGACGCGGTATATTTTCATCACCGGCGGCGTGGTCTCCTCGCTTGGCAAAGGCCTTATGGCCGCATCGCTCGCAGCGCTGCTGCAGGCGCGAGGTTTCCGTGTGCGAATCCGGAAGTTCGACCCCTATCTCAACGTCGATCCGGGCACGATGTCGCCCTATCAGCATGGCGAAGTCTATGTGACCGACGACGGGGCGGAAACCGACCTCGACCTTGGCCATTATGAGCGTTTTACCGGGGTTTCGGCGCGCCAGTCGGACAATGTGACGCAGGGCCGCGTCTATCAGACGATCATCCAGCGCGAACGGCGCGGCGATTATCTGGGCGCGACGGTGCAGGTCATTCCGCACGTCACCGATGAGATCAAGGCGTTCGCCACCGCCGACACCGAAGACCTGGATTTCGTGCTGTGCGAAATCGGCGGCACGGTGGGGGACATCGAATCGCTGCCCTTCATGGAAGCGATTCGCCAGCTGCATAATGATCTGGATCGCGGCCAGTCGATCTTCGTCCATGTGACGCTGGTGCCGTACATCGCGGCGGCGGGCGAGTTGAAGACCAAGCCGACCCAGCGCAGCGTGCGCGACCTGACGTCGCTCGGCATCCAGCCCGATATCCTGCTGTGCCGTTGCGAGCATCCGTTGCCCGACAGCGAGCGCAAGAAGATCGCTCTGTTCTGCAACGTGCGGCCCGAAGCAGTGATTCCCGCGCTCGACGCCAGCAGCATCTACGCCGTGCCGCATCAGTATCATGCCGAAGGGCTGGACGCCGAAGTGCTGCGCGCGTTCGGCATCAATGATGCCCCCGCGCCCAAGATGGACCGCTGGGACGACATCATGGATCGTCGCCAGAACCCGGAAGGCGAAGTCACGATCGGCGTGGTCGGCAAATATGTCGGCCTGCTCGACGCCTACAAGTCGCTCTACGAAGCGCTGAACCATGGCGGCCTTGCCAACCGGGTGAAGGTCAACGTCAAGTGGATCGACGCGGAGCTGTTCGAGAAGGGCGATGATATCGTCGCCAGCCTGGAGCCGATGCACGGCATTTTGGTCCCCGGCGGCTTTGGCGTGCGCGGGTCGGAAGGCAAGATCGAATCGGTCAAGTTCGCGCGTGAACGCAATGTGCCCTTCTTCGGCATCTGCCTTGGCATGCAGATGGCCTGCATCGAGGGCGCGCGGAACACGGCGGGTATTGCTGACGCTTCGACCACCGAATTTGGCGAGACGTCCGAGCCGGTCGTTGGCCTCATCACCGAATGGATGGGCAAGGAAGGGCTGCAAAAGCGGACCGCCGACACCGATCTGGGCGGCACGATGCGTCTGGGCGCCTATCCGGCGAAGCTGGACGGCAACAGCGTCGTCGCGGGCATTTATGGCAGCAACGACATCAGCGAGCGGCATCGTCACCGCTATGAGGTCAATGCCGGCTATCGCGAGCCGCTGGAAAAGGGCGGCCTGATCTTCTCGGGCATGTCGCCGGACGGTACGCTGCCCGAAATCGTCGAGCGGCCCGACCATCCCTGGTTCGTGGGCGTGCAGTTCCACCCGGAACTCAAGTCCAAGCCGTTCGATCCGCACCCGCTCTTCGCCAGCTTCATCGCGGCGGCGGTGAAGCAGAGCCGGTTGGTATAAAAGGAAACGGGGCCGATGAGGCCCCGTTTTCGTTTCAGCGCACGGTCGGGTCGAGCATCGGCTTGCCCGGTTCGAAACGCGGTGCGTCCGGGGCGGGTGGTCCGTCCTGGGTGACGGGGGCATCCATGGTGGCAGGCGCGCCGCCCACCCTTTCGGTTATCTGGAACGGTGCTGCGTCCTTAGACCGTTGCTGCGGGTCGCAGCCAGCTGCGCGCAGTTTGGTGTCCATGGCACCGAGGCGCATGATATCGCGAGGTCGATCCCATGGCGGCGCCCAGCGAACTGCGGTCGTCCGATCCGGGGGCAGGGCCGCCGCTCAGCAACTGCTCCGCCAGTTCGTCGCAATGCGGCCCCCAGGCCATCGTCAGCTTGTTGACCTGCGTTCCCAGCGCGGCGGCGAACAGGCCGAGCGTGATTTTTTCCGAGCGGAAAGCGGGGGAGGTGATGTCATCGGGCGCGTCGCCCCGTTCGACCGAGGCGGTGATGCGGGTCGCCGCGCCATCCTTGATCGGCTCCAGCGTGGCGATCATGCGGGTCGCGACCTTGTCACCGGCCATGACCAGCCAGGTCATCTTGCCCGGTTCGCGCTCCAGCTTGAAGTCCGGCAGCACGCCGCCCGACCGCGACGGATCGGTGCCGGGCGACCCCGGTTCCTTGCGCACGTCCAGCCCTTCGAGGCTGGCCATGACCTCCTGCACCGGCCGCTCGACATCGCGCGAATAGCCGGAATTGAAGAAGCCGCCAAAATAGAGGATGGCCGCCGCCAGCAGGCCGGCCGGTATCAAGAATCGCAGCATGGAATAGTTCCCCCTGTTGCCGCTTGCGATAGGCAACAGGGGTTAAGGGACTTTGAAGGGGGGGGCGTCAGCCCGCCGGCGTCAGTTTCAGCATCCGGCCTTGCGATCCTTGGCCGCCATCTTCCAGCAGCCAAAGCGCGCCATCGGGGCCTTGCTCGACTTCGCGGATGCGGGCGCCCATGTCCCACTGGTCGGCCTTTTCCGCCGTTTCGCCGTCCAGTTTCACGCGGACGAGGCTCTGGCTGGACAGGCCGCCGATGAACAGCGAGTTTTTCCACTGCGGGAACAGGTCGCCCGAATAATAGAGCAGGCCGCCCGGTGAGATGACCGGATTCCACCAGACCTTAGGCGCCTCGAACCCATCGCCGGGGGCATGGTCGGGGATCGGCTTGCCGTCATAATGGTCGCCGTTCGATACCTTGGGATAGCCATAGTTGAGGCCGGGCTTGATTGAGGTTGACCTCGTCGCCGCCCTTCGGCCCCATTTCCTGTTCCCACAGGCGGCCGTCCTTATCGAAGGCGATGCCCAGCAGGTTGCGATGGCCATAGGACCAGATGGCAGGGTTGAAGCCTTTGGCCGCCAACGGATTGTTCGCTGCCGGCGTGCCGTCGAGGTTCAGGCGCAGCACCTTGCCCAGCGTCGACTTGGGGTCTTGGGCAGGATCGAATTTCTGCCGCTCGCCATTGGTGAAGAAAAGATATTTGCCGTCGGGCGAGAAGGCGATGCGGCCCGAATAATGGCCGTTGCCATCGACATAGGGGCTGGCGCGGAAAATGACGGTCACGCCGTCCAGCTTTGTGGTGCCGTCGCTTGCCTGATTGAAGGCGCCCTTGGCCAGCGCTACGCCCTTGAGGCCATCGCGCTCTTCGGAAAAGCTGAAATAGACGGCCTTGTCCTTGGCGAAGGTCGGCGAGAGGACCACGTCCATCAGGGCGCCCTGGCCTGCGCTGTCGACCTTCGGGATGCCGGCGACCGGAATCTTGGTGCCGTTCTTCGGATCGAACAGGATCATCTCGCCCGCCTTCTCCGTCACCAGCGCGCGGCCGTCAGGCAGGAATGTCATGGCCCAGGGCGAATCGAAGTCGGCGATGACGGAGGTCTTGAACGGCTTTTCGCCGGCGGTGGTGGTCTGGCTGTTGGCGCCTTCGCCGGAGCAGGCGATCAGGAGGAGGGGCAGGGCGGCGAGCGTCAAATGGCGCATATTCGTCTCCATGATGGGGCTGGGGGCGCAGGATGATGCGCAGGAAATGATCGGGCACGAATAATGTTGCAGATTTCCCGCACCATGCCTATATCGCTCTTGCTTCCTTACATCGTCAAACATGTCAGGGTCGCGGGCAGATCGCTCGCGGCGCGGGAAGACGCACATATTTGTTTCCGGAGACTGCATGGCGGACATCGCCGAACTGACCGCGCTGATCGAACCCGAGGTGAAGGCTTTGGGCTTCGACCTTGTGCGCATCAAGCTTTTCGGGTCGGGCGACGAATATACGCTCCAGATCATGGCTGAAAATCCCAAGACCAAGCAGTTGGTGATCGAGGATTGCGCCACCATCTCGCGCCGCATTTCGGATGTGATGGACGAGCATGACCCGATCGAGGAGGCTTATCGCCTCGAAGTCAGCTCGCCCGGCATCGACCGCCCGCTGACCCGCCTGCACGACTTCCTTGAATGGTCCGGACATGAAGCGAAGATCAACGCCATCGAAATCGTCGAGGGTCGCAAGAGTTTCCGTGGCATCCTGAATGGCGTGGAGGGGGAGGATGTCCTCTTCACCGACGCCAAGGCCGGGGATGTCGCCATTCCGTTTTCGCTGATCGGCGACGCCAAGCTGGTGCTGACCGACAGGCTGATTTCTGCTAGCATGCCGCTCTCTTCCGATGGGGCGGATGAATTTGAAACCGAAGAATAAGGGTTCATAAAGTCATGGCCAACGCCATTTCCGCCAATCGGGCCGAACTGATCGCCATCGCCAATTCGGTGGCCAGCGAAAAGATGATCGACAAGGCCATCGTCATCGAGGCGATGGAAGATGCGATCCAGCGCGCCGCGCGCGCCCGCTATGGTGCCGAGAACGACATCCGTGCGAAGCTGGACCCGGACAGCGGCGACCTGCGCCTGTGGCGCGTCGTCGAAGTGGTCGAGGCGGTCGATGATTATTTCAAGCAGGTGGACCTGAAGCAGGGCCAGAAGCTGAAGAAGGACGCCGTGGTCGGCGACTTCATCGTCGATCCGCTGCCTCCGATCGACCTGGGCCGCATCGACGCCCAGTCGGCCAAGCAGGTGATCTTCCAGAAGGTGCGCGACGCCGAGCGCGAGCGCCAGTTCGAGGAATATAAGGACCGCGTGGGTGAGATCATCACCGGCGTCGTCAAGTCGGTCGAATTCGGCCATGTCGTCGTGAACCTCGGCCGCGCCGAAGGCGTGATCCGCCGCGACCAGCAGATCCCGCGCGAAGTGGTTCGCGTCGGCGACCGCATCCGGTCGGTCGTGCTGAACGTGCGTCGCGAAAATCGCGGGCCGCAGATTTTCCTGAGCCGCGCGCATCCCGAATTCATGAAGAAGCTGTTCGCGCAGGAAGTCCCCGAAATCTACGACGGCGTCATCACCATCATGGCCGCCGCCCGCGATCCGGGCAGCCGCGCCAAGATCGGCGTCATCAGCCGCGACGGCAGCATCGATCCGGTCGGTGCCTGCGTCGGCATGAAGGGCAGCCGTGTGCAGGCCGTCGTGCAGGAAATGCAGGGCGAAAAGATCGACATCATCCCCTGGTCGGAAGATACCGCGACCTTCGTCGTCAACGCATTGCAGCCCGCGCAGGTCGCCCGCGTCGTCATCGATGAGGAAGAAGAACGCATCGAAGTCGTCGTGCCCGACGATCAGCTGTCGCTCGCCATCGGCCGTCGTGGTCAGAATGTCCGTCTCGCCAGCCAGCTGACCGGCAAGGCGATCGACATCATGACCGAAGCCGATGCCAGCGAGAAGCGCCAGAAGGAATTCGTAGCCCGCTCCGAAATGTTCCAGAACGAACTGGATGTGGACGAGACGCTGTCGCAGCTGCTGGTCGCCGAAGGGTTCGGCGAGCTGGAAGAAGTCGCCTATGTCGAGGTGGACGAACTGGCGGCGATCGAAGGGTTCGACGAGGAACTGGCCGCCGAGCTTCAGAACCGTGCGCAGGAAGCACTGGAGCGCCGCGAACAGGCCGCACGCGAAGAACGTACCAATCTGGGCGTCGAGGATGCGCTGGCCGACATCCCGCACCTGACTGAAGCGATGCTGGTCACGCTGGGCAAGGCGGGCATCAAGACGCTCGACGATCTGGCCGATCTCGCCACCGACGAACTGGTACAGAAGAAGCGTATCGATCAGCGTCGCCGCAAGACGGACAGCAACAGCGACGACAAGGGCGGCATCCTGGCGGCCTATGGCCTGTCGGACGAGCAGGGCAATGAGATCATCATGGCCGCGCGCGCGCACTGGTTCGAAGAGGAAGCGTAAGTCTCCATGGCTTTTGACGGCATCCTGTCAGCATATTGCACCCGGTCGCTCATGCAGCGGCCGGGCGTGCTGACGGCTGTCGATCTTGCATCTCTAATAAGGGAGGACGCCAATGTTGCGGACACTCCCCGATGAGAGAATAAGGCCTCTCGACAGCGTTGGTCTTGCCCTTTCATCCGTTTTGGCGGAGGGGCGCGCATGACCGAACGCAAATGTATATTGACCGGCGACCGTGCCGACCCCGAAACGCTGATCCGTCTGGCGATCGGCCCGGAGGGTCAGGTGCTGCCCGACATCCGCGCCAAGGCTCCGGGGCGGGGGGCATGGGTCGGCGTATCGCGCGCCGAACTGGAAGTCGCGCTCGCCAAGGGCAAGCTGAAAGCCGGGCTCGCTCGATCCTTCAAGGATGGGGCGCTCGACATTCCCGCCGACCTGCCCGCCATGATCGAGTCGGGGCTGCGCAAGACGCTGCTCGACCGGCTGGGGCTGGAGGCGCGGGCGTCCATGCTGCTGACCGGTTCCGAAAAAATCGACGTCGCCTGCCGCAAGGGGCAGGTGCAATTGCTGCTCCACGCCGCCGATGCGGCGGCGGACGGCAATCGCAAACTGGATCAGGCGCTGCGCGTCGGGCAGGAAGCGGAAGGCACGGATTTGGCAGGCATCACCTTGCCTGTGGACCGCGACGCCCTATCTATGGCAATGGGGCGCGATAATGTCGTCCATATCGCGGTGACCGACTCGCGGGCAGCTTCGCGCCTGCGCGCGGCCATAGGCCGCTTGGAAAGCTATCTGGGTTGCGCTAACGGGGCGTCCGTGCATGGGGAGCATGTCTCCGCTGATGCGCCGGACGTTCCCGATTAGGCATTGCGCCTGCGGGCGCGGGCCAGAAGCATCGAAGAATAAAGGCGTCGGCGGGCCTATCCGGCCGAAGCGGAAGTGAAGGGTTAAGTTCGAACTTATGAGTGACAGCAAGGAAGACAAGCCGGTTCTGGGTCGCAAGCCGCTGGGCATCAAGCGGACCGTGGAATCCGGTCAGGTGCAGCAGCAGTTCAGCCATGGCCGCAAGAATACGGTCGTGGTTGAGGTGAAGCGGCGCCGCGTCCTGGGCAAGCCCGGTGAGACGACCGGTGGCGCTCCTGCGGCTGCGCCCCAGGCCGAACCCGCCCCTGCGCCCGTCGCGCAGGCCCCTGCGCCGCGCCCCGCCGCGCCCGCGCCGCAGCAGACCCGCGCGCCGCAGCCCGCCCCGGTGCGTCAGGCGCCGCCGCAGAGCCTGATGTCGCGTCAGGAATTGCAGGCCAAGCTGCTGCGTGAAGCCGAGGAAGCCCGCATGACCGCGCTGGAAGATGCGCGCCGTCGTGAGGATGCCGCGCGCATCGCCGCCAGCGAGGAAGAAAAGCGCCGCGCCGAGGAAAATCGCCAGGCAGCAGAAGCGGCCGAAGCCGCGGCTGCCGCTGCGCCCGCACCGGTCGAAGAGCCTGCGCCGCAGCCTGTCGTCGAGGTGCCCGCCGCGCCTGTCGCTGCACCGACGCCCGCCGCAGCACCCGCTGCCGCGCCGGCCAATGCGGCTGAACGCCCTGCCAGCACGGCGGCTGCCGTGCCGCCGCCGCGTCGCTTTACCCCGGTCACGCCGGCCAAGCGCCCCGAGCCGGCCAAGCCCGATCGCGCCAAGAAGGGTGATGACAATCGTCGCCAGTCCGGCAAGCTGACCGTCACCAAGGCGCTCGCCGATGACGACAGCGCCCGTGCCCGCAGCCTCGCCGCGCTCAAGCGTGCGCGTGAAAAGGAGCGTCGCGCTCATTATGCGGGCGGCGCCCAGCCGCGCGACAAGCAGGTCCGTGACGTCGTGGTGCCCGAAAGCATCACCGTGCAGGAACTGGCCAACCGTATGGCCGAAAAGGGCGCGGACCTGGTCAAGGCCCTGTTCAAGATGGGCACGGCGGTCACGCTCAACCAGCCGATCGATCAGGATACGGCGGAACTGCTGGTCGAAGAATTCGGCCATCGCATCCAGCGCGTGTCCGAAGCCGACGTTGAAATCGGCATGGAAGGCGAGGCTGATGCCCCCGAAACGCTGAAGCATCGCGCTCCGGTCGTGACGATCATGGGCCATGTCGACCATGGCAAGACCTCGCTGCTCGACGCGCTGCGCGGGACCGATGTGGTCGCGGGCGAAAGCGGCGGCATCACCCAGCATATCGGCGCTTATCAGGTGACGACCAAGGGGGGCGATGTCATCACCTTCCTCGACACGCCGGGTCACGAAGCCTTCTCGGAAATGCGTGCTCGCGGTGCAAACGTCACCGACATCGTCATCCTGGTGGTGGCGGCGGACGACGGCCTGATGCCGCAGACGATCGAAGCCATCAACCATACCAAGGCTGCTGGCGTCCCGATGATCGTGGCGATCAACAAGAGCGACAAGCCCGAAGCCAACCCGCAGAAGGTGCGTGAGCGCCTGCTGGAGCATGAGATTGTGGTCGAAGACATGGGCGGCGACGTCCAGGATGTCGAAGTGTCCGCGCTCAAGAAGACGGGCCTCGACGAACTGATCGAGAAGATTCTGCTTCAGGCCGAAGTCATGGAACTGACCGCCAACCCCGATCGCGCAGCCGAAGGCAATGTGATCGAGGCGCAGCTGGACAAGGGCCGTGGCGCCGTCGCCACTGTGCTGGTCCGCAAGGGTACGCTCAAGATCGGCGACACCTTCGTCATCGGGTCTGAGAGCGGCAAGGTGCGCGCATTGGTCAACGACAAGGGCCAGCAGGTGAAGTCTGCCGGACCTTCGGCTCCGGTCGAGGTGCTGGGTCTGTCGGGCGTGCCCAAGGCCGGCGATCAGCTCACCGTCGTGGAAAATGAAGCCCGCGCCCGCGAAGTCGCCGCTTATCGTCAGGAACAGGAAACCAAGAAGCGCACCACCACCGCGCCGACCAGTTTCGAACATATGTTCTCGGCGCTGAACACGACCGTCATCGAATATCCGGTGGTGGTGAAGGGCGACGTGCAGGGTTCGGTCGAAGCGATCGTGTCGTCGCTCAACAAGATTTCGACCGACGAGATCAAGGTGCGCATCCTGCATTCGGGTGTCGGCGCGATCACTGAAAGCGACGTCACGCTGGCCGCTGCCAGCCGCGCGCCGCTGATCGGCTTCAACGTCCGCCCCAATGCCAAGGCGCGTCAGCTGGCGGAGCGCGAGAAGATCTCGCTGCGCTATTATGACGTGATCTACGATCTTCTTGAAGAAGTGCGTGGCGAAATGGCGGGCCAGCTGGCGCCCGAACGCATCGAAACGATCGTGGGTCGGGCCGAAGTGCTTCAGGTGTTCCCGGCGGGCAAGAAGGACAAGGCGGCTGGTCTGCTTGTCCTCGACGGCATCATCCGCAAGGGGCTGTCCGCGCGTCTCACCCGGTCGGATGTCATCGTGTCGCGTACCAACATCGCGTCGCTGCGTCGCTTCAAGGACGATGTGTCCGAAGTGCGCGCCGGCATGGAGTGCGGTGCGGTGTTGCAGGACACGAACGACATCAAGGCCGGCGATACGCTGGAACTGTTCGAGGTCGAAGAGCGTCAGCGCACGCTGTGAGCCTGAAAAGGCAGCAGGAGGAAGAGGAGGACGGCACCGCCGCTGACATGGGGCGGGGTTGTCTATGGGTGTCGGATGGATGTCTTTGGGGATGTCTGCCGATGCTTTCCTTTCTGCTGCTGCCGTTCATGCCCGTTATTATGTGGTTGAAGTCATGACGCAATCCAACGAAGGCCCCTCCGTCCGTCTGCTGCGCGTAGGTGAACAGGTGCGCCATGTCCTGTCGGACATTCTCCAGCGCGGCGACGTGCATGACGATGTGCTGGCCAAGCATGTCGTCAGCGTCACCGAAGTGCGCATGTCGCCCGACCTGCGCCACGCGACCGTGTTCATCAAGTCGCTGCTGGGGCAGGACGAAGAAGCGGTGCTGAAGGCGCTGCGTACCAACACCGCCTATCTCCAGCGCGAGGTCGCGCATCGCATAGCGCTCAAATATGCGGCGAAGCTGAAGTTCCTGGCCGACGAGAGCTTTGACGAGGGCAGCCATATCGACAAGCTGCTGCGCGATCCCAAGGTGGCCCGCGACCTGACACCGGACGAGGGCGAAGATTGACTTCGCTGACGGTAAGACGCATCTTACCGTCATGAACGCCAAAACCACCCTGTCGGCAAAAGGCCAGGTCGTCATCCCTAAGGATGTTCGCGACCAGCTTGGCCTTGCGCCGGGGCAGGTGCTGGACGTGGTGCCGATGGGCGGCGGCGTGTTGTTGAGGCCCCAGCACAGAAAATCCGGCCGCAGTTTCGATGAGATCATGGTTGGCGTCCGGGCACGTTATCAGCATCAAGGTCCGCCGGTTTCCATTGAAGAAATGGACGAGGCGATTGCGCAGATGTTTCGCGACCGGCAGGACTGATGGCAGCAGCCGTCGATACCAGCATATTGGTCCGCTTTCTGACGGGCGATGATCTCACGCAGGCAGCGTTGGCGGCTGAGCGCATCAGTCACGGATTTGTTTTGCTGCCGACAGTGGCGATGGAAACCGAATGGGTATTGCGCGCCAGCTATGATTGGTCGCGCGAGCGGATCGAGGCGGCTTTTCGCGATGTCATCGATTTGCCGGAAGCCATCGGATTTCCGCCCGCCATGCATTGGGTGCTGGATCGCTTCGCCGCAGGGGCCGATTTTGCCGACATGATGCATCTGTCCATGGCTGGTGAAACCGATGCTTTTCTGACATTCGACCGGCGGATCGAAAAACTGGCGGGGGATTCCCCGCCCGTTGCCGTCATCACCTTGGTATAGAAACGGGGAATAATCATGCGGGCTTTCTGGTTGTCTTGTGCGTTTCTGTCTTGCGCAGCCACGCCCGCCATCGCCAAAGAACCCGCTATCCATCACGCCGTCATCGCTGACCCGAAACCCGATGCCGCCAACCCCGCTGGCATGGCCGCCTTCGTCATTCCGGTCGAGGATGGGGCGATGAATGCGGTGATGTACACGGCCGCGGGATCGGGCTTGCATCCCACGCTGCTGCTGCTCCACGGCTTCCCCGGTAATGAGCAGAATCTGGACCTGGCGCAGGCGGCGCGGCGGGCCGGGTGGAATGTGCTGACGCTCCATTATCGCGGGTCGTGGGGCAGCCCCGGCACCTTCTCCTTCGGCCATGCGTCGGAGGATGGCTTTGCTGCGCTGCAATATCTGCAACAGCCTTCAGTCGTGGCGAAATATCGTATCGATACCAGCGCGATCGTGGTTGCGGGGCACAGTATGGGCGGTTTCATGGCCGCCGATGCCGCCGCTGCCGACCCGCGTGTCGCCGGCCTGTTCCTGATCGACCCCTGGGATCCGGCGCAGACCGTGGCGTCGCTGGCGAACGCCGAAGGCGAGGCGGGCTGGAAGGTGGAAGTGGCGGGCGACCTGCCGCCGCTCAACGGGGCGACCTATGAAAGCCTGACCGGCGAGATCAAGGCGGATGGACAGAAGTTCGATCTGGGCCGGCGGCTGGCCGGCTATGCCCGCCGCCCGCTGACCATCATCGGTGCGGAGCGGGGCATCGGCGCCATGGCGCGCAAGGTGGCCGCCGACGCGCAGGGTGCCAATCCGGATTCGCGGCTGATGGTCTGGCCGACGGATCACAGTTTCTCCGACAGCCGCATCGCGCTCGCCGACGCGCTGGTCCGTTTCCTGGCTGGCGTGGCGCCGACCATTCGCTAAAGCGAGGCATGGCGAAACTCTATTTCTACTACAGTTCGATGAATGCGGGGAAATCGACCACCCTGCTGCAATCGGACTTCAACTATCGTGAGCGCGGCATGGACACGATGCTGTGGACCGCCGCGCTGGACGATCGTTATGGCCATGGCCGGATCGTGTCGCGCATCGGGCTGGAGGCGCAGGCGCATCTGTTCGATCCCAACGTCGATATCTTTGCCGCCATCGCCGCGCAGCATGAGATGACGACGCTCTCCTGCGTGCTGCTGGACGAGGCGCAGTTCCTCACGGAGGCGCAGGTATGGCAGTTGGGCGCGGTATGCGACCGGCTTGGCATCCCGGTCCTCTGCTATGGCATCCGCACCGATTTTCAGGGGCAGCTTTTCCCCGGCAGCGCGGCGCTGCTGGGGCTGGCCGACTCGCTGAGCGAGATCAAGACGATCTGCGAATGCGGGCGCAAGGCGATCATGAACCTGCGCGTAGACGGGCAGGGCAGGGCGATCCGGCAGGGCGACCAGACCGAGATTGGCGGCAATGACCGTTATGTGGCGCTGTGTCGCCGCCATTTTGTGGAGCAGATGCAGCGATGAACCGGATGGAGCAATTGCTGGCGCCGATTGACGCGCCGGGCCTGTATCTGGAGCAACTGCGCGAAGAACATCGCGAGGCGCTGCGCCCGCTGTGCCCGGTGGATGATCCGGTGTGGGAGATTTTTCCCGCCAACTGGTCGGGGGACCATTTCGATGCGATATTCGATGCGACCATCGCCAACCCGGACCGCTTTCCCTTTCTGATCGTGGCGGATGGGGTGTCGGTCGGCATGTCCGGTTTTCTGCGCGTGGCCGCCGCCGACAACTGGCTGGAACTGGGCGGCACCTATATGACGCCGGCCGCGCGTGGCACGGGCCTGAATGGCCGGATAAAGCCGCTGCTGATCGGTCGGGCGCTGGATTGTGGTTTCACCCGCATCGAATTCTGCATCGACCAGCGCAATGTCCGATCGCAAAAGGCGGTGGAGAAACTGGGCGCGGTGCGCGAGGGCGTGCTGCGCAAGCAGCGCATCACCTGGACCGGCCATGTCCGCGATACGGTGATCTATTCGATCCTGGTCGACGAGTGGCAGGCGCGGATCAACTGATCGTCGCGATCCAGTCCGGCAGGTCTGCAAGGCGCGCCAGTTGCGTGAAGCAGGCATGATCCGACGGGGCGGGGGCGCTTTCATGCACCCATGCGCCTTCCTGCGGGATGAAGGCGGCCCATGCCCCGGCTTCCAGCGCAGGCAATATGTCGGAACGCATGGAATCGCCCGCCATTACCGCTTCTTGCGGGGCGATATTCCAACGCGAAAAGAGCGTGCGGAACGTGTCCACTTTCTTGTCGCTGACAATTTCGATGCCGGAAAACAGCTCGCCAAGGCCTGATGCAGCCAGCTTGCTTTCCTGATGCAGCCAGCTTGCTTTCCTGATGCAGCAGGTCGCCTTTGGTCACCAGCACCGGTGGCGCAATCTTCGCAAGCCGCTCCAACGTCTCTTCGACGCCGTCGAACAGGTCGACGGGATGCGCCATCAAGGCACGGCCCGCCGCCAATATCTCCCTGATCGTCCCGGTGGAGAGTTTGTCGCCCGCCAGGTCCATTGCCGTCTCAATCATCGAGAGGGTGAAGCCCTTGGCGCCATAGCCATAGAGCGGCAGGTTGCGAATTTCGCAGGCGATCATGCGTTCGCGCGTCACATCGGCTGCCGCGAACGGGCGCAGCATGTCGAACAGCGCGGTTTCGGTCGCGTGGAAATGGCGCATATTATGCCAGAGCGTATCGTCGGCATCGAGGCAGATGAGCTTGATGGTCATGGGCGGTCCACTAACGCATTAAGGGCTGACAGGACAGAGGGGGAGAGGTAAGCGCGCCGCCATGCACGGCTGGATCATTCTCGACAAACCCCATGGCCTCGGTTCGACGCAGGCGGTCAGCGCGGTGAAGCGCGCGCTACGGACCCAGCGGGAAGTGCTGGGCGGCACGGAAAAGTGGAAGGTCGGCCATGGCGGAACGCTTGATCCGCTGGCGACTGGGGTGCTGCCGATCGCGGTGGGCGAGGCGACCAAACTGGCGGGGCGGATGCTCGACAGCGACAAGATTTACGACTTCACGATCGCGTTCGGAAGCCAGACGGATACGCTGGATCTGGAGGGGAAGGTCATTGCGGAAAGCGATCATGTGCCCACGCTGGCCGAGATAGAGGCTGTGCTGCCGCGTTTTACTGGTCCGATCGAGCAAGCGCCGCCTGCCTACAGCGCTATCCTGATCGACGGTCAGCGCGCCTATGACCTTGCCCGCAAGGGGGAGGTCGTGGAGATGAAGCTGCGGTCGGTGACGATCCATGTGTTGGAAATATCCTCTCCCCAAGGGGGAGAGGATGGTGCAGCTTGCCCGCGAAGCGGGTTAGCGGAGCCTGGAGAGGGGGAGGGTGCGCCAACCCCCTCTCCAAGCGCGGCTAGGCAGCAAGCTGCCGAGCCTTGCTATCCTCTCCCCCAAGGGGAGAGGATTTCCGAAGTCACCCTTCGCGCCCATGTGTCCAAGGGCACCTATATCCGCTCGCTGGCCCGCGACATCGCGCTGGCGCTGGGTACGGTCGGTCATGTCACCATGTTGCGCCGGATCAAGGCCGGGCCGTTCACGCTGGAAACCGCGATTTCGCTGGACAAACTGGACGAAGCTGCTAGGGGCGGCGCAATCGGCAGACTTATGCTGCCGCTGACCGCAGGGCTGGACGACATCCCGGCTCTTGCAGTCTCTCCCGATGAAGCGCTGGCTCTCCGTCAGGGGAAGGTGCTTTCGGGGTCCGACATTGCCACCGGTCTTCATCTGGCGTTTGACGGGAACATTCCCGTGGCGCTGGTCGAAGCACAGGACGGAGACATCCGGGTAGTGCGTGGATTTAACCTGATGCCGAAGGAAGAAGACAGATGACGATCACTGCCGAGCGCAAAGAAGCGCTTATCAAGGAATATGCCCGCGCTGAGGGTGACACCGGTTCGCCGGAAGTCCAGGTTGCGATCCTGACGGAACGCATCACCAACCTGACCGAGCATTTCAAGGGTCATCACAAGGATAACCACAGCCGTCGCGGCCTGCTGATGCTGGTCAACAAGCGCCGTTCGCTGCTGGACTATCTGAAGAAGAAGGATGGGGCGCGTTACACCGACCTCATCGCCAAGCTGGGCCTGCGCAAGTAAGCCTGCTAATAAGGGACGGCCCCATTCGGGGCCGTTTCCGATTCTGACAACATGGCTCCGGGCAATCCGGCACGGCGTCATGATCCGGGGAATGTCCCCACCACCGTTCGGGCTGAGCGAAGTCGAAGCCCACCGCCGATCGAAGAGAGGCCAGAAGCCATCGCTTCGCTCAGGCGCGCCCTTCGACAGGCTCAGGGCGAACGGAGGAGAGGTAAGGCTCTCCACCCATGGACCTTAAGGTTCAACAAAGGCCCCGCCTGGCAATAGGGCCAGGTGGGCGAAGGAAAACTCTATGTTCGATGTAAAGAAAGTTTCGATCGAGCTGGCTGGCAAGACGCTGACCCTCGAAACCGGCCGTATCGCGCGTCAGGCTGACGCTGCCGTGCTGGCGACCTATGGCGAAACCGTGGTGCTGTGCGCCGTGACCGCCGCCAAGAGCGTGAAGGAAGGCCAGGACTTCTTCCCGCTGACCGTCCACTATCAGGAAAAGTACAGCGCCGCCGGTCGCATTCCCGGTGGCTTCTTCAAGCGTGAACGTGGCGCGACGGAAAAGGAAACGCTCGTTTCCCGCCTGATCGACCGTCCGATCCGCCCGCTGTTCCCCGAAGGTTTCTATAACGAAATCAACGTGATCGCGCAGGTTCTGTCGTTCGACGGCGAAAGCGAGCCCGATATCGTAGCGATGATCGCCGCTTCGGCCGCACTGACGCTGTCAGGCGTGCCCTTCATGGGCCCGATCGGCGCCGCCCGCGTCGGGTACAAGGATGGCGAATATCAGCTGAACCCGTCGCTGGACGAAGTGAAGACCGGCGAACTCGACCTGGTCGTCGCCGCCACCGGCAACGCGGTGATGATGGTCGAATCCGAAGCCAAGGAACTGTCGGAAGACGTCATGCTGGGCGCGGTCCTGTTCGCCCATGAAGCGTCGAAGAAGATTGCCAACGCGATCATCGACCTGGCTGAAAAGGCTGCCAAGGATCCGTGGGACATCGCCAAGGGCGACAATCTGGAAGACCTGAAGAAGAAGCTGAAGAAGCTGATCGGCAAGGACATCACGGCAGCCTACAAGCTGACCGACAAGTCGGCCCGCTCGAACGCGCTGAACGAAGCCCGCGCCAAGGCGAAGGCATCCTTCACCGCTGAAGGCCTGGATGCCCAGACCGTGATGGCCGGCATCAAGCTGACCAAGAAGCTGGAAGCGGAAATCGTGCGCGGCGCCATCCTGAAGGACGGCAAGCGCATCGACGGCCGCACCACCACGCAGATCCGTCCGATCGAAGCGATGGTCGGCTTCCTGCCCCGTACCCATGGTTCGGCCCTGTTCACGCGCGGTGAGACGCAGTCCATCTGCACCACCACGCTGGGCACCAAGGACGCCGAGCAGATGATCGACGGCCTGACCGGCCTGCATTATGAAAACTTCATGCTGCACTATAACTTCCCGCCCTATTCGGTCGGTGAAGTCGGCCGCTTCGGCGCGCCGGGCCGTCGTGAAGTCGGCCATGGCAAGCTGGCATGGCGTGCGCTGCACCCCGTGCTGCCCAGCAAGGACGAGTTCCCCTACACCATCCGCGTTCTCTCGGACATCACCGAGTCCAACGGCTCGTCGTCGATGGCGACGGTCTGCGGCGGTTCGCTCTCGATGATGGACGCCGGTGTGCCCCTGAAGCGCCCGGTTTCGGGCATCGCCATGGGCCTGATCCTGGAAGGCAAGAATTTCGCTGTCCTCAGCGACATTCTGGGCGACGAGGATCATCTGGGCGACATGGACTTCAAGGTGGCCGGTACCGAAGCAGGCATCACCACGATGCAGATGGACATCAAGGTTGCCGGCATCACGCAGGAAATCTTCGAAGTCGCGTTGCGTCAGGCGAAGGAAGGCCGCGCCCATATCCTGGGTGAGATGAGCAAGGCGCTGTCCTCGACCCGCACCGAACTGTCGGCGCATGCCCCGCGCATCGAGACGATCCAGATCGACAAGTCGAAGATCCGTGACGTCATCGGCACCGGTGGTAAGGTCATCCGCGAAATCGTTGCCGAAACTGGCGCGAAGGTCGACATCGACGACGAAGGCATCATCAAGATCTCCTCGTCCGACACCGCCCAGATCGAGGCCGCCAAGAAGTGGATTCTCGGCATCGTCGAGGAAGCCGAAGTCGGCAAGGTCTACACCGGCAAGGTCGTCAACATCGTCGATTTCGGTGCGTTCGTGAACTTCATGGGTGGCAAGGACGGCCTCGTCCACGTGTCCGAAATGAAGAATGAGCGCGTCGAAAAGCCGACCGACGTCGTGTCGGAAGGTCAGGAAGTGAAGGTCAAGGTTCTCGAAATCGACCCGCGCGGCAAGGTTCGCTTGTCCATGCGCGTCGTCGATCAGGAAACCGGCGAAGAGCTGGAAGACACCCGTCCTGCCCGCGAACCGCGTGAACCGCGCGGCGATCGTGGTGGTGAAGGGCGCGGTGATCGGGGCGATCGTGGCCGTGGCCCGCGTCGTGACGGCGGCGACCGTGGCGGTCGCGGTGGCGATCGTGGTCCGCGCCGTGATGGCGGTGACCGTGGTCCCCGTCGTGAACGCGGCGAAGGCGGCAATGACGATGGCCCCAGCGGCGGTCTGCCCGATTTCCTGACCCAGGACTAAGCATCGCTTCGGTCAATCGACCGGATATGATCTGAAAATAACGGGGTGCCCGGTCCGCCGGGCGCCCCGTTTTTGCATTTGCCTTTCCGCGCGCTAACTTCGATCAAGGAAGCAGGGCAAACTTCTGATAGTGTAACGATGGTCTGATGGGGGGGGCGTGGTGCAGCGAAGGAATGAGCGCTTTGTCGAACGCCTGCCGCTTGTGCTCGACCGGCCGCTCTACGCCTATGTGCTGACGAGCATCTTCTGCGTCTCGGCGCTGCTGCTGCGCGTAGCGGCGGACCCTTTGCTGCCGGTCGGCTATCCGTTCGTTACCTTCTTTCCCGCCGTCATCCTCTCCTCTTTCCTGTTTGGCGTGCGGCCCGGCATCTTCGCCGGCCTGCTGTGCGGGATAATCTCCTGGTATGTGTTCATTCCGCCGCATAACGGCTTTGCGATCAACCCTGCGGTGGTCGTGGCGATGCTGTTCTACAGCGGGGTCGTGGCGGTCGATATCGCGCTCATTCACTTCATGCAGCGCGCCAATTTCAACCTGGCGGTGGAGCGGGAACGCAGCCGGACGCTGGCCGATCATCGTGAACTGCTGTTTCAGGAATTGCAGCATCGCGTGTCCAATAATTTGCAGGTGGTCGCGGCGATGCTCGCGCTCCAGCGCCGCCATGTCGATCATGACGTCGCCCGTCGCGCGCTGGATGATGCGTCCGAGCGGGTGGGGCTGGTCGGGCGGATCAGCCGGACACTTTATGATCCGTCGGGGGCGGGGCAGGACATGCACGGTTTTCTGTCGATGCTGACCGCTGATATCATGGATGCCAGCGGGCGGCAGGACGTCGCCCTGACCGTGACGGCGCCGGCCGGTCTGCGGCTGGACCCCAATATCACCGTGCCGCTGGCGCTGGTCGTGGCGGAATCGGTCAGCAATGCGATCGAACATGGCCTGCCCGATCGCGCCGGCCATATCCATGTCAGTCTGGAGGCGGCGGATGGTGCGCTGGCGCTGGAAGTGGCCGACGACGGGCATGGTCTGGCGCCCGGCGGCGATGCAGGCCAGTCGCTCGGCCTGCGCATCGCCCATGCGCTTGCGGCCCAGTTGGGCGGGCGTTTCGCCCTTACCGCAAGAGCGCAGGGTGGTGCGATCGCCCGGCTTGATCTGCCCGCTGCGTCAGCCTGTTGACGAAGGCGCATTCTGCCGCTTGGCGACGGCGATCCGCTCGGCTATGACCCGGCCATGCTGACGAAAACCCTGACGCGCATCGGCGCGGCCACCGCCCTGGTCCTGATCGCCTCGCCCGTGCTCACCGGCTGCTCCACATCGAAGAACAAGGCCGACACCCAATATGTCGCCCGCGACGTGTCGACCCTGTATAACAGCGGTAAGGATCGGCTCGATCGTGGTCAGTACAAGCTCGCCGCTGCCCTGTTCGACGAGGTGGAGCGCCAGCATCCTTATTCGCCCTGGGCGCGCCGGGCGCAGCTCATGTCCGCGTTCAGCTATTATATGAATCAGGACTATAATGAGTCCATCGCCGCATCGCAGCGTTTCCTGTCGATCCATACCGGCAACAAGGACGCGCCCTACGCTTATTATCTGATCGCGCTCTGCTATTATGAGCAGATTGCCGACGTCACCCGCGACCAGAAGATCACGCAGCAGGGGCTGGATGCGCTGGGCGAACTGATCCGCCGTTATCCCGACACCCGCTACGCCGCCGACGCGCGGTTGAAGGTCGATCTGGTCAACGACCATCTGGCCGGCAAGGAAATGGAAGTCGGCCGTTTCTACCAGCGCCGTGGCCAGTGGCTCGCCGCCACGTTGCGCTTCCGTTCGGTGGTGGACAAATATCAGACCACGACCCACACGCCTGAAGCGCTGGAGCGTCTGGTCGAATCCTATCTCTCGCTCGGCATTCCCGCCGAAGCGCAGAAGGCCGCCGCCGTGCTGGGTCGCAACTATCCCGGCACCAAATGGTATGAACGCAGCTACAAGCTGATGCAGCAACATGGCGGCAAGGCTTAACGTTTTTTAGCCCCTCCCTTTCAAGGGAGGGGTTGGGGTGGGTCGCGAGCGAAGCGAGCGTCCAACCTCGCCGTTGCAGGCGCCGCTGGCGCGGCGCACCCACCCCCTGACCCCTCCCTTGAAAGGGAGGGGGGAGTTATCGCGCTGCTAACCTCGCTCGCCATCCGCAATGTCGTGCTGATCGAAGCGCTGGACCTGGAGTTCGGCGCCGGCCTGTCCGTGCTGACAGGTGAAACCGGCGCGGGCAAATCGATCCTGCTCGACTCGCTGGGCCTGGCGCTGGGTGCGCGCGCCGATAGCGGTCTGGTCCGTAACGGTGAGGCGCAGGCGAGCGTCGTCGCGGCCTTCGAGCCGCCCGCTGCCTCCACCCGCGTCGCCCTGCTGCTCGCTGACAATGGCATCGACATGGAACCGGGCGAGCCGCTGTTGATCCGCCGTCTGGTGAAGGCCGATGGCGGCAGCCGCGCCTTCGTCAACGATCAGCCCTGTTCGGCCGCGCTGCTGCGCGACATTGGCGGATCGCTGGTCGAGATCCACGGACAGCATGACGATCGCGGCCTGCTCAACCCGCGCGGCCATCGGGCGTTGCTCGACAGCTATGGCCGTTGCGATGCAGGCGCAGTCGCCACCGCTCATGCGGGCTGGCGCGCCGCCGCCAACGCGCTGGCCGACGCGCGCGAGACGGTGGACAATGCCGCGCGCGACCGTGATTATCTGACCCATGCGGTCGAGGAATTGCGCAAATTCGCGCCCGAACCGGGCGAGGAAGCGACCCTCGCAGAAGAGCGCGCGACCATGCAGAAGGGCGCGCGGCTGACCGATGATTTGAGCGCCGTGAACGATTGCCTGACCGGCTCCGATGGTGGTCTGGCCCAGTTGCGGCAGGCGGCGCGCCGGCTCGACCGGATTGCGGGCGAAGAGCCGCTGCTGGGCGCCGTGCTTGAGGCGCTGGATCGTGCGGTCGTCGAAGCGGGCGAGGCGGAGGATCGGCTGGCCGAAGCCGCCGAGGCGCTGAGTTTCGATCCCGCCCGGCTCGATTCGATCGAAACCCGCCTGTTCGACCTGCGCGGTCTGGCCCGCAAGCATCAGGTGCAGCCCGACGATCTGGCCGCCCTGCGCGACGAGATGGCGGCGAAGTTGGCCGCGATCGAGGGCGGGGAAGAGCATATCGCCGCGCTGGAAAAGGATGTGGCGGGCAAGGCCGACGCCTATCGCGCGGCGGCGCAGACGCTGTCGGCCGAGCGGCAACTGGCCGCCGGGCGCCTCGACGCTGCGGTGGCTGGCGAACTGGCGCCGTTGAAGCTGGACGCCGCGCGGTTCCGTACCGTGGTGGCGCAGCTGGACGAGGGCCAGTGGAGCGGGCAGGGCATGGACCGGGTGGAGTTCGAAATCTCGACCAACCCCGGCGCGCCCTTCGCGCCGCTGGCGAAGATCGCGTCGGGCGGTGAATTGTCGCGCTTCATCCTGGCGCTCAAGGTCGCGCTGGCCGAGCGGGGCGGGGCGGACACTTTGATTTTCGACGAGATCGACCGGGGCGTCGGCGGCGCAGTGGCCGATGCGATCGGCGAGCGACTGGCGCGGCTGGCGCAGAGCAACCAGATATTGGTCGTCACCCACAGCCCGCAGGTCGCGGCGCGGGGCGCGGGCCATATGCTGATCGCCAAGTCGAGTGACGGGACCGTGACGCGCACCGGCGTCCATGCGCTGAGCGATGCTGAGCGTCGCGAGGAAATTGCGCGGATGCTGTCCGGCGCGGAAATCACGGCGGAAGCGCGCGCGCAGGCGGAGAGACTGCTGGAACGGGTGTAGCCGTTCCCCGGCGAAGTTGATGGGAGTCACGTGCCTCCCATCAACTTCGCCGGGGAACAGCATGGAGGAGGGGTAGCATATGACTCATAACCGCAGAGACATGCTTGGCCTGACCGCCGCCGCGATCGCCGCCAGTGCGATGCCCGCCGCCGGGCAGGAGGCCAAACCCCGCTATGGCCTGATCGGCCAGATGCTGAGCCAACCCGGCAAGCGCGACGAACTGGTCGCGATCCTGACGGCGGCGACTGGCGGGATGCCCGGTTGCCTGTCCTATGTGGTGGCGCTGGACACTACCAATACGGACGCGATCTGGATCACCGAAATCTGGGACAGCCGCGAAAGCCATGCCGCTTCGCTCAAACTCCCAGCCGTGCGTGCTGCGATCGCCAAGGCGCGGCCGATCATCGCCGGCTTCCCGCAGCATTTCGAAACGGTACCGGTGGCGGGCATATAATTATTCGCCGTTCGTGCTGAGTAGGGCCTGAGCGAAGTCGAAGACCCGTATCGAAGCATCCGGTGTAACGCGCGATCCTTCGATACGTTGAGCAGGTCGGATTGTCCCCCGGACAATCCTGAACCATCCGGGGGATGGTTCACCTGCTCAATTCGGCTTCGCTCAATGGCTACTCAGGACGAACGGAGGAGGTTATGGACGCTTTTATGACCGACCCCGCGACCCTCACCGAAGCCGACGCCGCCAACCGCCTGATGCGCCTTGCGAAGGAGGTGGCCAAGCATAACCGCCTCTATCATGATCAGGACGCGCCAGAGATCAGCGACGCAGACTATGACGCGCTGATCCGCGAAAATAATGCGCTGGAGGCGGCCTTTCCGCACCTGATCCGCGCCGATTCTCCCAATGCACAGGTGGGCGCCGTCGCCACATCGGCGCTGAAGAAAGTGCCCCATGCCGTCCGCATGATGAGCCTGGACAATGGTTTTTCGGACGAGGATATCGGAGAATTTCTGGCCCGCGTCCGCCGCTTTCTTGCTCTGCCCGACGATGCACCGCTGGCGCTGACCGCCGAGCCGAAGATTGACGGCCTGTCTTGCTCGCTACGCTATGAAAAGGGCGCTTTGGTGCTGGCCGCCACGCGCGGGGACGGGACGACGGGGGAGGATGTCACCGCCAATGTCCGCACGATTCCCGATATTCCGCAGCAACTGGCCGGCCCGAACATCCCCGACCTGTTCGAGGTGCGCGGCGAAGTCTATATGGCCAAGGGCGATTTCGTGGCGCTCAATCAACGCCTGCTGGCCGAGGCGGACGACCCTGAAAGGGCGCGCCAGTTCGCCAATCCGCGCAATGCCGCCGCCGGATCGCTGCGCCAGAAGGACGCCACCGTCACCGCTGCCCGGCCGCTGTGTTTCCTGGCCCATGGCTGGGGCGCGCACAGTGCAGTGCCCGCCGACACACAACTGGGCGTCATGCAGGCGATCGCAAGCTGGGGCCTGCCGGTGTCGGACATGCTGGCCTGCGTCGATAGTCTCGACGCGCTGATCGCCCATTATCGCGGGATCGAGGCGGCGCGCGCCGAACTGCCCTTCGATATTGATGGTGTCGTCTACAAGGTCGACCGGCTCGACTGGCAGCAGCGGTTGGGCTTCGTGGCGAAGGCGCCGCGCTGGGCCATCGCCCATAAATTCCCGGCCGAACGGGCGCAGACCACGCTGGAAGCCATCGACATTCAGGTCGGCCGCACCGGCAAGCTGACCCCGGTGGGTCGCCTGACGCCCGTGACCGTGGGCGGCGTCGTCGTCTCTAACGTGACGCTCCACAATGCCGACGAGATTGCGCGGCTGGGCGTGCGCCCCGGCGACCGCATCGTCGTGCAGCGCGCGGGCGACGTCATCCCGCAGGTGGTCGAAAATCTGACTCGTGACGAAGCGCGCGAACCCTTCCCGTTCCCGACCCATTGCCCCGTCTGCCAGTCCGAAGCGGTGCGCGAGGAGGAGGAAGTCGATTTTCGCTGTACCGGCGGTCTCATCTGTCCGGCCCAGCGGTTCGAGCGGCTGCGCCATTTCGTCAGCCGTGCGGCGCTGGATATCGAGGGGCTGGGGGAGAAGTCCATTCAGGAATTTATCGACCTGGGCTGGATCGCCGAACCGGCCGACATCTTCCGCCTGAAAAAGCATCGACCCGACCTGATCGGCCGCGAAGGGTGGAAGGAAAAGTCGGTCGACAATCTGCTCGCCGCGATCGAGGCGAAGCGGGCCCCCGATGCCGCAAAGCTGCTCTTCGGCCTTGGCATCCGCCATGTCGGGGCGGTGACGGCGCGGGATCTGCTCAAGCGCTATACCGCGCTGCCGGCGATCCGTGTGATCGGTGAAGAGATTATCGCCCTGCGCGCCGCCGCCGATCCTGCGGAGACGCAGGCCAAGCGCGACAAGGCGATCGCCGAACATATCGGCGTCGAAAATGTCGGGAGCGCGGTCGGCCATGCGCTGGCCGATTTCTTCCACGAACCGCATAATGTGGAGGCGTGGGAAGACTTGCTGCGCGAAGTGTCGCCGCCCGATTATGTAGTCGAAACCACCGCCAGCGCCGTGACCGGCAAGATCGTCGTCTTCACCGGCAAGCTGGAGACGATGAGCCGCGACGAGGCGAAGGCACAGGCCGAACGGCTGGGCGCGAAGGCGGCGGGATCGGTCAGCGCCAAGACCGATCTGGTCGTGGCTGGTCCCGGCGCGGGCAGCAAGCTGAAGCAGGCCGCCGCGCTGGAGATCAAGGTGATCAGCGAAACGGAGTGGGCCGAGATCGTGAAGGCGGCGGGGTAATTTAAGCGGCGAGGGCCGCGTCCGCATCATGGGCGCGGCGCGCCGCCATGATATCGCCGACATGACTTTCGGCCCAATGGGTGATCTGGTCCAATATACCGATCAGCCCGCCGGCCAGCGGCGTCAGCCGATATTCCACCGTCACCGGCACGGTGGGGAAGGCGGCCCGGCTGACCAGACCGTCGCGCTCCAGGCTCTTCAACGTCTGCGACAGCATCTTCTGCGAAATCGCCCCAATCCGCCGCCGCAGGTCGTTGAAGCGTACCGGCCCGTCCTTGAGCGTCAGCATCACCAGCACCGCCCATTTGTCGCCGATCCGGTCCAGCACATGGCGGGTCGGGCAGTCGGGATTATAGGCGTCGCCTATGCGGGGCGGCTGGGGCAAATCCATAGTGGTTTCCTTGGCGTAACCTGGTGATAGCAAAGTGCCTTCTTGCGACCATGATATCGCAATCGCTATCTGGTTTCCATCAGTAACCACCATATGGAGATTGGAAGCATGAAAGTAGCGATCATCGGCGGCACCGGCCGCGCTGGCACGGAAATCAGCGCGGAACTGGCGCGGCGCGGGCATCAGGTGACGGCCATTTCGCGCCATCCCGAAAATGCGGTCAAGGTTGATGGGGTGACGGCGGTTGCCGGTGATGTCCAGCACCCCGGCGCGCTGGTCGAAGCGATCAAGGGCCATGATGTGGTGGTCAGCGCGGTGATGTTCTCCGACACCGATCCGGCCTCGCTGGTCGGCGCGGTACGCGATTCCGGTGTGCCCCGCTATCTGGTGGTCGGCGGCGCCGGCAGCCTGGAGGTCGCGCCGGGCGTGGCGCTCATCACCACCCCGGAATTTCCCGAAGCGTACAAGGCCGAAGCGGGGAGGGGCGCGGATTTCCTGACCTATCTGCGCGGCGTGGACGACATCGACTGGACCTTCCTCTCGCCGTCCGCCTATTTCTTCGTTGGCGACCGCAAGGGCAGTTTCCGCCTCGGCAAGGACGCATTGCTGGTCGATGCGGATGGCAACAGCAGCATCTCCTACGCCGACTATGCCATCGCGCTGGTCGATGAGATCGAACAGCCGCAGCATAGCAAGGCGCGGTTCACGGTGGGCTATTGAAGCTCTTCCAATTCCCCTCCCGCTTGCGGGAGGGGCAGCGAGACTTGCGCGCGCAGCGCGTTAGTCGCAGCGGGGTGGGCAATCGCGACGTCCAGCCCACCCCCTAGCCCCCTTCCGCAAGCGGGAGGGGGAATTCAGATTTTAAGCCGTGCCTTCCAGCTTGTCCTGCGTCTTCGTCTCGAAGTCGCTCGCGGCGTGCCGTTCGTGCAGTTGCTCTTCCAGCGGCCCGTTCGCCTTGTTGACCATGCGGCCGCGCTTCACTGCGGGGCGGGCGTCGATCTGCCTGGCCCAGCGCAGCAGGTTGGTGTAGCTGCCGGCGTCCAGAAACTCCGCCGCGCCATAGGCCCGGCCCAGCACGACGCCGCCATACCAGGGCCAGATCGCAATATCGGCGATCGTATATTCCGCACCCGCCACATACTCATTGTTCGCCAGACGCTTGTCCAACAGGTCCAGCTGCCGCTTCACTTCCATCGTATAGCGGTTGATCGGATATTCGTATTTCTCCGGCGCATAGGCGAAGAAATGGCCGAAACCGCCGCCCAGCAGCGGGCCTGCGCCCATTTGCCAGAACAGCCAGTTCAGCGCCTCGGTGCGGCCAGCCGGGTCGGTCGGCAGGAACTTGCCGAATTTCTCCGCCAGATAGAGCAGGATCGAGCCGGATTCGAACACCCGCTGCGGCGGCGATACGCTGCGGTCGAGCAGGGCAGGGATCTTGCTGTTGGGATTGACGTCGACGAAACCGCTGCCGAACTGGTCGCCATCGCCGATGCGGATCAGCCAGGCGTCGTACTCGGCGGCGGACACGCCCGCTTCCAGCAATTCTTCCAGCAAGATCGTCACCTTCTGCCCATTGGGCGTGGCGAGCGAATAGAGCTGGAGCGGATGATCGCCGACCGGCAGATCCTTGTCATGGGTCGAGCCGGCGATCGGCCGGTTGATGCTGGCGAAGGGGCCGCCAGCCTCCTTGTCCCAGGTCCAGACTTTTGGCGGGGTATAAGTGTCGGTCATGCGGGCTGGCTCCGATAAGTGGATATGGCCCGCAGGTAGGAAGCGGCCCCGCCGCCCGCAACCAAGCCCCTCTCAACTATCGATGATTAATTCGCATCCGTCCGCACCACCAGCACGCTGATCGGCGATTGGTGGACGATGGCGGACGCATTGGAGCCGAGCAGTTTGGACGAAAGTGACGGTTGATGCGATCCGATGAGGATCAGGTCTACCTTGCGCCGCTCCGCTTCTATCAGCACCTCGTCCCGCACACGGCCGCGCCGGGTGAAAATCTGGGTGCGGGCCGGGTCCAGCCCTGCTTCGTCCGCCCATTCCTGCATGGCGGCCATCGCTTCCTCCTCTTCCCGCTCATCGAAGTCGATCGCCAGCAACTCGGAATAGCGGGTGGGCAGATAATAGCGGACATAGAGGATATGGACGGTGCCGGTGGTGCCAGCAATTTCGGCCGCGCCGGCAATGGCGGCATGGGCCAGGTCCGGGCTGTTGACATCGACGGCGGCCAGGATCGTGGTGTAGGGCATCATCCTCTCCTTATGCTTGTGTCCCCTTCAACCGGCGACACGCGCGAGCGATGCGCCTGTCATCAAAGATTCCCGAAGCGACATATATAAGGAATAGCCGCAATATCCGCGCAATCCGTCGCGCCGGGGATGACGCTATTGCCATGGGCGCCTATCTGCTGCGGCAAGTAGCTTGAAGATGTCGGTCCCGGAACGGGAAGGCCCGAAAATTTTTCCGGTTCCGTCCCCTTGACCAGCGAAGCAACTTTTCCATATGCATGCCGCTAGCACTCCTGATCGGCGAGTGCTAACAAAGACAGGTTCATCGGGAGAAGGACAGGCGGAAAGGGCATTTCGGAGCGCGACTCCGTTTTCCCATTCGCTGCGCCCCATCCCAAATTACGCCAAGGGAAAGGCAATCAACATGGCATTTCGTCCGTTGCATGACCGCGTTCTCGTTCGCCGCATCGAAGCGGAAGCGAAGACTGCCGGTGGCATCATCATCCCCGACACCGCCAAGGAAAAGCCGCAGGAAGGCGAAATCGTCTCCGTGGGTTCGGGCAGCAAGGCCGAAGACGGCAAGGTGACCCCGCTGGACGTCAAGGCTGGCGATCGCGTGTTGTTCGGCAAGTGGTCGGGCACCGAAGTCAAGGTCGACGGTGAAGACCTGCTCATCATGAAGGAATCGGACATTCTGGGTATCGTTGCCTAACGGCAACCGGCTCGGCATTGTTGGCTAAAGCCAACGGGCTGGGCATCATCGCATAATTGCGAACCCGGTATCCATTCCAGTTTTCGGCGAAAATTCGCGCCCTGTGACGGTGTGAACTTCGCAAGTTTTGCAAGTCTCAAGACAGAGGAATTAGATCATGGCAGCGAAGGACGTAAAGTTTTCGCGTGACGCTCGTGAGCGCATCCTGCGCGGCGTCGACATCCTGGCCGACGCGGTCAAGGTGACTTTGGGGCCGAAGGGCCGCAACGTCGTCATCGACAAGAGCTTCGGCGCGCCCCGCATCACCAAGGACGGTGTTTCGGTCGCCAAGGAAATCGAACTGAAGGACAAGTTCGAGAATATGGGCGCCCAGATGGTGCGCGAAGTGGCGTCGAAGACCAACGACATCGCCGGTGACGGCACCACCACCGCAACCGTCCTGGCCCAGGCCATCGTGCGCGAAGGCATGAAGTCGGTTGCCGCCGGCATGAACCCGATGGACCTGAAGCGCGGCATCGACCTCGCTGTCGTCAAGGTCGTCGAGGACATCCAGGCCCGTTCGAAGCCGGTTTCGGGTTCGGCCGAAGTTGCCCAGGTCGGCATCATCTCCGCCAACGGCGACCGTGAAGTCGGCGAAAAGATCGCCGAAGCCATGGAAAAGGTCGGCAAGGAAGGCGTCATCACCGTGGAAGAGGCCAAGGGTCTCGACTTCGAACTGGACGTCGTGGAAGGCATGCAGTTCGACCGCGGCTACCTGTCGCCCTACTTCATCACCAACCCGGAAAAGATGGCTGTCGAGCTGGCTGATCCGTACATCCTGATCCACGAAAAGAAGCTGTCGAACCTTCAGTCGATCCTTCCCATTCTGGAAGCCGTCGTTCAGTCGGGTCGTCCCCTGCTGATCATCGCGGAAGACATCGAAGGCGAAGCGCTGGCGACCCTGGTCGTCAACAAGCTGCGCGGTGGCCTGAAGGTCGCTGCGGTCAAGGCGCCCGGCTTCGGCGACCGCCGCAAGGCCATGCTGGAAGACATCGCCGTCCTGACCAAGGGCGAAGTGATTTCGGAAGACCTGGGCATCAAGCTGGAATCGGTTACGCTCGGCATGCTCGGCACCGCCAAGCGCGTCACCATCGACAAGGACAACACCACCATCGTCGATGGCGCCGGTGAAGCCGACTCGATCAAGGGCCGCACGGAGCAGATCCGTTCGCAGATCGAAAACACGACCAGCGACTATGATCGTGAAAAGCTTCAGGAACGTCTGGCGAAGCTGGCTGGCGGCGTGGCCGTCATCAAGGTCGGCGGCGCGACGGAAGTCGAAGTCAAGGAACGCAAGGACCGCGTCGACGACGCCCTGCACGCCACGCGCGCAGCCGTCGAAGAAGGCATCGTCCCCGGTGGCGGTACGGCTCTGCTGTACGCGACCAAGGTTCTCGAAGGCGTCACCGGCGTCAACGACGACCAGACGCGCGGCATCGACATCGTCCGTAAGTCGCTGACCGCTCTGGTGCGCCAGATCGCCAGCAACGCAGGTCAGGACGGCGCCGTCGTCTCGGGCAAGCTGCTCGATCAGGACGACACCTCGTTCGGCTTCAACGCGTCAACCGACACCTATGAAAACCTCGTCGCCGCTGGCGTTATCGACCCGACCAAGGTCGTGCGCACCGCGCTCCAGAATGCTGCCTCGGTCGCTGGTCTGCTGATCACCACCGAAGCCGCCATTTCGGAACTGCCCGCCGACGACAAGGCCCCGGTCGGCATGCCCGGCGGCGGCATGGGCGGCATGGGCGGCATGGACTTCTAAGTCCTGCTTTCCATATCGGAATGAAGAGGCCGGTGGAGCGATCCACCGGCCTTTTTTCTTTCCTGCATCGGGCTTGGCTGACATCTTCCCGCTCTTATAGGAGGATGTATGATATCGCTGACGATCGCTTTGCTACTGTCGGCCACGCCAATGGCGGTAACGCCAGCGCCATCGTTACGGCACTATTTCGCGACGCAGACCGCAACGCACGATTGTCGTTATGGGGATCAGATCCACACCGTGAGCCTGATCGACGACGATATATTGTCGTCATACGCAACGCTTCTTGCCCGTGCGCAGGAGCCGTCGTTTCTGATCCCGCGCCCGGACGGCGCAACAATCATGCGTTTTACATGGTTGCGCAGCTTTCATGCCCCCATCATCATTCGTCTAACCGTGCCGCGTCAGGGCAAGGGACGTGTCGAAATGATCCGCTTTTCCGGGCTAGGCGGTTATGATTATGGGCAGGTGAAAGATCGGAAAAGTCGCACGGTGAATCAGGGTGAGGTTATTGCTTTGCTCGCCGACGCCGATCCCGCCTTGTTGGAGCCTGCCACGCCCCCTTGCGGCCCACCCGGCACGGACGGGGCGCGTTGGCTGATCGAACGAAGCGACGCTAGCGGCCATCACTTCGCCGAGCGCTGGTCGCCAGAAGACGGCGTTGTAAAAGCTGCCGGTATGGCGCTGATCCGGTTGGCGGGACTGGAAGGCGAAAAAATCTACTGACTCGGGCGGGCAACCACCATCATCGGCAGCTCTGCCCGCACTTCAAACCCCAGTGAGCGGTACAAGGCGATCGTCTTATCATGGGCGGCATAGGCGTGGAGGAAAGGCGTTTCGCCCCGGTCCAGCATCGCCTGTGCCACCACCCGCATCAGCGCGCCGGCCAGCCCCCGGCCGCGCCAGTCGGGATGGGTGCAGACGCCGCTGACTTCGGTAAAGCCGGGCAGGCGCATGCGTTCGCCGGCCATGGCGACCAGTCGGCCTTCTTCCCGTACACCGATGAAACGGCCCAGCCTGTGGGTATGCGACCGGAACGGGCCGGGTTTTGTCAGCAGCGCCAGGTCCAGCATATCCGCAGCGTCGCTTTCGTCCAGCGGCACCCAGGCGGACGGGGGCATGGTTGCGGGGATAATGGATGGCGCAACCATCTGCGCCAGCATGGCGGTGCGGATGACGCTGACGCCGGGTGGCGGGGTCAGGGCGTCAGGTCCGATCATCCATAATTCGCCATCCGCCGGCACCAGTGTGGCGAGAGCAGCAAGGCTGTCGGGGGCGTCGTCCGCAACTGCGCCGAACGGGCCATGTAGCGGATCGAGCCGGCGAGCACGCTCATCGCCCTGTGCCAGTGCCGCCCAACCGCTCGACAGGCTGTTCCAGACGGGGCGATCGAGCGGATGCATGCGGGGAAACTCCTGTTTGGGAGGCAGGTAAAGAGCGTGACGCCTAACAACAATGTTAACCGAAAAATAAACGGAAAATGCGATGACCCGAGTGGGAAGCGGAGACCCGCCATTTGCGCGTGCTGAAAACATTATTGGAAAAGCGCAGGGCGCAGGACACGGGGCAGGACGCCGATGTGCGGCGGAGCCTGGTCGAATCGCTTTATGCTTCGCCCCGATCGCTGACCATCGGCGCGGTCACGGGCGTGGCCGTCGGCATCGTCATCAGCACATTGTCGGCGGCAGGCCCGATCCAGCTGGTGGTGGCTGTGCTGTGCCTCGTCGCGACGTTGCGTGTCATTTCTGCTGTCTTCTTCCATCGCCAACTGGTGCGCGGCACAGCCGTTGCCTCGCGCAGTTGGGAACTGGCCTATGAGTTGGGGGCGTGGGGCTATGCCGGCCTGCTGGGGCTGATGAGCTTCGTCACCCTGCTGGGCTCCTCCAATCCCGTTACCCACATGCTCAGCGTGTCGATGGCGACGGGTTATGCCGGCGGCATTTCCGGCCGCAATGCGGGCCGTGTCCAGATCGCCATAGGCCAAGTCTGCCTGACATTGCTGCCGACCGCGACCGGCCTGTGGCTGGAAGGGTCGACCGGCTATCGGGTGCTGTCGGTGGCGATGGTGATGATGGTGCTGGGGCTGGCCGAAATCAGCTCAACCATCCATCGCATCGTCGTGCAGGCGCTGGTGGGCAAGCGCGAGAAGTCGCTGCTGGCCGAGAAGTTCGAGCGGCTGGCGCGATTCGACAGTCTGACCGGGCTGGAAAACCGCATGGCGATGCAGATGCGCCTGCGTGAGATATTCGATGCCAACCAGAAGCGGAACGATGCCGTCACCATATTGTGGATGGACATCGACCGGTTCAAGGAAATCAACGACTCTCTGGGCCATATGGTCGGCGACCAGTTGCTGCGCGGCGTGGCGGAGCGGCTGAACGAGGTGGTGCAGGGCCGGGGACGGATTGCCCGTTTTGGCGGCGACGAATTCGTCATCATCTGCCCCGACATGGACCGGGTCACGGCGGCGGCGCTGGCGCAGGAGATTATTGGCTATTTCGCCCATGGTTTTGACCTGAGCGACAATCATCTCCAGGTGACTGCTTCGATCGGCTATGCGGTCGCGCCGCAGGACGGACGCGACATGGACGAACTGATGCAGCATGCCGACCTGGCGCTGTATGAAGCGAAGCGGGAAGGGCGCAATCGCGCCGCCAGCTTCAACTGGTCGCTCAAGGAACGGTTCAACCGCATTCACGAGATTGAAACAGGGCTTCGCCGTGCGCTGGACGGCGGCGAGCTCAAATTGCTCTATCAGCCGATCGTCGACCTGGAGACAGGGCATATCGATGCCTGCGAAGCGCTGTTGCGCTGGGATCATCCGGTGCTGGGGCCGATCCCGCCGTCCGAATTCATCCCGATCTCGGAAAGCATGGGCATGATCGAGGCGATGACCGGTTGGGTGCTGCGCGAAGCATGCAATACTGCCGTGGCCTGGCCGGGCGATGTGCGCATCGCGATCAACATTTCGCCGGCGTCGCTCAAATGCGCCGAATTGCCGGGGAACGTCATCGCCGCGCTGCTGGAATCGGGCCTGCCTGCCCGCCGGCTGGAACTGGAGGTCACCGAGTCGATCTTCCTCGACAATAGCGGGCAGACCAACAGCATATTGCGCGAATTGCAGCGTATTGGGCTGCGGCTGGCGCTGGATGATTTCGGCACCGGCTATAGCGCCTTGTCTTATCTGCGCTCCTACCGGTTCGATACGCTCAAGATCGACCAGAGCTTCATGGCGGGGGTCAGCGCCAATGCCGAGGACCGCGCCATCGTCCGCGCGATCGGCAATCTGGCGCGCGACCTCAACATGGACACGGTGGCGGAGGGAATCGAGACGCAGGACCAACTGGTCCATGCGCGGGAGGCAGGCTTCACCAATGTTCAGGGCTATTTGTTCAGCCGACCGGTGCCTCGCGAGCGGATCGCCGAACTGATCGCGGCGGGGCCGCTGGCTGGCAGCGAACGGCCCGACCCGGTGCAACGCCGCCGCCGCGCCTGAGCGCAGCGGCGCGTCCTCATCTTACCCGCGTAGACGGGTTTGCGCTGCGGCGAGGCGGCGCATCATGCGCAGGTCGCGATCCGACAGGGCCAGCGCGGTGTCGGTCCAGGTTTCGACAATGTCGACCAGTTCTTCCAGCGTCATCGGATTGACCCGGCGCCCGGCACGGTTGATGCCGACATAGCCGGCATGGTGCGATGCATGATCCTTGATCCATTGCGCGGTCGCGGCTTCGCCTTCGCCGGTTTCGACGACCTGGGTGACGATACCCATGTCGTACATTTCCTCAGCAGTGTAGATGCGACCATCCGTCAACATCTGCCGCGCGAGAACCGGGCCGACCCGGCGGGACAGGATGGAATAGGCGCCCATGCCGGGGAAGAGGCCGAACAGCACTTCAGGCAGGCCGAAGCGGGCTTGGCGTTCGGCGATGATGACGTCGAAGCACATCAACGCTTCCAGCCCGCCGCCCAGCGCATCGCCCTGGGCCAGGCCGATATTGATGATATTCATGTCGTTGCAATGCCAGATGCGATCGACGATCTCGCAGCAGGCGATGCCATATTTCAGCAGCGTGGCGCGGTCGCGGCGCTGGATGCACTCGGCGAACATCTCCAGATCGCCGCCCAGATTGAACACGCCGGGAAAGCGCGATCCCAGCACCATGAATTTGAGCAGGCCGCTCCCGTCGCTGGCCTGCTTGCCGTCGAACGCGCGCTTGCTTTCACGCTGCCAGGCCATGGTATCGCGAATCAGGCCCATATTGCTGTTGGGCCGTTCCAGCGGCGTCATGAACGCCCAGAGCGTCGAAAGATCCTCGTCCCAGTGGACGTCGATCTGCCCCAGGTCGAACAAAGTGGACTGGCGGAACGCCCGTTCCAGTCCCGGTTCTGGCCCTGTTTCCGTAGCGGCAAGCGACGGAAGTTCGGCGCTGCCTGCGAAATCGTCTTCGGATGCAGCCTCAGCTTCATCCCTGGTCGGATTAAACCGTCCTGAATCAATCATCTGCGACCCCATTTTGTTATTCGGCATGAAAAGATCAGGCTCGCACGCAGCATGCAATCAACCCTAACATGATTGACAGAGCGTTAACCATTTTTGCCGCTTACTGTTGCAAGGAGGTCGCCCCAAAAGCCACCGAACCCGATCCGATGTGGCGCAGATGCCACAAAGATCGTTGTTATCCAGATGTAAAATTCTGCACGCAGGCCTTTGTTAACCTTTATTAATTATGCCGAGGGCCATGAACGAGTCACGGCGAAACAGTCCCAGCGTCACCTTGGCCCTGCATGACGAGCAGGGCGATCCCTGGCCGTTGCGACTGTCGGCCGACTGCCTTCGCTTCATCGGCCCTTATCGTCGGGTCGAGGGGTTCCATATCGATGCGATGGCGCTGTTCGAGGGGGTACGCAAAGCCGGCTGAGTCGGCTGGTCCTTGAACCAGTGCGGGTTCGCCATTAGAGCGCGGCGATGACCAAGCCCCGTTTTTCTTTCTCTATCAGCGCCACCGACGGCAAGGCCCGTACCGGCGCGATCCAGATGCGCCGCGGCGAAATCCGCACGCCTGCCTTCATGCCGGTCGGCACAGCCGCCACCGTCAAGGCAATGCGCCCTGCCGAAGTCCGCGCGACCGGCGCCGACATCATATTGGGCAATACCTATCATCTGATGCTGCGCCCCGGCGCAGAGCGCATGGCGCGGCTGGGCGGGCTGCATGGGTTCATGGGCTGGGACCGGCCGATCCTGACCGACAGTGGCGGCTATCAGGTGATGAGCCTGAGCGCGCTGACTAAGATGAGCGAGGAGGGCGTTGCCTTCTCCAGCCATATCGACGGGTCAAAGCATATGCTGACACCGGAACGCTCGATGGAAATCCAGCGGCTGCTCGATAGCGATATCGTCATGGCGTTCGACGAATGTACCAAGAATGGCTGCACCCATGACGAAGCGGCAAAGTCGATGGAGCGCTCCATGCGTTGGGCGAAGCGCTCGCGCGATGGATTCGATACGGGCGGCGAACATGCCGAGCGCGCCGCGCTGTTCGGCATCCAGCAGGGATCGCTGGATGAAGGATTGCGCCGCATCTCCGCCGAAAAGCTGATCGAGGTCGGTTTCGATGGCTATGCCGTGGGTGGCCTTGCGGTGGGCGAGGGGCAGGAGGCGATGTTCGCCACGCTCGACTTCGCGCCCGACATGCTGCCGCAGGACAAGCCGCGCTACCTGATGGGCGTAGGCAAGCCGGATGACATCGTGGGCGCGGTGGAGCGCGGGATCGACATGTTCGATTGCGTGCTGCCGACCCGGTCGGGCCGCAATGGGCAGGCCTTCACCTGGGCCGGGCCGCTCAATATCCGCAATGCGAAGTTCAACGAGGATCAGGGGCCGCTCGATCCGCGCTGTGGCTGCCCGGTATGCGCGACCTGGAGCCGGGCCTATCTGCACCATCTGGTGAAGGCAGGCGAAATGCTGGGCGCGATGCTGATGACCCAGCACAACATTCATTTCTATCAGGAACTGATGCAGGGCCTGCGTGACAATATCGCTGCCGGCACACTGGCTCATTTCACAGCTGATTTCCGGCGCGATTATCGGAAGGTTTGAGCTGGTCTATGGGATGACGGTGATGGCGATGGCATAGCTGCCGGCTTCACCGTCATGGTCCAACGGCGCGCGCAACTGGCGTGACAGGCCGGTAAGGACGCGACCGTAACGCTCGTCCAGATAGCTGGCCATGTCCTCCGATGTCTTCAGACCCGAGGATCGCACGGTCAACAGGGCTCGATCCTCGCGGCCCGGTTCCAGTTGCACGGAAATGCGCATCGTCGCCTGAGGGGCGAGCATCATCGCCATTTCGACCAGTTCGGTTAGCAGAAAGGCGATGGGCACCGCCACATCCTGGCTGATGTGGAGATTGTCGCAGTCGATCTGGATGGCGAAGCGGCGCGCGGAAGAGGGGGCGGTACCGCGCAGGCTGGCCGACAATTCGCTGATGAGCGGACGAACGCCGACGCCGCGATTTTCCTCCAGCTCTGCGAAATGGTTGCGATGGACCACCGACAGCGCGTCGACCCGGCGCTGGATCGACGCATAGGCTTCCGACGCTTCGATATTGTGAGCGGACCGGGCATGCAGGTTGATGAGGCTGGCAATGATCTGAAGGTTGTTCTTGACGCGATGGTGCACTTCCCGCGTCAATTTGCGCTGGGTTTCCAGCCCTTCGGCCATTTCCGCTTCATGAGTGGCGACATCCTTGCTGATCTCATGGAATGTTTCGCCCAGCGCAACGATTTCCTGCGCAGGCGTGCGAATGCGTTGCAGCGGTTCCAGCACTTCGCCGGGCTGGTAGGCGGCGACCGCACGGCGCAGCAGTACCAGCGGGCGGATCAGTAGCCGGTTGACCACGAACCAGCCGATGGCGGCGGCCGCGAACCACATGACGAGCGGCAGGAATAGCGACAGCATCCGGGCCAGCGTCGCGGGCGGTTCGCGCACGGTCATGGTCAACAGGATATCGGGCGGGTCCAGCCTGGCGGACAGGCTGCTGCTGTGGCCGCTGATGCCGCCGCCCGGCCGGCTGACGACCAGTTGGCTTTTGCCCTGACGCAGGGTGAGTTGCCGATTTTGCAGCGCGGTTGCGGGATCGGCGACGCTTTCCAGATGGGCGCGTGAATAATATGACAGGGCGACCATCTGGCCGTTGTGGCTGCGGACCCGGCTGACCAGATGCGTCGGCAGCAACTGGGCGATCGGTCGATCGAAACGGTTTGCGGCGGTGATGCCCGCAGGTTCCGGCTGGGTAGAATGACATAGGATATGGCCGGCGCGGTCGTAAATGTAGAAATGACCGCCTTCGGCATCGTGCGAAGTCAGGAAAAAGGCCAGGCGCCGACACATGCCCTTGTCAGCAGCGCCGTTGGCGATCGCGTTGACGGTGAGTTCGAGCGCGGTGCGGTCCGATTGTAGATCAGCCGTCAGCTTGCGCGCGCTCTGGGTCACGGCGACGCGCAGCAATGCTTCCTTTTCCAGATCAGCGGTGCGGATCGCCTGCAACGAGGCGACTAGTGCGATCAACCCGAGCGGCAGCAATGCAAGGGTTAGGATGAGGAACATCTTGACCCCGGTTGACCGGAAAAAATGCAGCAGGGGCTCGATTATCGAGCGGGCTGCCGGAGGAAGGCTGCCCCCTATCATAAATGTCTCAGTCCAGCTTGCTTAACAGGTCCAGCATTTCAGAGGGAATATCCTCTTCTACGGCGCGCTGATAGACGGTCCGCAACGCATGGGAGACGTTGCCATCTTCCTTGCTATCAGCGGGTTGGCGCTTGCGCTGGGCGGCGGAGCCCTTCACTTTGTCTTTACCGGTCGCGGCGTCGGCACTCTTGTCGTCATCGGCCACGCCCCGCTCCGTCGTTGAAGAAACCAAAATCAGCCCCTCTGCAGCAATTTCCGCCATGCCGGCTCGCCCGTTTCGCGGGTTTCCGTCATGACGTCAATTCGCTCAACCGTGCAATCCATGGGAAAATCACGATATCGTCGAAAAAACCATATGGTTGCGAAACAAATTCGTTTGTCGATGGTTCCGTCATCCGAAGCATTTTTTACGCTGCACAAGTCTGCGCGGCGATGGGGCAGGCGGGGGGTTGTCATAATGACAGGGACATTCCATCCTTCGCGGCGTTCCCATGCTTCGGGACAATGATGCCCGAGAGGGCAGGGAGAAGACTTTACGATGTCGCTTGGACAGCAACTGCACCCCCATCTTCCGTTCCTGCGGCGCTATGCCCGCGCGCTGACCGGCAGCCAGAATCATGGTGACGCCTATGTCCGTGCCGCGCTGGAAGCGATCGTCGCGGCGCCGGAGGAATTCCCCAGTGACGTCGATCCGCGCCTTGGACTCTACAAGACATTCCAGGCGATCTGGTCATCCTCGCATCTGGAGGATTTGCCTCTTTCTGCCGGCAATGGTCGTGAGGCAATCGCCCAGGCGCGGCTGGCGCGGCTGACGCCGCTGCCGCGCCAGGCGCTGCTGCTTACCGCGCTGGAGGGTTTTACCGTCGATGATGTGTCCTATCTGATCGACATGGACAGCAGCGATGTCGAGGCGCTGGTCGAGGAAGCATTGGGCGAGATCGAGGCGCAGACACGCGCCAAGGTACTCATCATCGAGGATGAGCCGATCATCGCGATGGATATCGAGACGATCGTCCGTGATCTGGGTCATGATGTCACGGCCATTGCCGTGACCCGCGAAGATGCGGTGCGCGAGGCGCTGGCCGACCGGCCGGGGCTGGTGCTGGCGGACATCCAGCTGGCCGATGACAGTAGCGGTATCGACGCGGTGAAGGATATTCTGGCGGAATTTTCCGTGCCGGTGATCTTCATTACGGCCTTCCCTGAGCGGCTGCTGACAGGCGAGCGGCCCGAGCCGACTTTCCTGATCACCAAGCCATTCCAGCGGGCGACGGTGAAGGCTGCCATTTCCCAAGCGCTGTTTTTCGACGAGGCAACGGCGCCCGCCTGACACGCCGGGTCAGAAAGTCACGGAACCCCGATCGGACCGCTGCGTTAATGATGCGTAACGATCGGGAGACGTGTCATGGCCGAACAGGAAAGACATATCGCAACCGATGACGCGCGCGCAGGCGCCACGCCTCATGTGGTGCGCTACGTACTCGCCATCTCGCTGGCGCTGGCGGTCCTCGCCATGCTGCTGGTAATCTGGCGATAAGCGGCAGAACGGAAAATTGGTTCTTGGCAGTGATCGGTTTAGGGTACGGATGCACTTATGGCTTTGACGACGTCGGTTCATGCGACGGATACGGAATCCGGCACGGGGGTTGTTCCCATGGATGAGGGCGTTGGCGAAATCGGCGGCGGCGAAATCAGCGGGATCGAGGAGCGCGCGACGCTGTCCGATTCAGATTTCAAGCGCGAACTGGCTGCTGTCATTCCGCATCTTCGTGCCTTTGGACGTTCGCTGTCAGGCAACCGCGATGTGGCCGACGATCTGGTACAGGAAACCCTGTTGAAGGCATGGGCGGCGCGTAACCGCTTTCAGGCCGGAACCAACATGCGGGCCTGGACCTTCATCATCCTGCGCAACCATTATCTCTCGCAGATGCGCCGATCGCGCTTTCGTGGCGACTGGGACGACCTGACGGCGGATCGCATCCTTGCCGCGCCGGCCGGACAGGACAAGCATGTCGAACTGTCCGATATGCAGCGTGCCTTGCTCCAGTTGCCCCAGCCGCAGCGCGAGGCGTTGATTCTGGTCGGCGCGGGCGGCTTCGCCTATGAGGAAGCCGCCGAAATTTGCGGCGTGGCGGTCGGTACGATCAAGAGCCGGGTGGCGCGCGGACGGGCTGCTTTGGAGCAGATATTGGAGAGCGGCGACCTGCCGTCCCGTCGTACGCAGGAAACCACCGAGACGGCCGTGCTGGACGAGATCATGGACGATGTCGATCGCCTCAGCCGCGGCCGCGCGTCGGGCCCTGCCAAAGAGGATGATTGACCGGAACGTTCCACTCTCCTTGTCCGTTGTCCGGGCATGAAGGAGAGAATCCATGGGTGACGCACCCTCCGGCCGGGACGGACAACAATCACCGGTTTCGCCGCATGTCTCGGTCGTTCAGCGATCGCGGGGAAGCGGCGTCGTTTTTGCACTGGTGGCGATTGCGCTAATCCTCGCCATCGCCTTTTTCTATATGACCAATGAACGACGCGGCGACCGTCAGGCCGACAAGGTGACGCAAGCCGCCGGATCAGTCGATGATGCAGCGAAGGTCGTGGGCGAGGCGGCCCGTAATGCTGCCGATACGTTGCGCAACGACCATTGAGTTTCTGCTGACCCGCCCGATCGGCGGAGGGGCCACCGCTATCTTTTTATCACAATAGGGGACTGCCCGGACAGCCTTTGTGCAACGTCGCGCGGCGACCCTGTAAACAGTTGCCTGCGGATTCAGCATTTCTTTGCCATTGTCGGGCAGGGTGCTTCCACTGTCGGATTATCTTACAGGCGCTGTAAGAAAAATCCGGCTCCCCGGAAGGCGCGCCAGCCCGGCGGCCAGCAGGATATGCGCGACAATGATAAGGCTGTTCAAACATTATGTGCCGCATGCGGTGCTGCTGCTGGGACTGCTCGATTTCGCGCTATTACTCTGCGCTGCCGAGGGGGGATGGATATTGCGCGCGCGCCAGATCGGCATGGATGTCGATCATGTGGCGACCCGGCTGGGACCGTTGCTCAGCTTTGCGATCGCGATTCAGACCGGCATGATTGCGGTAGGCGTCTATGGTACCGAAGCGTTGCAGTCGATCCGCTTCGCCTTTGCGCGGCTGCTGGTTGCCGTGTCGCTGGGTGTGATCTTCCTGTCGGTTCTCTATTTTCTGTTGCCCGGCATGACGCTGTGGCGCTCCAATTCGCTCTACGCCATGGGGCTGGCCATGGGCCTGCTGGTGACGGTGCGTTTGCTGCTCGGCTCGATGCTGGGCGGGGAGGCGTTCAAGCGGCGGCTGGTGGTGCTGGGGGCCGGCAATCGCGCCAACCGGATCAAGGAACTGGAACAGAAGCGCGGCGCCGGTTTTCTGGTCGTCGGCTTCATTGCCATGAATGACGGGCCGCAGGTGATTCCCGAAGCGATCAATCGCGATGCCGTGTTCAACCTGTCCGACTTCGTCGTTCGGCTGAATGCCAGCGAAGTCGTGCTGGCACTGGAAGAACGGCGCAATGCGATTCCGATGTCCGACCTGCTGCGGATCAAGACGACCGGCGTTCACGTCAACGACCTGTCGAGCTTTCTGGAGCGCGAGACGGGGCGCGTCGATCTGGCCAGCGTCAATCCCAGCTGGCTGATCTTCTCCGACGGCTTTTCCGCCGGCCGGCGCCTGTCGAGCATCGCCAAGCGCTTGTTCGACGTCATTGCCAGTTCGATCCTATTGGCGCTGACCGGTCCGATCATCCTGCTCGCTGCCTTGCTGGTGAAGATGGACAGCAAAGGCCCGGCTTTCTACCGCCAGCAGCGCGTCGGCCTGTTCGGCCAGGAATTCTGGATCGTGAAGCTGCGCACCATGCGGCTGGACGCGGAGGTCAATGGTCAGGCAGTTTGGGCCGAAAAGGACGATCCGCGCATCACGCGCCTGGGCTATTGGCTGCGCAAGCTGCGCATCGACGAGTTGCCGCAGACCTGGACGGTGCTGAAGGGCGAGATGAGTTTCGTCGGCCCGCGCCCCGAACGGCGCCAGTTCGTCGAGGATCTGGAACAGCATCTGCGCTATTATGCAGAGCGCCATATGGTGAAGCCCGGCATCACCGGCTGGGCGCAGATCAACTATCCCTATGGCGCGTCGATCGAGGATGCCCGGCACAAGCTGGAATATGACCTTTATTACGCCAAGAATTACACGCCTTTCCTGGATCTGCTGATCCTGATCCAGACCGTGCGGGTCGTCCTCTGGCCCGACGGCGCGCGCTGAGGCGTTAGCGGACGATGGGCGCGCTTCTTCAATTTGTCGGTGACTGGGGCCATGCACTGGCTGCGGTGCTCTTTGCGGCGCTCGGCATATTCCTGCTCCGTCGCCGCGATGAGGCGCCCGAGCCGCGCCTGCTGGCTGCTGCGCTGCTGCTGACCTCCTGCTGGGCGCTCTACGTCTCCTTCGGCGGTGTGTCGAAGCCGCTGTCCGGCGTCGGCGAGAGCATCCGTAACGCGGCCTGGCTGCTGGCCATGTATGTCATGCTGCGGCGCGGGCCGGTGGGCCGGGCCGGGCCGACCATGGCAGTCAGCGCCGTCTATGCGGCGGTTTCGGGCCTCATCCTGCTCCAGACCTTCACCGACCTGACCTGGCGGCAATTGTCGCCGGCCAGCGATCTGCACCACGCGCTCGTCACCTGCTCGCTGATCCTGCGCATGATGACGGCCATCGGCAGCCTGTTGCTGGTCCATCATCTCTATACTGCCTGGCCTTCGCGGGCGCGGGGCGGGGTGTCGTTGCTGCTGGGGTCACTGGCGGCGATGTGGACCTATGACCTCAACCTCTACGCCATTTGCTGGTTTGCGCCGCATCGGGTGAATGAGCTGTATGCGCTGCGCGGCTTGTTGATGGGGCTGGTTGCGCCGGTCATTGCGGTTGGTATGCGCAAGGGGATGGCGGGACGGCTGCAATTGTCGCGGGCCATCACCTTTCAGTCGCTATCGATCGTTGCGGTCGGCCTGTATGTCGCGGTGCTGACTGCTGCGGCCGTGCTGATCGAACTGATCGCCGGTCCCTATGCGCGGGTGGTGGAGATTGCCGCCGTCTTCTTCACCGCCGTCACCGCATTGGTGCTGCTGCCCTCGCCGCAACTGCGGGCGCTGTGGAAGGTGCAGGTCGCCAAGCATTTCTTCCAGCATCGCTACGACTATCGCACCGAATGGATGCGCTTTGGCGACACGATCGGCCGTCCGGGCGAGGATGCCGCGCCGCTCGGCCAGCGGGTGGCGAAGGCGATGGCCGATATCACCGATTCACCGGGCGCGCTGCTGTTGTTGCGCGACGAGCAAGGCGGGCTGGCGTTTGAGACGCAGTGGAACTGGAGCGGCGACCTGTCCGACGTGGGCACGGTGGCGCCTGCCATCGTCGCGCAACTGGAGCAGAGCGGCTGGATCGTCGATCTGGGGCGACTGAAGAGCGGCGATGGGGCGCTCGACCTGCCCGAGTGGATGACGCAGGAGCGGCGCTTCTGGGCGCTGGTGCCGCTGATCCATTATGGCCGGATGATCGGTGCGTTGCTGCTGGCGCCGCCACCGATCGACCGGCGGCTGGACTGGGAGGATTTCGACATGCTGCGCGCCGCCGGGCGGCAGGCCGCGACGCATATCAGCGAGGCGCAGGGGCAACAGGCGCTGGACGACGCCCAGCGGTTCGAGGAGTTCAACCGCCGCTTCGCCTTCATCATTCACGACGTCAAGAATCTGGTGAGCCAGTTGTCGCTGCTGTCGCGCAACGCGGAGCGGCACGCCGACAATCCCGAATTTCGCGCCGACATGGTGCTGACGCTCAAGGAATCGGTGGGCAAGATGAACGACATGCTGGCCCGCCTGTCGCAGCATAACAAGGGGCGGGCGGAAGAGCCGCGTCCGATGGCACTGATCGACCTGTTGCAGCAGGTCGCCCGCACGCGCGCGCGGCAGCATCCGGTGCATGTCAGCGGTGACGCGCCGCTGGTGCTGGCCGACCCGGCGCGAGTGGAGCAGATCGTCACCCATTTGCTGCAAAATGCCATCGATGCCAGCGCAGCGGACAGCCCTGTCGACCTGCGCCTGTCCGCGGAAGCCGGCGAGGCGGTGGTTGCCATCATTGATCGGGGCAAGGGCATGAGCGCGGAATATATCCGCCGCGACCTGTTCAAGCCCTTTTCGTCCAGCAAGGCCGCAGGCTTTGGCCTGGGCGCGTTCGAGGCCCGCACGCTGGCGCAGGCCATGGGCGGGCGGATCGAGGTGGAAAGCAAGCCCGGTGCCGGCAGCCGCTTCACATTGCGCCTGCCGCTGGCGCCCCATAGCGATACACGAGAGAAGGCCGCCTGATGAGCGACACCCGCCCCAAATTGCTGATCGTGGAAGATGATCCGGGCCTTCAGCGCCAGTTGCGCTGGGCCTATGAGGATTATCAGCTGTTCATCGCCGGTGACCGGCAGGAAGCGATCGAGATGTTGCGCGCGGAAGCGCCTGACGTGGTCACGCTCGACCTGGGCCTGCCGCCCGATCCCGATGGCACCAGCGAAGGCTTTGCCACGCTGGCGGAGATGCTGAAGATCAAGCCGGACACCAAGATCATCGTGGCGTCCGGCCATGGCGCGCGGGAAAGCGCGCTGGATGCGATTTCCGGTGGGGCTTATGACTTCTACCAGAAGCCGGTCGATATCGACGAACTGGGCCTGATCGTTCGCCGCGCCTTCCATGTCCATGCGCTGGAGCGGGAAAATGCGCGGCTGGCCGAAACCGCGCCGGAGGACAGCCGGGTGCTGGGTCGGATCATATCCGGTGCGCCGGAAATGATGAAGGTCGCCCGCACGATCGAACGGGTTGCGGGCGCGCAGGTGTCCGTGCTGCTGCTGGGTGCGAGCGGGACGGGCAAGGAGTTGCTGGCGCAGGGGCTGCATGATGCCAGCCCGCGGCGCGGCGGGGCTTTCGTTGCGATCAACTGTGCGGCGATCCCCGAAACGTTGCTTGAATCCGAACTGTTCGGCCATGAGAAGGGCGCATTTACCGGCGCGATCAAGACCACGCCGGGCAAGATCGAGCAGGCGCAGGGCGGCACCCTGTTCCTGGACGAGGTGGGCGACATTCCGCTGGCCTTGCAGGTCAAGTTGCTGCGCTTCCTTCAGGAGCGGGTGATCGAGCGGATCGGCGGGCGCCAGCCCATCGCCGTCGACACGCGGATCGTGTGCGCCACGCACCAGAATCTGGAGCAGATGATCGAGGCCGGTAGTTTCCGCGAGGATCTTTACTATCGCCTCGCCGAAATCGTGGTGCGTATTCCGGCGCTCAAGGACCGGCCCGGCGATCCTGCGCTGCTGGCACGGCATTTCCTCACGCGCTTTGCCCGCGACATGAACCCGCAGGTGAAGGGACTCGCGCCCGATGCGCTGGCGGCGCTCGACGCCTGGGGATGGCCGGGGAATGTGCGCGAACTGGAGAACCGGATGAAGCGCGCGGTCATCATGGCGGATGGCAAGCTGATCACCGCCGCTGACCTGGATCTGGACGATGAGCGCGCGGATGGCGGCGATGTCGTCAATCTGAAGGCGGCGCGGGAAATGGCTGATCGTCGTGCCATTCGCCGTGCTATTGCCCGGACCGATGGCAATATTTCCGGGGCGGCCAAGATGCTGGGGATCAGCCGGCCGACGCTGTACGATCTGCTCAAACAATATCAGATGCAGGGCTGACGCCGATGCGACGGTCCCGTCTGGCCCTGATCGTCGGGGTGGCGTTGCTGGCGCTGGGTGGCGCCGGGCTGCTGCAATGGCGCGCGCATGAAAAGGACGGCAGCGCGGCATTGACGCGCGGTCTGGCGGCGCTGGACAAGGGGGACGCACGCACGGCGCGGGTCGAACTGATGAACGCGATCAAGCGCGATCCGAGGTCGGCGGCGGCCCATGCGGCGCAGGCGCAGGCCTTGGTCGATCTGGGCGACGGGGCGGGCGCGCAGACCGCCGTCGATCGGGCAAGAGCGCTGGGTGGGGCAGCGGCGACGACGCACGCTGTCATGGCGCAGGCTTTGTTGTTGCAGGGCGATATGGACGGGGCGCTGCGTGAAGCCCGCGCCGCCGATCTGCCCCCGGAAGCACGCGTCGCCGCGGAGCGTGTGATTGCCCAGGTGGCTCTGGCGCAGGGCGACCTGCAAGGCGCGCGCGTGGCATTGCAACGGGCTTTGGCGAGCGCGCCCGGTGACCCCGCCAATTGGGTGGAACTGGGCCGGTTGCAGATGGTGGCAGGGGAACAGGCTGGCGCGATTGCGGCGGCGGACCGGGCTGTGGCGCTGGCACCCAATGACGCGAAGGCGCTGACTTTGCGGGGGGAACTGACCCGTGCGCAATATGGGCTGACGGCATCGCTCCCCTGGTTCGAGCGGGCGCTGGCGGCCAATCCCGATTCCGTTACCACACTCGAACAATATGCAGCCACACTGGCCGATGCCGGACAGGCGAGCCGGATGCTGGGGCTGACCCGCCGTCTGCTGGCGCTCGATCCGTCCAATCCGCGGGCGTGGATGATGCAGGCGGTGATGGCGGCGCGGGCGGGGCAGGGCGATCTGGCCCGGAAGCTGCTGGAACGGACCAAGGGGCGGCTGGATGACGAGCCGGCGACCCACTTGCTGCGCGGCGTGCTGCAATTACAGGACGGCAATCCGGTGCTGGCCGCCGAGGCACTGGCGCCGCTGGTCGCGGCCCAGCCGGACAACCGCTCAGCGCGCACGCTGCTGGCGCGGGCGCTCTATGATAATGATGATTTCGCGTCGGCCGCGACGACATTGGCACCCATAGTGGCGCAGCGGGATGCCGATCCTTATGTGTTGACGCTTGGCGCGCGGGTGCAGGAGGCGCTGGGCAACCGGGCGATGGCGGACGACATGCTGGCGCGGGCCAATTGGCCGGTGCGGGCTTCGAGCGATGCTTTTGCCAGTGCGTCGGATAATGGGCTGGCGTCCGGTTCGGGACCGGCCAGCAGCGCGACGGCGCGCGACAATATTCCCTATATCCGTGCGCTGCTCAGCACGGGCCGTAATGGCGATGCGCTGGCGCGGGCGCGGTTGCTCAGTCGAGCCAATCCCGGTGCGCCCGATGCCTGGCTGATCCTGGGCGACACGCTGGGCGCGGCGGATCAACCGCAAGACGCAGCGCGCGCCTATGAGGCGGCCGCCAATATCCGGTTCGATCGGGCGGCGGCGCTGCGGCTGGCCGCTATTTGGACCCGCATCGGCAATCCGGCCCATGCGCGGCAGGTGATGCAATTGTTCCTCAATCAGAATCCCAATGATGTAGAGGCGCAGCGGCTGGCCGCCGACATGGCGATGCAGGCGCAGGACTGGCGGAGCGCGCGGCGGATGTTGCAGGCTGTGCGTGCGCAGATTGGCGATAATGACGCGGTGCTGATGGCCGATATGGCCCGTGCGGCGATGGAGGATGGCGATGGTAGTGCCGCGCGCGCCTATGCCGCGCATGGCTATCGGTTGATGCCCGGCAATCCGGTGATGGCGGACATGTTCGGCTGGGTGTTGCTGCGTACCGGCGAAAAAGGATCAGCCGCCGTCGATCTGCTGGAAAAGGCGGTGGCGCTGGCGCCGGGTGCGCCTGCGCTGCAACTGCATCTGGGGCAGGCTTATGCGGCGGCGGGGCGCAAGGGCGAGGCGAAGCAGGCGTTGAACCGCGCGGCTGCGGCGCGGGGCTTTAGCGGTCGGAAGGATGCGCTGGACGCGCTGGCGGGACTTTAGGGCTAGCGCCCTTCGACAGGCTCGGGACGAACGGATGTGGGCTGATTACGCCTTCGCCAGATCCAGATCGTCGATCCGCAGGCCAAGCCGCCGGATCTGCGCCGCGACCGGCGGCCACACGCTGTCGAGGAAGCGTTCGCGTTCGGCTTCGCGCAGGCGGCGGGTTGCCCCATCGGCTACGAACATGCCGACGCCGCGCTTCACCACGACCAGGCCATCGTCCTGAAAGCTCTGATAGGCCTTGGCCACGGTCAGCGGATTGGCGCCCTGCGCGGCGGCGAAGGCGCGCACCGATGGCAACAACTCGCCATCGGCATAGTCTCCATCGAGGATGGAGGCGGCAATGATCTCACGCAGGCGGAGATAGACGGGTTTGGATTCGTCGGCCATAGTGCATCAGTGCCATAATACAGCCATGCGGGTCAATCCGCAGAGGTTGTTCGGCAATGCTTTGCGGTTATAATTATCTGTCCCAGGTCGATACGATGGCGTCATATTCTGGCCGGGGCCGTTCTTCCTGCGGCTTGCCGGATGTGCCGATGAACACGAAGCCGGCGATTTTTTCACCGTCCTTGCCGAAGGCGTCGCGGACATCGTCGTTGAAGCTGGGCCAGCCGGTCAGCCAGCCGCCGGCAAAGCCCAGTGCGTGCGTGGCGTGGAGCAGGTTCATGATGGCCGCGCCGGCCGACAATTCCTGTTCCCAGACCGGTATCTTGCTGCCCGCGACCGGGGTGGACAGGGCCACCACCAAGGTCGGCGCCTGATGCGCGAACTGGTGCATTGCCTCAATCTCCAGCCGTCCGGCGTCCGGCTTTTCCGCGCGATAGGCGGTTTCCAGCAATTCGGCCAGCGCGGCGCGCTTGTCCTGCGGCACGATCACGAAGCGCCATGGCGCCAGCTTGCCATGATCAGGGGTGCGCAGCGCCACCTCCAATATCTGGCGCAGTTGCGCGTCGTCCGGACCGGGCGCGATCAGGTCGCGCGGCTTGCCGGAGCGGCGGGTCTGGAGCAGGGCGAGCGGGGAGGAGAGGTCGTTGAACATCGTGCCGACAGATGGCGTGCCCAACGCTTCGGCGCAAGGGTTCAGACGCCCTTTTGACAGGGCGGACCGATCCGCTCTAGGTTCGCCCCCATAAGCGGCCCCCAGCATGGCGGGCCGGACACAAGAATAAGCAAAGGGTGCCGAATGGCGACTTCGGACATGATTTCCGCCGAGGCAGGGAAAACCTGGCTCGGCCATCCGCGTGGGCTATATCTGCTTTTTTTCGCGGAAATGTGGGAGCGTTTCTCCTATTACGGGATGCGCGCCATCCTGATCTTCTACCTCACCAAACATTTCCTCTTTGGTGAGGACAAGGCCTATCTCCTCTACGGCGCCTATACCTCGCTGGTCTACATCACGCCGGTCATCGGCGGTTATCTGGCCGACCGGTTTCTGGGGCCGCGCAAGGCGGTGCTGGTCGGCGGTGTGTTCATCGCCATCGGCCATTTCCTCATCGCGATTACCGAAGGGCCGGGCGGGCAAGACCCGCTGTTCCTCAACGGCTTCTATCTGGCATTGGCGTCGATCATCGTGGGCACCGGTTTCCTGAAGGCCAATATCTCCGTGCTGGTGGGCGAACTTTATGCCCGCGACGATCATCGCCGCGATCCCGCCTTCTCCATCTTCTACATGGGGATCAATATGGGCGGGATGCTGGGGCCGATCGTCTGCGGCCTGCTCGGCGAACTGTGGGGCTGGAGTTGGGGTTTCGGCGCGGCTGGCGTCGGTATGCTGGCGGGGCTGGTCATGTTCGTGTGGCTGAAACCCTGGCTGTTGGGTAAGGGCGAACCGCCGGCGCCGCAGCAATTGCGTGCGCGTACGGCCACCGGGCTTAGCCAGGAATGGATCATCTATCTGGCGGCGGCGCTGGGCGTAGCCGCCATCTGGCTGGTCATTCGCTATGCTGAACTGCTGGGTTATGCGCTGTTGGGCTTTTCGGCCCTGACGGTCGTCTATATCCTCTGGCGGACGGTCGGCACGCTGGGCAAAGTCGATCGCGATCGCATGTTTGCAGCGCTCTTCCTGATCGCGCTCAACCCGCTCTTCTGGGGCCTGTTCGAGCAGACCGGATCGTCGCTCAACATCTTCACCGACCGCAATGTCGACCGCAATATGCTGGGTTGGGAAGTGCCGGCCTCGCTGTTCCAGTCGGTCAATTCGGTCTTCATCATCCTGCTCGCGCCGCTCTTTGCGGTGCTGTGGACTTTCCTTGACAAGCGGCGTCTGGAGCCGTCCTCGCCCGCCAAATTCGGTATCGGGCTGGTGCTGTGCGGCGCGGGCTTCCTTGTGCTGGTCGCGGGCGCGGCAATGGCGGGCGAGAATCTCACGCCGGTCATCTTCGTATTCCTGATCTATCTGCTCCACACCATGGCGGAGCTTTGCTTCTCGCCGGTGGGGCTGTCCGCCATGACGCGCCTGTCGGTGTCGTCGATGGTGGGGCTGGTCATGGGCACCTGGTTCCTTGCCATGGCGGCGGGTAATTTCATTGCGGGCCTCATCGCCCGCGCGACGGGGAGCGGCGAGGCGGGTAACGTCACGCAGGTGCTGGACGTCTATACCCGCATCGGCTGGTTCGCGATCGTGGTGGGGGGATTAGTGCTGCTCGTCTCCCCCTATGTGAAGCGGCTGATGCATCTCGATCTGATCGGTTCGGAGGAAAAGGCATGAACATGAGCGGCAGACTGCTGCTGATCGCGGCGTTGCTGGCGGGAACCGCTGGCCCGGTCGCGGCGAAGAAGGAGAAGGAGGCACAGCCCGCTTCGCAGGGGTCTTCGGCTGAGCCCGACAATCCCTATCCTTCCACCTATAAGCCCTATCCGGGGCGGCCGACGGTGATCCGCAATGCCACCATCTTCGACGGAGAAGGTGGGCGCATCGACGGGGGTGTGGTCTTCCTGAGCGAAGGCCGGATCGTCGCGATCGGCGGGCCGGATACGCCGATCCCGGCCGATATCGCGGTGTTCGACGGGACCGGCAAATATGTGACGCCGGGCGTGATCGACATTCACAGCCATCTGGGCGTCTATGCCTCCCCCGGCGTGGATGCGCTGTCGGATGGGAATGAGATGACTTCGCCGGTGACGCCGCATGTGTGGGCCGAACATAGTATCTGGCCGCAAGATCCCGGTTTCGGCCGCGCGCTGGCCAATGGCGGTGTGACGACGCTTCAGATTCTGCCCGGATCGGGCAACCTGTTCGGCGGGCGCAGCGTGACGGTGAAGAATGTCCCCGCCCGCACCCAGCAGGGGATGAAGTTTCCGGGCGCGCCTTATGGCCTGAAAATGGCGTGCGGCGAAAATCCCAAGCGCGTCTATGGCGGCAAGGGACGCGAACCCAGCACCCGCATGGGCAATATGGCGGTCGATCGCCAGACCTGGATCAAGGCGCGCGGATATCAGAAGAAGCGTGCGGCCGGGAAGGACCAGACCCGCGACCTGGGCATGGAGACGCTGGCCGACGTGTTGGAAGGCAAGATCCTGGTCCACAACCATTGCTATCGCGCGGACGAGATGGCCAATGTGATCGATATGTCGAAGGAGTTCGGTTACCGGATCACCGCCTTCCACCATGCGGTCGAAAGCTACAAGATTGCCGATCTGCTGCGCGAGAATGGCATCTGCTCGGCCATGTGGGGCGACTGGTATGGCTTCAAGATGGAAGCCTATGACGGGATCAAGGAGAATGTCCCGCTGGTGCATCAGGCCGGTGCCTGCGCGATCGTGCACAGTGACGATCAGGACGGGATTCAGCGCCTGAATCAGGAAGCCGCCAAGGCTCTGGGCGCGGGGCGGCGCATGGGGATCAATATTTCCGACGAGGCGGCCTGGACCTGGCTCGCCATCAATCCTGCGCGGGCTATGGGCATCGACCAGCAAACCGGCAGCCTGAAGGTCGGCAAGATGGCGGACGTCGTGCTGTGGAATGGCAATCCCTTCAGCACCTATACGCGGCCGGAGAAGGTCTGGGTCGACGGGGCGCTGATGTATGATAGCAGCAATCCCAAGCTGCGGCCGGTGACCGACTTTGAACTGGGCCAGATCGGCGCGGGAGACGTGAAATGATGCAGACCCTTTCTCTCCTTGCGAAGAAGACCGGGGCTTCGACAGGCTCAGCCCGAACGCTGTTGGGGGGGCTGTTGTTCGCCATCTCCACCCCTGCGCTGGCGCAGTCTATCGCGATTACCGGCGCGAAGCTGGCGATCGGGGACGGGTCGGAGCCGATCGAGAATGGCACGGTGGTCATCACCGCCGGCAAGGTCGTCGCGGCCGGGGCGGGTGTGGCCGTTCCTGCCGGGGCCAAGACCGTCGATGCCGGCGGCAAATGGGTGACGCCGGGTATCGTGTCGGGCTTCTCGCGCGTCGGGCTGGCCGAAGTGCCGGGAGTGCGGGAAACCAACGACATGCGCGCGACCAAGTCTCCCTTCTCGGCAGCGATCGACGTGGCGCCGGCGATCAACCCCTTCGCCAACCCGATCGCGATCAGCCGCACCGCTGGCGTGACCCGCGCCGTGGTCGCGCCGGTTGCCGCGACCAGCATTTTTGCCGGGCAGGGCGCGGTAGTCGATTTGGGGGCGGACGTGAATCCGATCACCAAGGCGCGCGCGTTCCAATATGTCGAAATGGGCGAGGCCGGCGCGGATGAGGCCGGGGGGAGCCGCGCGGCAACCGTCCTGACATTCCGCATGATGCTGCGCGAGGCGCAGGAATTTGCCAGGGCGCCGGCCAGCTATGACGGGCGATCGCGGGATGCGTTGCTGAACCGGGTCGATGCCGAGGCGCTGGTGCCGGTGGTGACCGGCACGATGCCGTTGATGGTGCATGTCGAGAGTGCACGCGACATATTGACCGTGCTGTCGCTGCGGCAGGATTTCCCGGCGCTGAAGCTGATCCTGGCGGGGGCGACCGAAGGCTGGATGGTCGCGCCGCAGATCGCGGCGGCCAAGGTGCCGGTTATTACTGCGGGGCTGGAAGACCTGCCATCCAGCTTCGAGAAGCTGGCCGCGACCCAGAGCAATGTGGGCCGGATGGTGAAGGCGGGCGTCAGCGTGTCCATGGGGCTGCTGACCGGCGACGACGCGCTGCAATTGCGCGCGGCGACCCAACAGGCGGGCAATATGGTCGCGTTGACCAAGGTTCCGGGCGCGACCGGGCTGAGCTGGGGGCAGGCGCTGCGCACCATCACGTCGGCCCCGGCCGAGGCGATGGGGCTGGGCGATCGCTTCGGGTCGCTCAAGACCGGCAAGGCGGGTGATGTGGTGATCTGGGACGGCGACCCGCTGGAAATGACGTCGGCGCCGGTCGCGGTGTGGATCGACGGGGTCCAGCAGCCGCTGGAAAATCGCCAGACGAAGCTGCGCGACCGTTATGCCACGCCGACGGAAGGGGCGATGCCCAAGGCGTATGAATGGTAAGAGGGGAAGGGGGCTGAGGCCCCCTTTTCTTTAAACCGAGACAATGCTGAAAGGGCGCGCGACGCCGCATTGAGACAGCGAGTTGGACAGGTATTTGGGCTTTTTGCGTTCAGGCCTGTGCGTAACATCATGTCCTATTCGCGCATGAAAATATCCTACAGGGCGCGGCGCCCGAGCAGCCGATCCGCATTTTAGCTGCGCTGGCCTTACGGCTCCGAGTCAGCAGGTGATTCAACCTGCCTGGAAAACGCTCTATTTGTCGGTCGCGCCCCAGATGTCGCTGGTCTTCACATAGCCGCGCTGGCCCTTCGCATCGAAGGCGCACCAACTGCCCGAACAGTCGCTGAGGCGGCCGACAACGCCGCGTTGGGCACGGAACAGCGCGCGGGCGCCGTCGCTGGCGGATTCGCGTAAAGGGGCTTCTTCGGCGCGGACGATGGCAGTCGGCGTGTCGCTGAGCAGGCGGACGTGCATCCAGCCCTGCGCCCCGTCGGCATCCTCCACCTTGCGCCACAGGCCCAGCACCTGCACCACCTTCACCGGCAGGTCGCGGCGGCGGTAGATCCAGTTGGACGGATAGTCGAGGCTGGGCCCGACGCGCATGCGCGCTTCGTCATGCGAGAGCGATGCCCAATAGGGCGTCTTCTTGGCCGGGCCGGCGAGCGCTGCGCCGCCTGCTGCCAAAGCCGCAGCCACGCCCACGCCCAGCAGCAGACGCTTCAATCCAGACCCATTGCCGATGTCACCCATGATTGTCCCTTACTCCCTGCCGGGGCGCCGCGACAAGCGCTGATCTTGCCCGCCGCGCCATATCCGCTTGACCGGGCGCGCAGGCAGGAATAGCGGCGAGGGCATGGCCAGAAAACCGCGTCCCGCCAAGCCGCGCGTCATCGTCACGCGCCGCCTGCCACCCAATGTGGAGGCGCGCATGGCCGAATTGTTCGACGCCAGCTTCAATGTCGGCGACGTTGCGATGAACCGCACCGAACTGGCGCGGGCGATGGCCCAATGCGATGTGCTGGTCCCCTGTATCAGCGACCAGATCGACGCGAGTCTGATCGAGGGTGCGCCGGAGCGGCTGCAACTGATCGCCAGCTTCGGCAGCGGAGTCGATCATATCGACCTGACGGCGGCGCGGAAGAAGGGCGTCATCGTCACCAATACGCCCGGCGTCCTGACCGAGGATACGGCGGACATGACGATGGCGCTGATCCTGTCTGTGCCCCGGCGACTGGCGGAAGGGGAGAAGCTGGTGCGCACCGGCGAATGGCGCGGCTGGAGCCCGTCAGGCATGCTGGGCCATCGCATCGGCGGCAAGAAGCTGGGGATCATCGGCATGGGGCGCATTGGCCGCGCCGTCGCCCGGCGTGCCCGTGCCTTCGGCTTGTCTATCGCCTATCATAACCGCCACCGCCTGCCCTTCGAGGTCGAGCAGGAACTGGAGGCGGAATGGTATGGCGATCTGGATGGGCTGCTTGGTGCGAGCGATATCGTGTCGATCCATTGTCCGCTCAATGCAGACAGCCGTGGGATGATTGACGCGCGCCGGGTCGCGCTGATGTCGGCGCACGCCTATCTGATCAACACGTCGCGGGCCGAGATTACCGACGAGCAGGCGCTGATCGCGGCGCTGGACGAGGGGCGTATCGCCGGAGCCGGCTTTGACGTCTATACCCATGAGCCGGCGGTGGATGCGCGGCTGCTGGCGCTGTCCAACGTCGTGCTGCTGCCGCATATGGGGTCGGCGACGTTCGAGGGGCGCGATGCGACGGGTGCGCGGGTCATCGCCAATATCCGTACCTGGGTGGACGGCCATCGGCCGCCCAATCAGGTGCTGGAGGGGTGGGTCTGACGGCCTTGACGGAACCGCCTTTCTGTTGAATTTCCTTTATTATCTCCGCCGCAAATCGTCATGCTGAACAGGTGCAGGATGCCGTTGCTTTTAAGAGCAAATCGGTGCGCGGTCACGCCGTGGCGAGTTGGTCCTTGAGGCCGTTCACGACCATATGGCCATGGGCCACGGATTCATGCGCCTGGCGCACGATGGCCTGGGTTTCGACGTCGATCGCCTCATCCTTCAGCACCCGCTCGAATTCCTCGCGCAGATAATCCTCGCCGCGATCGATCGCCTGAATGACGGCCTTGTCGCCGCCGCCCAGCGCCACGAAGATGTCCTCCATACGGCGATGCACGGTGCCGGCCATGGAGCCGAATTCATTAGGCTTGCCGCCCAGTGCACGGCTGCGGGCCTGCAACAGGTCGACGGCTTTGGTGCGTTCGCTCGCCAGATCGCGGAAGAGAATCTGATATTCGGCGGACTTCACCTTGTCGGCGCTATGTTCATAACCCTTCACACTGTCGATCAGGGTCGTGATCAGATCGTCCAGCTTACTGATGGCATGATTGTTCGACATCGCCTTCTCCTTTCGATCCGGTAACAACTGCTGGTCGTTCGGGATTGTTCAATCAAGCGTCTGAAAATCGACCTTAATCCGACATTATCCATCTTCGTGGCGGAGGCGGAACAAGTGGCAGGATCGTCGGTTGAAGCGGCATCACCCTCCCACGGAAGGACGCTTTCCATGATTAAGCTCGCGATCATTTCCCTCGTCATCGCCGCCGTGCTGGCCCTGCTGGGCTTTGGCGGCGCGGCCGGTACTTTCGTCGGCATCGCCAAAATCCTTTTCTTCATCGCTATTGCCGTGTTCGTGCTGTTTCTGGTGCTCGGCGTATTGGCTGGCAAGGGAATCAAGGATGCTATAGACTGACGGCATGACGGAGATTGGCGCTGGAGTGGACGAGACTGGCAGGTTGCTGCGTGACGAGGCCGGTTTCCTGCTCCAGCGTGATCTGGGCGGCAGTTACCGCCTTGTGCTGCTCCGCGTGCCCGTGGATCATGTCGAGAAGCGGGTGCGGGTGCAGGGCTATTATGCCGGCGATGGTATAGTCGAGGCGGAAGGCGTGGCCGCCGCCTGATTGTCGGATCAGGCCCCTTGCCAAAAGGGGCGGGACGCGCGAACCATTGCGTCCATGCGCAAGATTCTTTCTTTCCTCATCGCCGTGTCCGCCCCCGTTCTGGTTCAGGCGCAGACGACTCCACACGACCAGTTGACTAAGGTCATTGATGACCATTGGGCCTGGTATCTGTCGACCCATCCGGTCGAGGCGACGGCGCGGGGCGTGCGCGATTATGACGATCGCATCTATGACATGTCGCTGGCCGCGCGCGATGCGCAGGTGAAGGCCGAGCAGGGCTTCGTCTCGCGGCTGGAGGCGGTGTCGGTGGATCAACTCGACGCCGCTGACCGGGTGAATCGTGACGTGCTGCTGTGGATGCTGCGCGACGATATCGATAGTGACCGGCATCCGGCCGAGCGGCTGATGCTGTTCACCACTTATTATGGCTGGCATCAGGGCTTTTCGGGCATGGCGGACGGCCTGCCTTTCTATAATCGCGCCGATTATGACAGCTATCTCAAGCGGCTGGCGCTTTATCCCAAGCAGAATGGCGATGCGCTCGCAATTACGCGGCAGGCGATCAAGGGCGGCTATGTCCAGCCCTGTTCGGTGCTGCAAAATTATGCCGGGACGATCAGCGGTATTGTCGATGGCAAGCCGGAGGACACGCGCTTCTACGAGCCGTTCAAGCGAGCGAAACCGCGCGATATCAGCAACGCGGACTGGAGCGCGATGCAGGCGCGGGCCGTTACCATCATCCGCGACGTGCTGACGCCGGAATATCGCAAATGGCATGACCTGTTCGTGGCCGACTATCTGCCCAATTGCCGCAAGAACGACAGTGCGTCGGCCCTGCCGGGTGGCGCGGCCTGGTATGCCAGCCGGGTCAAAGCGCATACGACGACCGACCTGACGCCGGACCAGATTCACCAGATCGGGCTGGATGAGGTGGCGCGGATCGGCAAGCGGATGGACGAGATTGCGGCCAAGGCCGGCTATCCCAGTCGCGCTGCCTATATCCAGCATCTGCGCACCGATCCCAGCTATTATGCGAAGACCCCGGAGGAATTGCTGCGCGTCGCGGCGCGGCAGGCGAAGACGATCGACGGGCTGCTGCCGCGCTATTTCGGCACGCTGCCGCGCCTGCCCTATGGGTTGAAGGCGATCCCGGCGGCGGAGGCGGAAGGGACGACGACGGCCTATTATGGGCCGGGTGCGCCGGAGAGCGGCATATCGGGCACCTATTGGGTCAATACGTCGAAGCTGGACCAGCGCCCTTTCTGGGAAGTGCCCGCGCTGACTGCGCATGAGGCGGTGCCGGGCCATCACAACCAGATCGCGTTGCAGCAGGAATTGCCGTTGCCGCCGTTCCGCAAATATCTGGCGGGGTTCACCGCCTATGTGGAGGGGTGGGCGCTCTACACCGAATATCTGGGCGAAGAGATGGGCCTGTACGACACGCCCGAGAAGATGATGGGGCGCCTGTCCTACGAGATGTGGCGGGCCTGTCGGCTGGTGGTCGATACGGGTATCCATGCCAAGGGATGGGACAAGGCGAAGGCGGTCGCTTTCATGAAGGCCAACAGTGCCCTATCGGACGCGAATATCGATGCGGAGGTCAATCGGTACATCAGTTGGCCCGGTCAGGCGCTGGGCTACAAGCTGGGCGAGATCAGGATACGCGCGCTGCGGGCGAAGGCGGAGGCCGCGTTGGGGCCGAAGTTCGACCTGCGGCGCTTCCATGATGCGGTGCTGGCGCAGGGGGCGGTGCCGCTGACCGTGCTGGAAAGCCAGATCGACGGGTGGATCGCGGCGGAGAAGGCGCGGGGATAGCCGTCCTACTTAAGTCCATTCTTTACTCAGAGTAATAGAAAAACCGCGGTTTTCGGCCGATTTGGCCGGTTGGCAGCAACATTTTGCTGCGCTGCGGCGGCTTGCCAATTCGCGTCTCTTGGCGTACCGGGGCGGCGTCAGCTCCCGGACCGGGCATATAAGTCGGCAAGTGGCGCTGCGCGTCGACTCCGTGCACTTTATATGACGTTGGGAACGAGATGAGCATTTACCTGGATTATCTGGCCGAAATCGAAAGCCGTAAGACTCAGGGACTCGCGCCCAAGCCGATCGACGATGGCGCACTGGTGGCAGCCCTCATCACGCTGATCGAGGATGCGGGCAGCGAACATCGCGCCGACGCGCTGCAATTCTTCATCTATAACACGCTGCCCGGCACCACGAGCGCTGCGGGCGTGAAGGCCGACTTCCTCAAGAAGATCGTGCTGGGCGACGTCACCGTCGCGGAAATCACCCCGGCCTTCGCGCTGGAACTGCTGAGCCATATGAAGGGCGGTCCCTCGATCGCCGTGCTGCTCGATATTGCGCTGGGCGATGACGCCGCTCTGGCCAAGCAGGCCGGCGATGTGTTGAAGACCCAGGTGTTCCTGTATGACGCCGACATGTTCCGCCTGCGCGACGCCTATAAGGCGGGCAATGCGGTGGCGAAGGATGTGCTGGAAAGCTACGCCAACGCTGAGTTCTTCGTGAAGCTGCCCGACGTCGAGGGCGAGATCAAGGTCGTGACCTTCATCGCCGGCGAAGGCGATATTTCGACCGACCTGCTGTCGCCGGGCAATCAGGCGCATTCGCGTTCCGACCGCGAACTGCATGGCCAGTGCATGATCTCGCCGGCCGCGCAGCAGGAAATTCAGGCGCTCAAGATCCAGCATCCCGACAAGCGCGTGATGCTGATCGCCGAAAAGGGCACGATGGGCGTCGGCTCGTCGCGCATGTCAGGCGTCAACAATGTGGCGCTGTGGGCCGGCAAGCAGCAGAGCCCCTATGTGCCCTTCGTCAACTATGCGCCGGTCGTCGCGGGCACCAACGGCATTTCGCCGATCTTCGCGACCACCGTGGACGTGACCGGCGGCATCGGCCTCAACCTGAAGAACTGGGTCAAGATGACCGGTCCGGACGGCAAGGTCATTTTGAACAATGACGGCAATCCGGTGCTGGAAGAGGCCTTCTCGGTCGCGACCGGCACGGTGCTGAAGATCGACGTCAAGAACAAGAAGCTGACGGATGAGGCCGGCAACGAACTGGTCGATGTCGCCGCGTCCTTCACGCCGCAGAAGATGGAGTTCATGAAGGCGGGGAGCAGCTATGCCATCGTCTTCGGCAAGAAGCTCCAGACCTTCGCCGCCGAGACGCTGGGTATCGAAGCGCCCAAGGTGTTCGCGCCGAACAAGGAAATCACGGTCGAGGACCAGGGCCTGACCGCCGTGGAAAAGATCTTCAACCGCAACGCCGTGGGCGTGACGCCGGGCAAGGTGCTGCATGCCGGTTCGGACGTGCGCGTGAAGGTGAATATCGTCGGGTCGCAGGACACGACGGGCCTGATGACCGCGCAGGAACTGGAAGCGATGGCGGCCACCGTCATTTCGCCGCTGGTCGATGGCGCCTATCAGTCGGGCTGCCACACGGCATCGGTCTGGGACAAGAAGGCGCAGGCCAACATCCCCAAGCTGATGAGCTTCATGAATAATTTCGGCCTGATCACCGCGCGCGACCCCAAGGGCGTCTATCATGCGATGACCGACGTCATCCACAAGGTGCTGAACGACATCACCGTGGACGATTGGGCGATCATCATCGGCGGCGACAGCCATACCCGCATGTCGAAGGGCGTGGCGTTCGGCGCGGACTCTGGCACGGTTGCGCTGGCGCTGGCGACCGGTGAGGCGACCATGCCGATCCCGCAGTCGGTGAAGGTCACGTTCAAGGGCAAGATGCAGCCCTATATGGACTTCCGCGACGTTGTCCACGCGACGCAGGCGCAGATGCTGCACCAGTTCGGCGGCGAAAATGTGTTCCAGGGCCGCATCATCGAAGTCCATATCGGCACGTTGCTGGCCGACCAGGCCTTCACCTTCACCGACTGGACGGCCGAAATGAAGGCCAAGGCGTCGATCTGCATCTCCGAAGACGCAACGCTGATCGAATCGCTGGAAATCGCCAAGTCGCGCATCCAGATCATGATCGACAAGGGCATGGAAAATGCCGCCGGTACGCTCAAGGGTCTGATCGCTCTGGCCGACAAGCGCATCGCCGAAATCCGCTCGGGTGAGAAGCCGGCGCTGACGCCCGACGCCAATGCGAAATATTTCGCCGAGGTCGTGGTCGATCTGGATGTTATCGACGAACCGATGATTGCCGACCCGGACGTCAACAATGCCGACGTGTCCAAGCGCTACACCCACGACACGATCCGCCCCGTGTCCTATTATGGCGGCACCAAGAAGGTCGATCTGGGCTTCATCGGATCGTGCATGGTGCACAAGGGCGACATGAAGATTCTGGCCCAGATGCTCAAGAACATCGAAGCGACCGAGGGCAAGGTCGAGTTCAAGGCGCCGCTGGTCGTCGCTCCGCCGACCTACAACATCGTCGACGAACTGAAGGCCGAAGGCGACTGGGACGTTCTTCAGAAATATGCCGGGTTCGAGTTCGATGACGTGAACCCCAAGACCAGCAACCGCACCGAATATGAAAATATGCTCTATCTGGAGCGTCCGGGCTGCAACCTGTGCATGGGCAATCAGGAAAAGGCATCGAAGGGCGACACCGTCCTCGCCACCTCGACCCGCCTGTTCCAGGGCCGCGTCGTGGAAGACACCGCCAACAAGAAGGGGGAGTCGCTGCTGGCTTCGACTCCGCTGGTGGTGCTGTCGACCATTCTTGGCCGCACACCGAACATGGACGAGTATCGGAGCGCCGTCACGGGCATCGACCTGACCAAGTTCGCACCGCCCGCCGCGCATTGATCTGCGCCGGGGGCTAAGGCCCTTTGGTGATAAGGCCGCTGCCATGCTGTCCGCTTCATGCGGGGAGTGTGGCGGCGGCCTTGTCGTTTGTGGTTAGAGTTAAAATTGATCCGTTCGCCCTGAGCAGGGACTGAGCTTGTCGAAGTCCCATATCGAAGTGGGCGATCTGCGCTATCCTTCGATACGCCGCTTCGACTTCACCTCTGGTGAAGTTTACCCTGAGCGCCTGCTGCAAGCAGGCAGTCGAAGGGCTCAGCGGCTACTCAGGACGAACGGGTAGGGATGAGGGAATTGGTGGCACCGCCGAACCACGCGCGATGTTGCGATGCAGCAAGGGGCAGGGGGGTGTCGCAATGGGCGCATTCGGCCACTACGCGCCCGACGATCCACTGGTTGCCGCCGCAGTCGGGGCAGTGGGTTTTGCGGCCCTGATAATATTGCGGATTGATAGCAATTATCGCAGGTTCACCGCGCGAAAAAGCTGTGTCCATGACTGTCTTCCCTTTTCTGCCGATGCAACGTTTAAAGGGGCGAAACGTATCCCTACATAAGGGTTTCAGACTGCAATGCCATTTGATTTGAACCGATCAAATGTTATGGCACCGCAGCATCGGGACATATCTGCTTCGACCATGGGTTGGGGCGCTCCCTGCCACCTTGCCGTGCGGTTGTTTATTGCCGTTCGGGGAGCCTCTGGTGGAAACGCGTCATCCCTGGGCCGAGGCCATGCGAGGAGACGCACATCTTATGACCGCAATCGGACAGGATACACTTGGCACGCGCGACACGCTGGATGTCGGTGGCAAGGACATTGGTTATTACTCGCTGAAGAAGGCGGCCGAGAAGCTGGGCGATGTGTCGCGACTGCCTTTTTCGATGAAGGTGTTGCTGGAAAACCTGCTCCGTTTCGAGGATGGCGTCACCGTCACGGTCGAGGATATCCAGGCGATCGTCGACTGGCAGAAGGACAAGGGCAAGGCCGAGCGGGAAATCCAGTATCGGCCGGCACGCGTGCTGCTTCAGGACTTTACCGGTGTGCCCTGCGTGGTCGATCTGGCAGCGATGCGCGACGCAATGAATGCGCTGGGCGCGGACGCCGCCAAGATCAATCCGCAGGTGCCCGTGCATCTGGTGATCGACCATTCGGTGATGGTCGACGAGTTCGGTACGCCCAAGGCGTTCGAGCAGAATATGGAGATCGAATATCAGCGCAATATGGAGCGCTACGATTTTCTGAAATGGGGCAGCAAGAGCCTCGCCAATTTCTACGCCGTGCCGCCGGGCACGGGCATTTGCCATCAGGTCAATCTGGAGAATATCGCGCAGGGCGTGTGGTCTTCGGTCGATGCGGATGGCGCGACGGTCGCCTATCCCGACACCTGCGTCGGCACCGACAGTCATACCACCATGATCAACGGTTTGGGCGTGCTGGGCTGGGGCGTGGGCGGCATCGAGGCGGAGGCAGCGATGCTGGGCCAGCCGGTATCGATGCTGATCCCCGAAGTCGTGGGCTTCAAGTTCACCGGCAACCTCAAGGAAGGCGTGACCGCCACCGACCTCGTCCTCACCTGTACCCAGATGCTGCGCGCGCGTGGCGTGGTGGGGCGGTTCGTGGAATATTTCGGTCCGGGCCTTGGCACCCTGTCGCTGGCGGACCGGGCGACGCTGGCGAACATGGCGCCGGAATATGGCGCGACCTGCGGCTTCTTCGGCATCGACCAGAAGACGCTCGACTATATGCACCTGACCGGGCGCAGCGACGACAATATCGCGCTGGTCGAAGCCTATGCCAAGGAACAGGGTTTCTGGATCGACCCGGACGCGGACCTGATCTTCACCGACACGCTGGAACTGGATCTGGGTACCGTCGTGCCAAGTCTCGCCGGGCCGAAGCGCCCGCAGGACCGCGTCGCGCTGCCGGAGGTCGATGACGTGTTCAATGCCGACATGGCCAAGACCTACAAGAAGGAACAGGCCCGTGTGCCGGTGGAGGGTGAGGCGTTCGATATCGGCGACGGAGACGTCACCATCGCGGCGATCACCAGTTGCACCAACACATCGAATCCCAGCGTGCTGATCGCCGCCGGCCTCGTCGCCAAGAAGGCGAACGAACTGGGCCTGAAGCCCAAGCCCTGGGTCAAGACGAGCCTTGCGCCCGGTAGCCAGGTCGTGACCGATTATCTGGAGAAGGCTGGCTTGCAGTCGCATCTGGATGCCATCGGCTTCAATCTGGTCGGCTATGGCTGCACCACCTGCATCGGCAATTCGGGGCCGCTGGCCGAGCCGATCAGCAAGGCGATCAACGATAATGGGCTGGTCGCGGCGGCCGTGATTTCGGGCAACCGCAATTTCGAAGGGCGCGTGTCGCCGGATGTGCGGGCGAACTTCCTTGCCAGTCCGCCGCTGGTGGTGGCCTATGCGCTTAAGGGCACGGTGATCGAGGATTTTCTGACCACGCCGATCGGCGTCAGCACGGCGGGTAACGACGTGTATCTGAAGGACATCTGGCCGACCAATGACGAGATCGCAACCACCATCGCGGGCGCCGTCGATCGGCCGATGTTTCAGGCGCGCTATGCCAATGTCTACAAGGGCGACGCCCATTGGCAGGCGATCGAGGTGACGGGGTCTGACACGTACAAGTGGCGCGCGGGATCGACCTATGTCGCCAATCCGCCTTATTTCGAGGGGCTGAGCATGACGCCGGCGCCGGTGACGGACATCATCGAGGCGAAGCCGCTGGCGATCTTCGGCGATTCCATCACCACCGACCATATTTCGCCGGCCGGGTCGATCAAGGCATCGTCGCCCGCGGGCAAGTGGCTGTCTGAGCATCAGGTCGCTCAGGCGGACTTCAACAGCTACGGCTCACGGCGTGGCCATCATGAGGTGATGATGCGCGGCACCTTCGCCAATATCCGCATCAAGAATCTGATGCTGGATGGGGTCGAGGGCGGCATGACCCGTTATGAGGGCGAGGTCATGCCGATCTATGACGCGGCCATGGCGCACAAGGCGGATGGCACGCCGCTGGTCGTCATTGGCGGCAAGGAATATGGCACCGGATCGTCGCGCGACTGGGCGGCTAAGGGCACCAATTTGCTGGGCGTTCGCGCGGTGATCGTGGAGAGTTTCGAGCGTATCCACCGGTCCAATCTGGTCGGCATGGGCGTGCTGCCGTTGCAGTTCAAGGATGGCGATACGCGCGATACGCTGGGCCTGACGGGGGACGAGACGTTCACCATTCAGGGCGTCGCGGACCTGAAGCCGCGTCAGGATGTGGAGGTGATCGTGAAGCGGGCCGATGGTTCGACCTTCACCTTCACCGCGCTGTGCCGCATCGATACCGTCAACGAGCTGGATTATTTCCTGAACGGCGGCATCCTGCAATATGTGCTGCGCAAGCTGGCCGCTTGATCGGCTGACGCGCTGAGTTAAGAGAAGAGGGCTTCTTCCGGGTGGGAGGAGCCTTTTTCTTTTGGGGCGGGCATGGCGTTGTTCGTGGAGATTGCCGGCTGGACCGGCGCGTTGCTGGTGCTGGCGGCCTATGTCGGGGTGTCGACCGGGCGCCTGTCGGGCGGATCGGCGACGTTTCAGTGGCTCAATGCGGTCGGTGCCGCCCTGTTCGTGCTCAACACATGGTGGCATGGCGCCTTTCCGTCGATGGTGCTGAATATCATCTGGAGCATCGTCGGCTTCGTCACCCTATGGCGGATCGGCCGCCGGAGATTATCGCCTTCATGACCCGTTTCATCGACCTGAGCCATGCGATCGAACATGGCATGCAGACGTACAAGGGCGTCGCGCCGCCGCATATCTGCGATTACTGGACCCGCGAACAGTCGCGCGCCAACTATGCCGATGGCAGCGCGTTCCAAATGGGGCGGATCGATATGGTGTCCAATACCGGCACCTATCTGGATGCGCCGTTCCACCGGTTCGAGGAGGGCGACGACCTGTCGATGCTGGACCTTGGCCGGCTGGCGAGCCTGCCCGCGATCGTGGTGCGGCGGCCGTTCGAGACGGTGGGGCTGGCGACCGATGCGGCCGATCTGGACGGGATCGACGTGGCGGGGCGGGCGGTACTGGTGCATACCGGCTGGGACCGGCACTGGCGGACTCCCGCCTATTTCGAAGAGCATCCCTTCCTGACCGAGGCGGCGGCGCGGTGGCTGGTGGAGCGGGGCGCGAAGCTGGTCGGGATCGACAGCCATAATATCGACGATACAAGGCCCGGCACCGGGCGGCCGGTGCATCGCGAACTGCTGGGCGCGGGCGTGCTGATTTGCGAGCATATGACCAATTTGGGGGCGCTGCCGGAGGGCGGGTTCGCCTTTACGGCGGTGCCGCCCAAGGTGGTGGGAATGGGAACGTTTCCGGTGCGGGCGTTCGCGATGATTTGAATTACAAGGTCAAGAGGGCGCTACGGAGACGATCAAGTGCTGCCCGCTCGGCGCACCAGAAGTTGAGATAGCTGAACGTAGTTTCGTAATAGATGTCCACGTCATGCCCATCGACATGCGCTACTCCTTCAACGAAATCCTCATATCGTTCCCATGTTGGAAGGGTGATGGCAAATTCCCGATAAGCGTCAGACAGTTTCTCGATCAGCGGGCGGTGCGGCGCTTGGTCATCACCGAGATGGGTGTGAAGGTTCAACTCCCATCCCGGTTCACCATCATTTCGGTAGCGAGACGCGGGCGCGACTCCTGAGAGTGTTCCATAGGCGGTGGCTAAAGGCACGTAGGGAGGAGGCCCTTCGTCATTGGTGACGGATACTCGCCTTTGACCGATCAGCCAATCGAACCAGCCCATGTTTACCGCCCATAACCCGTCATCGAAAACGGCCGTGCCTTCACGCCAGTGGCCCATGTCTTGTTGGGCGTCGCCTGCATGGTGAAGTGGAGGTCGCCGCCGGCGCGGATTTCGGCGTCGGTGATGTAGCTGCGGTCCAGTGGTTTGCCGTTCAGCGTCACCTTGCCGATATAGCGATTGGCGTCCGACAGGCCGTCTGCCGTCACGGTGAAGCGCTTCCCGTTGGGGAGCGCCATGTCGGCGCGGTCCACGAAGGGGCGGCCGATCACATATTCGTTGCTGCCGGGTGCCACCGGATAGAAGCCGAGCGCGGTGAAGACGAGCCAGGCGGACATCTGGCCAAGATCGTCATTGCCGGCGAGGCCGTCGGGCGTGGGCTTATACTGGCTCTCGACGATCTGTTTCAGCCGCTCCTGCGTGCGCCAGGGCTGGCCCGCATAGTTGTAGAGATAGGCGACATGGTGGCTGGGTTCGTTGCCATGGATATATTGGCCGATCAGGCCGGATATATCCTCGGCATGGCTATAGTCGATCTTGCTGTTGTCATAGTCGAACATGGCGTCGAGTTTCGCGACGGTCTTGGCGTCGCCGCCCAGCAGGCGGAACAGACCGGCCTGATCATGGGGCATGAACCAGCTATATTGCCAGGCATTGCCCTCCGTATAATCGGACCCATAGTTGATGGCGGTGGGATCGAAGGGGGTACGGAAGCTGCCGTCCGCCTTGCGCGCGCGCAGGAAGCCGGTTTTGGGATCGAAGCTGTTGCGCCAGTTCTGGGCGCGTTTCTCGAAGCGCTGGGCGGTCGCACTGTCGCCCAACTGGCGGGCGAGGCGGGCGATGGTCCAGTCGTCATAGGCATATTCGACCGTTTTGGACGCGGCTTCGGGTTCGCGGTCGATGGGGACGTAGCCGAGCTTCATATAGTCGCCGAGGCCGCCATAGGGGGCATAGTCGGCGCTGGCGACCATGGCTTTGAGCGCGGCGGCGCAGTCGATGCCCCTGATGCCTTTCAGGCAGGCGTCGGCGATCACCGGGACAGCGTGATAGCCGATCATGGTCCAGGTTTCCTTGCCGCCAAACTGCCAGACGGGGAGGATGCCGAAGGGGCTGGTCTTCTGTCCCGCCACCAGCGAGTTCACGAAATCGGCATTCTTCGTTTCGGGCTGGATCAGCGTCAGCAGCGGATGTTCGGCGCGGAATGTGTCCCATAGCGAGAAGGTGGAGTGCATGGTGAAGCCTGCACCGGCATGCACCTGATCGTCGGGACCGCGCCAGCGACCGTCGGCATCGCTCCAGACGCTCGGCGCCATCAGGCTGTGATAGAGGGCGGTATAGATGTTGCGGCGCATGGGGGCGGGGGCGGCGATCTTTATCGCGCCCAGGGCGTCGTTCCAGGCTGTGCGGGTCTTCGCGCGGATCGCGTCGAAATCGCCCGCTTCGCTGGCGAGGTTGGCGATGGCGCCATCTTCGTCCACGCCGGACAGCGCGACTTTCACCTCCAGCGGCTTTGTAAGCTGGCCGAAGTCGAGTTGCGCGACGATGGCGCGGCCCGAGAGGGAGTCGAGCGTTTCGGGGCCACGGCCCGGTCCCTTGAAGCCCTTGTAGAGGACGTCTTTCTCCGTGCTGACGAACTGGTGCCCGGTCAGCGGCGCGGAGAAGCGCATGGCGAAGAAGATGCGGCGCGGGGTGGCCCAGCCGCGGACTTCGCGCGATCCGGTGATGGTGCCATCGGGGCGGACGCGGATGGAGGACCAGAGGATCTTGCCGGGATAGTCATAGATGATCGAGCGCAGGTCGAGCACCAGATGTGCGGCCTTGCCTGCCGGGAAGCTATAGCGGTGGACGCCGGTGCGGGTGCCGGCCGTCAGTTCCGCGCGGACGCCGGGGTCGGTCAGGGTGACGGCATAATAGCCGGCGGATGCTGTTTCGTCGGCCTTGCGGGAGCGGAAGCCCGGTGTCTTGTCGTCGCCGGGCTCCAGTGGGACAGTGTCGCCGCTGACCGGCATGACGAGGAAATCGCCGAGGTCGCTATGGCCCGCGCCGGAGAAATGGGTGTGGGAGAAGCCGAGGATCGTCGGGTCTTCGTGGCGGTAGCCGGCGGCCCAATTATAGGTCTGGCGTGCGGGGCCGACATGGGTGTCGGGCGACAATTGCACCATTCCGAAGGGCGCGACGGCGCCGGGGAAGGTGTGGCCTTCGCCAGAGGTGCCGATGAAGGGATCGACCGCTTCCACCGGGTCATCGCTCGCAGGGGATTGGGCGAGAAGGGCGGTGCCGGCGAGGAGGCTGGCGGCGATGGCCGTGCGGGCGATGCGGAAGGCGTTCATGCACCGCGTTAAATCATGGCTTTTACCATTGTCCAATAGCGTTGATTTGGCGGCATGAAGAAAGGCTGGGGTGGCAGTGGCGCGCGGGATTGTCTAGCGTCCGACTCAGCAATGAAAAGAGCGTTGATCGTCCGTCATGTGCCGCGCGAGGGTGCGGCAGGGTATCTCCAGCCCATAGAGGCCGCTGGTTATCATATCGATCGTATCGATGTGGCCAGTCCCGATTTTGCAGATGTGAACCTGTGCGAGCCTGACCTGCTCATCATGATGGGCGGGCCTATGGGCGTCTATGAGCAGGAACTGCATCCGTGGATTCCGGTGCAGATCGCGAAGCTGGCGGCGCGGCTGTCGGCGGATCGGCCGACGCTGGGCGTGTGCCTGGGCAGCCAGATGATCGCGGCGGCGCTGGGCGCGCAGGTCTATCCGGGCGGGCATATGGAATTAGGCTTTGCGCCGGTGAGTGTGAATGCGGCGGGGGCGGAGTCGCCGCTGCGCCATATCGACGGCGTGCCGGTCCTGCATTGGCATAGCGATACGTTCGATTTGCCGGACAATGTCGAATTGCTGGGATCGACGGCCAAATATGCGCATCAGGCGTTTCGGCGCGGGCGCAATGTGCTGGCGCTGCAATTTCATGCGGAGATGGGAGAAGACCCGCGGTTCGAGGATTGGCTGACGCATTTCTGGGCGGATCTGGATGTGGCGCAGCAATGCGGGATTGCGTTGCGGGCGGATCATGGCCTGCATGGTCCTGTCGCAGTGGCGGCGGGGCGCGCGATGATCGACGAATGGCTGGCGGGGATTGAAGTTTAACCCTTTTCGTCATCCCAGCGAAGGCTGGCATCTCCCTTTCTTTTTTCGGTCTTGGAGAAAAATGAGATCTCAGCCTTCGCTGGGATGACGGAGGTTGCATTTCGCAGCGCCGTCCTATTAACTCCGACAAATGATGAGGATGACTATGAAGGCCAGCCGCCGCGAGATGCTCGCGGGCGGTGTGGCAGGGCTTGCGGCTGCGGGAGCAGTGCGCGCGGGGGCAGCACCGGTGGAGCGGGGTGGGGCCATGTTGGCGCCACGCCCGCCGATGGGGTGGAATAGCTGGAACAGCTTTGCCACGACCATTACCGAGCGCCAAGCGCGCGAAACCGCCAAGATCATGGCGGAGAAGTTGCTGCCGTTCGGCTATGACATCTTCACGGTCGATATTCAGTGGTATGAACCGGACGCATCCAGCTACACCTATAATGCGAAGCCCAAGCCGGCGATGGACGGCTATGGGCGGATGATCCCGGCGCCCAATCGCTTTCCGTCTAGTGCGGGGGGCAAGGGGTTTACGCAATTGGCGAAAGAGGTTCATGCGCTGGGCATGCAATTCGGCATTCATGTGATGCGCGGCATCCCGCGTGCTGCGGTGGAGGCGAACCTGCCGATCCTGGGCACCAGCTATCGCGCGGCCGATGTGGCGGACAAGAGCAGCGTCTGTTCCTGGAATCCGGATATGTATGGCGTCGACATGACGCGGCCGGGCGCGCAGGCCTATTATGACAGCATCTTCCGCCTCTATGCCGAATGGGGCGTCGATTTCGTCAAGATGGACGATATGAGCCGGCCCTATGACGCCCATGCGCCGGAGATCGAGGCGGCGCACAAGGCGATCGTCGCGACGGGGCGGCAGATTATTCTCAGCCTGTCGCCGGGGGAAACGCCGGTGATCCGGGGCGATCATGTGCGCAAATATGCGCAGATGTGGCGGATTTCCGATGACTTCTGGGATGACTGGGGAATGCTGGAGGCGCAGTTTACCCGGCTGGAGAACTGGACGCCTTATCGCGGGCCGGGCAGTTGGCCGGATGCGGACATGCTGCCGCTGGGGCGGCTGGCGCTGGGCGAGCGGGATACGCGCTTTACGCCCGATGAGCAGAAGACGCTGATGACCTTGTGGGCGATCGCGCGGTCGCCGCTGATCATGGGCGGAGATTTGCGGCATCTGGATGCGGCGACGCTGGCGTTGCTGACCAATAGAGAGGTGATCGCGGTCAATCAGGCGAGCCAGGGCAATTGTCCGCATTTCGTGGAGGATGGCGTGCGGGTCTGGTCGGCGGTGCCGGAGGATGGGAAAGGGCGCTATGTCGCTTTGTTCAACACCGGCGACAAGCCGCGCGAGGTTGGCGTCACGTTGCGCGATTTGGGCGTGAGTGGGCCGGTGGCGGTGCGGGATTTGTGGGCCGGCGCGGCGCTGGGGCAGCAGGCGGAGCGGGTGTCGGCGATGCTGCCGGCGCATGGGAGCGCGTTGTATCGGTTGGGTTAAAAAGGGCCGTTCGTTTCGAGCCCTTCGGCTGCCGCAGGGCTCGAAGCGAACGGATCAAACTTTGAACGGTGGGGCCTTCGTAGGAGGCTCGCTGCGCTCGCTACCCACCCCCTGCCCCTCCCTTGAAAGGGAGGGGAGTAGGTTGCGTTACTTCCTTGCCGCCGTGCTCTTGTCGCGCGCTGCCTTGAATTCCGATCCGGCTTTCCACTGCGGCCAGCGGGTGGAGGTGGCGAGGTCGCGGCCGATGTCGAGCATCAGGTCCACGTCTTGCGCGGCGCCGTCCAGCTTCCATGTGTCGTCCACGGCATCGCAGGCCTGATGATAGCATTTGCCGGTATAGGCATCGATCCACGCCTGACCCGCTGCCCGGCCGCCCTCCACCATGTCGGATGCGCCGGCGAGGCCCATCATCAGCAGCACGGGCACGCCGCGCTTGGCCATGGAGAAATGGTCGGCGCGATAGAAGAGGCCGCGTTCGGGCAGGCTTTCCTGCGTGATGACGCGGCCCTGCGCCGTGGCGAATTTGGCCAGATCATCTTCAAGGCTGTTCTGGCCCTTGCCGATCAGGATCACGTCCTTCGCCTTGCCGGCGGTCTGGAGGACGTCGATGGTCAGGTTCGCGACGGTCTTGTCCAGCGGATAGACCGGGTTCTGGGCATAATGTTCGGAACCGAGCAGGCCGCGTTCTTCCGCCGTCCATGCCGCGAAGACGATGGAGCGGTCGGGCGCCGGGGCAGCTTTGAAGGCGCGGGCGATTTCGAACAGACCGGCGAGGCCAAGCGCATCGTCATTGGCGCCGGCGCGGTAGATGCGGCCCTGCGCGTCGGGCTTGCCTTCGCCATAGGCGTCCCAATGCGCGCCATACATGACGGTTTCGTCGGGGCGCTTGGCGCCGGGGATGCGGGCGAGGACGTTGGCGCTTTGCACCACTTCCTGTTTGACCGGGAAGGCGGCGGAGAAGGTTGCGCCCTTCAGTTCGACAGGCTTGAACTTCGCCGAGCGGGCCTGTTTGCGCAGGGTGGCGAGATCCTGATCGGCGCCGCTGAACAGGGCTTTGGCCGCGTCACCCTCGACCCAGCCCTGCACTTGCAGGCTGGTCAGCTTGTCGGCGGGGCGGACGAGATCGTAATTTTCGCCGCTGGGGCTGACCACCACGTTCCAGCCATAGCCGGCGCCCGGCGTGTCATGGACGATCAGCGCACCGATCGCGCCGCGACGGGCGGCTTCCTCGAACTTGTAGGTCCAGCGGCCATAATAGGTCATGGTTTTGCCGCCGAACTTGCCGAACGGGTCCTCGCCCTTGGCGGCTTCGAAATCCGGGTCGTTGATGAGGAAGACGGCGACCTTGCCCTTCAGGTCCGCGCCCTTGAAATCGTCCCAGCCGCGTTCGGGGGCGGAGACGCCATAGCCTACGAAGACCATCGGCGCATTGGCGACGGCGACCTTGTCCTTGGGCTGGAGCGTGGAGAGATAGACTTGTTTGCCGAAGGTCCAGGGGGCAGCGGCGCCATTCTGGGCAACCGACAGGGTTTCCGACTGGCCGAGGCGGGTGTGGAGCAGGGGCACGGTCTGCACCCACTGGCCGTCCGGGCCGCCCGGTTCCAGCCCCAGTTGCTCGAAGCGGGCGACGAGATAGCCGATCGTGCGTTCTTCGCCGATGGTGCCGGGCGCGCGGCCCTGAAACAGATCGGAGGCCAGCGTGCGGACCGATTGTTCGAGGCGGGCCGGCTCGACGGTCTGGGCGTGAACAGGAAGGGCGGCGGTCAGGCCGAGGGCCAGAGCGAAGGTGCGTGTCATCATGGCCCCGCTCTAACCCCCCGGTGCGATGGGGGAAAGGCTGTTTAAAACTCGGTTTCGAGTTCGATCATCTCGTCCGGTTCGGCGCGGGCATCCTCTATCCATTCGCGCATCAGGGGCCAACTGTTGATGGTTTCGCAATAGTCGGCGGATTTGCGCGATACGGCCACGGCATAGGTGAGGAAGCGCTGTGCCACGGGCGCGAACATGGCGTCGGCCACGGTCGGTTCGTCGCCGAACAGCCAGGGGCCGCCATAGCTGTCCAGACATTCGGCCCAGATGGTTTCCACCCGCTCGATATCCGGGCGGGCGCCGGGGAAGACCGGGAATTTGCTGTGCCGGACCTTGAGGTTCATCGGCAGGGCGGAGCGGAGATTGGCGAAACCGGAATGGATTTCGCCGGAGACGGACCGGCAATGGGCGCGCGCCTTCCGATCGGCGGGGTACATGCCGACATTGGGATAAAGTTCGTGCAGATATTCGGCGATGGCCAGCGTGTCCCATACGCTGGCGCCCTCATGGGTCAGGCGGGGGACCAGCACGGAGGGGGAGAGAAGCAGCAGTTCGGCGCGATTTTCGGGGTCATCCAGCGCAACCATCTGTTCCACCACCCGCAACCCCGCGAGTCGGCACAAAAGCCAGCCGCGCAGCGACCAGGAGGAATAATTCTTGCTGGACAGAGTGAGTGTCGCGACCGCCATGGTGACTCTCCTAACTTAGACCAAAGTCACATTTATGATGATGCAGCGCAACATAAAAAGCATGTATAGCGTTGCATCAAAATACTGATTCGATTTCGGGTTCACAGGACAAGGCTCAGCCATCATCATGCGCATGCTCTACAGCGGTTATCAGGCTTTGAATGACATGCTGGCCCCGGCGCGGTTCGGGGCGCAGGTCGCGCTGGGCATGCGCGACAAGATGGGGCCGATGGCCGACTGGGCGATGCCGCGCCGCATGTTCGCGCTGATGGACGTGTTTCAGGGGGCCAAGCTGACCCACAAGCGGCCGGCCTATGACATTCATACCGTCACGAGCGGCAATGCCGAAGTGTCGGTGCGCGAGGAGATTGCGCTGGAACTGCCGTTCGGCGACCTGCTGCATTTCGTGAAGGATGAGGTCGAGGCGGAACAGCCGCGCGTATTGGTGGTGGCGCCGATGTCGGGGCATTTTTCCACCCTGTTGCGCAGTACGGTGCATACGCTGTTACAGGACCATGATGTCTATATCACCGACTGGAAAAATGCGCGCGACGTGCCGCTGGAAGCCGGGCGCTTTGGCTTCGACGATTATGTCGATTACATCATCCAGTATTTGCAGGAACTGGGCGAGGGCGCGCATCTGGTATCGGTGTGCCAGCCCTGCGTGCCGGCGATGGCGGCGGTGGCGCTGATGTCGGAGGACAAGGACCGGGCGACGCCCCGGTCGATGACGCTGATGGGCGGGCCGATCGACCCCAATGCAGCGCCGACCGCAGTGAATGACCTGGCCAATGAGAAGTCGATCGAATGGTTTGAGGAGAATCTGATCTCCGTCGTGCCGTTCCGCTATGCCGGGCGCGGGCGGGAGGTCTATCCGGGCTTCCTGCAACTGTCGGCCTTCATGGCGATGAACATGGACCGGCACGGGTCGCAGCATCGCGAATTGTATCAGTTGCTCGCCGACGGCAAGACGGTCGAGGCCGACAAGATCAAGACATTCTATGAGGAATATTTCGCGGTCCTCGACATGACCAAGGAATTCTACCTCGAAACCGTGGACATGGTGTTCCAGCGGACCTTGCTGGCGAAGGGCGAATTGACGGTGCGCGGGCGTAAGGTCAATCCGGGCGCGATCCGTAATACGGCTTTGCTGACGGTCGAAGGCGAGCGCGACGATGTGTGCGCGGTGGGCCAGACGTCGGCGGCCCATGCGCTGTGCACCGGGCTGCGGCCGCATATGAAGCGCCACCATCTGCAACCGGGCGTCGGCCATTATGGCGTGTTTTCCGGCAGCAAATGGGAAAAGCAGGTCTATCCGCAGGTGCGGAACATGATCCTGGCGATGAACTGAGGGCGGGCCGCGCGATAGGATCGGCGCGGCTTAACTTCGCATATTTCCCACTGATTTTGATATTTCCGTGCGTGACGGCGACAGGAAGTTACGTTTTGTCGTCGGGTGGGACGGGCGTTGACGATGGGAAAGAGCCGACAGGCTTTTACCAGCGCGGCGCCGTGTAGGACAGATTTTGGTGGGGTAGCGGGTTGCCCCGGTCAGCCCTTTTTCTGCTTGTCGATCAGGACGGCCTGCTGCCATGTGCCGGGGGCCTTGTCGGTGCGGTGGATGCAGCCCGCCCAGCAGCAGGGGCGCTTCTTGCCCTCCAGCAATTCCTCACAGGTGCGGGTGATGCGGCGTTCGCGGGTCTTTGCCTGTTTGGCATCATCGACCCAGCAGATGAATTCGTTGCGGCCGAGCGGGGGCAGGCCTTCCCAAAGCTGGAGGATGTGTGGGTCCGATCGGAGGGCGGCTTGCAGGTCTTGCGCGGCTTCATGGACCGTGCCGTGGGCGAAAGCGTCTGACATAGGCTGGTTCCCGGTGGTGCGGGCATAGTCTGGCTGCGGCGATGGCGGATGTCCATGGCGGCGCGGTGGTCAGCGTTCCGGGCGGGTCCATATCCAGCGGCCGCCGATCAGCGCGGCGGCGACGGGGACGAGATACCAGGGCCAGGGCGAGAAGATCAGCGCCAATATGACGCTGAAGGCGAAGGCGGCGAGGGCGGCCTTCTTGCCCCGGCGGCTGATCGCGCCATGTTCGCGCCAGCGGCGGATATGCGGGCCGAAATGCTTGTGATCCAGTAGTTTGGCTTCAAGGCGCGGGCTGGAGCGGGCGAAGCAGAAGGCGGCGAGGATCATGAAGGGGACGGTGGGCAGCAGCGGCAGGAACGCGCCGATCGTGCCGAGGCCGATCGAGAGGAACCCTGCGATGAGATAGAGGTGCCGCCGCATGGGGTGTCCTGTGGGGTGAGGTTGGTGCTGCTATTGCTTCGCAGGTGCGGGGTGGGATGGCAAGGTGGTTGTGGGGAGGGATGATGGGGGTGGGTGGAGAGCAGGTTGGCGGCTTCGGAAAGCAGTTGAGTGATATCAGCCACAAGATTCACTCGCCGAGGTGAATTTTCTCCCAAGTTATAATGGGGGGCACGGGAGCTTCAGAAGCGTAAGCCATGAACACTTCTCGCACTTCCTCGAAATCAAACAGATCTTTTTGGCGTTCAGCGAGCCGCAAATTATCTTTGCGGCGTAACGCTCGGAAGTGCTCAAAACTTCCTCCATCTCGCTTCTCCACGATATAGGCACCGTCGCGAGAGGCAGTTTGTATGTAAGTTTCTGGACCTGCCTCCAAGATCACAAAACTGCCGGTTCCAACCGCGATTAACGCATCATGGATCGCATTGGGCGTGACTATGCCTGAAAATCTTTCCCCCCCGATAAACATGACCAACTCGCTGGAGATGGCGGCTGCGGCTGATTTCCTTCGAAGCGTTTTTCCAGAGACAGTTAGAGTGTCACGAAGAAATCGGGTGAGAGGTTCAGCCTCTCGTCGATCTTTGTGCGCCAACCAATAGATAAGCGGCCCTCCAAGGAGGAAAAACACCGCGATCACCAGTAGCTGAGGAAATGACGCAGCCCCTTCCAAAATTAGTTTGTATATTAAGAAAATCATAAACGGGATAAGGAGCGAAAACATGGCCACACCGTTGAGGTCGGACCCCGCTCTGCCACGCACTCGCGTCCCTGCAGCATCCTTGGAAATCACTCCGAACAACATCGGGCCGTTTTGGTCAAACGCACTAAACCAGAGGCATATCAACGGTCCGACAACCCAACCGCGCGCACCATTCTTGGCGTCGAGCCACCCCTTCTTACGCGACTTAATGGCGATTTTTACTTCACTTGGTGACATCGGCGAGTTGATTTCAAAACGATAGCCAAAAGGTTCAAATGGCATATGATATTGATCCCCAGACGCAACGTTGTTCACATCTGGCTCAGTGGCCGGTTTCGGACAAGAACAAGGTAAAGCGGAACAGCAATTTCTGGTCGTGAACTGCCATTCTCTTATCCCTCTCTTTTCAGGGGGCACCTTGCGAGAACGGGTTGGACTTGCGCCAGTCCCCCTCATCCAACTTCGCCTAACCGCTGCGCGGTAAGGCTTCGTATCCTTCTCCCTCCGAGGGAGAAGGAGGGGTGTCTTTGGTCGCGAGCCGTTGTCTTACGCCGCCGGCAATCTCAGCCTTACCAGCAATCCGCCCAGATCCTCGCTTTCTTCCAGCGCCACCGATCCGCCGTAGATTTCGGCGACGTCGCGGACGATGGCGAGGCCGAGGCCGGTGCCGGGTTTGCCGCTGTCCAGACGGACGCCGCGATCGAAGATGCGGACGCGGTCGGCTTCCGGTATGCCCATGCCGTCATCCTCGACCTGAATTTCCACCATGCCGCCGGTACGGGCTACCACGGTGGCGAAGACGCTGCCGCCGCCATATTTGGCGGCGTTTTCGATGAGATTGCCGAGCATTTCGTCCAGATCCTGCCGCTCGACGCGCACGGCGGCGTCCTTGTCGCCGTCCATGTCGACGCGGGCTTCGGGATAGAGACGTTGCACGGCGCGCTCGACGGCGGTGAGGCTGGCCCAGACTTCTGCACGGCTCTGCGCGGCGCCGCGACGGCCGACGGCGCGGGCGCGCGCGAGATGATGGTCGACCTGTCGCCGCATCGTCGTCGCTTCGCGGATCACGGCGTCGCCAAGGTCGGGCGCCTGCGCGGTGGCGGCGTTCATGATGACGGTCAGCGGGGTCTTGAGCGCATGGGCGAGGTTGCCGGCATGGGTGCGCGCTTCCTCCGCCTGCCGCTCATTATGGGCGAGCAGGGCGTTCAGTTCCTCGACCATGGGGAGGACTTCGGCGGGCATGGGTTCGGTGACGCGGCTTTTCTGGCCGTCACGCATCTTGATGATTTCCAGCCGCACCTTGCGCAGCGGACGCAGGCCGTAGATGGTCTGGAGCGTCGCCAGCATGAACAGGCCAACCGCCAGCAGCGCGAAGCTGTTGAACAGGGTGGTGCGCAGCGTGCGGATCTGGCCGTCCAGCCCTTCGCGCGCCTGCGCCACCATGAACAGCCAGCGGGTGTTGGAGCCGGGCAGGACGACGGTGCGTTCCATGATGCGCAGATCCTCACCGGGAAACTGCTTGCTGTTATAGGTGTGGAGGTGGCGGTCATTATGCTGGGCCGGCACCTTGAGCGCGCGGTCCCACAGCGAGCGGGAGCGCCAGTCTTCATGCCCCTTCGCGCTGATCTGATAATAGAGGCCGCTGCTGGGTTCGAGGAAGCGCTGGTCGGCGAGTTCGCGGTTGAACAGGACTTCGCCGTCCGGGCCGATTTCCGACGCCGCGATCATCGCGGTCAGCACATAGTTCATGCCGTCGTCGAAATTGCGGGTGATCGCGTCGGCCAGCACCCGGTCCAGCGCCACGCCGCCGCCGATCAGCAGCACGCTGATCCACAGCGCGGCAATGCCGATCATCCGCCGGCTGATGGAGCCGGTAGAGCGGACGGGGGGAGGGCTTACTGCGTCAGTCACTATTCACCGTTCGGTTCGAGCCTGTCGAGAACGACAGCGTCAGGGTCCGTTCTCGACAAGCTCGAACCGAACGGGTTGAGGGGCAGTCGTGCCGATCAGCGCCCCGGCTCGTCCAGGCTGTAGCCGAGGCCACGGATAGTGGTGATGACGTCGGCGCCGAGTTTCTTGCGGATGCGGGTGACGAAGACTTCGATCGTGTTGGAATCGCGGTCGAAATCCTGATCGTAAATATGTTCGATCAGTTCGGTGCGGCTGACCACCTTGCCCTTGTGATGGAGCAGATAGGAGAGCAGTTTATATTCCTGCGCGGTCAGCTTTACCGGATCGCCGTTCAGCGTCACCTTGCCCGATCGGGTGTCGAGGCGGACGTCGCCGGCGGTGAGTTCGCTCGACGCATTGCCCGACGCGCGGCGGATGAGCGCGCGCAGGCGGGCGATGAGTTCCTCGCTCTGGAACGGCTTGGCGAGATAATCGTCGGCGCCCGCGTCGAGGCCGGCGACCTTGTCCGACCAGCTGTCGCGCGCGGTGAGGACGAGGACGGGGAAGCTGCGGCCTTCCTTGCGCCAGCGATCCAGCACGGTCAGGCCGTCGATGGTGGGGAGGCCGAGGTCGAGCACGACCGCGTCATAGCTTTCGGTCGCGCCGAGGAAATGGCCGTCTTCGCCATCGGTGGCGAGGTCCACGGCATAGCCGGCGCCTTCCAGCGTGTTCCTGAGCTGCTGGCCCAGATTCGGTTCATCCTCGACAATCAGCAGGCGCATGGGGCTTTTGTCCGTTTCTGTTATGCGTGAATCTTAAAGAGCGCGCGGGTCAGCGCGCCATGCCGATGATATCGCCGGTCCGGCCGTCGGCATCAACCCATACGACCTTGCCGTCCTTCACATATTTGAGGCGATAGCGATTGGAGGACGGGTTGAATTCGCTGCCGACATAGGAAGCGCCATCGACCGCCGCATCGACGCGGCGCTTGATGAGGGAGAAGGGCATGACCTGCCCGTCCAGCATGGCACGGCGCGCGGCATCCTGCTCGTCGCGGCGATTGCCGGCGTCGGCGGCGGGGATGGCCACCGCCAGAGCAAGGGCTGCCGTGATCGCAACGCCCAGAGAGCGGGGGAGGCTGTTCCACTTCATATTCATGGGCATGGCATAGGTGAATGGCATTGAACAGGTGGTGAATGGCGGGAAATTGGCTAATCAATCCGTCATCCCAGCGAATGCTGGGATCTCACTTCTACTTTGTCTCGACGCAGAAAGAAGAGAGATCCCAGCTTCCGCTGGGATGACGGAGAAGGGCAGAGTTACTTTTCCAGTGCGTATTGCACCGTCAGGGTGACGGACGCGCTGACCTGACCGGGTTCGACCGGGGTGACGGGCGCGGCGTCGGCCTTGAACCGCGCGGTCATGGCCATCGGCATGGGCGGCTGGCCGCCGCTGTTGCTTTCGGCGATCGAGACGAGGCGAGCGGTGCGATAGCCGGCCGCCTGCGCATAAAAGTCCGCCTGCGCCTTGGCGCTCTTGAGTGCGGTACCGCGGGCCTGCTGGATCATCGGCGAAGGATCGTCGATCGAGAAGCTGGGGCCGTTGATATTGGTGGCGCCGGCCGCGACGAAGGCGTCGAGCGAGGCGCCGACCTTCTTGATGTCGCGCAGCTTCACGGTCAGCTGGTTGGAGGCTTCATAGCCGATGAAGCGCGGCCCTTCGGGCTGGCCGTTCTGATTGCTGTAATCATATTGGGCGGACAGGTTGATGCCGCTGGTCTGGATGTCCTTTTTCGCGATGCCGACCTTGGCTAGGGCGGCGATCAGCTTTTCGGTCTTGGCGGCATTGTCCTGCATGGCGGCCTGCGCGGTCTGGGCGCGGGTCTGGACGCCAGTGCCGACGGTCGCGACATCGGGCGCGGCTTCGACGCTTTCGGTGACGTTCAATGTCACGACCGGCGCCGTCTCGGCGATGGTGACGCTGGTCTGGGCAACAGCCGCGATCGGAAGGGCGGCGGCGCCGAGCGCCATCAGGGCGAGAGCGGATTTCATGGACGTTTCTCCTCTGTAAGTCCTTGCCCCCATATTTGGCCGGGGTGCGATGAATGGACGCTGTCCTGCGTTGAAAGCCGTCTGAAAGCTTTCCGGTTCCGGTCTTGCCCTGAAGAGTGACAGCGCTTAGCTGCACCTTCATGGCAGCTCCTATTCTCTCGTTCGAAAATCTTGGCCTTTCGCAAGGCTCTCACTGGCTGTTTCGCGGCCTCAATATCGCCGTCGGTGCGCGCGATCGGCTGGCGCTGATCGGGCGCAATGGCGTGGGCAAGACGACTCTGCTGAAATTGCTGGGCGGGCAGATCGAGGCGGATGAGGGCGTACGGTCGGTGCAGCCGGGTGCGCGGGTCATTACGCTGGAGCAGGATCCGGACGTCACGCCGTTCGAGACGCTGCATGATTTTGCGCTGGCAGGCGAGTTCGCGCCACCCGCGCATGAGGTGGAGGCGATCGCCGATCAGCTGGGCATCGACCTCAGCCGGGAAGCGAAGACGGCGAGCGGCGGCGAGCGGCGCCGGGCCGCCATCGCCCGCGCGCTGGCGAGCGAACCGGACCTGCTGTTGCTGGACGAGCCGACCAACCATCTGGATATCGCGGCGATCGACTGGATCGAAAACTGGATGGCGCGCTATAATGGCGCCTTCATCGTCATCAGCCATGACCGCGCCTTTCTGACGCGGTTGACGCGCCAGACTTTGTGGCTGGACCGGGGGCAGATGCGCCGCAACGAGATCGGCTTTGGCGGGTTCGAACAGTGGATGGAAGCGGTCTATGCCGAAGAGGCGCGGGCGGCGGAGAAGCTGGACGCCAAGCTGAAGATCGAGGCGCACTGGCTGGAACGCGGCGTCACCGCGCGGCGCAAGCGCAATCAGGGGCGGCTCGCCAAGCTGTGGGAAATGCGCGAGACGCGCGCGGCGATGCAGGGGCCGCAGGGGACCGCCAAGATCGCGGTGGCGAGCGACGACAGCAAGACCAAGAGCGTCATCAAGGTCGAGCATGTCACCAAGACATTCGGTGCCGAGGAAAATAGGCGCACGATCATCGACGACCTGTCGATCCGGGTGCAGCGCGGCGACCGGATCGGCATCGTCGGCGGCAATGGCGCGGGCAAGTCCACGCTGCTCAAGCTGCTGACCGGCGAACTGGCGCCCGATAGCGGCAGCGTGACGCTGGCCAAGACGCTGGACATGATCTTCATCGACCAGCAGCGCAGCCTGATGCAGGGCGATAAGACGGTCCGCGACGTGCTGGCCGAAGGCGGCGACTGGATCGACGTGCGCGGCGTCCGCAAGCATGTGCATGGGTACCTCAAGGACTTTCTGTTCGATCCGAGTCTTGCCGAGGCGAAGGTCGCGACATTGTCGGGCGGCGAGCGGTCGCGGCTTTTGTTCGCGCGGGAGTTTGCCCGCGAATCCAACCTGCTGGTGCTGGACGAGCCGACCAACGACCTGGATCTGGAGACGCTGGACCTGTTGCAGGAAGTGATCGCGGATTATGACGGGACTGTGCTGATCGTCAGCCATGACCGCGACTTTCTGGATCGTACGGTCACGGTGACTTTGGGGCTGGATGGCACCGGGGTCGTGGACGTGATCGTAGGCGGCTATGCCGACTGGATCGCCAAGCGCGATCCGCGCAAGGCCGCGAAGATCGAGAAGAAGGAAGCCGCGCCGCCGCCGCCGCCCAAGCCGGTGTCGGCCAAGCTGACCTATAAGGATCAGCGCGATCTGGACTTGCTGCCCAAGCGGATCGAGGAGTTGGAGGCGGCGATTGTGCGGGATGAGGAGGCTTTGGCCGATCCGGCGCTCTATACGCGCGATCCGAAGACATTCGCGGCGCTGACCGGGGCGATCGAGAAGGCGCGGGCGGAGAAGGATGCGGCCGAGGAGCGCTGGCTGGAACTGGCGGAAAAGGCCGAGGGGTTGGCGAACTGACCCCTCCCCGTTCGTGCTGAGCCTGTCGAAGCACGCGCGCATGGCTTGACCTGATTGCGCCCTTCGACATTTGATCGAGACAAGTGGCTCGATCAAACAGGACGAACGGATGTTGGGAAACTGGGAGCCACCATGGATACGCAAGCTACGCCAATCCCCCATCATGCCGTCCACTATGTCACCCGTGTCGGCTGGCTGCGTGCGGCGGTGCTGGGGGCCAATGACGGGATCGTGTCGACCGCCAGCCTGATGACCGGCATTGCGGCGTCGGGAGCGTCTTCGCAGGCCATTTTGTTGACGGGCGTGGCGGCTTTAGTCGCGGGCGCCATGTCGATGGCCGCGGGCGAATATGTGTCGGTCAGTGCGCAGTCGGATACGGAGCGGGCGGATCTGGCCAAGGAAGAGAAAGCGCTGCGAACCCAGCCCCATGCCGAATGGGTGGAGTTGCGCGACATCTATGTCGATCGCGGGCTGACGCCGGATCTGGCGGGGCAGGTGGCGCAGCAGTTGATGGCGGCTGATGCGCTGGGCGCCCATGCGCGGGACGAACTGGGCATTTCCGATTCTGTTACGGCGCGGCCGGTGCAGGCGGCGCTGGCATCGGCCGCGAGTTTCGCTGCGGGGGCTGCGCCGCCGGTGGTGGCTGCGGCGATGGCGCCGGCAGGTGGCGCCATAGCGGCGATTGTGGGCATGTGCCTGCTCTGCCTTGCGTTGCTGGGCTATGCCGGTGCGAAGCTGGGCGGGGCGAAGCCGTGGCGGTCGATCGTGCGGACGCTGTTCTGGGGTGTGCTGGCTATGGCGGTGACGGCGGGTGCGGGGCATCTGTTCGGCGCGGCGATTTGATGCCAAGGTCCGGCCCAACCTGATTCCCAAGGAGACGCCCTATGACCGATATCCAGCAAATTCCGCTCAAGACCATCAAGGGGGCGGATGCCAGCCTGGCCGACTATGCGGGCAAGGTGGTGCTGGCGGTCAATGTCGCGTCCAAATGCGGCCTGACCCCGCAATATGAGGGGCTGGAAAAGCTCTATGCCGACTATAAGGACAAGGGGCTGGTGGTCGCCGGCTTCCCCGCCAATGATTTCGGTGCGCAGGAACCGGGCAGCAATGACGAGATCGCGACCTTCTGCACCACCAATTTCGGCGTGGAATTCCCGATGTTCGAAAAGATCGTCGTTACAGGGCCGGACAAGCATCCGCTCTATGCCGCGCTGACCAGCGCGCAGCCCGATGCGCAGGGCGATGGCGCGGCGTTCCGCGAGAAGCTGACCGGCTATGGCATTACGCCCAATCCTGAGCCGGAAGTGCTGTGGAATTTCGAGAAGTTCCTGATCGCCAAGGATGGCAGCGTGGCGGCGCGCTTTGCGCCGACGACCGCGCCGGATGATGCGGCGCTGGTCGCGGCGATCGAGGCGGAACTGGCCAAGTGATCGCGCGGAGTCTGATTGCAAGCGCGCTGCTGCTGGGCGGCGCGCCAATGGCGCATGCGGCGCTCAGCCCGGCGGAGCAGAAGATCGGTGCGACCGTGGAGGCGGGCTATGAGCCGTCGGTCGCGCTGCTCGAAAAGCTGGTGAACCAGAATAGCGGGTCGATGAATCTGGCGGGGGTGAAGGCGGTGGCCGACATGCTGCGGCCGGAGTTCGAGGCGCTGGGCTTTGCCGTGACGTGGAAGCCGATGGAGGCTGCCAAGCGTGCCGGTCACCTGATCGCGGTGCACAAGGGCAAGGCGGGCAGCACGAAGATGCTGCTGATCGGGCATCTGGACACCGTGTTCGAGCCGGATTCGCCATTCCAGAAATTCGTCCGCGAAGGTGACGCCTCTGGTGGTGATTGGGCACGCGGTCCGGGTGTCGCTGACGACAAGGGTGGCGTGGTGACGATGATCCTCGCGCTCAAGGCCATGCAGGCGGCGGGGACGCTGAAGAGCGCGAATATCGAAGTAGTGCTGACCGGGGACGAGGAGGATTCGGGCGATCCGGTGGAGATTGCGCGGGCCGATCTGGTTCAGGCTGGCAAGCGGGCCGATGTGGCGCTCGATTTCGAGGGGCTGAGCCAGGAGGGTGGCAAGGATATGGGGTCGATCGCCCGCCGCTCCTCCAACAACTGGACGCTGACCACGACGGCGAAGTCGGGCCATAGTTCGGGCATTTTCTCTGCCGAGGCGGGGGACGGGGCGGTCTATGAACTGGCGCGGATATTGGTCGCTTTCCGCAAGGAATTGCCGGAGCCGAACCTGACCTTCAATGCCGGGCTGATCGGCGGCGGGCAGAGCGCGGACATCGACAAGGACGGCGTGCGCATCGCGGTGACGGGCAAGACCAACATCATCCCGCCGATCGCGGTGGCGAAGGGCGATTTCCGCACTCTGAGCGAAGAACAGACGCAGCGGGTGCGGGGCAAGATGCAGGCGATCGTAGACCGCGAGCATCTGAACGGCACATCGGCGAAGATCGCCTTCGATCAAGGCTATCCGTCCATGGCTCCGACCCAGGGGAACAAGGCGCTGCTCGGCAAGCTGAACGGCATCAACCGCGACCTTGGCCTGCCGGAAATGGCGGCGCTCGATCCGCTGAAGCGCGGGGCGGGGGACATCAGCTTCGTGGCGGCCGATACGGACGGACTGGTGGGGCTGGGGCTGGCGTCCAGCGGCGACCATAGCCCGGCGGAAAAGGCGGACCTGTCCACCATGAAGCGGCAGGCCAAGCGCGCCGCGATATTGATGAGCCGGCTGGCGGGGGAGAAGGGGCGGAAATAGGGGGAGTGCCCAACCTCCGTTCGTCCTGAGCGAAGTCGAAGGGCGTGGCTGAGCGGAGTGAAGCCAATTCGCTGCGCTCAGTGGAGGGCTTCGACTTCGCTCAGCCCGAACGGTTTTTTTTGGGGACTCTTTTCCGTTCGCTTCGAGCGTAGTCGAGAAGCGGCCAGCGCAATGCTAGTCATGTCTCGACTACGCTCGACACGAATGGATATGGGGCGCTAGATCGGGGGATGCTTCCTCCCACTCCCCTGCTCGTTACATCCATCGGCCCGGTGCTCGAGACATTGAGCATCGTGGGCACGTTCGTGTTCGCTGCGTCCGGGGCGCTGGCGGCGGCACGGTTGCGGCAGACGCTAGTGACATTTTCTTTTTTCGCGCTGGTGACGGGGGTTGGTGGCGGAACAGTGCGCGACCTGTTGATCGGGGCGCCGGTCTTCTGGGTGGTGGATGCGGTGCCGGCGATCGCCTGCATGGGCGCGGCTTTGGTCGTGTGGTTCACCCCGCGACGCTGGTGGAGCGACCGGGCGCTGGACTGGCTCGACGCGATCGGGCTGGCCGCCTTTGCCGTGTTCGGCGCGGCCAAGGCCATGAGTTTCGGCGTGCCGCCCTTCGTCGCGGGAATGATGGGGGTCGTCACCGGCTGCGTCGGCGGCATCATGCGCGATCTGCTGGCGGGCGAGCCGTCCATCCTGTTGCGGCCGGAGCTTTATGTGACGGCGGCGGCGTTCGCGTCGGGGCTGTTCGTGGCGCTGCGCTGGGTCGGGCTGGACGTGCCGGTCGCGGGGGTGATCGCGGCGCTGCTGGGGTTCGGGCTGCGGGCCGTGGCGATCTGGCGCGGGCTGGGGTTGCCGGTGTATCGGGGGGAGGGGGAGTAGTTAGAGGACTGACTGCTCTTGGTAGGCGCAGCCAGAAAAGCGGCCTTAATAAGTTCAGCGATGGATGCGGGTGACAAACAACATTCTGCGTTGTTGAACCGTTTCAAAATAGCCAGTCACTTTCATGTCCACGGTGGCATCCAGAAACATCGAGGACGTCTGCAATTTATTAAGCAGCTTCTCATGTTTCTGTTCAAATAGGTCGCTCTTTGAAAAGTCCAACCCGAAGCCGACTTCTGGACATTGCACTAGAGGCTGTTATGAACCCGCCGCGATTGCCACAGCTTGCTTCATCATGATGCACGCGAACGCGACGACGTGCAGTCCAGCGAGCGTCTGGGCATAACGTTCATAATCCTTTACGAGGCGGCGGAA
>NZ_JAVTIV010000016.1:0-98350 GCF_031843765.1 Sphingobium sp. WCS2017Hpa-17
CCGCCGCCTCGTAAAGGATTATGAACGTTATGCCCAGACGCTCGCTGGACTGCACGTCGTCGCGTTCGCGTGCATCATGATGAAGCAAGCTGTGGCAATCGCGGCGGGTTCATAACAGCCTCTAGGGCTGCGATGCACCTGCTGGCGCGATCAATCGTCGGAAACCGCTTCGCCAAGTCCGCGATTGAGACCGCCCTTTACGATGCCATGGGACGGCGGAAGGGCGTTTCCGTTGCTGAGCTATTGGGCGGACAGGTTCACGATCGCTTACCCGTTCTCTGGACCCTTGCGAGCGGCGATACCGGCCGTGACATCATCGAAGCAGAGGAGATGGTGGCGCGCAAGCGGCATAACATCTTCAAATTGAAGATCGGCAAGCGGGACATTGCCCAAGATGTGGCGCATGTCGGCAAGATAAAGGCAGCGCTGGGAGACAAGGCTTCGGTGCGCGTGGACGTCAACATGGCCTGGACCGAAGTCGAGGCGCGTCGGGCGATCGCGATGCTGGTCGACGTGGGCTGCGACCTTGTGGAACAACCGATCGCAGGGAGCAATTTGGAAGGCATGGCACGGCTGCGCAATCAGGCCGCCATCCCGATCATGGCTGACGAGGGCCTGACGGGGCCAAACAGCGCGCTCCAACATATCGCCAGCCATGCGTGCGATGTCTTCGCCATCAAGATCGAACAATCAGGGGGGCTGCGCGCAGCCCAGCATGTGCAGGCCATCGCCGAGGCCGCAGGCGTCGCCGTTTATGGCGGCACCATGCTAGAGGCCGGGGTCAGCACCATTGCCTCGGCGCATGTTTTCGCGACCTTTCCGCGTCTGGACTACGGCACCGAATTATTCGGTCCGCTGTTGCTGACGCAGGAAATACTGCGCCAGCCACTTGATTACTCAGACTTCGCGCTGACGGTGCCGACCGGCCCCGGGCTTGGCATCGATCTCGACGATGACGCCGTCACCTCGTTGCGCCGCGACCGCTCGAAGACATTCTCCGTCTCCCAATCCGCGAGGGCCTGAGCCATGTTGTTTCATGTAACGATGGACGTCCGCATCCCACACGACGCCGATCCGGCAGTCATCAATGATCTCAAGGCACGCGAAAAGGCGCGCTGCCAGGAACTTATGGAACAGGGCATCTGGCGCCATATCTGGCGCGTCGCCGGTCAATACCAGAATGTCAGCATCTTCGATGTGGCCGACAATGGGCAGTTGCACGAGTTGCTCATGGGCCTGCCGCTTTTCCCGTTCATGTCGATTTCCGTGCAGCCCTTATGTCGGCACCCCTCATCAACTCGGTCGACCGATCACTGAGGCGCGCATGACTTTTGTAGATCGACAGGGGACCCGAATTCATTGGCGAACCGATGGCGAATATGGCGCGCCGCCCATCATGCTGCTCAATTCAATCGGAACGGACATCAGCCTTTGGGATAGGGTCCTGCCCTTTCTCAAGCCTCACTTCCAGGTCATTCGCATGGACATGCGCGGCCATGGCGCATCCGATGCGCCTGAGGGCGATTATGCTTTGGCGACGTTCGCTGACGATGCCTTCGCCGTCCTCGATATGGCGGGCATTGCACGCGCCCACATAGCAGGCGTGTCCCTTGGGGGCATGGTCGCCATGCGGTGTGCGCTCGATCGACCCGAGCGTGTCACCTCACTCTCGCTCATCTGCACGTCCAGCGCCATGGATCGCGCGACCTGGTCTGCACGCATCGACACAGTTAGGCGCGATGGCACATCCGCCATAGCCGACATGGCGGTCGGTCGATTCCTCTCACCCACTTTTGCCGGGCAGGAAGAGGCGTTGGTGAAGCGTATGACGCGCGCGATCGTCGAGCAGAGCGATGCAGGCTATGCAGGCGCCGCCTGCGCGATCCGGGACATGAACTTTTCCGACGACCTTGGCGTCATCGTTGCGCCGACGCTGGTCGTGACGGGAACGCAAGATATTTCGACACCTTATCACGGCCATGGAGACAGGTTGGTCAGCGCGATCGGCGGCGCGGCGCACCTCGCGCTCCCCTGCGCTCACCTGCCACCGCTTGAAGCTCCAGAGGCGCTTGCGACCGCGCTCATAGGGTTTTCCAGGCAAGCCGAAGTACTGAAAATCTAGTCTTGGCCCGCCCGCGGCGGCCAGCGCTCTGTCATGACAAGGAGAGAAATGTGAAACTTGCGACCTTTACCACCCGCGAGGGAGGGCCGCGCGAGCTCGGGCTTGTAGAAGGCGATGGGCTGATTTCTTTATCCAGCCTTGATGAGGCGCCAACGGCGATGATCGCATTGATGGCGGACTGGGGGCGATGGCAAGAAGCGGTGCGTTCCCTTCAAGGCACGTCTGCCACCTATGCCCTGGACGACGTGCATTTGCACGCCCCGGTGCCGCGCCCCGGCAAGATCATGGGCCTGGGCCTCAACTATAGCGATCATGTAGCCGAAGCACGCATCGAAATGCCCAAGGATCAGCTCTGGTTCGCCATGCAGGCGACCACGGTCAATGATCCCTATGGCACGATCCAATTACCGCGCGTGTCGACGTCGCTCGACTATGAGGGCGAGTTGGTCTTTATCATCGGCAAGACCATCCGCCATGCTACCCGCGCACAGGCCAAGGACGCGATCTTCGGCTTTGCCTGCGGCAACGATGTTTCTGTCCGCGACTGGCAGTTCAAGACCTCACAGTTCAATCTCGGGAAATCCTTTGACAGCCATGCGCCTTTTGGTCCCTGGATCGTCACCGCCGACGCAATCGACCCGCATGCACTCGACATAAGATCTTTCGTCAATGGCGAGCAGCGGCAGGGATCGAATACCCGTCATTTCATCTACGACTGCTATGATCAGGTGGCCTATCTCTCTCAGGCAATGACGCTCGAACCGGGCGATATATTCTTCACGGGAACACCGGGCGGCATTGGGTCTGCCATGAAACCGCCTCGGTGGCTTGGTGACGGCGACGTAGTGCGCGTGGAGATCGAAGGGATCGGCGCCATCGAGAATATCGTACGGCCCGAATAGCGTTCACAAAATGCCGGGCCGTACAATCGTACGGCCCGGTTATCAGTCTTACGTACATTAATAGCGATAGGTGAGCTGTAGCTGTATCGTCCGCGGGTTATTTACATAGCCGCGCTGGTCCCCGAGTACGCCTGCCGAGGTTCCAGTTCCTGAACCTGTCGATGGCGTATCGAGCGATCCGCTGATCACGAAGCGGTTGGTGAGGTTACGCGCAATGATCGCTGCTTCCCAGCCCGATTGGCTGCGCAGGGTGAAAGAGGCATCAAGGTTCACATATCGTGGCTGGTTGGCGAGCGGATTATTGAAAGGCGACGCATTATAGCTGCTGCTATAGCGCGCATCGACGGAAAAGCCGACAGTCAGCCCTCCTGCGTCAAATTCATAGCCCCCGCCCAGCGACCCCGTCCATCTCGGCGCATTTGCTGTAGGTCGGCCGCTTAGGTCTTGCACGAAGAGGCCACCAAAAGGACTGCTTGTTGTCGTCAGACAGCCTTGCGCAGGCGTCTGACCGGTCACGCAAGGTGCTATGAAGTCGATATAGCGCGCCTTGTTATAGTTGGCCGACCCTCGAAGGTTGAGGCCAGGCATTGATCGCGGCGCGAAATCCGCATTGAATTCAATCCCCTTCGTCCGCGCCGAACCGGCATTGGTGGTGACGAAGCGGAAGGACTGGGCCTCGAAGAAATCCACTTGAAGATTGGTATATTTATAGCTGTACGCAGCCAGAGCCAGCCGCAACTGGTTATCGAGCGTCGTGACCTTGACACCGCCTTCGAAGCCGCGCGCCTTCTCAGGTTCAAAGTCAAGATCTGCAGGATCGCTAAAAGTCGTGTACGCGCTTTCATTCGAGAAGCCGCCCGACTTGTAGCCAGTCTTGAAACCGCCATAGACGTTGAGGCCACTACTGGGCCGGTAGGACACCACTAGCTCAGGCGAGATGTTGTTGAATCGCTGTCGCGCATAAATGGGTTCGTTCAAACGATATATCTGGCCGGGACGAACGACTGGATGAATGTAGAAGCTATTTTTCGTCTCATGTGTGTATCGTGCGCCGCCGGATATCTCGACTTGCGGCACGACCTTCCAGATGACCTGTGCGAAGGGAGAGATCGTCTCGCCGTTGGTCGTCGAATATTTCTCATAGGCGATATACTGGTCGCGCGCCGGCGCTGTGCTGACACGAGAATTACCGAAATAGACCGGTTGATTGGCGAAGAGCCAACTACGCTGATAAAGTACGCCGATCATGCCGTTGATGGGAAAATCGAACCCACTTGTCGCCCGCACCTCTTCGGAAAAAGTACGCCAACGTTCATAGGATCCAGCCCACAACTGGGTGGTGCGCTGCTGATAGTCGCTATCGGACAACCATTGGCTGCGCTGATGCTGATAATTGGTATTGGATGTCAGCGTGATGTCGCCAAGGGCATATTCCAGATTATTGGTAATCGCGAAGGCGCGATAGTTCGCGTAGAGCTTGCCGTCTTTCGCGTATGGGAAATCGGCAGCAATCTTCGACGGCATGTCATTGTGATAGTAGCGCCATTTGCGCTGACATGGCACGCCAGGCTGCAACGTGCTGAATCCAGTGGCGCAGGCATAGACGATATTGTTCCACCCTGGATCATCCACATGGTTGAGCGCACCCGATATCTTCAGAATGTTGGTGAGGCCGTCAATTGGCTGCCACCGAACAGTCAATCGGCCGACAAACTCGCGCTCTCCTGGTGTCTTGCGGGCGCTCGCCGGTGCAGTGACCGTCTGGTTGGGCGCCAGATTGAGGATGTCGTTAATGTTATAGGTCACAGGTGTGGCCAGGTTGCGACTGAGGCCGCCGAGCATTTTTGACCCGCGTAGCGCAACCCGAACGCCCAATGTCTCGGTTAGAGGAGCAGAGAATACCGCCTCCCCGTAAATTTGTTGTGCTCGCATCTCGTAGCCGGCGCGGAGCGATCCTTCGACGGTGTCGCCGGGGTTGGCGGAGTCGATCGCTATGACGCCTGCCGTAGCATTCTTGCCGAAGAACAGCGCCTGCGGACCTTTGAGAACCTGGATTTTGCCGAGATCGAAAAAACCCTCGTTCAAAATGCGGCCATTGCCATAATATGCGCCGTCGACAATGATCGCGGTGGAGGATTCCACGCCGAGCGCGCTCGCTGGGGTTCCAATTCCTCGAAGCGATATCTGCGCTCCGGAACCGGATGTCGCCTTGCCGACGGTGAGATTGGGCGTGGCTGCCGCAATCCGCTCGATGCTTGAGATATTATAGCGATCAATCTGCGCAGGAGAGAAAACAGCAACCGCAACCGGAATATCCTGTAGCGTCTCGGATCGCTTGCGGGCCGTCACGACGATATCTTCAAGTCCGCCTGCCGATCCGGCATCGCCAGCTTCGCCCTGTTGTGCCCACGCGGGCATCGTTTGGCTGATCGGCAGGGTCGCGAGCGATATCGATAGCGCAAGGCGCGACCATCCCTTGGGTAAAATCCCCATAACCTCTCCCTATAAATATATGTTTCTTATGAATTATCTTGATCCGGCTCCGCGCAGGTAGGGCCGCGCGGAGCCAGGCAATGCTTCAGGCGCCGACTGGATCTGGGAAGAAGGCGCGACTGGGTGTCGGCCATCCAATCGGGTCCATCGCCGCGATCTGCTCCTCATCGTGCGGCTGTCGCCAGTCGGCCCCAACAATACGCTTGCAGTTGGCCTGCGCCCCTTCGTCGCTTAGCAGCCACAGCAGCGGGGGTACCATGACCGTGGGCTGGAGCATGTTGGCTCGATCCCAACCACAATCATCGGGTATGATCGCCGTGTTGGTGACGCCGCCAGGGACGAGCACATTGAGCGTCACGCCGGTTCCTGGCAGTTCCTGGGCGAGGATCGCTGAATGCGCCTCGAGCGAAGCCTTGGTCCCGCCATAACCGATATTTCCAAGGCGCAGCAGCGAGTCCTGACTGGTGGTGATATTGATGATCCTGCCCCAACCCCTGTTCTTCATGCCTGAGAGCGCCTGCAAGCACAGTGAGAAGGGTGCGATGGCATTGATCTCAAACATGCGCCGCGCGACAGCGGGTGACATTTCGTCGGAGGTGACCGGTCGTCGAAAAATATCGCCGCGAATGATGCTGGTGGCGACACCCGCATTGTTGACCAATATCTCGATGGCGCCGTGCTGCTTCTCGAGCTTCGCTATAAGGCCGTCGACCTCGTCACCCTTCGTCAGATCGACAAGAACGGCATAAGCCCGATCGCGGGCAGTCTTTGGGATGCGTGCGAACAAATCATCAAGCAAGGCCTGGTCAAATTCGGCGCATATGACGCGATGGCCGTCCTCGATCAGTGCCAGCACCATTGCCTGACCCAGGCCGCCACCAGCGCCGGTGACGAGCGCGAGGCGTCCAGTTGCAGCTTCACTCTCCACGATATGCTCCTTCAAATTTTAGGGTGTTGGGGTTCAGGACGCATTTGCGCGCCAATATTCAGGCACTTCACATGTTCGCGTGCCCATGTCGGCTGGAATGGAGATTTCGAGCACGTCGAAATCCGGCGCGATGTCGATCTCGCTATGCTTGCAGCCGCCCGGGATCAGGATGCTGTCCCCACGCTCAAGGCGCACGGTGCGTCCATCCTCGAACTGCAGCGTGTAGCCCCCGCCAAGAAGGTAGACGAACTGCATCTCGCACAGATGGTAATGCCACCCTGTCGCTTCAGGCTGACCGATGACCATCGCTCGCTGGACGCGCATGCGCCCGGCCGTCGCTTGGGTGACGCCATAGTCCAGAAACTCTACCCAATCGCGGCGTCCCGGGATGCGAGGCAATGTCTTTTCCTGCGCAATGGCAACATGAATACCGTTGCTATTCCCCAGCCCTTCCGCGGCCTGTTCGTCCATATCGCTGGCATCCCCTCATTTGGCGCGTTCACCGTCGCACCATGAAGGTGCGAATGAATTCGATGTACGCTCTGCGTATTAAATGACCGCTATGCGTTCATACACCAGTGTTTGCCTTGGCTAACCGGCTGTGTCAAGGAGGACGCAAATGATGGGATCGGAGACGATTTGAAGATGGGCAGCCCTGAGATACTCAACGACCCAATCAACGAGCGCGATTTCATCCAGAGCATCGAGCGGGGCTTTGCGGTGCTCACTGCCTTTGATGCTGATCTGCCGCGGCCCACGCTTGCCGAAATCGCCAAACGAACCGAATTGTCGCGCCCGGCAGTACGGCGTATCCTCCTGACGCTGCAGCAGTTGGGCTATGTCGCCGGCGCAGACGGTCGCTGGACGCTGACCCCGCGCGTGCTGAGTATCGGGCAGCATTATACCGCTACCCATGCCCTCATTGAGATCGCGCAGCCTCATATGGTCGCATTGACTGAGCGCACGTCGGAGCCGGCGTCCCTTGCCGCCCTTGACGGGACAGAAGCGGTTCATATCGCCGACGTGCCAGTGCGCCGGATCATGAGCGTCAATGTGTCTGTCGGGATGCGCAATCCGGCCTATCCCACGTCGATGGGGCGTGTGCTCCTCGCCTGGCAAAGCCGAGCGGCCGTGGACGAATATCTCACCAATGTTACGCTTCAGGCCTTCACTTCTCAAACGATTGCGACGCCCGACGAGTTGAGGGCAGCGTTGGATCAAGTTCGCAAGGATGGCTATTCGATCGTCGACGGAGAACTTGAGGAGGGACTGCTTTCGGTGTCTGCCCCCGTTTTCAATGCTGAGGGCGAGGTCATCGCGGCGCTCGCATCCTGGACGTCGAAGGGCCGATCAACTGTTGCCCAGTATCGCAAGACTGTTGTGCCACATCTCGTCGACCTTGCCGGCGCCATCAGCCGCGACATGGGCTATAGCGGCATCTCTTCCAGGGCGCGCGCCTAAACCTCGCTGCGCGCGTCAGTGCGGGACATAGCGATAGGGCCCGAGCCGCAGCGCCAGAAGTGCTGCCAGGCCAGTCAGCACCGCACATATCAGCATGGCCGCCTGATAATCACCTGACCAGTCATGCGTTGCCCCCGCAATGAGTGAGCCGATCCCGCCTCCCATGGCGATGACACCGCCGAGCCAGCCATAGATGGCGCCAAATGCTCGACGGCCAAAATAGCGGGACGCGAAATAGGCGATCATGTCCATTTCCGATCCGAAGGCGAAGCCCATCAGCAAGACACCGACGAGGGTCAGCGACGCTGATCCCGTCGCAGTGCACAGGATGATGATCCCACTCATCGCCATCAGACTTACGGCCAGCGCGACGAGTCGACCGTTCAGGCGATCGAGCAACGTCCCCACCAGCAATCGTCCTGCCAGTGACGACAGGCCCAACATCGAGGCTGTAGCGGCTGCATCCGCCATAGAGGCGCCCGCCTCGTGAAACATTGGAATGAGATGCGTTCCAAGACCGATCAGACCGATTGTGAGCAACAGGCCGATCGCCATCAGCATCCAGAATGTTGTTGTCCGGACGGCTTCACCAAGCATGATGCCTTCACTGTCCGAGGGCTTCAGTTGGTCGGCCTCCCGGGTCAAGGGCCGCCCAGGCAATAGGAACCACAGGAGCGGTGCGCCCAGAAGCGCAAGAACGGCAAATGTCTTGAAGACCAGCGACCAACCGCCAAGCGCTGTCAGCCAGACTGCAAGGCGCGGCACCCAGAAGGCCGAGAGGCCGATGCTTGCGAATGCGATGCCGATGGCGATACCGCGTGCCGCCGCGAAACTATCAGCTACCGGTTTGATGAGGGTCACTGCTCCCGATCCGGCGCCCAGGCAGCTCACAAGGAAATAGAGCAGCCAGAAAGGCATATGGTGGATACCCGCAGGTACCGACAGCATTCCGACGGCATAAAGGATCAGCGAAGCGGTCGCCACGACCCTTGCTCCCAGACGATCGGCCAGAGCGCCCCACCAGGGCCCCGTCACCAGGATGGCGATGGCATAGAAAGTCAGCCCCAGCGACAGTGCAGCACGCGACCAGCCGAAATCTGCTTCGAGCGGCGCAATGAGCGCGCCATGGCTGTAACCGATGGTGGAGGTCACTCCGACGCTCAAGCCGAGGAAGCTTCCAAGGATGACACACCAGTGATCCCGCAGTTCAGAACGCTTGGAACCGTGCGAACCCGTCATTGCTGCTCGCCCGGCGCATCGAGGCTGAGGCAAATATATTTGAGCTCCTGATAGTCTTCGAGTCCGTGCCGTGAACCCTCCCGGCCGAGCCCCGACATTTTCACACCGCCAAAGGGCGCGACCTCGGTGGAAATAAGGCCGGTGTTGACGCCGACCATTCCTGCCTCAATCGCTTCGGCTACGCGCCATATGCGGGACATGTCCCCCGCGTAAAGATAGGCGGCTAGGCCAGAATCGGTTTCATTGGCGAGCGCGATGACCTCGGCTTCGTTCGAAAACCGGATAAGCGGAGCAACCGGGCCGAATGTTTCCTCGCGGGTGATCCGCATGGTCGATGTGACATCGCGGAGAATTGTCGGCGTAAAGAATCGACCGCCCAGGGGATGACGGCTTCCCCCCGAAACGAGGCCCGCCCCCTTCGCCAGCGCGTCGGCAATGTGGGCTTCGACCTTGTCGAGGGCCTGCGCATCGATCAGCGGACCGATTGCGACACCTGCTTCGCTGCCGGCACCAACACGGAGTTGATCAACAGCCAACGACAATCGCTCCACAAAGGCTTCATAGATGCCGCTTTGCACATAAATCCGGTTGGCACAGACGCAGGTTTGTCCGGCGTTGCGAAATTTGGAGAGGATGGCACCGGTCACCGCCGCATCCACATCTGCGTCGTCGAACACGATAAAGGGTGCATTGCCGCCCAGTTCGAGGCTCAGTTTCTTGATCGTCGTGGCGGACTGCTGGTAGAGGAGTGCGCCTATCGGGGTCGACCCGGTGAAGCTGATTTTTCGCACGAGCCGATGGGCGGTCAGCGCGCCGCCAATTTCTGCGGCATCTCCTGTTACCACGTTGAGCAAGCCGCTCGGCAGCCCTGCTTCTTCACCAAGTTTAGCAAGCGCAAGAGCGGTGAAGGGTGTTTGCGGCGCAGGTTTGAGCACGACGCCACACCCTGCCGCCAGTGCCGGCGCGATCTTGCGCGTGACCATCGCCGCGGGGAAATTCCACGGCGTAATTGCGCCTACGACCCCAACGGGTTGGCGCAGAACCAATATGCGCTTGTCCTCCATGTGCGCCGGCACAATTTCCCCATAGCTGCGTCGCCCTTCTTCGGCGAACCAGCGCAGGAAGGAGGCGGCATAGTCGATCTCGCCGAGCGCTTCGCCAAGCGGCTTGCCCTGCTCGGCGACCAGCAACTCTGCGAGCCCGCTTCGATGCGCCAGGACGAGATCATGAAAGCGGACCAGTATGTCGGCGCGCGCACGCGCAGTGGTAGCGGCCCAGACTCCCATCGCTTCGTGCGCAGCGGCGATCGCATGCTCGGCCTCCGCCCTGCCCATATCGGGCACGCGCCCGATGACGGAACCGCTGGCCGGATCATCGACGTCCACCCATTTGCCGTTCGTCAGCCATGCTCCACCGATGAAGCAGGCTTCACGCTTCAGTTCGAACATCTCTAACTGTCCTGCAGCCTTGCCATCAGGCGGCCTTGTTGATTGCGATGGCCTGTGGCGCGGTGAATTCAAGCAGACCGGCAAGGCCATGCTCGGCCCCAAGACCGGACTGCTTACGACCGGCAAAGACCCGATCAGGCGACATAGTCTGGATTTCGTTGATCCAGACCGTTCCCGCATCGAGACGCGCCGCGAGATTGCGGGCGAGATCGATATCCTTGGTCCAGACGGACGCTGCAAGCCCGAACGATCCCTTGTTGGCCCTTTCAAGCACCTCATCGACCCGTTCGAATTTCAAAATGGGTACGACAGGGCCGAATGGTTCCTCGACCACGACGCGCGCGTCATCGGGTGGATTGTCCACGACCGTTACGGGAACAAAGAAGCCTGGACCTTCCCACTCGTCCCCACCCAGTGCGAAACGATGCCCCTGGTCGCGAGAATCCTGGATAAGTTCGCGAACCTTGTCATACTGCATGCGGTTCTGAACCGGCCCCAGTTGGACGCCCTCCTCCGTGCCGCTACCCATCGGCACAGACCCGGCATAGCGGACAAAGGCGTCCAGAAATGCGTCATAGATGTCGACATGGACATAGATCCGCTTGGCGGCCACACATAGTTGACCGCTATTCTGGAACGCACCCCAGAACAGCGCTTGCGCAGTTTCCTCGACAGCGACGTCCGACAGCACGATAGCGGCATCGTTTCCGCCAAGTTCCAGCGTCAGGCGCTTGAGTGTATCTGCCGCACTCGCCATGATCTTCTTTCCGGTCCCGGTCGAACCGGTGAAGGATATCTTGGCGACATCGGGATGACTGGTGAGTGCGGGACCCAGGTCGTCGCCCCCCGAGACGACATTGACGACACCAGGCGGGAGCACGGACTGGAGCAATTCACCCAGCCGCAGCGTCGCAATGGGCGTGAAGGGCGATGGTTTGACGACGAGCGTGTTGCCTGCAAGGAGCGCGGGCAAGATCTTGAACGCCACGATCATCAACGGATAGTTCCACGCAGTGATGGCCGCCACTACGCCCAGTGGGACATGATGTACCTCGACAAGGCGGTCGGCCGAATCCTCGATGATATCGACCGGAAGATCCTTCTGCGCGAAGGCCGTGCACCAATAGATGGAACCGTCCAGTTCCCCTTCCGCATTCGCGCGGGGCTTTCCCTGTTCGTGGATCAGAAGGTTGATCAGCTCTTCACGATGCTCGGTCATGCACGCGCCGATGGCCCCGATATAGTTCTGCCGCTCGGCAAGAGAGAGTGCAGCCCAGGCGGGAAAGGCCGCCTTTGCTGCTGCGACGGCTTCGTCGAGTTGATCGAGCGTTGCCTTGGGAGCCTTCGCAAAGACCTGCTCGGTCGCAGGATTGATGACATCAATCTGCTCGCGTGCGGGCGCTGAACGTCCGTTGATCGTCATTGAAAACGGGCTTTGAACGCCTGTCATTATCCTCTCCATTCGTACGTCCGCCCAATTGCCGGATCCTATTTCAAGTTCATCTTGGCGGCATTGCCGTCCCAGAGTTTCGACGGCGCATAGGCATCTGGATCGACGATGACATCGATCACCGTCGTTGTGTCGGCAGCGAGTGCAGCTTCCAGTGCGGCCTTGAGATCGCCGGGCTGCTCGATCGTCACACCCAATGCGCCGGCGGCGCGCGAGACGGCGCCATGGTCAACAGGACTGAATGCGATGGCTGATGAGGTTTTGCCGTAGAAAAGATTTTCGGCGTGGCGTTGATAGCCCAACAGTCCATTGTTGAGGACAATCACGACCACCGGGATATTCTCGCGCACGCTGGTCTCGATTTCGGACCAGACGTGAGCAAAGCCACCATCGCCAACAATCGCCACCACCCGCGATTTGGGTGACGCAAGCTTTGCGCCCATCCCCAGCGGCATCCCCCAGCCCAGGCCTGCCATGCCGCGCGGAAGGAGAAAGCGCTGCCCAGTGCGCTTAGTAGTGAGGTAGCTCGAAACCCAGATGGACGCATAGCTCGCGTCAGCCACCACGATATCGTCGGGCGCGAGCAATGCATCGAGTTCAGCGAGCATGCGCTGGGGCAAGATCGGCACCTGATCCGATGCGAAAACCGGCTTCATGATCTCCTTGTGCTTTGCACGCCCCTCAGCGATTTGTTGCTTCAGGGCATCGGCGGCGGCGCTGCGGAGCGAGAGATCGCTCCTTTCGAGGGCTTCGGCGAGATCCTCAAGCGCCAGTCGCGCATCGCCCACCAGACGGGTCGCTTCGTAGGATCGTCCGACTTCCATGCTATCGACATCGATATGGATATAAGTCGCGTCAGGTGCGGTGAGGCTCCAGCCGTCGGTCCCGTTTTCGTTGGTACGCGAGCCCACGAAGAGCACGACGTCAGCGCCGGAAATGATCGGCAGATGGAAGTGAGCAGGCCCCTTCTCCCCGGTCACATTCGCCGCAACGCCCAGGGATAATGGATGGTTTTCGTCGATCGCGCCCTTGCCCATATTGGTCGTCGCAACTGGCAGGTGTCCGACGTCTATCAGGCGCTCAAGCGCCGCCGCAGCGCCCGACAGATGAACACCGCCGCCTGCGATCACGATCGGCGCGCGCCCCGTCGCAAGCAATTGGGCTGCGCGCTGGACGTTCTCGCAGTCGGGACGCACCCGATCGAGAGGAAAACTGCCACTGTCGCGGTGCCTGGGGAAACGCGGCGGCTGCGCTTCCATGTCGAGAACGTCGCGTGGCAGGAGCAGAACGACAGGACCGGGCCGACCGGAATTGGCGGCGGTAATCGCCAGATCGACATAATCTTCGGCACGGGCCGGATCATCAAGACGCCGGGTCCATTTCGAGACGCCGGCAAACAGCGCAAAATGGTCCAATTCCTGAAAAGCGTTGCGGTCGCGGAAGGCTGCGGGTACTTCTTGGACCAGCACCAGCATAGGCAGTGAAGCAGTCAGGGCCTCTGACATGGGCGCCACGGCCAGTGTGGCAGCCGGTCCATTTTGCGCGACCAAGACGCTGATGCGGTTCGTAATCCGCGAAAAGCCATCGGCCATCACGCCACCGGCATTTTCCGTTCTGTAGAAGATCTGGCGCATGCCGGCTTCCTCGGCCGAGATGCTGAAGGAGATCGGATTGCTCTGCCCGAAAAACATCGTGATGCCGTGCCGCTTGAGCGACGCAGCGATGACGTCGGAAACCTTCATTTTAGTCCCTCTCCCTACAATTGCGCGTTCCCCGCTGGTCGATGAACAGCGAGGTTGCGGTCCGGCGACTTCGAGGCGTCGCCAATACCTTGCTGATCATGAACCGGGGCCAGGCTTGAAAATGGCGCCTGCTCTCGCTTCCGTCTTCGAGAAGAGGGGCTCCTTCGTCCAATTCCTTTTGGCCAAGGGTCATCACCTTAGGTCATGACCTGATTAAAAATAGCCAAAGACATTCCTCGGAGGAATAGGCCAACAGAAGTAGCGATTTGTCCTATGGCCTGTCGCTGTGATGAGAAGATGCCAGCGTTTCGGCACGTCACAGGCCGGATCGCACATGATAAAGAATGACGAATTGAGGGGAGGATAGGATGCCGAAACGCAAAACAGCCATTGGGCTGCTTTCGGGGCTGTGCACTGCGATGCTGGCGCTACCGGCCTATGGTCAAGATAGCGGCGCGGCCGGATCGGCGACGCGCGAGACAGGTCCAGCGACGCCGCAAACCGAAGACATCGTTGTGACGGCACAGAAGCGGTCGGAATCTCTCCAGAATGTTCCGTTGTCGGTGACAGCGCTCGGTGGCCGTGCGCTCGAATCCAGTTCAGTCAACAGCGTCAATGACGCCTTGCGCGCTGTACCGGGCGTTACGAGCTATAGTTCGTTCCAGGGCGGCATGACGAAATTCGCCGTCCGCGGGGTCGCGTCGAACCCCTCGCTGTTCAACGGCAGCAGCGTCGTGGGCTATTATCTGGACGAAATCCCCTTCGCCTTCGCCCGCTTCCCCGTCTCTCCTGACGCCAATGCCTATGATATGGAACGGGTGGAGGTGCTGCGCGGACCGCAGGGTACGCTCTATGGTGCCAGCGCGCTCAACGGCGTGGTCCGGGTCCTGACCCATGACGCCGATCTCAACGAGGTCCAGGTCAAGGCGCGTGCCACCGGATCGACCACCCGCGGAGGTGGCGAAAGCTTTCGCGGCGACGCCGCACTCAATATCCCGCTTATACCGGGTAAGCTCGCCCTGCGCGCGGTCCTTGGTTATGCGGACACCGCAGGCTGGATCGATCTTCCCGTCGCCGGCATCAAGGAAGTCAACGACGGCAAGACGAAGAATCTGCGGTTGAAACTGAACGGTGAGCCGTCCGACAATCTCAAGGTGGAAGGGCTTGTCTGGCTGAACCGCAATGAGATCGGTTCGTCGAACAATTCCAGAGATGACGGGACCTGGCTTGCCCGGTTCAGGCAACCGGCCAGCACTGACTTTGACGCCTATGGACTGACGCTGTCCTATGACTTCCCGACCTTCTCGGTCCTCAGCGCGACCAGCCATATCAAATTCCGAAACGCCAGCCTGATCGATGCGCCGGTCGGGGGCGCGCGCCACAATACGGAACTGGGCGCTCGGCTCTGGTCACAGGAACTGCGCGCGGTCTCGACGGGGGATGGCCCCTGGGGATGGTCTGTCGGCACTATCTATCGGGATGCCAAGGACAATCAGCGTCAGCGCTTTGATACGCTGAACAACGGGCTTTGGCTCGACTTCGACTATGGGTCGAAATCCTACGCGGTGTTCGGCGAACTCAGCCGGAAATTTCTCGACGACCGCCTGACTGTCACGGGTGGCCTACGCTACTATAAGGACAAGACCAGCTATCACGAGAACGCCTTCTGGAACACCAACCCGCTCCTGCCGGACCGCAAGCAGTCATTTGACGCAGTGACGCCGCGGGCGGTCATCTCTTTCCGTCCGACCTCCGATCTCTCCCTCTATACCAGCTATTCGCAGGGTTTCCGGAGCGGCTTTAGTCAAAACGGCCTCGTCCTGCGGGTCACCGATGCTGCGCAGTCGGTGCGTCCCGATCGGCTCCACAATTATGAGGTCGGCGCCAAGGGCAAGCTTTTCGATGGCCTGATCGAGTTCGACGGTTCGGTCTATTATATCGACTGGAAAGACACGGTGCAGGTCCTCAATGTCATCATCACGACACCGGCTGGCGTCTTCGGCGTCAACCAGGCAATCAACTCCGCATCGGCCAGCGGACTTGGCGTTGATCTTGCTGCCACGGTCCGTCCTGCCCGCGGGTTCAGCATCGGCGGCACGGTGAGTTGGAACAATCTTGAGTTCGATCGGGACGTTTTCTCAGGCACTGCGGTTCTGTTCCGCAAGGGGACCAGGCTGCCGGAGTCAGCCAAGCTCACCGCGACGGGCCAGATGGGCTATAATTTCGATCTGTCCGACGACTATAGCGCCGGCCTGTCAGCGGCGGTGACTCACACATCCCGGATCTACAATACCTCCGGCTTCACCCTGCTGAATGGCGACAATATCACAAAGCTCGATCTCGAACTCAAGCTGCGCTCGCGCAATGGCTGGAGTGCGTCAATCTTCGCCGACAATGTCACTGATGAGGGCGGTCGAGTGCGCCGGGTCGGCCCACAGCCGGTGAACGACTATGCCGATCGCCTCCGCCCCAGGACGGTGGGTGTCCAGTTCGAATTTGAAATGTGAGTGTTCCGCAAGGAGAGAACGCGCGACGAGTTCTCTTTGCGGCCCATGCCTCCCTAGAATGGAAGAGTTACCATGCCGCCAGCGCCTTTGGGCCAGCCCAGGATTGAGTCCGATTTCATCCAGATATGTTTCGTCGTGGAGGATCTTGAGACCGCGATGGAAGACTATTCGCGCATCTTTGGCGCCGGACCCTGGTTTCTCTATAAGGAGCCTCCTGCCGAAGAGGACAAGACCCGCTATCGCGGCAAGGCGACCCCCATGGGGACGCGCGTGGCCTTGGGCTATGCGGGCGACATGATGTTTGAACTGGCCAGTCCTCGGCCGGGCATGCCGTCCATCTTCCAGGAGGTCGCACAGCGTAACGGCTTTGGCCTGCACCATCTAGGACTTGCCGTTCGGGACTTCGACAGCGCCGCCGCCGCACTTGATGCCGCCGGCCTTGAAAGCCTGCATTATGGCGTCACGGCGCGCGGAGCGCGATGTGTCATGGTGCAGCGCGAGGGCGCGCCGCATGCGATCGAGGAATTTATCGAGATGCTTCCGGCAAGTGAGGCTTTCTACAGCTTTATGAAGAAGTGCGCGGCGGAATGGGATGGGGTTTCGCTCGTCTATGACGGGCCGGCGCCAAGCGACATCATTCTCAAATAGGCGTGAATGCGCGAGCGCATGGTTAGAAAGTTTCGGGTAGCAGACAAAGACGCGCTATCCGAGTGGCAATGGGAGTGAATGACAATGACCGCACAACCCCTTCTGGGCAAAAGCGCAATTGTAACAGGCGCGGCGCGCGGTCTGGGTCGCGCCTATGCGCTTCGCCTCGCTCATTTGGGCGCCGACGTTGCGATCCTCGACGCCAATCTGCGATCCTATGAGGATTTCGAGCAGGAGCGCGTGGCCATGACCGCTGAGTCGACGATGGCCGAAGTCGAAGGCCTTGGACGACGGAGCCTTGGACTTGAGGTCGATGTCACGCAGTCGAACGCCGTGACAGCAGCGATCGACGAAGTTGCAGCCAATTTCGGCACGGTCGACATCTTGGTGTGTAACGCCGGCGGCGGCCTCGGCACACCGGCCGAAACCGGCGGCAGCGTGATCGAGGACGATGTGCTGGACGCCGTCATCAGACGCAATCTCTATGGCACCATGTATTGCTGCCGCGCGGCGGCAGCCCATATGAAGCGTCAGGGATCGGGGCGGATCGTCACCAAATCCAGCCTCGGCGCCAAGCGTCCTGAAATTGAAGGGGGCTATGCTCATTATGGCGCGGCGAAGGGCGGCATCGAGAGCTATACGCGCTATCTGGCCCAGGAACTCGGACCGTTTGGCATCACCGTGAACTGCATCGCGCCCGGAGTGATTAGAACTGGCAGGACCGCGCCCATCCATGATTCCATGGGAAGCGAAGCCGTCAAGAAAATCTCTCTGCGCCGTTTTGGCTCACCCGACGATTGCGCGGGCGCAGTCGAATTCCTAGTTACGGATCTGGGCTCCTATGTGTCCGGCGCAACGATTCCGGTCGATGGCGGATTCTTCTAAGCCAGTTCGGCAAGGGCGAGATATATGGGAAATATGACCGTCGAGGATGCCGTAGTGCCTACTGGATCCACTCGGATCGACGAGTTGCGGACTCACTGGCGCATCATCCTGGGGATCATCCTGGGATTGAGCGCGGGTGTCACCTCGACGCTCGGCTACAGTCACGGGGCGCTGATCGCGCCTCTGGAAGCTGAATTCGGCTGGTCGCGCGCCTATCTGTCGCTTGGCATCACGGCCTTCGGCTTTGCCCTCCTGTTTACCGGGGCGCGATGGGGCGCACTGGCCGATCGCTTCGGCGCGCGCCGGGTCAGCATCCTCTCGCTGTTGCTCTATGCGTTATGCCTGCTCTCAACACCTATTCTCATCCGGATAATGCCGTTCTGGCTGGTGTATTTCGTCACGAGTATACTGGGCGGCGGCGCCTCTGCCGTAACGCTGACCAAACCAATCAATGACAATTTTGCCAGCGCTCGCGGCCTTGCGATCGGCTTCGCCTTTGCCGGCATTGGCCTTGGCGCATTCTGGGTTCCGCTCGCCACCTTGTGGTTGATCAACTTGGGAGGCTGGGCCTACGCCTATTATGGTATGGGCGTGATGGCGCTATTGGTCACGCCCGTTCTCTGGGTCTTGCTTGGCCCTACCCGGCGTCCTGCCGGATCGACAATGCCCCTTCCCGCCCGGAACCCGGTTGGCCTTACGCTCAAGGAGGCTACGGCAACGTCAGAGTTCTGGCTCCTTATCGCTATCGGCACCGCGCTGACCCTTGGCATTGTCGGCATCACGACCCATCTCATCCCTCTAATGCGCTCACTTGGCGCCTCGCCCGAATATGCCGTCGCCGTAGCCTCGATCCTTGGGCTGTCCTCAATGGCGGCGCGGCTTCTGGTAGGACTGGCGCTCGATCGCACGCGGGGTCCGGTCATCGCCGTTATCGTGCCTTTGGTGGCGACCGCAGGGATACTTCTTCTGGTTCCTGGCACGCTGCTTGCGCCAATTGCCGTCATTCTCATCGGCCTCGCCTTCGGTTCCGAAGTCGACATGGTCGCCTATTTCACGTCCCGCTATTTCGGACGGAAGGAATTCGGCGCGATCTACGGATGGATGTTCGGCACCTTCGCAATCGCGGGGGGCTGCGCCGCCTATATTTCGGGAGCGCTATACGATCATTTCGGCAACTATCACGTCGCAATGTTCGTCTGCCTTGTGCTTACCGGTGTCGCAGCCCTTCTCGCGTCCCGACTCAATGCCTACCGCTACGCAGCAGGCGATCATTGAAAAGCCTCTTTATGCAGCGGCCAGTGATGTTCGTTGCTTCGCGGTCCGCCATGCGTCCTCAAAGAAGCGCCGGGGATTGTCGATCACGATTTCGTCAAGATGATGTGCCGGCACTCCCTGGCTCTCCAGAGCGGGGAAAATATTTTCAAACAAATGGGTGATGGTCCAGTTCGGCATAGCTGCGTGGAGTTCGGCAGGCGTCATCGCACCGACGCCGCCTTTCCAGCAATTGACCGTGTCGTGCGACACCATGACGCGATCGCGATAGCCATGGTTGAGCATTCCCTTGAGATTGCGGATGCGAATATCGTCTGCGATTTCGAGGATCGCGCCGAAGCGATCGAAGCCGACATAGGATCCGCGCTCGGCGAGCGAACGCTGATATGGCGGATCGTCCGTTCCGCAACTATGTCCGACCAGAAGACTGGATGAGGCGAGCCCCGCCTCGGACACGATGTCGATCTGATCATGCCCGCAGGTGCAGCGTTCGGTATGCGACAGGATCGGCACCCCGGTTATCTGCGCAGCTTTGGCTGCGGCCGTGATGACCTTTCGTTCATAGTCCGTCACCACGCCCTCGCCGGTGGCGATCTTGATCAATCCGCAGCGGATGCCCGTCTCCCCCACGCCTTCCTCGATCTCCTTCACATAGGATTCGACGATCTGGTCGACCGACAAGGCGCCTAGCGTGAAGGAAATACCCATCGTCTCGGCATAGGCCCCCGTCGCGCAGATGAGATTGATTCCGCTCTTCTGCGATACTTCGGCCATGAATTCGACGTCACGCCCAAGGTCCATCGGGCAGGGATCGACCACTGTGCGCACGCCATGCTGGTGCAGGCCCTGAAAGGCGTCGACCACGCGCTCGATCGCTTCCTTGCGCTTGAACGACGGCTGCCGAGCGTCCATGAACCAACCTGGGAAGCCGATCAGCACATGTTCGTGCATCAGCGTCTTGCCCATGGCCTGGGTATCACTGCGCCCTGTGACCATGTTGATCGGGACGGTCATGATAAAATTCCTTTGTTATCGATTGGCTGAAGCTGACATATCGGGCGCATTGCCTACCTCCAAAATAGCGCTGAACTGCCCTGCGCAACGAGCACAGGATCATAGCGCCCAGCCGTAAGCGACATCGTTACCTGATCTGTTACGCCCTGATAGTCCCCAAGCGGCGTTGCCGCAGTGAAGAGGTCGGGATCCAAATAGCGATGCTCTTCTGACCGATCTGCGGTGGCATGCGCCCAAGCCTTGTCGAAAATGCCGAGCGACAGGATCCAGAGAGCGACCCGCGTCAGGGACACGTGGACATGATATGAGCCCCCCTCCTCGGCCCGGCGCCGAAGCGCCGACACCACCCCGGCCTGCGCGAGCCAGGGCGTGAGGAAGTCGTTCACGACGCCGACCGGCGGCAGAGCGGGCTGCTCCATGCTGCCTTCCAGCGCCATAATGCCCGCAACCGACCCGGCAGACTGGTCAAAGCCAGGCCGCTCGGCCCAGGGCCCGTCATTGCCATGAAGTGACACGGATACATAAATGATTCCAGGCCGCTCACGCGCTGCATTGTGCGGCGTCATTCCGATCTCGCGCATGAACGCAGGTCTGCGGTTCTGGAAGAAAATATCGGCGTCCCGCAGAAGTTCGATCGCAAGCGGGCGATCGGCGCGCGGATCCAGCCAGGCCGAGCGCATGCCGACATGCGCCGAACAATAGGTGATCTCATGTTCGCCGTCGCCTGGACGCCAGAGGTTGAGCACATCGCAACCATGGAGCGCCAACGAGCGCCCAAGCCCCGCGCCGGCGATGACATGGGCCATGCCAAGAGCCCGGTAGCCCGAAAAGGGCGCGGTGCCGACAGGGCGCAGCGGCTCAGGAGAAGAGTCACCGATCTTGGTAACCTCGATCAAGGGCATGTCAGCGAGCACGTCCTTATATTGCCGTTCCTCCATCATCTCAGGGAGGCTGCGGATCATCGGCATCACCGCGCCAATCTCATGCGCCGCATGTTCGAGGTCCAGGCCGTTCCACTTTCCGATGGCGTCGCTCAGGGCCTCCCTTGTGAGCGGAACGCCCAGCAATTTCTGCGCACGCAGGCGCAAATTGGGGTAACCGGCCTGAGGAAATACCCAGCGATCGTCAGCGGTCCTGTAAAAGTTGAACATCATCTCGTTGCCGACCTCGAGGGTCGTTCTCGTCGGATAGCGACCGATGCGTTCCCACTTATTGTCGTAAAAGGGACAGAGCCGATGCGGAGATTTCCGCAGGTCGATCGCAATGTCCTGGCCCTCGCCTCCGCGCCAGCGGTGAAAAGCGGCCGCCGAGACGGATTTGGCGAGCAGCGCGATCGTTGCCGCTCCGCCAAGTCGCAACGGGCTTCGGATCACTGGATCGGCGCCAATATGGCTCACCCTACCGCCAGCATCGGCGGTCGACAATCCGACGCCCGTCAGCACTTCTTCGAGTGCTTCTGCCAGGTCAAATTCAGCTGATGTCGCGGGGTTGGCGTAGGCATGTTTCAGGCGTGAATTCAGGTCCCGCATTCCCCTCTCCAGAATCTGTCTTTTTTGACGTCGAGCGAAAGCTCGATAGCCCCGCCCAGGATTGCGCTGACCTTGCGAGGTGCTTTTGTGACCGTCCAATTTCTTTTGGGGGTGATGCTTGCCTGCTGGTCATAGGGTTAAGCATCGCAGCCATTACCAACGCCCATGTCTCTCAATGAAAAGTGATTGGACGGGGTTGCGGGGAAGGCGCATCTGCCTTCCATCAACAAGCTGACGAGGCCAGTCAGCAAAGGGAGGGGTAAGGTTCGCTGGCACATCGTGCTGCCGATCCTCGCTATTATGCTGTCGAGTACGAAGGCTCCGATCCACGATTGCGGATCGAAGCAGGACCTGCCGCGCCTCTCCCGGTCATCGATCACGAAAAGTGACGTTTGTTCAATAGAGGGGAGGATCATATGCCTGATACAAATTCCCGCCGCCGCGCGGGACCGCGCTGGCCGCAGATATTCACGCGCCTGCTGGCAAGCAGCGCTATGCTTTGGCCAGCGCAGGTTTTGGCACAGGACGCCGCCCGTTCCGTTGCCAGCTCAGACGGCTTCGATGAAATCATCGTGACAGCAAACAAGCGCCAGCAGGCATCAGATACAGTCGGAATGAGCATCAATGCCGTTTCAGGCGTAGAATTGAAGTCACTCAATGTTGCCGATGTGGGCGATCTCACCAAGATAGATCCGAGTTTTGCCGCTACCGAGAGTCCCAAGGGCAATCCCGTTTTTGCCATTCGTGGGGTGAGCTTCAACAGCGACACGACAGGTGCTCCACCCGCTGTGAGCGTCTACATCGATGAAGCGCCGCTTACTTTCAGCGCGATGACAAAAGGGGCGGCACTCGACCTGGAGCGAGTCGAAATTCTCAGAGGGCCCCAAGGCACCTTGTTCGGCGAAAATGCGACAGGTGGCGCTATCAATTACATTGCCGCCAAGCCGACCGATCATGAGAGCTTCGGCTTTGAAGCAACCTATGCGCGCTTCAACCGCCTCAACGTCAACGGGTTTATGAGCGGTCCAATCACCGACACGCTGCGCGCGCGTTTCGCATTCTCGACCGACCAAGGCGGTGCTTGGCAGCAGTCCACCACGCGCAATGAAGATTTAGGAGACAGGAACGTCAAGATCGGACGCCTGCTCCTCGACTGGACGCCATCGGACCGTCTGAAGATCGCGATCAACCTCAATCACTGGACGGACAAATCAGAAGCCCAGGCGCCGCAGCTCTTTGCCCTGGCACCGCAGGTGCCAGCCTTTCTCTCGCAGGTTCCAGCGGTTGCGAATGAGCCGCTTGTGCTCAATGGCGACATCCGTGCAGCCAACTGGCTCCGGGGCACTAAGCCTGCCAATGATCAGATATTCTATCAGGCTTCTGGACGCGTTGATTTCGAAATCACCAACGACATAAACCTGACCTACCTCATCAACTATCTCGATTTCACCCAGAATGACGGCATTCCCGAAGGGGGAGGCGACTATGCTCTGGCCAGCACCAACACCGGTGACATCAAGACATTCTACAATGAGCTCCGGTTCAGCGGCCAGCTTCTGAACGATAAACTGAAATGGGTCATCGGCGGCACCTATTCCGACACGAGCGATTATGAAGAGCAGTTTGTGGACGTCTCAGGGATCACTGGCGCTTACGCTCTGATCGGCCTGCCGGGTGTCACCCAGCCGCTTCAATTCCAATCGAATGACCTTAGCCAGAACATCACGACAAAAGCCGTCTTCGGCAATCTGGACTATCAGCTGAGCGACAGCGTCAATATCCATGGCGGGTTGCGCTACACCGATACGAAGAACGCCCACACGGGATGCTCCCGCGATCGAGATGGCATCTACAATACTTCGTTCACAGCATTTCAGTCGCTGCTGAAGGGCGGCGTGGGCGTGGTTCCGATACCGCCTGGCGGCTGCTTCACCTTTGACGAGACGCTGACGCCGGCACTCGCCAATGACGCCCTCAATGAAGACAATGTCTCCTGGCGTGTCGGCATCGATGTGATACCGGCGGACGGCACCCTGCTTTATGCTACAGTCAGCAAGGGCTACAAGGCCGGCAGCTTCCCGAACATCGGCGCGGCGTCGACCAAGTCACTCGCGCCAGCGCGACAGGAGTCGGTCCTCGCCTACGAAGTGGGTTTCAAATCCCGGTTCTTCTCCAACAAACTCGATATTGAAGGCGCGCTGTTCCGATCCGATTATCGCGACAAGCAACAGCAGCTGCGCGTTCCGGACCCGCTCGGCGTATTCGGCTTTCTGGTAGCGCTTCAAAACGTGCCGGAAAGCCGCATCAACGGGGCAGAATTGTCGGTGCGGGCCAAACCCTTTGGCGGACTGACGCTGAACGGATCGATGCTATATGCCGATTCCAAAGTCACCAAAGACTTCATCAGCGTAAACCAATTCGTGAATGACCCCCTCAACTTCAAGGGAGAACCGCTGCCGCTCGTCTCCAAGTGGACCGTCAATCTGGGCGCACGCTACGATCTGCGCCTTGGCAACGGACTGAATGCCTTCGCGGGTGCGGACGGTCGTTATCAGTCCCGCAACCAATCCTATTTCGGTGTCCAGAACGCGATCGATCTGGGCTTTCCCTCTCAATTTAATGAGGGTTACACAATCCTCAACCTGAGGGCCGGCATTGAAGCCGAAGACGGATCATGGCGCGTCCAGGCTTTTGGGAACAATGTGACCAACACCTATTACAGCACGTCGGTGATACGGACCGAGCATGTCGGCCGCTATGTCGGCATGCCCGCGACTTACGGATTGACCGTCGGGTTCCGATACTGACGATTTCTGGTGGCGGGGACAGTTTTGAGAGACTGTCCCCAATGATCCTGATCCGAACAGCGCCTGGAGCCGATGGTTGGGTGCAATGGCTTCATCTGGACCCGTCGCGCTGCCAGCGTGCGTCACGTCGGCTATCCACATTGGAACGCTCAGGAGGAGCCGGCACCGCGTGCCGGCTCCCAATCCTTGTCAACTCTGCTCGACATAATCAATGTGGGCAAAGAGGAGTGGAATGACCTGATCGGGCACTTCAAGGATCGGGCTGTGGCCACAGGATCCTAACCGGACGAGCGCTGCATTGGGCATCAGGTCCACGACCTCCTGCGACCAACCTGGTGGACGCACACGATCTTCTGTTCCCGAAAGGACAAGGGTCGGCGTATCGATCGAGGGTAGCAGGTCGAGGACACCGGGACGCTCCACCACGCCGATCATCGGCGACAATCCCGATACTCCGACCCCTTCCATGAAGGTTCGCCAGTGTCGCAGCATGGGCTGCCTCGCGGGATCGGCCAACGTGGTCCGGCCAAATAATGCTTCCATCAGAAACACCGCACGGTCGCCGCCGATGCCGAGCGTCTGGCTTTCCAATATCCACCGCTCGGCCCAGACGCGCTGATCGGCAGGTTCCTCCCGCGCCGAAGACCCCATCAATGTAAGGCTTCGCACAAGACCAGGCCTGCGGCGCAGGATCTGCCAGGCTACGTCGCCGCCCATGGACTGCCCGGCGATATGGACATCTCGCAGCGCCAGGGTATCGCACAAAGCTTCTACATCGCGCGAACAGGTCTCGATCTCGATCGATCGTCCCGCTGACCGGCCGCTCCGTCCTTGCCCGCGGAAATCCGGGCGAACGACACGGAAGCGTCCCTTCGCCTCAACTGCCAGGCGATCGAACATGCTGTGGTCGAACCAGAGCGAATGCAGGCATAGCAAGGTCGGCAAATCAGCCTCCCCGCTATCGACAACGTAGATCGTCGAGCCGTTGAGCTCCAGCACCGTTCCCATCGTCATGCCTCACCCATCAGCTGCCGTCGGATCCAGGCACCTGCGCGGGCATTGGCGAGCGCGCCATCGGTGATCTCCTTCGCAAACCACGGAAAAATGTGGATCAGGTCCTGCCATACATGCAGCTCGACCTCGCCTCCGGCCATCGCGAGTCGATCGGCAAGGCCGGTCGCGTCGCTCAGCAGCACTTCGTTGGCCCCGACATCGATCATGACCGGCGGGAAGCCCTCAAAGGCGCCGAACAGCGGCGAGGCGCGCGGATCGGCCGGATCATGCGCGCCCAGATAGATTTGCGCGAGATCGGTGAGGGCCGCGCGGCTGAGCAGCGGGTCGCTCGCTGCCCGCGTCTCGTAGGACAGGCCGGATTGCGTGAGATCCGCCCAAGGGCTCATCGCATAGATGCAACCAGGGGCAGGCGATCCACGCCCAAGCACGTCCTGCGCGACGGCGAAGACGATCCCGCCCCCTGCAGAATCGCCCGCGAGCGCTATCCGATCGGATTTAACCCCTTGAGCGACGAGCGCCTCGAACGCCGCGCAGCTATCCTCGATCGCAGCGGGGAACAGATGCTCAGGCGCCAGCCGATAATCCGGAAGGAAACCGACGATGCCTGCCGCGTCGCAAAGCGCAGCCGCATAAGCGGCATGACCAAGCAGGCTGCCACTGGAATAGCCTCCGGCATGAAAGAACAGGATAGCAGCCTCCTCGTCGGCATCGACGGGCACGATCTTCAGGCTAGGCACGCCGCCCAGTTCAAAAGGACTGGTTACGCATCCGGGCGGTAATGGCACCGAGCCGCCATAGTCACGTTCGATCGTCCGCGTCTGCTCAACCGGCATGTTTACATTCGGGTCGAACAAATCCAGCACCGGCCGCAGTGCGGCAAGCTTGTCTCGTTTTTCCATCCTGCTCTCTCTCCTTCAACCAATCGACAATATCACCTTCCCAAATTGCTGCCCCTTTTCGAGGCGGCTATGGGCGGCAGACGCTTCTTCCAGCGGAAATATCCTGTCGATGGGAATGGCGACCCGCCCCTCCTCCACCCATGGCCAGACATCATGATAGATGGCTGCCGTCAGCCGGGCCTTCTCATCGGCCGATCGCGCCCGCAGGGTCGATGCAGTGATCGTCAGGCGCTTGAAAATGATCTCGAAGAGGTTGACCTCGACGGCTCCGCCTGCGAGCGCCGCGATCTGGACCAATCGGCCGTCGGGGTTCAGCGAAGCGATGTTCCGCGCGAAATAATCGCCCCCCAGCATATCGAGTATGACGTCCACCCCGCCCTCGGCGCGGCAGCGATCAGCGAAATCCTCGTTCAGCACGTCGATTGCCAGATCAGCACCGATTTCCATCGCCCTCGCCGCTTTTTCGGGGCCGCGCACGGTGGTCAGAATATGTGCGCCGGCAGCCTTGGCCATCTGGATTGCGGTGACACCGATCCCGCTATTTCCGCCATGGATCAGCACCCTCTCGCCTGCCGCAAGTCGGGCGCGTTCGAACATGTTGGCGTAAACCGTGAATATAGTCTCCGGGAAGCCCGCCGCTGTTTCCAGTAGAATATGACCGGGTACAGGCAGAGCATGGCGCGCATCAACGACCGCATATTCGGCATAGCCTCCGCCGGGTAGCAACGCGCACAACCGGTCGCCCTTTCGCCAGGTACCGCATCCCTCGCCCAGGGCTTCAACGACGCCGCTGACTTCAAGGCCCAAGACCGGCGATACCCCCGGCGGCGGTGGATAGAGCCCCTCGCGCTGCGCAATATCGGGCCGATTGACACCGGCCGCCGCGACCCTGATCAGGAGTTCGCCAGGACCTGGTTCCGGCTTCTTGATCTGCGCGACATGCATGGCTGATGCAGGGCCCTTGCCCTGCGCTATCTCAATCGCGCGCATATGCCCTCATCCTCTCCAGACCCTTCCGCAATGCGAGCGCTGGTCCGGCCAAGTCCAATCGCTTTTCTGGAGCTGCCATGAAGACCTCTCATGCTTGCAGCAATGACTGCCTCTCATCCCGTTTCCGGGAAAGGAATTGGACGCCCGCGCGCTCGACCGGCACCAGTCAGGCCCAAGCTCATAATGGACGCTGGGGAGATGGGAGGGCCGATGCTGAGCAATAGCGCCTTCGAGCCGAAGGGCCGGACTTCGTTGGATAGCGCATGCCTGATCGCGCCGGGGTTTGATGCGGTCGGCCTAGCCTTCACGGCCAATATAGAGGAGGGGCTGGATCTTGGCGCCGCCTTTGCCGTGACGTTGGAAGGTGAAGTCGTGGTCGATCTTTGGGGCGGCCATATGGACCGCGCCAGGACATTACCGGTTAGCGCCGACACGCTCTTTCCGATCTGGTCGGCGACCAAGGGCGCAACCGCAATGTGCATAGCGCTTCTGGTGGAGCGGGGTTCGCTGGATTATGAGAGACCCGTCGCGCGCTACTGGCCGGATTTTGCGGCAAAGGGCAAGGGCGAGATCACCGTTGCTCAACTCCTCTCTCATCAAGCGGGCCTGTGCGGCGTCCGAACGCCGATCTCGATCGATGACTATTATCGCCATGATCGTCTTGCGGCTTTGCTGGCGGCTGAGGAGCCGTTTTTCAAACCCGGCACGGCCTGGGGATATCATGCGCTCTCGCTCGGCGTCCTTGCGGACGAACTGATCCGACGGGTGGATGGCCGCACTGCCTCCGCCTTATTCGCTGACGAGTTCGCACGTCCCTTCCAACTCGACATGTTCATGGGGTTGCCTGATGAAGCGCGCCAAAGGCTTGCCGGAACCGTTTTGCCCGACGGGGACAGACAAATGTCTCTTCCTTCCATTCCAGTTCCGGACGCTTTCACCGCGGCATTCGAAAACCCCCCGCTTGAGGCTGCCTATGCCAATGATCCGGCCTGGCATCGGGCTGGTATTCCTGCCGCAGGCATGAGCGCGAATGCGCGCGGACTTTCGCAGCTATACGCGATTATGGCTAATCAGGGGTGGTTGCGGGGCGGCCGCCCGCTCTCACCGACGACGATCGCGGCCGCCACACGGCAGCGGGTAGAAGGCATCGATCAGGTCACGGGAAATTATCGGCGTCACGCTGCCGGATTTCATCTGAACGAACGCGGCTGGATGGGGCCCAACGATAATACCTTTGGTCATGCGGGTTGGGGCGGCTCCATTGGATTTGCCGATCCCAAGGCACGCCTCAGCATCGGCTTCGCGGTCAACCGCATGCGCGTTGCCGGCCCCAACCAGACCGACAAACGGATCGCGCGCCTAGTGTCCGCCGTCTACGACGCGATCATTCCTTCGCGAAGATAAAGGCCATGAATTTAAGTTATGGCTATCCCGCAAAACTCATTCGACCGTTTTCCGTCACCTTAGCATCGTCGAGACCAACCGTCGTTCGCCTAGGGCGGACATGCTGGACAATAATACCGAAAGAGAGCGTGCATGACTGAAGATCTTAGTGTCGCAACCAAGGCAGATCTCTCGACAGATATGAAGGGCCATGTCGCGCCGGGCTTCGAAACTGTCGCAGACGCCTTTGCAGCCAACTTCTCGGCTGGGCTTGAGGTCGGCGCCACTTTTGTCGTCACGCTTGAGGGGGAAGTGGTCGTCGATCTTCGCAGCGGCTATGCGGACGCCGCCAGATCCGCGCCCATGGGCGAGGCCCCCTTGTTTGCAATCTGGTCCGCGACGAAGGGGGCGACAGCAACCTGCATCGCCTTACTCGTTGAGCGTGGGATGCTCGACTATGAAATGCCTGTCGCCCGCTGGTGGCCGGAATTCGCGGATGCTGGCAAAGGATCGATCACGCTTGGCCAGATGATGTCGCATCAGGCTGGTATTTGCGGAGTACGTGCGCCGATCTCCCTCGACGACTATTATGGACATGAAAAAGTCGCGCGACTGCTAGCGGCGGAGACGCCCTTTTTCGAGCCGGGAACGGCGCTTGGTTATCATGCCCTTGCTATCGGCGCTCTTGCCGATGAATTGGTCCGCCGGGTAGATGGCCGCACCGTTGCGGCCTATTTCCGTGAAGAACTCGCCGTACCGCTGGGTCTGGACATGTTCATGGGGCTGCCTGAAAGCGAGCGCCATCGGGTGGCTGAAACCGTGCCACCCAGCGGAGATACGCAATATTCGCTGACGCTTATTCCCAATCAGGCGGCGTTCGATGCTGCGGTACTCAATCCGCAATTGGTCGCAACCTGGGCCAATGATCCTCAATGGCAAGCGGCAGGAATCCCAGCCGGAGGAATGATGGCGAGCGCCAGAGGGCTTGCGCGCCATTATGCAATGCTGGCGAATGACGGAAGGCTGGACAGCGTGGAACTGCTTTCGCCTACAACGATTGCGGCTGCCTCGCGGCAGCGCGCCGAAGGCATAGACCAAGTGACGGGCCTCCAACGTCGCCTTTCTGCAGGATATCAGTTGAACATCAAGGGCAGGATGGGTCCTGATCGTGGAGCGTTCGGTCATCCCGGCTGGGGTGGAACGATCGGCTTTGCCGACCCAGCAAACCGGGTCAGCGTAGCTTATGTGGCAGGCGCCATGGTAATCGACGACCCTGAGGGCATGGACCCGAGGCTAGCCCGGCTTCTGCCCGCCACCTACGGCGCGCCCGCACTGAGCAGACGCAAGTGATCCTCGCAGCGGGCGCCGCACTAAGAGAATGCGCGAACGGGAAATACCCCCTTCCCGTTCGCGGCGCACAGGGGTTTGCGACATCGATGATCTCCCGGCCCTAGTCAGACCCGCTCGACCGCCAGCGCCAGCCCCATGCCGACACCGATGCAAAGCGTGGCGATCCCGCGCTTGCCGCCGGTCTTTTGCAACTGGTGCACCAGCGTCATGGCGATGCGCGCGCCCGACATGCCCAGTGGATGGCCAAGCGCGATCGCGCCGCCATTGGGGTTCACATGCGTCGTGTCATCCGGCAGACTGAGCCCGCGCATGACCGCGACGCCCTGGCTGGCGAACGCTTCATTGAGTTCGATCGCATCGAAATCGCTGATCACGAGGCCCAGGCGCGCCAGCAGCTTCTGGGTCGCAGGCAGCGGGCCGATGCCCATGATGCGCGGTTCGACTCCGACCGACGCCATGCCCAATATGCGCGCACGCGGCGTCAGGCCATTGGCCTTCGCTGCCGCCTCGCTGGCGACGATCATCGCCGCTGCGCCGTCATTGATGCCAGATGCGTTGCCGGCCGTCACCGTATCGTCCGGGCCGAACAGGGGCTTGAGTTTCGCCAGCGTCTCCATCGTCGTGTCAGCGCGGGGATGTTCGTCGACGGAGAGCTCTAGCATTTCACCGCGTTTCCGGCCCGGCACCATGACGGGAACGATCTCTTCGGCAAAGAAGCCGCTGGCCTGCGCAGCGGCGGCGCGCTGCTGGCTGCGCAGAGCGAAGGCGTCCTGGTCCGCGCGGCTGACGCCATAGTCCTGCGCCACATTCTCGCCGGTACGCGGCATCGTCTCCGTCCCGTAAAGCGCATCGAGCGCGGGGTTGACGAAGCGCCAGCCCATCGTCGTGTCTTCCAGTTTCTGGCCCCGACCGAAGGTGTCCGCGCTCTTGCCCATCACGAAGGGCGCCCGCGTCATGCTCTCGACGCCGCCGGCGATCGCGAGTCCCATCTCGTCCGAACGGATCGCCCGCGCCGCCGCGCCGACAGCTTCCAGACCAGAGGCACAAAGGCGATTGAGAGTCACGCCCGGCACACTATGTGGCACGCCAGCGAGCAGCAGGCTCATGCGCGCGACATTGCGATTATCCTCGCCCGACTGATTGGCGCAGCCGTAGAAGACCTCCTCGACTGCCGAGGGATCAAGCGCCGGGTTGCGCGCCAGCAGCGCCTTCATCGGTACGGCGCCCAGATCGTCGGCGCGGATATTGGCCAAGCCGCCGGCATAGCGGCCGATGGGCGTGCGGACGGCATCGCAAATGAAGGCGTCGGTCATCGATAATCCTCTTTCTGATGGTCAGGCGGCTTCAGTCTCGCCGGCATGAGCAAGCCGTACGCCGGTCAGCCTGCACAGTTCTTCGATCGTGAGGCCCTCGACCATCTCGATCACGGTGGCGCCACCGGGGCCCACATCGAAGACGGCGAGGTCGCTATAGACGCGCGATACGCAGCCAAGGCCGGTCAACGGATAGGTGCAGACATCCACCAGCTTGCTTGTCCCCTGCTTGGTCAGCAGGTCCATCATGACGAAAGTCTGCTTGGCGCCGATGGCGAGGTCCATCGCGCCGCCCACGGCCGGGATCGCGCCCGGTTCCCCGGTATGCCAGTTGGCAAGGTCGCCATGTACCGACACCTGGAACGCGCCCAGAACGCAGATGTCCAGATGCCCGCCGCGCATCATCGCGAAGCTGTCGGCATGGTGGAAGAAGCTGCCACCGGCCAGCAGCGTCACTGCCTGTTTGCCGGCGTTGATCAGTTCCCAATCCTCATCCCCAGCAGCGGGCGCCGGCCCCATGCCCAGCAGGCCATTCTCGCTCTGCAGGAAGATGTCGCGTTCCTGCGGCAGATAATTGGCGACCTTGGTGGGGAGGCCTATGCCCAGATTGACATAAGCGCCTTCGGGAATGTCCTGGGCAACGCGGGCGGCCATCTGGTCACGGGTCATGCGGTTCATGTCGGTTCCTCTCGGATCGGGCAGCCGGCTCAGGCTGCGAGCGCGTGGGTGTTGGCGGAGGCAATCTCTACGACGCGCTGGACGAAGATGCCCGGCGTCACCACCACTTCCGGATCGATGCTTCCCAGTTCCACGATGTTGCCCACCTGCGCGATCGTGGTCGCCGCCGCCATCGCCATGATCGGACCGAAATTACGTGCGGTCTTGCGGTAGACGAGGTTGCCCCAGCGATCGCCCTGCTGCGCCTTGATCAATGCGAAGTCGGCCCTGATCGGATATTCCAGCACATAGTGCTTGCCGTCGATCTCGCGCACTTCCTTGCCCTGCGCTAGCTCCGTGCCATAGCCGGTCGGCGTGAAGATGGCGCCCAGGCCGGCGCCCGCCGCCTGGATGCGGGCTGCCAGATTACCCTGCGGCACCAGTTCCAGTTCGATTTTCCCTGCGCGCCAGGCGGCGTCGAAATGATGCGAATCCGACTGGCGTGGGAAGGAACAGATGATCTTCCTCACCCGCTCCTCGCGGATCAGCGCAGCGACGCCCGCCTCGCCATTGCCGGCATTGTTGTTTATGATGGTAAGGTCGCCAACGCCGCGATCGATCAGCGCGTCAATCAACTGATCGGGCATGCCGGCCGTGCCGAAGCCGCCGATCATGACCGACGCACCATCTTGGATTTCCGCTACCGCTGCTGCAGCATCGCGCATGCTTTTGTCGATCATGCACCTCTCCTCGCGCCAAATTAATAAGAGCCATGTTCAGGTAGCCAACACATAGGTCAATCGATAAACGACATTATGTACGGTTATCGGTCGAACAAAAGGATGTGTCGGTGTCAGATTTCCTGGATGCTGGTGGTGATCCCGAATTCATGATGTCGCTGGCGCGGGGACTCGCCGTGCTGCGCTGCTTCGCCGAGCAAGAGCGGCCGATGACGATCGCGCAGGCGAGCAAGGCCACCGGCCTTAGCCGTCCGGCTGTCAGGCGATGCCTGCTCACATTGTCGAAGCTGGGATATGTGGCGCAGGATGGCAGTAATTATGTGTTGCAGCCTAAGGTCATGTCGCTTGGATATGCCTATCTTTCCTCGACACCGCTGGCGATCAGGGCGCAGCCGGTGCTCGATCAATTGCGGGACGATCTGGGGGAATCCTGTTCGCTGGGGATCATGGACGAGGATCAGGTCTGCTACATTGCGCGCGCCGAGGTTTCGCGCATCATGTCGATCGCGCTGCGCGTCGGAAGTCGCCTGCCCCTCTATGCAACCTCAATGGGCCGGGTGCTGCTTTCGGACATATCTCGCGCGGATCGAGCCGCTTATTTCCGTCGCACGGAGTTGGCCCCTATCACTGAGAGAACAGAAACGAGACCTTCGGAACTTCATGCGTTGTGCGACAGGATCGCTGAAGAGGGCTATGCGATAGTGGATGAAGAACTTGAGCTTGGGCTTCGTTCGATCGCAGTCCCCATCTACGGACTATCCGGGTCGATCATCGCGGCGCTCAATGTCGGGACACAAGCTGCGAGAGTGTCGCTGGTCGACCTTCGCACAGCTTATTTCCCAGTGCTCAAGCGCCGCGCGAGAGAGCTTACCGCCATGGCTCTCGCCAAATGAAGCGAACGGACAACCGGCCCCGATAGGATGTAAAGGGCTTCCGCAGGGAGCAGCGCGAAGTAGTGACTTTTAGATCGGCAGCGCAGTTTTATAGACCACGGGTCGCAAGGCGAAGCTTGTCGTCACCTGAGACACGCCCTCGATCGGGGTGAGTTTATAGCGCAGGAAATTCTCGAAGGCTTTCAGATCTTCGACGACCAGTCGCAGCTGATAGTCGCAATCCCCGCTCATCAGATAGCATTCCATCACTTCGGGAAACTGGGCCACCGCCTCCTCGAAAATCGTGAGATGACGGTCATCCTGCTGATCCAGTCGGATGCGCACGAAGGCGGTTACGCCAAGCCCCAGTTGATCGGGGTCCAACAGCGCCACATAGCGCGTAATCACGCCCTGGGTTTCCAACTGCTTCAACCGCCGCAGGCAGGGGCTGGGCGACAGGCCGACCTGCTCCGAAAGCTGCAAATTCGTTATCCGGCCGTCTGCTTGCAACGCAGATAACATGCGGCGGTCCAGATCGTCGAGCGTTGCAATTGGCATAATATTCCCATATACAATTTATGAAAGGCATAATATGCCAATTTTATGCATTAGCGCGCATCAATTCGCAAGGACTCACCCTGCCCTTTTCGCCTAAATCGCTTCCACAGCCTAACTAGGAAGTTTCATGGCAGACATGCTCGCTCAAGACCGCCCGTCCCTCATCACCGCGCTGGAGCAGCTCGACACGCGGCTGCGCTGGCTGTCGTCCTGGTTGATTCACAATGCCAATCATCTCCGGCCCAAGACCGACAATATGAAGGTGGGTGGGCATCAGGCCAGTTGCGCGTCGATGACGGCGATCATGTCCGCGCTCTACTTCCATGCACTGCGCCCGCAGGACAAGGTTGCGGTCAAACCGCATGCCGGGCCGGTCCTGCACGCCATCCATTATCTGCTGGGACAGCAGTCACTCGACAAGATGCAGCGCTTTCGCGGACTTGGCGGCGTCCAAAGCTATCCCAGCCGCACGAAAGATTCGATCCCGGTCGATTTCTCCACCGGCTCGGTCGGTCTGGGCGTCGCCGTCACGGCCTTCAGCAGCCTGGTGCAGGACTATCTGATCGCCCATGGCCAGGTCCGCGAAGAAGATGCCGGCCGCATGATCGCCCTGATGGGCGATGCGGAACTGGACGAGGGCAATATCTACGAATGCCTGATCGAAGGCTACAAGCACGACCTGCGCAACTGCTGGTGGATCGTCGACTATAATCGGCAGTCGCTCGATGCGACGACAGCCGACCGCATGTTCCGCCGCTTCGACGATATTTTCGAAACCTGCGGATGGCGCGTTGTCACGCTGAAGTTCGGCAAGCTGCAGCAAGCCGCATTCAAGCGTCCGGGCGGCAAGTCGATCGAGGAATGGATCGATAGCTGTCCCAATGCCGATTATGCGGCCCTGACCTATCAGGGCGGCACGGCCTGGCGCGAGCGGCTGATGGCCGACATCGGCAGCAATTCGAACGTCAAGAAGCTGCTCGACAGCTATGACGATGTCGCGCTCGCAGCGCTGATGACCAATCTGGGCGGCCACTGCATCGAGTCGCTGGTCGAGGCATTTGATGGCGCGCAGGACGATCGGCCGACCCTGTTCATCGCCTATACGGTCAAGGGCTTCGGCCTGCCGCTTGCCGGCCACAAGGATAACCATTCGGGCATGATGAACCCCGGCCAGATGGAGCAGTTCCGCGCCACGCTGGGCGTGCCGGAGGGTCAGGAGTGGGATCGCTGGGGCGGGCTTGGCGACAATGCCGCGACCCAGTTGCAGGCATTCGTCGATGCCAGCCCGATCGCGCGAAAGCGGGCCGAGTCCGTCGCCGAGCCGGTCCCGGTGCCCACCACCCTGCGCGCGCCCGATGGCGCCGAACAATCAACGCAGGCCGCCTTCGGCCGCATCCTGCTCGACCTCGCCAAGTCGGGCGAGCCGCTGGCCGACCGGATCGTCACCACCGCCCCCGACGTCACCCAGACGACGAACCTGGGCGCCTTCGTCAACCAGCGCGGCCTGTTCCGTCGGCAGGAACTGGCGGACGTGTTCCACAAGGCAAAGATCCCATCCGCCCAGAAATGGGCGCAGCATGCCGCCGGACAGCATATCGAGCTCGGCATTGCCGAGAACAACTTCTTCATCATGCTGGCGTCGCTGGGCCTCGCAGCCCCGCATTTCGGCACGCGGCTGCTCCCCGTGGGCACCGTATACGACCCGTTCATTTCGCGCGGGCTCGATGCGCTCAACTATGGCTGCTACCAAGATGCGCGCTTCCTGCTGGTCGGCACGCCATCCGGCCTGACGCTGGCGGCAGAGGGCGGTGCGCACCAGTCGATCAACACACCGCTGATCGGCATGGGCCAGCCGGGCCTCACCTATTTCGAGCCGGCCTATGCCGATGAAGTGACGGCAATGATGGCCTTCGCCTTCGACCATATGCAGCAACCGGACGGTGGATCGGTCTATCTACGCTTGTCGACCCTCTCTATCCCGCAGGTTACCCGCGAGGATGACGGGTGGAAGGCCGATGCGCTAAAGGGCGCGTACTGGCTGCGCAAGCCCTCGCAGGGAGCCGAACTGGCCATCGTCTTCACCGGCGTGGTTGCCCCGCAAGCGCTGGCGGCATGGGAGCAGCTGGCGGAGGATGTACCGGGCCTTGGCCTGCTGAACGTCACGTCGCCCGACCTGCTGCATCGCGACTGGTCGGCGCGCCGGGCCGCGCGCTGGGCCGATCGGTCGCCCACGCCCTGCCATGCCGAAACATTGCTATCGGCGCTCGCGCCGGGCGCTGGACTGGTGACCGTGCTGGACGGCGCGCCCGGCGCCCTGTCCTGGCTGGGCGGCGTAACAGGCATGAAGGTCAGCCCGCTCGGCACCGACCGTTTCGGCCAGACTGGCAGCCTGCCCGATCTCTATCGCACCTATCGTCTGGATAGCGACGCCATCGTCGAAGCGGCTGCCGAATTTTTCCTGGGAAACTGATATGGCTATCGAACTGAAGATGCCGGCGCTCTCGCCGACGATGGAAAAGGGTACGCTGGCCAAATGGCTGGTTGCCGAGGGCGACATGGTGAAGCCCGGCGACATGCTGGCCGAGATCGAGACCGACAAGGCCACGATGGAATATGAGGCGATCGATGAGGGCCGGATCGCCAGCCTGACCGTTGCCGAAGGCACGGCGGACGTGCCGGTCGGCACGATCATCGCCCTGCTCGTGGAAGCAGGCGAGCCCATCCCCGAACCGGCAGTCGCGGCAAATGCAGAGACAGAGGCATCGGCCCCTGTCGCCGCAGCATCACCTTCCCCTGCATCGACATCGGCGCCCGCCCCAACGCCTCTCACCCCGCAGCACGCTCCGGAAATCCCAGCGCCCGGCACGCGCCTGTCCCCGGCCGACAAGGTCCGTGTCAGCCCGCTGGCGCGGCGCATAGCGGAAGCCAAGGGCATCAGCCTTGATCGCATCACCGGCACTGGTCCCCATGGCCGGATCGTCCGGGCAGACCTTGGCATTGGGCTTCTGGCAACGCCGGCCGTACCGGCGCTTTTCGCGACTGCCACTATCCCCGCCCCGACGATGACCGTCGCGCCGCTGCCTGCTGGTGTTCCGGTTGTGACTGAAAAGCTCAGTTCCATGCGCCGCACGATCGCGCGCCGCCTGACGGAATCGAAGCAGACCGTACCGCATTTCTACCTGACGGTGCGCTGTAACCTCGACCCGCTGCTGACACTGCGCAGCGAGCTGAATGCCGGCCTGGCGGCGCGCGGCACCAAGCTCAGCGTCAATGACATGCTGGTCAAAGCGATGGCACTGGCGCTGATCGAAGTGCCCGACGCCAATGTCCAGTTTGGCGGCGAAGAACTGCACCGCTTTTCCCGTGTCGATATATCGATGGCGGTCGCGATCGACGGCGGCCTGATCACGCCGATCATCAGGGATGCCGGTGCACGCTCCCTGTCGGCGATCGCCAATGAAAGCAAGGCGCTGGCGGCCAAGGCGCGCGAGGGCAAGCTAATGCCAGAGGACTATCAGGGCGGCACCGCCTCCATATCCAACCTCGGCATGTTCGGCATCGATGAGATGTTCCCGGTCATCAATCCGCCACAGGCCCTGATCCTGGGCATCGGCGCCGGTGTGGAGCAGCCGTGGAAAGTCGATGGTCAGCTGGCCCTCGCCACCATCATGGCGGCCACCGCCAGTTTCGACCATCGCGCCATCGACGGCGCAATCGCGGCACAGTTCATGGCTGCATTCCGTACCTTCGTCGAACAGCCGATGCTGATCGTCGCATGATGGTTCGGGGCTGCGAGAACGGAGCTTCGTCATGACCGGACTGACGGGCGCGCAGATCGTTTTGCGGACATTGGCCGATCTGGGTGTCGATGTGATCTTCGGCTATCCCGGCGGCGCGGTGCTACCCATCTATGACGAACTGCTGCACCAGAATGTCATCAGGCACATACTCGTCCGCCATGAGGCGGGGGCAGTGCACGCCGCCGAAGGCTATGCCCGCGCGACAGGTAAGCCGGGCGTTGTGCTGGTGACATCCGGGCCAGGGGTCACCAATATCGTTACGGGTCTGGCCGATGCCCTTATGGACTCCATCCCTCTGATCGCCATCAGCGGTCAGGTCGCCACTCATTTATTGGGCACGGATGCTTTTCAGGAATGCGACACGCTCGGCATCACCCGCCATTGCACCAAGCATAATTATCTCGTGAAGACGACGGACCGCGTGGAGGCCGTGCTGCGCGAGGCGCATATGATCGCGTCCACTGGTCGCCCTGGCCCGGTGCTGATCGACATTCCGCGCGATGTGCAGGTGTATAAGGCCCTCTATCCCGCATCACCGCCAGCCGAAGTGTGTCATCCGGCCTATCGTCCTGCGCACGGCGCTGCGCCGGATGAGATTGCGCGCGCTGTTGCGATGATCGCCGACGCGCGGCGGCCCATCCTCTATACGGGCGGTGGCGTCATCAATGCCGGGCCGGCAGCTTCCGACGCTCTGCGCATTCTGGCCGAACGCACCGGCGCGCCGGTCACATCGACGCTGATGGGTCTGGGCGCCTTCCCCGCTTCGTCCCCGCAATGGCTGGGCATGCTCGGCATGCATGGCACCTATGAAGCCAATTGGGCGATGCATGAGGCAGACGTGATCATCGCCGTCGGTGCGCGTTTCGATGATCGCGTTACTGGCCGGATTGATGCCTTCGCCCCCAATGCCCGCAAAATCCATATCGATATCGACCGCAGTTCCATCGGCAAAAATGTGAAGGTGGATCTGTGCATCGTAGCCGATGCCGGGTCAGCACTGTCGGCGATCAATGATCGCTGGACGGCGCAGGCCCAAGACCTGTCACACTGGTGGCAACAGATCGCGCAATGGCGCGCCATCGATTGCCTGGCCTATGAGAATAGCGCGCCCGACATGGCGCCACAGCTTGCCCTGACCACGCTCTGGGCCGCCATTCGCGACCGCTTGCCCATCGTCACCACTGATGTCGGGCAGCATCAGATGTGGGCGGCGCAACATCTCCGGTTCAATCAGCCCAATCGCTGGCTGACGAGTGGCGGTCTTGGCACCATGGGCTATGGTCTGCCCGCCGCAATCGGCGCTCAGATCGCGCATCCGCAAACGCTGGTTATCGGCATTACCGGCGATGCATCTTTCCAGATGAATATGCAGGAAATGGCGACCGCCGTTCAGTATCGCCTGCCCGTCAAAATGTTCATGCTCAACAACCGCCATTTGGGCATGGTGCGGCAATTACAGGATGTCAGCTATGGCAGCCGCTATGCCGAATGCTATTCGGAATCGCTGCCCGACTTCGCGTCGGTGGCGGATGCCTATGGCTGGACCGGCATCACTATCGATCATGCCAGCGAACTTGATCGCGGGATCGCCGCGATGCTGGCGACGCCGGGCCCCGTATTGGTGGACTGCAGGGTCGCCAAGCTCGAAAATTGCTATCCCATGATACCGGGCGGCGCAGCCCATACGGAAATGCTGCTCGGCCGGGGCAAAGACAGGCATGGTTTTGTGATTGATGAAACCGCAGTTTGATGAGATTCCACGCTGACGACTCAATCTCGCCCTTTCAGCCCTGGGACGAGAAAGACTTCAAGTTCCCCGGCGGTGTGGGCATTTTCAACCCAGCCTTCGTCATGACGATAGCCCGCGCCACCGCCATGAGGCATGCCAATGCAGGCGACAATCTGAACGGGCCGCTCGCGATCCTGAGCGCGGTCTATGAGGGCAGCCAGTTGCCGATGGACACTGCCCTCCGGCTGGAGAGCAAATATTTCGCAAAGCTGGTGGCCGATCCGCAGGCAGGCGCGATGGTCCGATCTCTGTTCGTGTCCAAACAGGCAGCCGAGAAAGGTGCGAGGCGCCCGCAGGGCGAACCCGCCATGCCTCCGCGCAAGATCGGCGTTCTGGCCCGGTATGATGGGAGCAGGCATTGCCATGGTGACCGCGCAGGCCGGAATCGAGGTCATGCTGCTGGATTGCGAAATGACTTCATCAGAGAATGGCAAGGCCTATACCGCCGAGCGTCTGGCGAAGCGGCGGATGGACGAAGCGCGGGCAAACGCGATCTTGAACCACCTTCAGCCGACCACCGACTATGCCGATCTTGACGGCTGCGACCTTGATCGAGGCGGTGTTCGAGGCGCGCGACCTGAAAACCGATGTCCCCTACCGGACCGAGGTCGTGCTTGGCCCCGACATCATAATCGGATCAAACACCTCCACCCTGCCGATCAAAGGCAGCGACCCGATTATAGGAATCGTCATAGCCCAGGCTCGCCAGATCGGCGTGCAACTGCTTGACCGTGCGCTTCTGCTTGCAGAGAAGATCAATGCCAAGATGATTTCGCTGGAGGCTCGTAAAAAGGAACTGGAGCAGGAACTCCTGCAAAGTGAAGCTCCTGCCCCATTGCTCCATCCGAATATGGCTCTGCACTACCACCGTCAGATTGCAGCGCTGCACATTGCGATATCTGGAATGGATGAAGCGTCGCGTCTACAGGCCCGTGACATTCTGCATTCGATGCTGTCGGCGATCTACATATCGCCTGACGGGGAGCAACACACCAAGGTCGACATACGCGGTGATCTGGCAGGCATTATCGCGATCTGCAGACAGCAAAAAGGCCGCCCGAAGGCGGCCGTAAATGGAGCTATTGCTCATGTGATCGAAGCATCCCTGGCTTCAAACGACGCTGCTTACGATAAATGTAGTTTAAGTTGGTTGCGGGAGCCCCATTTAACCCTGCAATCGAATGGTTAAGTCTGACAAAGCGACCAACAGTCGTTGATGCCTCTTTACGGACGAGTGCATGATGAGTACACTTCACGGGTACCCTTAAAGCAAAACCCTCAGTGATAAATGGCCGAAAACTGAGATGTTACTGGATGAGAGAGACCTCCCGTAGGGGTCACCAGATGCCTGCAGAGGCGTTGCATCCAAAACATCATGCCATTGCTTGATGTTCAGGTCGCTATTGGTGTGCGCTTTTGACGATGTGTGGCACCGCGCCAGATTGACGCCTGGCTGGCTTCGCATGATAGTTTCGACGCGGAAATCGGTCCGCATAGGCTCGACTGTTCACTCGATATCGCAAAACGCGCATAGATGCGGCGATCCAACATGATCATGCCGATGCAGGCCCGCTTTTGAGCATAAAATGCCTAACTGAATAGCCCGCACCTCCCCTCCTGCGATTTGCTTGCCCAACCCTTGCGTACGCGATACGCATGGAATGATGGCACGGTTTCATGCATCATCTCGCGCGATTCCAGCGCTCAGGATGCGGAGGCGCTTCACGGCGCTTTTCGGCATTTTGGCGTTGTTCAGCATGGTGATGCTCGCGACCTGGCATGATGCCTTGCCGCATATGGACGATGTCGAACATTCCCATGCGTCCGGTTTCGATCACCATGCCAAGGCATCCAGCCATGACCATGAACATGCCAGCGGGCATCATAGTCATGATGATGAAGACGATTCCGGCAGCGGCGATGTGGTGCATGTGGCCGCCCATGGTGTCGTTCAGGGCGTAGATGTGCCAGCACAGCCGGTGGTCGGCATGACCCAGTTTGCGGCTGCCAATCTTTGGGTCACGGCGCCTGCCAAGCGTATAGATTCCGTCAAGCCGGATTCCCTTTTGAGACCGCCCCGCGCCTGATCGTCCGTGGCGCGCTTTTGCGCGTCCTGGCGATTTTGAGCGACAAGGGGAATTTGGATGACAGCCTTTCATGGCTGGACGCCGCGTGTTGCGGTGTCTGGCATGGTGCTGGCGACCTGCCTGCTGGCGGGTGTCGCACCGGTGCGTGCGCAGATTGCGCCGCCCTTCGCGCAGCTTTTCCGGGAAACGGAACATGCGCCGAGACAGGTCGAGTTGCAGGCGGAGGCCGATAAGGCAGCAGGGCTGGCGCGGCAGGCGCATGCGCGGCCGAACCCGACCGTCAGCCTGATGACGGAAAATGTAGCCGGCGATCGGCCCTATGACGGTTTCGGTCGATCGGAGAACACGTTCCAGATCAACCAGCCGATCGAACTGGGCGGCAAGCGATCCGCGCGGATCGCCGCAGGTGAAGCCGGCATCGAAGCGGCGCAAGCCAGAACGCGGGAAGGCCGACTGACCTTCGCCTACGATCTGGCGCGGGCTTATGCTGCGGCAGAAATCGCGGACCGACGCATCGATCTGGCGCAGGACGAGGTGGAAGAAGCCGAAGCGGATCTGAAGGCCGCGCGCGCGATGGTTCAGGCGGGCAAGGAAGCGCGCCTGCGCAGCCTTCAGGCCGAAACCGACGCCAACGCGATGCGCGCCATGCTGGATGCAGCCAGGGCCGACCGTGTGGGCGCTTATTCGCGGCTGTCCGCCCTGTCGGGCCAGCCTATTGCCTTCGCAGGGCTCGCGGAGCCTTTGCTCGCCCGGCTGGAAGCACGATCGGGCTATGGCCCTGTCGATCCGCGATCCAGCGCGCCTTTCCTGACTGCCAAGGCAGATAGCGAAGCCGCCCGGCATCGGGTCGCATTGGCCGAGCGACAGGCGGTTCCCGATCTTACAGTTTCGGTGGGTCTGCGGCGCCTGGAAATCGACAATGCCAATGCACTGATCGCGGGCATCAGCCTGCCCTTCCCGCTGTTCGATCGCAATCGCGGGAATATCGACGCGGCGCAGGCCGACCTGCGTGGGGCGGAAGCGCGCAAGGCCGCGTTGCTGCTGGAGACGGAAGCGGAGATCAAAGCATCGCTGGCGCTGAACGACGCAGCGGATGCACGGGCCATTGCGGCGGACCGCACGCTCAGGACGGCGGAGGAAAGCTACCGGCTGGCCCGGATCGCCTATGAGGCGGGCAAATCCCCGCTGATCGAATTGCTGGCGGCGCGCCATGGGCTTGGCACTGCGCGGGGCATCGTCCTTGATGCCGCAGCCACCCGGTTCGACGCGCGCGCGCGTCTGGCCCGCCTGTCGGGCCGCACCATTACGGGGGAAGAGATTCAATGACATCGGATAACAAGCTCTATGCCGGGGCCGCTGTCGGCCTGATCCTCGCGGCTCTGGCCGGGTTCGGGGTGGCGCGCATGACTGCACCGGCTGCGCCGGCCGAGGCAAGCGCGCAAGAAGCATCCGTACCCACAGGCGATGAAATCGAAATCAACGCGGACGGCATCAAATCTTCCGCTATCACCGTCGCGGCAGCATCCGGTAGCAGCCTGGACGGCATCATATTGGCCAGCGCCGCAGTTGAGGCCATGCCGGACGCGGAAGCAGTGCTGACTGCACGGGCACCGGGGACGGTGACGCGAATCTTCAAGCGGATCGGCGATGCTGTCAGTGCCGGGGAAACTATCGCACTGGTCGAAAGCCGCGACGCATCCATGATTGCCGCCGATCGTGGCGCAGCCGCCGCGCGGGCGACACTCGCCGCGCGGCAACTGGCGCGGGAGAAGGGGCTGCTGGCGCAGGGCGTGTCCGCTCGCGCCGACTATGAAACCGCCGAGGCCAATCTGGCCGTAGCACAGGCTGAAGCGCGGCAGGCGGATGCCGCCGCTCGCGCTGCCCGAGTCACGGGCGACGGTCGGTCGGTGGCGGTTACCAGTGCCGTATCGGGACGGATCACCGCCGCCCCCGCCAGCCTTGGCGCCTATGTGCAGGCCGAAACCGAACTGTTCCGCGTTGCCGACCCACGCCGCACCCAGATCGAAGCCAGCGTGCCCGCTGGTGATGCGGGTCGGGTGAAGGCAGGCGATCGCGTCGAACTGACCACCAATGACGGACAGGTGCTGGACGGGCGCGTACGGTCCGCCACCGGGGTGGTGGATGCCACGACGCGGCAGGCCACCATCGTCATTACACCCGGAAGTGGTGGTAGCATTATCGCACCGGGCCAGATGGTGCAGGCCCGCATTTTCGCCAGCGGCGGTGGCAAAAGCGCGAGCGGCGTGACCGTTCCGCAGGATGCCGTGCAAACCGTCGGCGACCGGACGGTGGTGTTCGTGCGCACGCCCAAGGGCTTCAAGGCGCAGACCATTCAGGTTGCCCGCCGCAGCGGCGGCATGGTCGCCATCGTATCCGGCCTGAAGGCAGGTCAGTCGATCGCCACCACCAACGCCTTTCTGCTGAAGGCGGAGCTTGAAAAGGAGTTGGCGGAATGATCGCCCGCATCCTTGGCCTGTCCGTCCGGATGCGCTGGCTGGTGGCGTTTCTGACGCTGCTTGTCGTCGCCTTTGGCGGATGGCAGATCACCAAATTGCCGATCGACGCCGTGCCCGACGTTACTAACCGGCAGGTGCAGATCAGCACGTTCGCGCCGACATTGGGGCCGGTCGATATCGAAAAGCAGGTCACCTTCCCGGTGGAAACGGCGCTGGCCGGCATTCCTGGGCTGGAAATGACCCGGTCCTTCTCCCGCAACGGCTTCAGTCAGGTGACGGCAGTCTTCACCGACAGCACCGACGTCTACTTCGCACGGCAGCAAGTGACGGAACGGCTGGCGCAGGCGAAGGATAGCCTGCCCGCCGGTATCCAGCCCAATCTGGCGCCGCTCAGCACCGGACTTGGCGAAATCTTCTTCTATTCCGTCGCTTTCCGTCATCCCGACGGCAAGGGCGTGAAGGTAACGGACGGCAAACCCGGCTGGCAATCGGACGGCAGCTATCTGACGCCTGAAGGGGAACGGCTGACCACAGAACTCGCCAAGGCCGCCTATCTGCGCACGGTGCAGGACTGGGTCATTCGCCCGCAGATGCGCAACGTTCTGGGCGTGGCGGGCGTCGATTCCAACGGCGGCTATGTGAAGCAATATCTGGTCGAGCCGAAGCTGAATGCACTCGCCGCCTACGGCTTGTCGATCACCGAACTGGCGGACGCGCTGGAGCGGGCAAACCTTTCGGCCGGGTCCAACTATGTACGCCGGGCCGGGGAAAGCTTCCTTGTTCGCGCCGACGCCCGGCTGAAGTCGATCGAGGATATCCAGGATGCGGTCGTCGCGACGCGCGCAGGCGTGCCGGTGCGCGTTCGCGATGTGGGCGATGTCGTCATTGGCGGGGCCGTGCGTACCGGATCGGGCAGCCGCATGGGCTCCGAAGCGGTCATCTCCACCATATTGATGCTGGTGGGTGAAAATAGCCGCGTTGTAGCCAACCGCGTGGCGGATCGACTGGTCGAGATCAACAAGTCGCTGCCGCCAGATGTCTTTGCCGAACCGGTCTATAACCGGTCGAAGCTGGTCAACGCCACGATCGCCACGGTCGAGAAGAACCTGATCGAAGGCGCGTTGCTCGTCATCGTGGTGCTGTTCCTGCTGCTCGGCAATATCCGCGCGGCGCTCATCACGGCGGCGGTGATCCCGATCACCATGTTGATGACGGCGTCGGGCATGAACGGCCTTGGCGTATCGGGCAATCTGATGAGCCTGGGCGCGCTCGATTTCGGCCTGATCGTCGATGGTGCGGTCATCATCGTGGAAAATGCGCTGCGCCGCCTCGCCGAACGGCAGGAACATGAAGGGCGGTTGCTGACGCTGGATGAGCGGCTGGCCGAAACCATTGATGCGGCAAAGGAAATGGTGCGGCCGACAGTGTTCGGACAACTTATCATCTTCCTCGTCTTCGTGCCGCTGCTGACGTTCCAAGGGGTTGAAGGCAAGACCTTCTCGCCCATGGCGACCACGCTGATGCTGGCGCTGGCGTCGGCCTTCATTCTGTCGATCACCTTCGTGCCGGCGATGATCGCCATCGTGGTGAAGGGCAAGGTCAGCGAAACGGAAGTGAAGCCGATCCGCTGGTTCAAGGAGAAATATGCGCCGCTGCTCAACAAGGCGGTGGCACGTCCCCTGCCCTTCATCTCGGCGGGTGCGGGTGTGTTCATCGCTTCCGTCTTTGCTTTCGGGTTTCTGGGTGAGGAGTTCATGCCGCAACTCGATGAGAAGGACATTACGGTTACGAATTTCCGCGTACCGTCTGCTTCCATCGACCAGTCTACGCAGATGCAGCTTCAGATCGAGAATGCACTGAAAACACTGCCCGAGGTGGAACTGGTATTTTCGAAGAACGGCAATGCGGACCTCGGTACTGATCCAATGCCGCCAAATTCGTCCGACACCTATGTCATTCCCAAACCGGAAAGCGAATGGCCAGCGGACGTCACGTCCAAGGAGGATATTCTTCGTCGGATCGAAGAACGGATGAAACCGCTGATCGGCAACCGGACGGAAATTCAGCAGCCGATCCAGATGCGCTTCAACGAATTGATCGCCGGGGTTCGCGCCGACGTGGCGGTGAAGCTTTATGGCGACGACCTTGACGTGATGAGCGATCAGGCGCGCAAGATCGCCGGCCTATTGCGGAAAATTCCGGGCGCCGGCGATGTCAGCGCGGAACAGACCGATGGCGCGCCGACCTTCGACGTGAAGATCGATCGGCAGGCGGCTGCGCGATACGGCCTGTCGGTGGAAGAGGTGGCGAACACCGTTTCTGCCGCATTGGGGGGCCGCGAAGCTGGGCTATTGTTCGAAGGGGACCGCCGGTTTGCGGTCGTCGTCCGCCTGCCCGATGCGCAGCGCGACGATCTGGAAACGCTGGGGTCCATCCCCGTCATGCTGCCCGCCGCCGATGGCCAGATTGCCCGCTCCATCCCGCTGCGGGAGTTGGCGCGGTTCAGCTACACGCAGGGCCTGAACCAGATCAGTCGCGAAAATGGCAAGCGGATGGTCGTCGTCCAGGTCAATGTGCGCGGTCGCGATCTGGGCGGTTTCGTCGCGGAAGCGCAGCGTGAAATCGGGCGAATGCAACTGCCCGCGGGCATATATACCGAATGGGGTGGCACGTTCGAAAGCCTGCAATCGGCCCGGCTTCGCCTGTTGCTGGTCGTGCCGATCTGCTTCGTCGCCATCTATGCCCTGCTCTACATGGCCCTGGGCGGCTTCATGCCGGCGGCGATCGTGTTCAGTGCGGTACCGATGGCACTGGCCGGCGGCGTGTTCGCGCTTTTGCTGCGTAGCATTCCTTTCTCGATCACGGCGTCGGTGGGCTTCATCGCTTTGTCCGGCGTCGCGGTTCTGAACGGCCTCGTGATGATGAGCGCGATCGCCAAGCATCGCGAAGATGGCGCAGACCATGATGTGGCGATCATCGACGGCGCAATGGAACGGGTGCGTCCGGTGTTGATGACCGCATTGGTCGCCAGCCTGGGTTTCGTGCCGATGGCGCTGGCCACGGGCACGGGTGCGGAGGTGCAAAGACCGCTCGCGACCGTGGTAATCGGCGGCCTCATCACCTCGACCGCGCTCACATTATTGGTGCTTCCGGCCATCACCGCATGGCTTGGAAGATGGCGTGAAGAAAGGAGGTTGGATGCCGACGGGCAAGCAATCGAAGCCTGAAAACATGCGGGGATCGGTGCCTTTCAGGCCGGTGATTCCCGCAGCCAACCGGCCGATTCGAGTGCGGTAGCGAGCATGGGATAAGATAGGGCATCGAGTAGATATTCGGCAGAATCTATCGCCTGGTGAAACAGAAATGAAATCCTGTGTCATGCCGACCCGATACGCCTGTTGTTACGGGAAACGGAAGTCACGCCGGACGCGGCTTTTTAAGGTGATTTCCAGCAGATAGCCGGTGGGTTCGATACCGGCTTCAGATGTCTGAATGATGACGATGCTGCGGTTATGAACTTGCGAAAGGGGGCGTTTGCCCTGCGCATCCGCCACAACCACGGCATAAAATAGCGTGCATGAAAATACGGAAGGGAAGCGATTATGAAGTTGGTTCGACTGCTATCCGCAGGTGTCGGTGTAAGCATCATGCTCGCGGCGGCCGCTCCGCTCAGCGCCCATGGCATCTGGTTCGCCCAGCGTGCGCGCCAACTTGCCCTGATCTATGGCGTAGGCGCCGACGATCTGGACGCGGTCAAGCGCCTGCCGCTGGTCAAGTCCGTCGCGGGCTTCGACAGCGACTGGGCACCGGTGACCGTCACCTTGCGCGAAGCCGGGGCTATACCCGTCGTCGATAGCGACGAACCGATCGCCGCCGTCGCCGCCGTCATGGACTATGGCTACTGGAGCAAGACGCCGGACGGCGAATGGCACAATAAGGGCCGCGACGAAGTGCCCAATGCCACGCTGGCTGAGCATAATTTCAAATATGCCGTACACCTGACGCAGGTGCCGACCAAGCCGGTTCCACTGATCGAAGGGCATATGCTCCAGCTGGTGCCCGCCGACCTCAACATCCCGCAGAAGATGGGCGAGCCGATGAAGGTGCGCGTCTATTACAAGGGCAAGCCGGTCGAAGGGGCGACCGTGATGCAGGATTATGTCAACGATCCGGACGAAGCGGCCCCCGCCAAAACCGGCCCGGATGGCACCGCCACCATCAAGCTGCGCAATCAGGGCATCAACGTGCTGATGGCCATCTATGTCGGCCAGACCACCGACAAGAAGGTCGATCATGAGGAATATCGTGCGTCGCTGTCCTTCGTGATCCCGCACCTGCCCGAATAAGCCCTTCGACCAAATCATTGGAGATACCATCATGAAGATCGACCTTTTCCGCACCGGCCTTGCCGCTCTCGCGCTCGCCGCCCTGCCCGCCACCGCCTTCGCCCATGGCAGCATGAAGCCGCAGCATGGCGGCATGGTGCAGATGTCCGGCGAAACCATGATCGAACTGGTGTCCGGCCCCAAGGGCGTGGACGTCTACCTCACCGAAGAAGATGAGCCGGTCGCCGCAGCCGGCTACACTGCCAAGTTGACCCAGACCGCTGCTGGCAAGAAGACCGAAGCCGCGCTCAAGGCCGCAGGCGGCAACAAGCTGACCGCTGCCGGGTTCAAGGCGGCCAAGGGCGCAAAGCTGGTCGTCGCGCTGGTCGACAAGAGCGGCGCGAAAATCTTCGCGACCTTCCAGGCCAAGTAAAGCGCAAAAACATGCACAGCGCGATCCGATCCCCGCTCCAATCCCAGAATATGCGGCGGATCGCGCTGCTGCTCCTGGGCTTGGCTTTTGCGCTCATGAGCAGCGCGCTCTGGGCGCATGGCGTCAACGAGAATGACAAGGCCTTCATCGAAGGCGCGTCCGGCGTCAACATCATCCCCTACATGTATCTTGGGGCCAAACATATGGTCACCGGATACGACCATCTGCTGTTCCTGGCCGGTGTCATCTTCTTCCTCTACCGGCTGAAGGATGTCGGCGCCTATGTGACGCTGTTCGCCATCGGCCACAGCACCACGTTGCTGCTGGGCGTCCTGCTCGACATCCGCGCGAATCCGTTCATCATCGACGCCATCATCGGCCTGTCGGTGGTCTACAAAGCGATCGACAATCTGGACGGGTTCAAGACCTGGTTCGGCGTATCGCCCAATCCCAAGGCGGCGGTGCTGATTTTCGGCTTCTTCCACGGCTTTGGCCTGGCCACCAAGATCCAGGAGCTGACGCTGGCGAAGGACGGGCTGATCCCCAACCTCATCAGCTTCAACATCGGCGTCGAAATGGGCCAGTTCATGGCGCTGACCATCATCCTGCTGCTGATGAACATCTGGCGCCTGTCCGACAGTTTCCGCCGCAGCGCCATCGTCGCCAATGCCGTGCTCATGACTGCCGGCTTCGTCCTCATCGGCTTCCAGTTGGCCGGCTATTTTACCCAGGGTGCCTGACATGAATACGCAAAGCATTTCCTCGCTTCCGACTTCGATCAAGGTGTCTCCCTCCGCGCTCGCCAAGGCGACGGGCGGAGCCGCGATCGCCGCCGTCGCGATTCTGACCCTCTTCGTCCTGCCCGCCGAATATGGCATCGACCCGACGGGCGTGGGCACGGCGCTGGGCCTGAACGGCATGGTGGCGGGCGAAGCCGCCGAAGAAGCGCCCGCAGCGGCGGCTTCGGCCACGGCGGGCGCCATCCCGACGCCGACCAAGGAAAGCATCGCCAGGACGACGCCCTGGCGTCAGGATGACATGACCATCACCCTGCCCCCGCACAGCGGACAGGAAGTGAAGGCGCATATGCAGACCGGCGACAGCTTCATTTTCGAATGGAAGTCGACCGCTCCGGTGAAGGCAGAGATGCATGGCGAAGTCGAACATGCCACCGACGGCGCCTTCACCGATTATTGGAAAGAGAAGGAAATCAGCGGCGGCCAGGGCGATTTCACCGCGCCCTTTGCCGGCATCCATGGCTGGTATTTCCGCAACAAGGGCGACACGCCAATCACCGTCACGGTGAAGACGGTCGGCTTCTACAAGGATCTCTATCAGCCCAAGCCTGAATAAAGAGACGGCCTGAGTAAAAAGAGACGGAAAGACAGGGTCATGAACAGCATCACAGGGCAGCCGCCCTCTATCGGCCTTCGGGCCTCCTCCTCACCCATCGAAGCGGCCAAGGCACGCACGCGGTTGATCGCGATCGACGCGCTGCGTGGCCTCGTCATGCTGTTCATGCTGGTCGATCATGTGCGCGAAACATGGTTCCTGCATTTGCAGGTCACCGATCCGGTCGATGCCCACACGACCGATCCGGGCCTGTTCTTTACCCGCCTGCTCTCCACCTTCTGCGCGCCGACCTTCGTGGCGCTGACCGGCCTGTCCGCCTGGCTTTATGGCCAGTCGCACACGAAGGGGCAGGTGTCGGAATTTCTGCTGAAGCGCGGGCTGTTCCTGATCTTCCTGGAATTCACGATCGTCTGCTACGCATGGCCGACACAGGCGAATGTCTTCCCGCCACCGACCATCTGGTTTCAGGTAATCTACACGATCGGGATCAGCATGATCGCGCTGGCGGGCCTGCTGCACCTGCCGCGCCCGGCGCAGTTTGCAGTCGGCCTGACCATCGTCTGCCTGCACAATCTGCTCGATCCGATCCGCCTCATGCCGGATTCGCCCTTCTTCATTCCCTGGGCGCTGCTGCATCAGCGGGACAAGTTCGAGATGGCCGGCATCGTCTTCAAGACGACCTATCCGGTGCTGCCATGGATCGGCGTGATCCTGCTCGGTTATGCCTGCGGGCCATGGTTCGCGCGTGGCACCGATCCCAAACCGCGCATCAAGCGGATGGCCATGCTGGGCCTTGGCTTGCTGGTCGGTTTCGTCGTCATCCGTACGCTCAACATCTATGGCGACAAGCCATGGTTCATCGCCGAAACGCCGATCCGCACGGTAATGAGCTTCCTTGCGCTGACCAAATATCCGCCATCGCTGCTATTCCTGATGCTGACGGTAGGGACTGGCTGCCTGCTGCTCGCGCTGTGCGAACGGTTTGAAAGCAGCAAAGCGATGCCGACGCTTGCCATGCTGGGCGGCGCGCCGATGTTCTATTACATCCTGCACCTCTACACGCTCAAACTGCTCTACAATATCGCGATGCTGCTCTACGGCCCTACCAAGGGCGAAGTGTTCGGGGTCGACCATCTGCGCTGGGTGTGGATCTGGGTCTTCATCCTGATCCCGGTCCTCTATTTCCCCACCCGCTGGTTCGCGCAGCTGAAACAGCGTCGCAAGGACATATGGTGGCTTAAATATCTGTAAGCGACATGGGCCGCCTTTCCGCATAAGTGGGCGGTCCATTATAAGTAACATTGACTCGCACGGTCGTTTCGGCTGATAAACGACTTATCGGGCCTACGCGGACGCCCGATCAGACGGTTCCCGTCCAAGTCCGCTCCACCCGCTGCGTCTCGCGGCGAAGGGAGCGTGAATGATGACGATACTGGACGACCGGCCCAATCCCCGACTATTGCCCCTGCCGGCCCTCTTCCTGAAATTCCTGCGCTTCGGCATGCTCGCTTTTGGCGGTCCGGTTGCGCAGATCGCCATGATCCGGCAGGCACTGGTCGAAGACGAACGATGGATCGATCCGTCCCGGTTCAAGCGCTTGCTGGCGGTGTTGCAGATATTGCCGGGACCGGAGGCGCATGAATTATGCGTTCATCTGGGCATGATCGCGCGAGGGCGCGTTGGCGGTTTACTCGCAGGGCTGGGCTTCATGCTACCGGGCTTTGTCCTGATGCTGGCGATGGGCTGGGCCTATACACGCTGGATTGCCGGAAATCCTGATCTTGCCCGCATATTATTGGGGGTGCAGGTCGTGGTTCTGGCCATCATACTGCGCGCTGTGGTTCGTATCGGCCAGCATATGATCGAAGATGGATGGCTGGCTGCGATAGCGGCGGTCAGTCTGATCGCAACCTTTGCGGGCGTACCCTTCTGGCTCCCTCTCCTTGTCGGCGGCATATGTTACGCTCTGCTGGACAAGCCTCTGTTTGCGTCGATGACCGTTGCGGCGGGCGTGCTCGCTGCGGTGGCGATGCTCCATCCCACCGTAAGTTCCGGCATCGCGCCTGCATCACCCAATAGCCCTGCCACGGCTCTGGCGCTGTTGATCACTGGCCTGAAGGGCGGATTGCTGACCTTCGGGGGCGCCTATACTGCTATCCCCTATGTGCGGGCAGACACGGTGGGGCGCGGGTGGATCGGCGATGCGACCTTTCTCGACGGCGTTGCGTTGGCCGGGGTTCTGCCGGCGCCACTGGTCATCTTTGCGACGTTCATCGGCTATGTTGCAGGCGGGCCTTTGGGCGCGATCGCGATAACGGTGGGCATGTTCCTGCCGGCCTTTGCCTTTTCGCTGATCCTGTTTGAACGGCTGGAGGCGATCGTTGAAAATCCGGCATTGCATCATCTGCTGTCAGGGGTTGCTGCGGCCGTGGTAGGCACGATCGCAGCTACATTCCTGCAACTGGCGACAGCGACGATCGGAAGAATTTCACAACCGCTCGTCGCCCTGCCGATATTCGGCATTGCATTGGTTATCGTGTGGCGTGTGAAGGGCGGATGGGTCACGCCTGCGCTCATCGTCGCTGGCGCGGCCACCGTCTTTGTCTGGCAGTGAGATTTCACGGATTGGCACGGCAACCAAAGATTCTTGCAAGCGTCGGGAGAGGCGGCAGACAGTCTTCGCTTCATCACCGGGTTCGGCACATAATGCACACCGAACCCGGTGGATTCTTTGACTATACCTGCTGCACGTCAAGCCAAGGCGCGAGTATCTGCGCCTCGCCGGTGACTTTCTGCGTCGATCGTTCGAACCGGTGGTCGCGAAGCACCTCCAGCGCGACGATATAGTCCGCCCGGCACGCAGTTCACACACCCTCCGCAAAATGCGATCTTCGGCCAGATCGGCATCGGCGCGCGGATCATGCAGTTTTCGCCAGCAGCACAGCAAAAGCGTCGTGGCGATCACATCGTCCTCGCACTACTGTCCGACAATATCCCATTTGCCTGTTTCGATGAGACGACCGATCACGATATCATGACCATGCACGGGTGCCGGCTTTGCGGAAGCAATCCAGCGCCCGAAGAACGAGCGAGAACCCGCCCGGCGCCAAAACTCCAATGATCCCGGCAATCATCCGCTTCGGCGTTTGGTCATTGCGCCGTCAGCCTGCACACGCAAGGCATCCGGCAACTTCCTAATCGGATATCAGATGTTCCGCAGACTATTTGCTTCCTCCGCGCACGACATGGCAATCGATCTTGGTACGGTGAATACCGTCATTCATGTGCGTGATCGTGGCATCGTCCTCAACGAACCATCCGTCATCGCCATCGAAACCATCGCCGGCGTCCGCCGGGTCAAGGTGGTAGGCAATGAGGCAAAGCCGATGATGGGCAAGACGCCCGCCAATATTCAGGCAATCCGCCCGCTGCGCGACGGCGTGATCGCCGATATCGATGTCGCCGAACAGATGATCAAGCATTTCATGGCCAAGGCGGTAGGAGCGTCGGGACGGCTCAGCCGGCGCCATGCGGTCGTCATCTGCGTCCCGTCCGGTTCGACCATGGTAGAGCGCCGTGCGATCCAGATTGCGGCGATGAACGCGGGCGCGTCGCGCGTTCAGTTGATCGACGAGCCGATGGCAGCCGCGATCGGGGCCGGTCTGCCTGTAACAGAGCCGCGCGGCGCGATGGTGGTGGACATTGGTGGCGGCACGACCGAAGTGGCGGTTCTGTCGCTGCAAGGTATCGCCTACAGCAATTCGGTCCGCATCGGCGGCGACAAACTGGATGAGGCGATCGCCTCCCATGTGCGGCGCAGTCACAATCTGATGATCGGTGAAATGACCGCGGAACGCATCAAACATGGCATCGGTTCGGCGGTGATCCCGCTGGATGAGGGGCGCACGATGCGGGTGAAGGGGCGTGATCTGGTCAATGGCAGGCCGGCGGAAATCACGATCAGCGAAGCAGAAATCGCCGAAGCGCTGGCCGAGGGGGTTGGCCAGATCAAGCTCGCCGTAATGACGGCCCTTGAACAGACGGCGCCGGAATTGTCCGCCGATATCATAGATGAAGGCATCACTCTGACGGGCGGTGGCGCCCTGCTCGGCCATCTGGACCAGGCTCTGTCGGAGCAGACAGGCCTCGCGGTACGGGTCGCGAACGATGCCCTGAGTTGCGTGGCGATGGGCGCGGGCAAGGCATTGGAAGATGCCGCTTATGCGGGCGTGCTGACGACGGCCTGACTTCATCATGCCGTCGCCGGTTTCACATGGCCGCGACGGACAAGGCGCGCTGAATAGGCTCACCGGCCTCGATCCAGTTGACCGCCATCGCCTCCGCGCCGGTGCGTATGCCCTCAACGATCACATTGCTCTGCAACAGATGGCCGACATTTTTGAGCAGACCGATGTTCCACAAGGCTCCATCGCGCGCCTGCACATAGAGGCTGACGGCGCCTGCGACCAACACGCCTTCGAGGCGGAAATATGAACCGATATTCATGGGACCGAGATAGGCCCTGCGGACATCCATGCCACGCCCTATCCTGCGGCATGTGCAGATAAGACGATGAAATGAAACGCAATCGTCAGATGGGGAAATACACGATCACGGCGAGGCCGGGGGACTGATCCGCTATGGTCACGCTGGCCCCCATGCGCGATGCGGCCGACTGGACGATGGCAAGGCCAAGCCCCGTCCCCTCTGCCCCCTGCGGTCCAGTCGCACGGAAAAAGCGTTCAAACACCTTGTCATGATGTTCGGGTGCGATGCCGGGCCCATCGTCACTGACGGACAGCCGGACATGGTCGGCATCGCGCGACAGGGTCACGGTCACCGCGCCACCCCTCAAGTTGTAGCGAATGCCATTGTCGATCAGATTGGCGATGATTTCGAACACCAGCGTCCGATGCGCCTGCACACGATAGATTTCGCCATCTGCTGCATCAAGGTTCAACTCGACTTCCGCCGCAATCGCCTGGTTGATGAGGCGGCCGATGACCGCCGTGCTGACTTCCTTCAGGTCCACGGCTTCGAGCGGCGGAGACACTCCGCTCTCCTCTGCCCGCGCCAGCGCCAGAAGCTGCGTCACCAGTCGCTCCAGACGCTGCACGGCATCGGCAATCTCGTCCAGCGCGGCCGATGAGCCGCGACGGGCCAGTTCGACCTGGACCTTCAGCACTGACAAGGGTGTGCGCATCTGGTGCGAGGCATCGGCGGTGAAGCGGCGCATGCCGCCAGTCGCGGTGTCGAGTTGCGCCAGCATATGGTCGAAGGCGGTGGCAAGCGGTTGCAGTTCGTTGGGCAACGGCCCGGCGTCGAGCGGGGAGAAATCCGGCCGTTTGCTGCCATCCCGCGCCTCCACGGTGCGGCGCAGGCGGGCGAGCGGGCGCAGGCTCCAGCCCAGCGCCGGGCGCAGCAGCAGCACGGCAACGCCGACCAGCGCCACTTCGCCCAGCAGCAGGGCGATGGTCAGTTGCCCGGCCAGCGTCTTGCGATTGTCCAATGTCTCGGCGACCTGGATGACGACCGGCTGTTCGATGCGGGGGAGCATACGCTTCACCTCCGCAATGCGGATACCCTGATCGCGATAGCGAGCGAAGCGGAAGCGGGGTTGGTCGACCGTCATGGTCGAGGGATCGGGCGCGGGCAGATCGGCATAGCCGGTCAACAGGTCGCGCCCCACGGCGATGCGGTAATAGACATTGTCGCGCTCGCTATTTTCCAACATGCCAAAGGCTGCGGGCGGCAGGTCCAGCGTCACTTCGCCCCGCTCCACCTGCACGGTTTCGGCGATAGCGCCCAGCGCACCGCCCAGCACGCGGTCGTTGGTCCGGCGCACGACGTCGGAAATCAGTGTCGCGCCGCCTACGCCGATGATCGCCGCCGCACCGAGCAGCGGTCCCAGCATCGCCGCGAGCAGCCGGGTGCGCAGGGCAATCGCCCGAGACTTACCCGGCATCGAGCATATAGCCCACGCCGCGTACGGTGCGGATGCCGGGACCATCCGGCGCCAGCTTGCCGCGCAGGCGCGTGACATGCACTTCGATGGCGTTTCCGCCGACCGGCTCGTCGAAGCCGAAGACTTCGCCGATCAGCAATTCGCGTGGCACCACCTGCCCTGCCCGAGTAGCGAGTGCTTCGAGTACCGTCAGTTCGCGCCGCCGCAAGTCGAGCGGCCGGCCCGCCACTTCGACAACGCCGGTCGACCGATGGATGGTGAGCGTACCGACGCTGAGTTCCGGCGTCGGATCGCCGCCGCGCCGCCGCCCCAGCGCCCGCACCCGTGCCTCCAGTTCCTCCGGGTCGAAGGGTTTGCGCAGATAATCGTCGGCGCCAAGATCCAGCCCGCGCACCCGATCGTCCAGCGCGTCGCGTGCCGTCAGCATCAGTACCGCAACTTTCTCCCCCCGGCGGCGCAGTTCGGCCAGGACGGCAAAGCCATCCATGTCGGGCAGGCCGACATCGAGAATCACCAGCGCATAAGGTTCGCTGCCGACGACCGACAGCGCGTCTTCCCCAGTCGCGACATGGTCCACTGCATGCCCCCCCGCACGAAGCAGGGCGGAAATGCTGCGCGCCAGCGCGGCGTCATCCTCGATCATCAAAATCCGAATGGGGCACCCGATGCTGAAAGGTTGATGACAGCTTGGCTTCGTAACTGAGCCTCACAACTTATCCGACGACAGAAACGGAAGGCGAGGAGCAGGGTTCGTGCGACGGGTTATTCAGATTGTTTCGATCTTGGCAAGTCTGGCGATGCCGGCAAGCCTGGCGGTGGCGGAGCGGCCTGCGGGCTATCCGCGCTCCTATGACCAGTTGATCGCCGATGCGCAGGCCGAACGGCAGGTCATCGTTTATGCCAATGCCGACACGGCGGAAATGGCGCCGCTCATCATCGCCTTTCAGCGTCGCTATCCGGGCGTGACGGTGCGTTATGCCGACCTCGGCTCCAATGAAATGTATCGCCGCTTCGTAACGGAAGCGCGGGCGCGCAAGCCTTCGGCCGATCTGGTCTGGTCATCCGCGATGGACCAGCAGGTCAAGCTGATCAACGACGGTTTCGCGCAGGGCTATGCCAGCCCCGAAAAGCCTGCCTTGCCACCGTCGGCGGTGTGGAAGAATATGGGTTTCGGCGTCACCGCAGAACCGATCGCCTATGTCTATAACAAGAAGGCGATCCCCAATCCGCCGCGCAGCCATGCCGCGCTGGAAGCGATGCTGCGCAAGGATCGCCGCGCGCTGACCGGCAAGGTCGCGACCTTCGACCCGGCGCGGTCGAACACCGGCTATCTCTACCTGACCCAGGATTTCGCGATCACCGGCGATACCAAATCGCTGGTGGAGGCGATCGCAGCGACCCGGCCGATCCTGTCGATCACCACCGAGCCGATGTTGCGCGGTGTGGCGGAGGGGAAACTCTCCATCGCCTATAATGTCATCGGTTCCTACGCGGTGGAGCGTGCCCGCCGCGACCCGCGCATCGGCGTCATTTTCCCGCAGGATTACACCATCGTGATGTCGCGTATCGCCTTCATCGCGCGGGAGGCGCGGCATCCCGCCGCCGCTAAACTATTCCTCGATTTCCTGCTGTCGCGTCAGGGCCAGTCCCTGCTCGCCCAGCATAGCCTCTGGCCGGTCCGCGCCGACATTCGCGGCCGCCGGCTTCCTGCGGCACAGGCGCGCCCGGTGCGTGTAGGTCCGCAGCTTCTCGCCAATCTCGATCGCGTGAAACAGCAGCGCTTCCTGCGCGACTGGAACGCGATCCTCGCCTCTGGAGCCAAGTAAAATGACGTCCCTGATGTTGCGCGGCAATTGTGCCGCACTGGCGCTGATCGCCGCCACCCCCGCGCTGGCCCAGACGCCGAGTGCCGACGAACTGGCCGCGCTGGTCAAGGCGCAGGCCGCTGAAATCGCCTCGCTCAAGGCGCGGCTCGACAAGATCGAGGGGCAGGCCATGGCACCCGCCGCTGCGCCCGCACCGGCCCCGCAGGTCGCGCAGCAGACGCAGACGCCGCCTGTGACGGTTGCGCCGTTCGCGCCGCAGATCGTGCCGCCCGGCCCCGCCGATATCGACGTGGCGCAGGCCCGCGCCATCGCGAAGGAAGTCGGCGTCAAGACCGAATGGGGCGCTGGCCTGCCCGTATTCCGGTCTGCCGACGGCGTCTTCACCTACAAGCCGCGCGGCCGCATTCTGGTGGACGTGAGTTCGACCATGGGGTCGAAATATAATGGCCGCAACACGACCACGACCGGCATGCGCGCGCTGCGCCTTGGCCTGGAAGGCGGGGTCGGCCCGCATTTCTTCTATCAGTTCGAAAGCGATTTTTCCGAGAATGAGGTCGACATCGTCACAGCATTCCTGGGCTATCGCAACAAGATCAGCAGCAAGGTCGATTATGACGTGCGCGCCGGTCACCTGTTCAACGACCGCGCGTTCGAAGGCAGCACCGGGTCGGATTCCACGCCGTTCCTGGAACGCAGCGCGGTGTCCACTGCGATCATCCCGCAGCGCGGTTTTTACGGCATCGGCATCATGGGGCGCATGTTCGGGCCGAACTGGCACGCATCGGTCAGCGTGACCGGCGACCGCGTGGACGGGCAGCAGGCGACCAATGACAGCCGTACCGCCGCCTTCCGCGCGCACTGGAACCCGATCAAGACCGACCGGTCGCTGCTGCATCTCGGCGCATGGGGCTTTGACGAAGCGCTGTCCTCCGCCGCGACCACGCTGACGCGCAGCACCGTCATCGGCGGCCGATTCAACGGCGCGGTGCGGGTATCCACCGGCGAACTGCTGGGCGGCAAGTCGACCACCGGCTATGGCGTCGAACTGGGCGGCTATACCGGCGGGTTGTGGGTCATGGGTGAAGCCGGTCGCCGCGTCGCGCGCCTGACCGGCGGGCGCCCCGATTTCGAGAGCAAAGCGTGGAGCCTGTCCACCGGCCTGTTCCTGACCGGCGAACTGCCCCCTTACAACCCGCGTCTGGGCAGTTTCGGCCAGCCCAATGTCATCGACCCTGTGCTGGATGGCGGGTCGGGCGCGATCGAACTGACCGCGCGCTACGAAAATCTGGACTATACTGACCTCGTCCTGGGCGGCGACGGCTGGGCCGCGACGGTCGGCGTGAACTGGTATCTCAACAGCTTCACCCGCATCCAGCTGAACGGCATCCACTGGCACACCGACAATCGCGCCGGCAGCTTCACCGGCAATGATGACGGCCAGACCGTCAGCGCGCGTGTCGGCGTGACCTTCTGATCTTTCTTCTCCTCGCCTCTTCAAGGATGCAGCGATGAATCTTGCCCTGCTCGGCTTCCTGATGGTCGCCACCTTCATGACGCTGATCATGACCAAAAAGATGACGCCGCTGGTGGCGTTGATCGTCATCCCGTCTCTGTTCGGCGTCGTCGCCGGTCAGGCCGCCGGTCTTGGCGACATGATGATTGACGGCATCAAGAACCTCGCCCCGACCGGCGTGATGCTGCTCTTCGCCATCCTCTTCTTCTCGACCATGACGGATACCGGCCTGTTCGATCCGCTGGTCGGTCGGCTGGTGAAGCTGGTCCATGGCGACCCGTTGCTGATCCTGCTGGGATCGGTCGTGCTGTGCGCGATCGTCAGCCTGGATGGTGATGGATCGACCACCTACATCATCACCTGCGCCGCGCTGCTGCCGCTCTACAAGCGGTTCGACATGAAGCGCATCTACCTTGTCTGCCTGCTGATGGTGACGAGTGGAATCATGAACCTGACGCCGTGGGGTGGACCAACCGCGCGCGCGGCGAGTGCGCTGAAGCTGGACCCCGCCACTTTGTTTCTGCCGCTGATCCCCGGCATGATCGCGGGCCTTGCCTTCCTGCTGGGCCTCGCCTTCTGGTTCGGCATCAAGGAGCGCCGGCGCCTCGGCCATGTCCATCTGCCGCAGCGTGAAGCGGTGGATGTCGCCGACCTGGGCGTGTCGCAATATCCCGAGGCGCGGCGTCCGCACCTGCGCCTGTTCAACGCCGCGCTGGTGATAGCGCTGCTCGGCCTGCTGGTCTGGGGTATCCTGCCCCTTTCGGTGCTAATGATGATCGCCTTCGCCATTGCGATGATCGTCAACTATCCGGGCGTCGCCCAGCAGAAGGAGCGGATTGCCGCCCATGCCGGCAATGTCCTGTCGGTCGTGTCGCTGATCTTTGCCGCCGGCATCTTCACCGGCATCCTGGGCGGCACCGGTATGGTGGAAGCCATGAGCAAGGAAGTCGTGGGCTTCATCCCACCCGCATTGGGGCCGTATATGGCGCCGATCACGGCGCTGCTGTCCATGCCCTTCACTTTCTTCATTTCCAACGACGCCTTCTATTTCGGCATGCTGCCCATTTTGGCGGAAGCCGGTTCGCATTATGGCGTCGATCCGATGGCGATCGCCCGCGCGTCGCTGATGGGCCAGCCGGTCCATCTGCTCAGCCCGCTGGTACCGTCCACCTATCTGCTGGTCAGCCTGGCTGGCATCGACCTGGCCGATCATCAGCGCTTCACCTTGTTGCCGGCCGCCGCCGTCTGCATCGTCATGACGCTGGTCGGCATGATCGCGCTGGCTTTCCCGTTCGTCGCATGAAGCCGAATAATATGGAAGCGGTCCTCCGCTTCCTTGCGGCCCTGATCGTAGGAGCCGGTGGCGGCGCGCTGTTCCTGGAGATCGGCGCGCCTTTGCCGTGGGTGTTGGGATCCATGGCCGCCTGCGCCATCGCCAGCGTCATCGGCCTGCCGATACAAGCATCCTCTGCCACGCGCCGGCCGATGGCGGCAGTGATCGGGGTAGTACTGGGCAGCAGTTTCGGCCCGCACCTTCCGCCGCAGGCGCGCGAGTGGATCATCCCGCTTGTCGCGCTGCCCTTCTTCCTTGCGACGGCGGCATTGCTGTGCGTCACCTATTTCCGCAAGGTGGCGAAGTTCGATCCCGCTACAGCCTATTTTGCCGGCATGCCCGGCGGCATCGCCGAAATGGTGGTGATGGGGGCGGAACGCGGCGCCGACGAACGCGCCATCGGCCTGATCCACGGCGCGCGCATTTTTCTGGTCGTCTTCATCCTGCCCTTTCTGATCCGCCTGGACCATGCGCCAGTCACGATCGCACCGTCCGCCGCCGTGACGAGTGGCGTGGCCGACTGGTCGCTGCTGCTGTGGGCAGTGGGCTGCGTGGCCGTGGGGTTGCTCATCGGGAAATTGCTGCGCCTGCCCGCCTGGCATCTGGTCGGTCCGCTTGCGGTAAGTGCCACCGTGCATATGAGCGGCCTTGCCGATTTCCGCATCCCCGCCTGGGCACTGGCCGCCGCGCAGGTGGGCCTTGGCGCCACCATCGGCTGCCGCTTCGTCGGGCTGACGCTGAAGATATTGCTGCGCACATTGGCGCTGGCGGCGGGATCGACATTGATCCTGCTGGCGGTAACTTTTGCATGGGCTGCCGGGGTGAGCGCTCTGACCGGCCTTGATCCGGTGCTGCTGACCCTCGCCTATTCGCCGGGCGGTCTGGCTGAAATTAGCATGGTGGCGCTTAGTCTGGCGCTGGAGCCGGGCGTAGTCATCATCCACCATCTGACCCGCGTGGTGCTTGTCCTGATCGGTGCGCCCCTCGGCTTTGCGCGGATGGCAAGGGAAGACGGAGCCGCATGATCGGCCCCGTCCCGCCCTTGGTCAGAACAGGGTCATAAGGCCCGTCGCCGGGTCGATTACGCCTTCATAGATCATCTTGCCGGCGACATAGAGGATCACGATCAGGCCGAAATAGGCGATCGCGCGATAGCGTTCGATCACGCGGGCCAGCAGGTTCGCCGCAACGCCCATCAGCGCGACCGACAGGATCAGGCCGACGACCAGGATGCCCGGATGCTCGCGCGCCGCACCAGCGACGGCCAAAACATTGTCCAGGCTCATCGACACATCGGCGATGGCGACGGCCCATGCGGCCTGCGCAAAGCCCTTGGGCGCAGCCTTGCCGGCGATATCCTCGCCATCTTCCGCATCGCCGCCCGAACGCAGTTCGCGCCACATCTTCCACGCGACCCACACCAGCAGCAGGCCGCCGGCAAAGACGAGGCCGACCAGTTGCATCAATTGCGTCACCAGCAGGGCGAAGGCGATGCGCAGCACCAGCGCGGCGATCACGCCGATCGCGATCACCTTGCGGCGGGATGCGGGGGGCAAGCCAGCGGCCAGCGCACCGACGACGATCGCATTGTCCGCCGCCAGCATGATGTCGATGAGCACGACCTGACCGAAAGCGGCCAGCGCCGCGGGGGAGCCGATATTGGAGAAATCGGCCACGATATGGGCCCAGATGTCGTTCATAAATCCTCTCGCCATCCAAAAAAATACGACGGACGCATAGGCAGCTATCCTGTCACCGACCTTTCAGACCAAGGAAATGCGCAGGTCACCAGAAGCCGCATGTTGAAACCATATTGCAAATAGTGGAATATTCGATAGCTGTTGGGCCGCAGCCTTCAAACAGGGGCGGTCTGGTCAGGAGAGGAGATGCGGGTGCGCAAAACGGGCAGCATGACGATATTCTATGCACTGGCGACGGCGCTGGCATCGGTCGGCGCGGCCGAGGCGGCACCACGCGCCGTCACGCCCCTGCCCGATGGCTGGCGTTTCATTCAGGCCGATCCGGAAGGCGCCGAAACGGCGACCCTTAATGATGCAGGCTGGCAGGTCGTCAGCGTTCCGCATGACTGGGCCATTGCCGGGCCGTTCGATCCCAATGCCAAGGCCGCAGGCGAGAACGGCTTCCTGCCCAGCGGTGTCGCCTGGTATCGCAAGAGTCTCGTCCTGAAACCGCAACCGGGGCGGCGCTATTATATCGAATTTGACGGCATCATGGAGCGCAGCGGCATCTGGGTGAACGGCCATCATATCGGCTATCGGCCGATGGGTTATGTCAGCCAGCGCTACGACCTGACGCGCCACCTGCGCGCGGACGGCCGCAACCTGATCGCCGTGCGCGCCGACACCTCTGCCGCCCCCTCTTCGCGCTGGTATACCGGATCGGGCATTTATCGTCCTGTCCGGCTGATCGAGACGAGCGATGTCCATATCCCACAGGGCGGCGCTTATGTGCGGGCGACGGCGATCAGTGATGCGCAGGCGACCGTCGCCGTCACGGCCGATGTGCAGAATGACAGCGGCACCGCCACCGAAGTGAAGGTCGAACTGGTGCTGACCGATCCGGACGGACGCGAAGTCGCGCGCACCATGACTGCGCCGACCAGCGTTGCGGCCGGCCGCACCATGATCCTGCCGGTCGAGGTTGCCCTCCCCCGTCCCCGTCGCTGGGATATCGCCGACCCCGCCCAATATCGCGCCGCCATTCGCGTGCTGGCAAGCGACGGCACGCTGCTCGACAATGAGGATGTCCGCTTCGGCGTGCGAGAGGCGCGGTTCGATCCGGCGACAGGCTTCTGGCTCAACGGCCGCAACTTCAAGCTGAAGGGCGTCGCGCTGCACCATGATGGCGGCGCGGTGGGGGCGGCCGTGCCGATCGCCGTCTGGCGCCAGCGGTTGACGACGCTCAAGGCGCAGGGCGTCAATGCGATCCGCACCGCCCATAATGTGCCCAGCCCCGAATTTCTCGACCTGACCGATGAACTGGGGCTGGTCGTGATGGACGAACTGTTCGATCAGTGGAACGTCGCCAAAACGCCGGAGGATTATCACCTCTTCTTCGGCGACTGGCACAAGCGCGATACGCTGGACATGGTACGGCGCGACCGCAATCATCCCAGCATCATCCTGTGGAGCGCGGGCAACGAGATCCACGACACCGCCTATCCGGTGCAGGCCAAGGCGGCGCTGCGCAACATCCTGGACATCGTTCATGCCGCCGACCCATCGCGCCCGGTCACAATGGCGCTGTTCCGCCCCAATGTGACCAAGGACTATGACAATGGGCTGGCCGACATGCTGGATGTGGTCGGGCAGAATTATCGCGAGAATGAACTGATCGCGGCCAGCAAGCAGAACCCCAAGCGCAGTATCGTCGGTACCGAAAATGCCCATAATCGCAGCAACTGGGTGCCGGTGCGCGACTATGCGCCGTTCTCCGGTATGTTCCTGTGGACCGGCATCGATTATCTGGGTGAAGCGAACCGGTCCGGCTGGCCCAATATCCAGAACCCGGCCGGGTTGCTCGATCGCACCGGGCGGCAGAAGATCAGCGGCATGGAGCGAGAAAGCTGGTGGTCAGAGCGCCCCGTGCTGCATGTCGTGCGCAATGCCGATCCGGCGGCAGCAGGGCCATCGACCGATGGCGCGGGCGGACCGAACCAGCCCGTTCTGCCAACGATGATCGCGGTAGCCACGCCCAAGCCCAAGGTCGCCCTGTTCGACGACTGGACGCCGCAGGATCGCAGTCCGCATGATGAGACGATCGAAGTCTATAGCAATTGCCAGCAGGTCGAGGCGTTTTTGAACGGCCGTTCGCTCGGTAGGCTGCCGATCAATCGGGATGCGTCGCCGCGCCGCTGGGCCGTGCGCTATGCACCGGGGGAAGTCCGCGCCACTTGCCGCGACAAGGGCAGCGAAACCGTGTCCGACAGTCTGCGAACGGCCGGTAAACCGGTCCGCATAGAATTGACGCCGGATGCGCCGAAAGTCGGATCGGCCTTCGACGACATGGTCTATGTGCGTGCGCGGGTGGTCGATGCGAATGGCGTGACCGTGCCCTCTGCCAGCCATCGCCTGCATTTTGCGGTCAAGGGCGCGGGGCGGTTGATCGCCACCGACAATGGCTCGTCGGTCAATCATACGCCCTTCCCGTCGCCCGACCGCACGGCGCAGGACGGACTGGCGGTCGCTCTGGTCCGCGGCGCGGGGAATGGACGCTTCACCGTCAGCGCGACGGCAGACGGCTTGAAAGCCGGCAGCGTCGACCTGGGCGCAACCGAGTGAAAGATGCGTTCGCGCAGCGACCGCTTACCGCACCGCTGCGGTCGAAGGGCCAAAGCGGGCTAGCATGTCATAGGCGTCGCCCGGAAATATCTGCCGAACATAGGTAATGCGTTCGGCGCCGCGCCATGTCCAGCGTTCGACGCTGAGGCAAGCGGTGCCAACCGGCAGTTGCAGGTGCAACGCCTCCCCCTCACCCGCGGGCACGGCGGAGATGCGCGTTTCCGCTTCCGTCCATGGCACATGCTGGAGCAGCCAGGTGCCCGGCGCCATATTATGCAAGTCCGCCTCCACGATATCGGGCACCGCCGCCACACTGACCAGTCGATATTCCACGCATAGCGGCACGCCATTGGCCAGATGCAGGCCATCGACCTGCATCAGTGCGCCCTCACCGGCCAGCAACCGCTCTTCCTCCATACCCGCCAAGGGCTGACGGACGGCGTGAGCAAGCGCACGAAAGCCATAGTCCTGCCCGCGTTCCCGCACCTGCGCTGCAATGTCGGGCACATCCAGGATCATGCTGTGCACCTTGGGCCGGGCGACAAATGTGCCAGCTTTCTTGCGCCGCTCGATCAGACCCGCCGCCAGCAAGGCCGACAAGGCTTTATTCACGGTCATACGGGCGCAGCCATAATCGGCCATGATATCCTGCTCGATCGGCAGGCGATCGCCCGGTGCGAGTTCACCCGACAGGATACGGCCTTCAAAATCCTGCCTGATCCGTTCGTGCAGTGCGATCTTCACGCGATCAATCTCTCCAGCACCGCACGATAGGTGCGGACGATAGCGTCACGCTGCCGATGGCGACCGCCCTGCACCAGCATGATGCCGTGGCGCCATACGCAATCGATCGCCGGGCGGCCAGCGGCGAAAATGAAGCTGTCGGTGATCACATCGCCCGATCGGGCCAGCAGCGCGGGATGATCCGGGTCGAGGCTGACGATATCGGCGGGCAGGCCGACGGCGATGCCCCCCTGCACACCGAGCGCCGCAGCCCCCCCCGCCAGCGCCCGCGCATGGAGGGCGGCACCAGTCGCCTCCCCCGCCTGCCGCGCCAGCATGTTGCGCCCCCGATGCAGCAGGCGCTGGCCATATTCCAGCAGGCGCAATTCCTCCGCGCAATCGATCAGGACGTTGGAATCGCTGCCGATGCCGAAGCGCCCGCCCGCATCCAGATAGCCGCCGGCGGGAAAAATCCCGTCGCCCAGATTGGCCTCCGTAATGGGACAGAGGCCCACCGTCGCCCCGCTGCGCGCGATCGCGGCCACTTCGCCGGCATCGACATGGGTCGCATGGACCAGGCACCAGCGCGCATCGACATCGGCATGGTCGAACAGCCAGGCGACCGGACGCTGCCCGCTCCAGGCCAGGCAATCTTCCACTTCCTTCACCTGTTCGGCGATATGGATATGGACCGGCCTGCCCGCCGCCAAAGGCGCCAGCATCCGCAACTGATCGGCGGAGGTAGCGCGAAGGCTATGCGGCGCGATGCCTACGATTGCGTCCGGCAGTGTTGCGGCATGGCGCTGTGCCCCCTCGATCAGGCGCGCATAGCCGTCGATCGACAGGATGAACCGCGCCTGCCCTGCATGAGGTGGCTGAGCGCCGAAACCGGCATGGCTGTAGAGCACCGGCAACAGCGTCAGGCCGATCCCGCTGTCGGCCGCCGCCGCGACGATGGCGCCGCTCATCGCCGCCGGGTCGGCATAAGGCGCGCCGTTACAGTCATGATGCAAATAGTGGAACTCGCCCACACGGGTGAAACCGCCTTCCAGCATCTCCATATAGGCAAGAGCCGCGATCGCCCGCACATCGTCAGGGCTCATGCGTGCCACGAAGCGATACATGATGTCGCGCCAGCTCCAGAAACTGTCCGTGCCGGGGCCGCGTCGTTCAGCCAGCCCGGCCATGGCGCGCTGAAAGGCATGGCTGTGCAGGTTGGGCATGCCGGGCAGTCCAACGCCATGCTGCTCGTCCCCGACCTGCGACGTCGCGTCGACCACAATCGCGGCGATCCGACCACTCTCCAGCGTCAGCCGAACGTCGCGCGCCCAGCCATCGGGCAACAGCAACTGATCGAAAAAGAGAGATGCGCCACTGGGGCGAAGGCGTTGCGACATAATTGCTCCCCGTCTTCATTTTATGTATATACATTAAAAGCGATTTGCTGCAATTCCCATCGGCGGCGAGACAGAGGACATCATCTCATGCGATGCGACAGGGTCTGGAGACATGCGCGTCTGGCGACCATGACCAACGACGATATGGGACTGGTCGAGGATGGCCTGATCGCATCCAGCGACGGCATCATCCTCTATGCCGGCCCGGCCAGCATCGCTCCGGCATGGGACGCGGCGGATGTGGTCGATTGCGGCGGCCGCTGGATTACGCCGGGCCTGATCGATTGCCACACCCATCTGATCCATGGCGCCGACCGCGCGCAGGAATTCGAGATGCGGCTGGCGGGTGCCAGCTATGAAGAGATCGCCCGCACCGGCGGCGGCATCCTGTCGACCATGCGCGCCACCCGCGCCGCGAGCGAGGACGCGCTGGTCGCCCACGCCCTACCCCGACTGGATGCCCTGATCGCCGAAGGCGTCACCACGGTCGAGGTCAAGTCGGGCTATGGCCTCTGCGCGGAGAGCGAAATCCGCATGCTGCGCGCGGCGCGCCGTCTGTGTCGCGAAAGGCGGGTCGGGATCACCACCACCTTCCTCGGCGCGCATGCCCTTCCGCCAGAATATGCCGACGATGCCGACGGCTACATCGCCATGCTATGCAACGATCTGCTGCCACAGGTCGCGACGCTGGGGCTGACCGATGCGGTCGATGCTTTTTGCGAAGGGATCGGCTTCACACCGGCACAGACGGAACGGATGTTCGCGGCTGCGGCGCGCCACGGCCTGCCGGTGAAGTTGCATGCGGAACAATTGTCCAACCTGCATGGCGCGGCGCTGGCCGCCCGGCATGGCGCCCTGTCCGCCGATCATCTGGAATATCTGGATCAGGACGGCATCGCGGCGATGGCGACGAGCGGGACGATCGCCACGCTGCTGCCCGGTGCCTATTATTTCGTCCGCGAAACCCGACTGCCACCGATCGAGGGCCTGCGTCGCGCCGGCGTCCCGATCGCGCTGGCCACAGACTGCAATCCGGGCACATCGCCGCTCACCTCCCTGCTGCTGGTCATGAACATGGGCGCGACGTTGTTCCGCCTGACCATCGCCGAATGCCTGGCAGGCGTGACCCGCAACGCCGCGCGCGCGCTGGGGCTGCGCGATCGCGGCACGCTGGAGCCGGGCAAGCGGTGCGACCTCGCCATCTGGGACATCGATCGGCCCGCCGAACTGGTTTATCGCATGGGGTTCAATCCGCTCCATGCCCGCATCTGGAGTGGTTCATGACGTCTATCCTGCTCGTTCCCGGCGCGGTGCCGCTGGCCGACTGGCGCGCCATCTACCGCGGTTCGGCGGTCCGGCTCGACCCGGCCAGCGCCCCGCGCATCGCGGAAAGCGCCGCTGCGGTCGAACGCATCCTCGCCCGGCATGAACCCGTCTATGGCATCAACACCGGCTTCGGGAAGCTCGCCAGCGTCCGTATCGGCGATGAAGACCTCGCCACGCTCCAGCGCAATATCGTGCTGAGCCACGCCGCCGGCACCGGCGCGCCCTCACCCGTCCCGGTCGTTCGGCTGATGATGGCGCTGAAGCTCGCCAGTCTGGCGCAGGGCGCGTCGGGCGTCCGGCCACAGACCATCGCTCTGCTGGAAGCGATGCTGGCGCACGGCCTGACCCCGATCGTCCCGGCGCAGGGATCGGTCGGCGCCAGCGGCGACCTGGCTCCGCTGTCGCACATGGCCGCCACCATGATCGGCGTCGGCGAAATCTTGGTCGGCGACGAACGGCTGCCCGCCACCCAGGCACTCGCCCGCGCGGGCCTCGCCCCCTTGACGCTCGGTCCCAAGGAAGGGCTGGCGCTGCTCAACGGTACGCAATTCTCCACCGCCAATGCGCTGGCCGGCCTGTTCGAGGCGGAAAACCTCTTCCGCTCCGCCCTCGTCACCGGCGCGCTTTCGACCGAGGCGGCGAAGGGTTCGGACACCCCCTTCGACCCGCGCATCCATGCGCTGCGCCGTCATCAGGGGCAGATCGCCGTGGCCGATGCGCTGCGCGCGCTGATGGCCGGCAGCCCGATCCGCGCCAGCCACCTCAACAATGACACGCGGGTGCAGGACCCCTATTGCCTGCGCTGCCAGCCGCAGGTGATGGGCGCCGCGCTCGACATTCTCCGCCAGGCCGCAACCACGCTGGCGATCGAGGCGAACGGCGTCTCCGACAATCCCTTGATCTTCCCTGAAACGGACGAGGCGCTGTCCGGCGGCAATTTCCATGCCGAGCCGGTCGCCTTCGCCGCCGACATGATCGCCATGGCGATATGTGAGATCGGCTCCATCGCCGAACGGCGCATCGCCATGCTGGTCGATCCGGCACTGTCGGGCCTGCCGGCGTTCCTCACGCCTCGACCGGGCCTCAATTCAGGCTTCATGATCCCGCAGGTTACGGCGGCCGCCTTGGTCAGCGAGAATAAGCAGCGCGCCTATCCCGCCAGCGTCGACAGCATCCCCACCTCCGCCAATCAGGAAGATCATGTGTCGATGGCCGCCCATGGCGCACGCCGGCTGCTGGACATGGCCGAAAACGCCACTGCCGTGATCGGCATCGAATATCTCGCCGCCGCGCAGGGCGTCGATTTCCACGCCCCGCTCGCCTCATCGACCGTGCTGGAGGCCGCCCGCGCCCGGCTGCGCGCCATCGTGCCGCACCTGACCGACGACCGCCATTTCCACCCGGACATGGAGGCCGCGAACGCCCTGATCCGCTCCGGCGCGCTGGCCGACCTCGCCGCCGATCATCTGCCGGGCATCGCATGATCGACTGGTTATCTATAGAGCGCGGCAACGCGCCGCTGATCCTCGCCTTCCCTCATGTCGGCAGCGACCTGGCCGATGTGGCGGCGCAGTTCCGATCGCCCTGGCTCGCCCGGCGCGACGCGGACTGGTGGGTGGACCGGCTCTACGCCTTCGCCGCCGATAGGGGCGCGACGCTGATCCGCACGACGATCAGCCGCAGCGTCATCGATCTCAACCGCGATCCGTCCGGCGCATCGCTCTATCCGGGGCAGGCGACGACAGCGCTTTGTCCGACCACGACGTTCGACGGCGATCCGCTCTATGCAGCGGCGCCCCCTGACGAAGCCGAAATCGCCCGCCGCCGCGACCGCTGGTTCACGCCCTATCATGATGCGCTTGAAGCCGAGATCGCCCGGCTGCGCGCGCTACACCCGCATATCGTCCTCTATGACGCCCATTCGATCCGCAGCCATGTACCGCGCCTGTTCGATGATGAACTGCCGCAATTCAACATCGGCACCGACGGCGGCGCGACCTGCGACACCGCGCTGGAAAGTGCCGTCGCCGCCCTCTGCGCCGCCAGCGGCCACAGCCATGTCGTCAATGGCCGCTTCCGGGGCGGCTGGACCACGCGCCATTATGGCCGACCCGAACAGGGCGTCCAGGCGATCCAGATGGAACTCGCCATGCGTGGCTATCTGACCGAACCGGGCGAGCCCACGCCCGCCAACTGGCCCGCCCCGATCGACCCCGATCCCGTGATTCTTCCCACCCTGCGGCAGATCATCGCCGCCTGCATCGACTTTGCGAAAGGCCGCCCATGACCCGCATCGACAATAGCCGCATCATCCGCCCCGCCACCGGGACCGATCTCAGCGCCAAAAGCTGGCTGACCGAAGCGCCGCTGCGGATGCTGATGAACAATCTCCATCCCGATGTGGCGGAACGGCCGGAGGAACTGGTCGTCTATGGCGGCATCGGCCGCGCGGCGCGCGACTGGGAAAGCTATGACCGCATAGTCGAGACATTAAAGCGGCTGGAGGCCGACGAAACCCTGCTGGTCCAGTCCGGCAAGCCGGTCGGCGTGTTCCGCACCCATGCGGACGCGCCCCGCGTCCTGATCGCCAACTCCAACCTTGTCCCCCATTGGGCGAACTGGGACCATTTCAACGAATTGGATAAGCGCGGCCTCGCCATGTATGGTCAGATGACCGCCGGTTCTTGGATCTATATCGGCACCCAGGGCATCGTGCAGGGCACCTACGAAACCTTCGTGGAAATGGGCCGCCAGCATCATGGCGGCAGCCTGAGCGGCAAATGGCTGCTGACCGCCGGGCTTGGCGGCATGGGCGGCGCGCAGCCGCTCGCCGCGGTGATGGCCGGCGCCTCCTGCCTCGCGATCGAATGCCAGCCCAGCCGGATCGAGATGCGCCTGCGCACCGGCTATCTCGACATCGCGGCCTCCACCATCGAGGAAGCAATGGCGATCATCGATCAAAGCTGCGCGGAGAGGAAACCCGTCTCGGTCGGCCTGCTCGGCAATGCCGCCGAAATCCTCCCCGAAATGTTCGCGCGCGGCATCCGCCCGGACCTGCTCACCGACCAGACCAGCGCGCATGATCCCGTCAACGGCTATCTGCCGATCGGCTGGACCGTCGCGGAATGGACCGAACGGCGCGAGCGCGATCCGCAAGCCGTGGCGAAAGCCGCCAAGGCGAGCATGGCCGCCCATGTCCGCGCCATGCTGGATTTTCAGGCGGCGGGCGTTGCCACCACCGATTATGGCAATAATATCCGGCAAATGGCGAAGGATGAAGGGGTCGACAACGCCTTCGACTTCCCCGGTTTCGTCCCCGCTTACATCCGCCCGCTCTTCTGTCGCGGCATCGGCCCGTTCCGCTGGGCGGCACTGTCGGGCGACCCGGAGGACATCTACAAGACCGATGCCAAGGTGAAGGAATTGCTCCCCGACAACGCGCATCTCCACAACTGGCTCGATATGGCGCGGGAGAAGATTCACTTTCAGGGCCTGCCCGCGCGCATCTGCTGGGTTGGCCTCGGCGATCGCCATCGGCTCGGCCTCGCCTTCAACGAGATGGTGGCCAAGGGCGAACTGAAAGCCCCCGTCGTCATCGGCCGCGATCATCTGGACTCAGGCTCGGTCGCGTCCCCCAATCGCGAAACCGAAGCGATGATGGACGGCAGCGACGCGGTCAGCGACTGGCCCCTGCTCAACGCCCTGCTCAACACCGCCAGCGGCGCGACCTGGGTATCGCTGCACCATGGCGGCGGCGTCGGCATGGGCTATAGCCAGCATAGCGGCATGGTGATCGTAGCGGATGGCACCCCGGAAGCGGCGAAGCGGCTGGAGCGCGTCCTGTGGAACGACCCGGCCACCGGAGTCATGCGCCACGCAGACGCCGGCTATCCGATTGCGCGCGCCTGCGCAGAGGAAAAGGGGCTCGACCTGCCGGGCATCACGGGTTGATCCCATAACGGCCTATGGGCCGGGACAGTCAATCCCCGTTCCTGCGATCGATAATGGCTTGGCGGCACGCCCAGCACGCGCTTGAACATGGTGGAGAAATTGCCCGGCCCGTCATAGCCCAGGTCCAGCGCCACCATGGTCACGGACTCACCCGCCGCCAATTTGGGCAGGGCCACCGACAGGCAGGCCTGCTGGCGCCATTCGGCAAAACTCATGCCAGTTTCCCGCCGGAAGATACGGGTGAAATTGCGCCGGTTCATCGCCAGCGCATCGGACCATTGGTCGATCGTCGCGGTCGCGTCCGGCCGGGAAAGAAACGCCTGACATCGCTGCGCCAACGCCGAGTGCCGGGGAAAGGGCACGGCCAGCCGGATCAGCGGCGCGCGATCCACCTCCGCCAGCAGCAGTTTCATGATCAGGCCATCGCGGCCATCCTCGTCATATTCGATCGGCAGGTCGGCCGCGACCGTCAGCAACTGGCGCAACAATGCCGACACGCCCACCACCTGACAGGACGTCCCACGATTGGGGCATGCGTCCGCCTCGATCAGGACACTACGCGTCTGTACCGCGCCGACCATGCGCACGGCGTGGGGCATGCCGCCCGGTATCCAGACCGCGCGTTCCGGCGGAGCAACCCATGCCCCCTCCGGCGTGCTGACCGCCATGACGCCACTGGCCGCATAGAGGAACTGGCTGCGGCGATGCTGGTGCTCGGCCAGTTCGAAGGACGATGGATAGGCGTCGCCGATCGCCAGCACCGGCCGCGCCACGCCTTCATGCTGGTCCGCAAAATCAATTCCCATGTTGGCCCACTTTCACAAACAAATGGCTCATACAGCGAAGCGGGCGTTGCGTCATGTTGCTAATGGCATCTTGCGGCCGACAGCCTGTGCGCCCGATCGTGCCGCGCCCGACGACAAGAAATGAGCCCTTCACCATGAATGCCCATAGCGCCACCATCCCGGCCACCGATCCGCCCGCCTCCCTGCCATCATCCGGTCCATCGCTGCTGGCCGGCCGGGCACCCAGATTCGTCGCCCGGATCGTCGGCGCCGTGGCGGCTGCGCATCTGCTCAACGATCTGATCCAGGCGACATTGCCGGCCATCTATCCCATGCTGAAGGATAAATATCATCTGACCTTCGGCCAGATCGGCATGCTGGCGATGGTTTACCAGATTACCGCATCGCTGCTGCAACCCTGTATCGGCCTCTATACCGACAAGCGGCCTCTGCCCTATCTGCTGCCGCTGGGGATGATCACGACGCTGCTCGGCATCACCGGCATCGCCATGGCCGACAGCTATCCAGCATTGCTGATGGCCTCCGCCGTGATCGGCGTGGGATCAGCAACCTTCCATCCCGAAGCCTCCCGCGTCGCGCGCATGGCATCGGGTGGACGGTTCGGTACCGCGCAATCCTGCTTCCAGGTGGGCGGCAACAGCGGATCAGCCATCGGCCCGCTGGTCGCGTCCGCGATCATTCTACCGTTCGGGCAGGCAGCGTTCGGCTGGCTGGCCATCGCCGCGCTGGCCGCGATCTGGACGCTCTTCTTCGTCACCCGCTGGCGCCTGACCCATGCCCATGCGCAGGCCACCAAAAGCGGGACCGCGCAGCAGGTTCAGCATAGCCGGGGCACGATCATCCGTGCACTCGTCGTGATCGCTGTGCTGATGTTCGCCAAGTTCATCTATATCGGGTCGATCTCCAACTATTTCACCTTCTACCTGATGGAACGGTTCGCCCTGACCGCACGGGAATCACAATTCTATCTGTTCTGCTTCCTGGGATCGGTGGCGGCCGGTACCTTCTTCGGAGGGCCGGTCGGCGATCGCATTGGCCGCAAGGCGGTGATCTGGGTATCCTTCCTGGGCGTGGCGCCGTTTGCCCTGCTGATGCCTCATGCGACCCTGTTCTGGACCGCCGTGCTGGCGATCATCATCGGCCTCGTCCTGTCCTCCGCCTTCGCGGCCCTGGTCGTTTACGCCCAGGAACTGGTGCCGGGTCGGGTCGGGCTGGTGTCCGGCCTGATGTTCGGCCTGATGTTCGGGATCAGCGGCATCGGCGCCGCCGGCATGGGCGAACTGGCTGACACCCATGGCATCATCTGGGTCTTCGGCATCACCGCCTATCTTCCGCTGCTCGGTTTCGCGACGGCCCTGCTGCCCGGCACGACCAGAGCGGAATGATGTAGTTCCGGCACGAAAGCGCAGGAAGGAACCGCCTTCCTTCCTGCGCTTTCGTGCCGGGCTGTCAGACCCGCTCCAGCAGCACGGCCAGCCCCTGCCCGACGCCGATGCACATGAAGGCCAGCGCATGGCGCCCACCGGTCCGATGCAATTCCTCGACCGCCGAGAGTGCGATCCGCGCGCCCGACATGCCGAGCGGATGACCGAGCGCGATAGCGCCGCCATTGGGATTGACGCGCGGGTCGAACGGATCGACGGCCAGATCGTGCAGCGTCGCGATCGCCTGGCTGGCAAAGGCTTCATTGAGTTCGATCACATCCAACTGATCGACACTCATGCCGTTGCGTGCCAGCAGCTTGCGCGCCGCCTCGATCGGGCCGGCGCCCATGATGCGGGGCGCAATTCCGGCCGCAGCCATGCCGATCACCCGAGCACGCGGCGTCAGCCCATGCGCCTTCGCCGCCGCTTCCGACGCAACCAGCATCGCGGCCGCACCGTCGTTGAGCCCCGACGCATTGCCCGCCGTCACGGTTCCGTCAGCCTTCACCACCGGCTTCAGCTTCGCCAGCGCCTCCAGACTGGTGGCACGCAAATGCTCGTCCGCCTCGAACAGCAGCGGATCACCCTTCTTCTGCGGGATCGCGACGGGCACGATCTCGGCGGCAAAACGCCCGCTCGCCTGTGCGCACGCCGCCTTCTCCTGGCTGGCGAGCGCGAAGCGATCCTGCTCTTCACGGCTGACGCCCCATCGTTCCGCGACATTCTCGCCGGTCTGGGGCATGCTGTCGACGCCATAGGCAGCCTTCATCGCCGGGTTGATGAAGCGCCAGCCGAGCGTCGTATCCTCTATTCTTTGGTCGCGGCCAAAGGCGCTGCCGGCCTTGCCCAGCACATAGGGCGCGCGGGTCATGCTCTCGGCGCCGCCGGCGATCAGGAAATCGGCGTCGCCGCTGCGGATCGCCTGCGCCGCCATGCCCAGCGCATTGAGGCCCGAGGAGCAGAGGCGATTGACAGTCACGCCCGGCACGGCCTCGCCCATGCCCGCCAGAAGCACCGCCATGCGGGCGACGTTGCGATTATCCTCGCCCGCCTGGTTGGCGCAGCCCAGGATCACATCGTCCAGTGCCGACCAGTCGGCCCGTTCATTGCGCGCCATCAGTGCCTTGAGCGGCAGCGCCGCCAGATCGTCGGTGCGGATGGTCGCCAGCGATCCGTTGAGCTTGCCGATCGGGGTGCGGACGGCATCGCAGATGAAGGCCTGTGCCATATGTCTCAGCTTTCCAGGAAAGAGGTGATCGCGCCCGCCAGCGCTTCAGGCGCTTCGAGCGGGGCGAGATGCGCGGCCGCCAGCGCCACATGCGACGCGCCGGGGATGCGAGCGATCAGATGCTCGCCATGCCCCTCAAAGGGGGTCGAGGTATCTCGGGTGCCGCTGATGAGCAAAGTCGGACAGGCGATACCGCCGATCCGGTCAGCCAGATCCATGTCGCGGATCGCCGCGCCGCAGCCGGCATAGCCTTGCGCATCCATCGTCAGCAATTGGCGGCGCACCGCTTCATAAATAGCTGGTTCAACGGCGTCGGAGAGGAAACGCCCCATGGCGAGATCCGCAATGGCTGCCATGCCTTTGTCGCGCACCCTGGCGATGCGGTCGTTCCAGGAGTCACTGTCCATCGTCGCAGAGGTGCAAATGGGTAGCAGCTTCTCGATCAGGCCCGGCGCCCGCAGCGCCAGTTCCATGCCGATCATGCCGCCCAGCGAGACGCCGGCGATCGAGAAGCGATCGAACCCAGCCACATCGGCCACCGCCAGCACGTCGTCCGCCAGCATGGCGAGCGTGTAGTCGCCTGGCTCGGCATTTGATGCGCCATGACCGCGCGCATCGATCCGCAGCAAGGCGAAGCGGTCGCGCAAATGGGGCAGTACGCCGTCCCACAAATCCATGTCGGTGCCGATGCTGTTCAGCAGCACCAGCGCGGGCGCGTCATCCCGCCCGTCACGCTTCCAGTAGAGAGTGGCGCCAGCGCGCTGGATGAAGGCCATGCTCAATCCTCCGGCGCGATGGCGACGCGCAGCCCGTCAAGCGCGGCCGTCATCATGATCTGGCAGGACAGGCGCGACCGATCGCCGCGATGGTCGGAGGAATCGAGCAGGTCATCCTCGTCGCCGCTGGCCGCGCCGACCGCGCCGGTCCATGCCTCATCCACGAAGACATGGCAGGTGGCGCAGGAACAGCAGCCGCCGCACAGCGCCAGCAGTTCGTCAAAGCCATTGTCGCGAATGGCTTCCATCACGGACACGCCTTCACGGGCATCGATATTGGTTTCGTCCCCCGCACGGTTGACGACGATCAGATTCGGCACGGTAAATTCCTGTCTCACAACATGCTCCGACCGGATCATGTTCTGTTTATCGTTTTGTTTTCCGAATTTTCCGAGTCAGCAGGTGAGGCTACCTGCTTCGAAAATGCTTTAGGCGGTTTCGAGGATCGCCAGCGGTGCACCGGTCTTCTCGACGACTTCGGCTTCGGTGACGCCGGGGGCCAGTTCCACCAAGGTGAGGCCGCCCTTCGCCCGATCGACCGCGATCACGGCGAGGTCGGTGATGATGAGGTCGACCACCGCCTTGCCGGTAAGCGGCAGGGTGCAAGCATCGAGGATCTTGAGGCTGCCATTTTTCGACACATGGTCCATCACCACCACCACGCGCTTGACGCCCGCGACCAGGTCCATCGCGCCGCCCATGCCCTTCACCATCTTGCCGGGGATGGTCCAGTTGGCGAGGTCGCCATTGGCGGCTACCTCCATCGCGCCCAGCACCGCCATGTCGATATGGCCGCCCCGGATCATCGCAAAACTGTCCGCCGACGAGAAGAAACTGCTGGTCGGCAGCGCGGTGATCGTCTGCTTGCCGGCGTTGATCAGGTCCGGGTCCGCTTCGCCCGCATAGGGGAAGGGACCGATTCCCAGCATGCCGTTTTCGGATTGCAGCGTGACATTGACGCCGTCTGGTACGTGGTTCGCCACCAGCGTCGGGATGCCAATGCCAAGGTTCACATAATAGCCGTCGCGCAATTCTTTTGCCACGCGCGCCGCCATCTGGTCGCGGGTCCAGCCCATTATGCAGTCTCCCTTTCGCGGACGGTCAGCTTCTCGATCCGCTTCTCGTTGATGGTGGAGAGGACGATGCGGTCGACATAGATGCCGGGCGTGTGGATATTGTCAGGGTCGAAGCTGCCCTCCGGCACGATTTCCTCGACCTCCACCACCGTCACCTTGCCGGCGGTCGCCATGTTCGGGTTGAAGTTGCGCGCGGTCTTGCGGAACATCAGGTTGCCGGCCGGGTCCGCCCGCCACGCCTTGATGATCGACAGGTCGGCGCGCAGCCAGGTTTCGCGGACATAGTCCTCGCCCTCGAACGTCTCGACCGGCTTGCCATCGGCAACCACCGTGCCCACGCCGGTCTTGGTATAGAAGGCGGGGATGCCGGCGCCGCCGGCGCGGATACGCTCGGCCAACGTCCCCTGCGGCGTCAGTTCCAGCTCCAGTTCCCCGGAAAGATACTGGCTTTCAAACAGCTTGTTCTCACCCACATAGGAGGAGATCATCTTGCCGATCTGCCGGCTTTCCAGCAGCATCCACAGGCCAAAACCGTCGGCGCCGGCATTGTTGGAAATGACGGTCAGATCCTTCACGCCGCTCGCCCGGATTTCGGGGATCAGGCTTTCGGGATTGCCGGACAGGCCGAAGCCGCCCGACATGATCGTCATCCCGTCGAACAACAGGCCATCAAGGGCCTGCGCTGGGCTATCGTAGATTTTCTGCATGTCTGGCTCCTTCAGCCGATATCGCCGCCCGCAACGGGCAAGACCGATCCGGTCACATAGCTGGCCTCGTCGGAAGCGAGGAAAAGGATGGGGGCGATCTGCTCGTCCAGCGTGCCGTAGCGCTTCATGAAGGCCGACGACGTCACCTGTTCCACCGCCTCGGCCATCCAGGCCTGTTCCTGCGCGCTGTCTCCCTCGGCATTGCGCGGCACGCGGCGCGGCGGCGCGCTGGTGCCACCGGGCGCGGCCGCGACGACACGAATGCCGCTTTGCGCATATTCCATCGCCAGCGCTTGCGTGAGGCCATTGATCCCGCCCTTCGCCGCCGAATAGGGCACGCGGCGGATGCCGCGCGTGGCGTTGGACGACAGGTTGACGATCGTCCCCGCGCCCTGCTCCAGCATCGCGGGGAGAACGGCATGACAGCAATAGAGCGTCGGCATCAACGACCGGCGGATTTCCGCGTCGATCTGGTCCGGCTCGAACTGGGCATAGGGCCGCATGCGGATCGCGCCGCCGACATTGTTGATAAGGATGTCGACGCGGCCGAACGCAGCGATCGCTGCCGCCATCGCCTGCGCCGCACCGTCATAGGTTTCAAGGTCACAGGTGACCGAAATCGCCTTGCCGCCCGCCGCAACGATCGCCTGTTCGACATCGGTCACGAAGTCCGCCCGGTCGACCAACACAAGGCTGGCGCCCTCGGCCGCGGCACGGGCGGCGACACCGGCACCGATGCCCTGCGCCGCGCCGGTCACGACCATCACCTTGCCGGCAAAGCGTCCCTGGAAGATCATCGCCAGCCCCTCAGACATGATAGACGTCGATGACCTGATGAATATAGTCGTCCTTGAGGACGATCTTCTTCTTCAGGATCTTCGGCGCCGCGCCGCTGACGTCCAGCGTGACAAAGCTGGTTCCGAAAAACTGCTGCGTCTTCTGGTAGCGATGGCTCATCGTGTGCCAGTTGTAGCGCAGGTCGATCGCATCGCTCCGCATCTCGATCACCTCGATATTCGCCAGGAAGTGCGAGGTGCGCGCCTCCGGCGTGCTCGCCGACGACCGTTCGGTCTTCAAGCGATAGACGCGATCCTCCAGCCCCTTGCGGTTGCCATAATAGATGAGCGAAATCTCGCTGTGGGGATCGGTGGTCAGCGCATCGTCGTCGGTCCAGGCAGGCATCCAATATTCGCATTGTTCCGCATAGCATTCCAGCCATGCGTCCAGTTCGCGATCATCGAGCAGCCGCGCCTCGCGATAGAGGAAGGCGCAGATATCCTGATAGGAGAGCGCCGCGCGCTCCGTGTCGAGAACCAGTGTCATTCCGCGGCCTCCATCATCGGCGCACCGGCTTCGCGCGCCATGCCGTCGAGCATGATCTGCGCCCAGAATTCATGCTGGCGCACGAACAGCCCTTCGTCCTCGCTGCGTTCGCTCGACAGCAGCGGATTCATGCCCATGGCGGCCGCATTGCTGTCTGGCCCGGATATCCAGCGGGCCGCCCCACGGCTGAGGTCGTTCCACAATTCGCCCGCGCCTTCATAGGCCGACTGACAGCTGCGGAATTCCTCCAGATCGTCGGGCGTGCCCATGCCGGTGACGTTGAAGAAATCCTCATATTGGCGGATGCGATGCGCCCGGTCTTCCGCGCTCTCGCCCCTGGGGGCGTAGCAATAGATGGTGACTTCGGTCGTATGTACGTCGATCGGGCGGACGACGCGGATCTGGGTCGAGAACTGGTCCATCAGGAACACGTTGGGATAGAGCGCCAGATTGCGGGTCTGCTCCAGAATGAACTTCGCCTTGTCCTCGCCCAGCCGCTCGACCAGCTGGTCCTTGTAATTCCAGACCGGCCGGACCTCCGGATTCAACACCTGCGTCCAGAGCAGAATATGGCCATGCTCGAAACCATAAACGCCGCTCGCCGGGGCCTTCGACCAGCCATTGGCGTCGACCGCTTTGGTGCCGCCTTCCGCGCGGCGGCCCATCGTCGACTGGTAATTTTCATGGACCGAACTGACATGATAGCCGTCGCAGCCATTTTCCATCTGCATCTTCCAGTTGCCATGGAAGGTGTAGGTGGAATTGCCGGTCAGCACTTCCAGCCCCTCGGGCGCCTGATCGACCATCTGGTCGATGATGACCCTGGCCTCGCCCAGATGCTCTTCGAGTGGCAGGACATCATGGTTCAAAGAGCCGAAGATGAACCCGCGATAGCTTTCGACCCTCACCCTGGTCAGATCATGCGACCCTTCATGATCGAAACTGTCGGGATAGGCGCCGGTGCTGGCATCCTTGGCGCGCAGCAGCTTGCCGTCGGTCTTGAAGCTCCAGCCGTGGAAGGGGCACACGAACAGCGGCTGGTTGCCGCGCTTGCGGCGGCACAGCTTGGCGCCGCGATGGGCACAGGCGTTGACGACGCAATTGAGGCCGCCATCCTTGGCCCGCGTCAGGATCACCGGCGTATGGCCGATCCAGGTGGTGAAATAGTCGTTCTTCTTCTCGACCTGACTTTCATGGGCCAGATAGACCCAGTTGCTCTCGAAGATATATTTCATCTCCAGATCGAACAGGTCGGGGTCGGTGAAGACGTCGCGGCGGCAGCGGAAGATGCCGGTTTCCGGATCATCCACGACCGCGGTTTCGACACGGTCACGCAGGAAAGCCATGGGGCTGATCATGATCCTCTCTCCTCTCAGGCCGGTTCTTTGACCGGCTCGACGGCATCCACCACCAGCCGCTTGCGGGTCGAAAAGGCTTCGTCGCCCTCATCGTCGGCACGCTGTAAATGGAAATCGAAGGCGATATGCGCGCTGTCGCCCTGACGGTTGGGCACCGGCAACAGCCCTTCGCGGGTACCGAAGGCGAAATCGTCGGCGGCGAACGGATCGTCACCGAAATTGATCTGCGTGGTCAGGCGGCGATAACCCGGCGCCTCGATGAAGAAATGCACATGGGCGGGACGATTGCCGTGCCGGCCGAGCGCCTTCATCAGCGTGTCGGATGCGCCACCCGGCGGCACCGAATAGCCGTTGGGCATCTTCGATGAGAAGGCATAGGTGCCATCCGCCGCGATCTTCAGCCGACGGCGATTGTTGAACGGCGTCTGTTCGTGGGTCGGGTCGAAATGCGAATAGAAGCCGTGCGAGTCCGCATGCCAGACATGGACCAGCCCGTCGGTCACCGCTTCGCCATCCGGGCCGATGATGCGGCCGGTCATGTAGAGCGTGTCGGTGTTGTCGGCATCGTCGGTCAGATAGGCGCCGCTTTCGACGATCGGCGCACCCTCGACATAGAGCGGCCCTTCGATCGTGCGCGGCGTGCCTCCCAGCTTACCGGCTGCGGCATCCTTGGCATCGAGATAGAGATCAATGAAATGTTCAAGGCCGACGCCTGGCATCAGCAGACCCAGTTCACCGGCACCCGCTGCGCCCTGAATGAAATTGACGGCGTTCCAGACCTCATCCTCGCTGACGTCGTATCGCGCGATGACAGTCATGCACGACGCGATGAGATCACGAATAATCCCCTTCATCCGGGGATTACCACCTTCAGAATCCACGCCTGCGACACGATCAAGCAGGTTCTGGATTTCCGGTGTTTCTACGAAGCTGGTACCCATATTTTCTCTCCTAAGCTTTGCGGTCTGTGTCGGACGGTCAGCGATCATCCTCGTGGATCGATGATGGATGGCGGCAGAGCGGCGTGATCTTCATCGTCATGAAGGGGTAGAGCGGCAGCGCCATCAGCGTGTCGTGCAGGGCCGCATTGCTCCCGACATCGAAGATCGAGACGTTGGAATAGAGGCCCACCTTGCGCCAGATATGACGCCAGGTGCCGGCGGTCTGAATCTTCTGGAAATAGGCTTTCTCAGCAGCCTTAATCCGGGCAGCTTCCTCCGCATCGAAATCCAGCGGGATGTTGACGTCCATTTCGACCATGAACAGCATGGGTTTCAGGCTCCTGCGGTAACGGCGTGAAGAACCGGCGACGTGCGATCGCGCCGGAAGAAGGCGAGTTTGTCCTCGTCAAAGGCGATGCCCAGGCCCGGCCCGGTCGGCACGCCGAGCGAAAAGTCGCCATAGCCAAGCGGCTCGCGCAGTATGTCCTCGGTCTGAAGCAGTGGACCGAACAATTCGGTGCCCCATGTGAGGTCCGGCAGGGTGGCGAAGACATGGGCCGACGCGACCGTGCCGACCCCGCCCTCCAGCATCGTGCCGCCATAAAGGCCGATGCCCGCCGCCATGCCGATCGCGGCCACATCGGCCGCTGCGAACAGGCCGCCCGACTGGGCGATCTTGAGCGCGAAGACGCTGGCGGCATCAGCAGACGCGATCCGCATCGCGCTGCGTGGGCCATTCAATGCCTCGTCCGCCATCAGCGGCACCGGCTGGTTCTTGGACAGGCGCGCCATGGCGGCGATCGCGTCCCCGGCGATCGGCTGTTCGACCAGGTCGCAGCCGACATCATGCAGCATGGCCATGCCGATCTTGGCCTGCGCCTCCGACCAGTTCTGGTTGACGTCGACACGCACGCTGGCGCGGTCGCCCAGCGCCTTGCAGATGGCGCCGACATGGGCGACGTCATCGCGCACCGCACGCTTGCCGATCTTCAGTTTAAAGATGCGATGGCGGCGCAGGCCCAGCATTTCCTCACCCTCGGCAATGTCGCGGGCGGTGTCGCCGCTGGCCAGCGTCCAGGCGACGGGCAGGCTGTCACGCACCCGGCCGCCGCCGATCAGTTCGGACACGGGGATGCCCAGCCGCTTGCCAGCCATGTCGAGCAGCGCCGTTTCGACCGCGCATTTCGCGAAATGATTGCCGCGCACGCAGCGGGCGACCTTGGCCATGGTCGCACCGACCTGCGCCAGGTCGCAGCTTTCCAGAACGGGGACGATATAGGTGTCGATCGCCGACTTGATGCTTTCGGGACTTTCCTCGCCATAGCTGAGGCCGCCGATCGTAGTGCCTTCGCCAACCCCTTCGATGCCGTCGGCATCGGTCAGGCGGACGATCACCATCGACTGGGCATGCATGGTCGCCATCGCCAGCACATGCGGGCGAATCGTCGGCACATCGACGATGAAGGTATCGGCGTGGCTCAATCCAGCCATTGCGGCGACTCTCCCAAATGCTTACGTTTCACCGAATAGCTATGCTTCCGCCGCCCCGGTTTCAAAGATCAATGCGGTCAAGGCTCCATACTCAGGAGGTATGATTGGTGATGGACCTGCGCCTCTTGCGCTATTTCGTAGCCGTGGCGGACGAAGGCAATTTCAACCGCGCCGCCGACCGGCTGCATATTGCCCAGCCGCCTCTGTCCCGTGCCATTCAGCAGTTGGAGGCGCATGTCGGCGCGCCGCTGCTCGACCGTGCCAGTCGCCCGCTACGACTGACCGATGTCGGGCGCCTGCTCTATGCGCAGGCGCTGCAATTGCTGACTCGCATGGAGGATGTCGAAGCGATGGTGAAGACCGCCGCCACCAGTCGTCGGCGGCGGCTGGTGATCGGCTTCGTCGCCTCGACCATCTATGCCCGCCTGCCGGAACTGATCCGCGAATTTCGTAAGGTCGCCGACAATGTCGAGTTGGTCATGGTCGAAAGCACCACGCTGGAACAGATCGCAGCTTTGAAGGACGGGCGCATCGATGTCGGCTTCGGTCGCATCCGGTTCGAGGATCCCGCCGTCCGCCGCATCATCCTGCGCAACGAAAAGATGGTCGCCGCCTTCCCCATCGACCACCCGCTGGCCCATGGCAAAGGGCCGATCTCGATCCGCGATCTCGCCGACGAGCCGCAGATCATCTATCCGCGCGCGCCCCGCCCCAGTTACGCCGATCAGGTCATATCGCTGTTCCGCGACCATGCGATCGAACCGCGCATCGTTCACGAAGCCCGCGAACTCCAGATCGCAATCGGACTGGTCGCCGCGGAGGAAGGCATGGCGATCGTGCCGGAATCGGTGCATCGCGCGCGCAGCCATGATGTCGCCTTTCGCGACCTCATCGAACCGGCGACATCCCCCATCATCATGAGCCACCGGCCGGGCGACCGTTCCCCCGAACTGGTGCTGATGGCGTCCGTCATCGCTCGCCAATATGCGCAATGGGGCTATGAGGTGCCCACCGCCCTGACCGAAGAATTATGAGGCACATGCCTCACGCCATACCTTCAGCGTATTTCGATCGGACTTAATTGGTATTTGGCGGCGCCCTGCATGTCCTTCACTTTCCCGGGAAACCATACCCAACAACAAGGGAGAGGAATCGATATGCAGGGTATCGATATAAATCGTCACATCGACGAAGCCATGTTCGGAAACCTACATCTTAAAATCATCATTGCTTGCGCCATCCTGCTCATAGTCGATGGCTATGATGTCTTCATTTATGGCGTCGTCCTTCCACAATTGATGGACCAATGGGGACTAAGCGCGCCGCAGGCCGGATCACTCGCCAGCTGGGCCTTGTTCGGCATGATGTCGGGCGCGCTCTTCTTCGGTCCTCTGGGTGATCGGATCGGGCGCAAGACCTGCATCACCATCTGCTTCGCGCTGTTCAGCGCCGCCACCTTCGTCAACGGCTTTGCCACGACGCCGACCATGTTCGGCGTGCTGCGCTTCATCGCGGGGCTGGGCTGCGGCGGGCTGATGCCCAACGCCGTCGCGCTGACCAATGAATATGCGCCCAAGCGGATGCGCAGCACGCTCGTCGCGCTGATGTTCAGCGGCTATGCCGTGGGTGGCATGGCGGCGGCGGGCCTCGGCATCTGGCTGCTCCCGCTGTTCGGCTGGCAGGCGATGTTCTTTGCCGCCGCCGTGCCGCTGATCCTCTTGCCCCTCGTCCTGCGTGGACTACCGGAATCGGCCGGCTTCCTCGTCCGCTAGGGGCGGCAGGATCAGGCTCGCGCCATCCTTGAACGGCTGTCGCCCGGCCAGCGCCTCGACGGCCCGCTGCTCCAGCCGCAGGGTATTGCCGCCAAGACCAGCATCGCCGCCCTTTTCCAGCACAATCGCGCGCTCGGTACGCTGTCGATGTGGCTCTGCTTTTTCTGCTGCCTGCTGATGGTCTATGCGCTCGGCTCCTGGCTGCCGCAGTTGATGCGCAGCGCCGGCTATAGCCTGGGGTCCAGCCTGTCCTTCCTGCTGGCGCTCAATTTCGGCGGCATGTTCGGCGCGATCGCGGGCGGACGCCTCGCCGACCGGTTCGGCCTGCCCCAGGTGGTCATCGCCTATTTCCTGCTCGGCGCGATCTGCATCAGCCTGCTGGGCCTCAACGGACCGATGCCGATCCTCTATCTGCTGATTTTCGTCGCCGGCGCCGGCACCACCGGCACGCAGATATTACTCTATGCCAGCGTCGCCGATTTCTACGATCTGTCGGTCCGCTCGACCGGCCTCGGCTGGGCATCGGGCATGGGCCGGGTCGGCGCCATCGTCGGGCCGATGCTGGGCGGCGTGCTGCTCGCGGCGCAACTGCCGATGACGCTCAACTTCGTCGCCTTCGCCATTCCGGGCCTCGTCTCGGTGCTGGCCACCCTGGTCTTCATGCTGAGCCGTCGCCAGCTGGCCAACCGGGAAAACTACGCCCTGGCGGCGTGATCGGACCATCATGACTACAAGCCAGACGGGCTGGATCCCGGCGATCATCGCCGGGATCATCGCCACCACCATATCCTATGCCGGCCCGCTGGTGATCATCTTCCAGGCGGCGCAGGGCCTCGAACCCGCCCTCGTCGCCTCCTGGATCTGGGCCATCTCGATCGGCAGCGGCCTGTTGGGTATCGCGCTCAGCTGGCGCTGGCGCGTGCCGATCGTCATCGCCTGGTCGGCGCCGGGATCGGCGCTGCTGGTGACGATGCTGCCGCAGAGTGATTTCGCGACCGCGATCGGTGCCTATATCGTCGCCAATGTCGCTATCCTGCTGATCAGCCTGTCGGGCGCCTTCGACCGGCTGATGCAGCGGCTGCCAGCCGCGATCACCGCTGCCATGCTGGCCGGCATATTATTTCGTTTCGTTATCGATATGATTGGTGCGGTGCCATCCGCGCCGGTGATGCTGATCGCCATGATCGCCGCTTTCTTCGCCGGCCGCGTACTGGCGCCGCGCTATGCCGTGATCGCGGTGCTGGTAACGGGCGTCGCCATCGCCGCGCTCGGCGGCGGCCTGTCAGGATCGATCGGCACACCGCACCTTACCATGCCGGTCTGGACGACGCCGCGATTCGACTGGGCAGCGACCGCCAGCATCGCAGTCCCGTTGGCGGTAGTGGCACTGACCGGCCAGTTCCTGCCCGGAATCGCCATCCTGCGCGCCGCCGGTTACGACCAGCCCGCCGCCCGGCCGATCGTCTCGACCAGCGCCATCGCCTCGATCGCGCTCGCGCCCTTCGGTTGCCATGGCCTCAACCTCGCCGCCTTCACCGCCGCCATCTGCCTTGGCCCCGATGCCCATCCCGATCCCGCCCGACGCTACATGGCCGGCATCGCAGGCGGCGTCACCTATCTCGTCTTCGGCGCCTTTGCCGCCACCGTACTGGCGCTGTTCGCCACCCTGCCCAAGACGCTGATCGCCGCGCTGGCGGGCCTCGCCCTATTCCCGGTCGTCGCCAATTCGCTCAGCACCGCGCTGCGCGCCGAGCAGGGACGCGACGCCGCCCTTGTCACTTTCGCTGTCAGCGCATCGGGGATGACGCTGGCCGGGCTCGGCTCCGCCTTCTGGGGCCTGATCTTCGGCCTCGCCGTCCACCTGCTCCAGAGCCTTGTCGCAAAACAGCCCGACCAAGCCACCGCATAACCAGAAAAACCCATATCCCGGAGAGTATGCATGTTCGATCTTCTGGCGCCCGTCCTGGCCGCCTCCGCAGCGCAAGCCGCCCCGGCCCCGCCATCCGCTCCTGTCGAAGTCGCGCAGAAGGAGGAGGCGCCGGCCGAGGCGCAACTGCCCCCGTCGCAGACCAGCGAGCGGCCCAAGGCGCCCAAGCCCGCCTTCCGCCCGATCAACCATGACGAGGATTATTCCGGCTTCCGCGACGTGCGCGACGCGAACCTGTGGACCCGCCTCAAATATCTGCCGATCGTTGGCAAGACCTATGCCACGCTGGGCGGCGAACTGCGCCTGCGCCCCGAACTGCGGCTGGGCGAACGCTGGGGCCGCGGCCCGCAGGATGATGACGGCAATTTCCAGCAGCGCAGCCGCATCTGGGGCGATCTCCAGGTCGAAGGGCTGTTCCGCGCCTTCGTCGATCTGGAACATGCGACCAGCACCGGCCTCGATTCCGTCGTCGCTCCGATCGAGGAAGGCCGGCTCGATTTCAACCAGGCCTTTATCGAAGCGCATGTCCCGGTCGGCAAGGCCCGTGTCACCGCGCGCCTTGGTCGGCAGGAAATCGGCATCGGCAACCAGACCGTGTTCGACATGCGCGAAGGCGCCAATACTCGCCGCTCGCTCGACCTGCTGCGCGTCATGGCGACCCAAGGACCATGGGATGGCGGCTTCCTCACCGGCCATGCCGTGCTGGAGAAGCTCGGCACATTCGATGACGAAACCAACCATGATTATGACCTGACCGGCTTTCATGCCGGCCGCAGCTTCGGCGCTGGCGCCCGTACCGGCCGCGCCGAAGCGTTGTTCGTCTCCTCCGACCGCGCCAGCCGGGCCTTTGACAGCGAACCCGCCGCCCGCGACCAGCGCCGCACCCTGTCGCTGCGCTATGCCGGCAAACGCGACGCCTGGAGCATCGACGTGGAGGCGATCCGCCAATGGGGCGCATTCGGCGATCTCGACATCGACGCCTATTATGTCACCGGTACGCTCGCCCATGGGTTGCAGGGCGGATGGAAACCCAAAGTCGGGCTGCGGGTCGATGTCGGTTCGGGCGACAGGAATCCGAACGACGGAAAGATCGGCACCTACGCACCGCTCTTCCCCAAGCCGCTGACCTATAATGGCGACCTTGGCCCGCATAACCTGACGATCATCCAGCCGATGCTGTCGATCCAGCCGACCGCGAAGCTGAAGCTCGATTTCTCGACGGCCGGCCTGTGGCGCACGTCCATCCATGACGGCGTCTATTCGCTCGGCGGTCAGGTCTTGCGGCGCGGTGACGAAAGCGACAGTCGCTTTTTCGGCAAGCGCGTGACCGCCGCCGGGCAATATGCCCTCAATCCCTTCACGACGCTGGGCTTCTACACCATCTACGGCGACGTGTCGGAAAAGTTCAAGCCGGGCCGCGACCTCTATTACGCCGCCACCTACCTGACCTTCCGCTTCTGACAGAGGCCATGCAGGCGGCGGCAGCCGATCATCTTCCCATGTTGAACGGCATCGTTGAGGAGATTCCGCTCAACATGAGGGCATTCCAAGAGCGCTCTCGCACCCATACAGGCATCAGCCATGTCGCCAGGTAAAGTCCGGACCGGCGTAAACACGCACCGGATTACCCCGCTCCAACTGCTTATGCACGATCCATTCCGCCTGTCGCCCCTGCGCTTCCGTATGGGTTCGCCGAGCCTCGATGACCATCGCCAGTTTCAACTTCGCCAGTTTACGGTTAGCGTGCTGGGACCGTTGATCCTGTGCAGTGGTGACGAGTCCGGTGGGACGATGTGTGGCGCGCACGGCGCTGTCGGTCTTGTTCACATGCTGGCCGCCTGGACCACTGGCGCGCATCGCTTGATAGTCTATGTCCTCGTCTCGCAAGTCGACCATCGCATCGGCCTCCGGCGCGATGCTGACGCCCACGAACCAGTTGCGACGTTTGTGATGCGGACGAAATGGACTTGTCCCTTTCCACAAGATCGTGCCTGCACGCCCAGATACAAAGGCGGCTGCTCCCTCGCCCGATATGCGAAGCAGGAGCGAAGACGGCAGGCCATCATGGCTTTCGACGCATTCGCAGGTGACGCCAGCCTCCTTTGCCTCCCGCGCGAACGCCACGGCAAGCTGGGCGACGACCCAGCGACATTCCTCTGGTCCGCTGCCGGAGGTCAGATGCAGGATGATTTCGCTCATGAGCGCCTCGTCTTGTAGCTGAGTAATGGCCGCAGAAGCGCGATCACGCGGATCAGGCCAGCGTCCTTCAGATCGCCGATCACGGCGCCGATATCCTTGAACGCCTGGGGCGCTTCCTCGAATATCAATCGCCGATCCTCGCAGATCACGCGGCTGCCGAGATCCGTTCGCTCAAGTTCAGTCGGTCGATAGCGTCGAGACAGGCGGGCATGGGCATCCGTGCGACTCCATTTGCGCCCCGCACCATGGGCAAGCGAATGGAGCGCGACATCGGCATGATCAGCCAATGGCTCGACCAGATAGCTGAAGTCCCCGCGCGAACCAGGAATTGTGACAAGGCCCCGATCGGCCGGTGCGGCGCCCTTACGATGCAGCCAGCCACCCTGATGGGGTGTCACACTGTTATGACAGATGTCGACGATCCGGCGTCCCTTGCATCCCAGCTTGTCCGAAAACCGCTGGGCGATGATCCGACGGTTGAGCACTGCCCAATTGTGGGCGTGACCATGCCGTTGGAGATAGGCGCATCCATCCACTTCCCCAGCGATCAGTCCGGCGCTGCCGTTCCGTGCCGCATGGCCCGTCAATATTGCATGACCGATCCCTCGCGATCCACTGTGAATCATCATCCACAGCCTATCCCGATCCAGGGTCAGCGCCTCAAAGCGCTCGTTATCGACAACCTCCTCGATCCGCTGCAATTCAACGAAGTGGTTACCGCCGCCAATGGTGCCCAGCGATGGATCGCCCATGTCGATTGGCAACCCGGCTGCGACGAGCGCCGCTTCCTGGTTTCCCGGCCAAGGCGTATCGAGATCATGCAGCTTTCGCTCCACCGCCCCAAGCCGGAATTTTCGGAGTGAAAGATCCGTCTCCCACAAAGCCATGCCACAGCCAATGTCGCTACCGACGAGATGTGGATAGATGTGGGTTTCGGACCAGAAAGCAGCGCCCACTGCAATACCGTTCCCCGCATGGAGATCGGGTAAGCCAACCACGCGCCCAATGCCTTCCAGTCGTGCAGTTGCGCGCAGTTGATCGACAGCAATCGGATCGAGACGAGCAGGATCTTTCGCGATGAGGGTCATACAGGACTGCTCCATCATGCACCTCCTTTCAGCGATCGATTGGCAGACGGCAGCCGGTGCCGAAGCAGGGCATAGTCCTTCAACAGACCATCTTCAGGGTCCACGAAGAACTCGCGGCGTCGGAACCAGCGCCCTTCTCGTTCGAGCACCTCTCCCTCAAACATCCATTCGCCATGGCGGCCGATGGAGATGCGAGTGAGGACATAGTCCTCCAGATGCTCCCGGACATGCATCTTCACGGTGCTGCCGGTGTCGAGGCCCGCGCAGATTTCACTGAAGACCATGTCCCAGGGCTTGCCACGCCTGCTGCGCAGGAAACGAACGAGCGGGGCGAGGTTCTCGTTGAGCATCTTGGTATAGGGCGCCGCGATCTTGGCGTGGCGCTTGAGACCGATCTTTTTGATGCCTTGAGAGGCTTTTCCCTTCAGCTTTGCGGAACGGGCATGGCTCGCGCCCCAGCGCGGTCGCTCCACTATGACCTTGAACATGTCAGCGCGCATGATCGGCTTCCTTCCCGTTGGAAAAGAATGCGGAAACGCCGACGTCGAATTGATTGAAATTGATCTGGCTCGCGCGGTGCGGGTCAGCAATGTGCGTCAGGTGAGCGAAGTCACCTGCAGGGAAATTGCCCATGCAATATCATCCTGAATGGTCTGGATAAGAAGAATGTCTGTCTGGCTTGCAGGTGCGGCTCGCATGTCATTCTCCTTTCTACATTCAGGACCGGCCGGAATTGGCTGCGGTTCCAATAGTCGAATCATCGCAACTTGGCAATATGGGCGACCAGCCATGCTCCATGCGGCACGGAGCATGGCCGCCTTTTACCGTACGGTCAGCAGATGCGTACCGCCTGACTGCTGAGCAAAACCAAGCCGCTGGTTCAGAAAGCGCCCGATCACGTCGATCGCGGTCAGGCTGTGCTGGCTTGGCTTGACGGTCGTGAAGCTGCCTCCGCCGGCAAGTGCGAAGGGAAGCAGCAACTGATCGGCCAGATAGGGACCGGCAAAGGCATTGGACTCCAAAAACCCAAGCATCCGGCCGACCGCCTTTTTCGCCACACGCTCAGCAGTCACGCCAAGCTGACCGAAGCCACTGACGATCTCGGTTCCATGCTCGAACTGCGCCTCAAGCAACAGGATGTTGCCCGGCCCTTGATCCTCCGGAAGCTCACGCACACAAGCTTCCCGCTCTGACCAGCCGAGATCCCGGCGCACAACGTTGATTTCGCGCTCAGCAATCTCGAACGGCAGGCCGGCAAACAGGGCCTGACCGCTGACGGCCATCAGGGCTCCCCGCTCCAGGCAGTCGATTGGCCGCAACGGCGCCGGATTGATCTCAACCTCGATCCGACCGCCACCGCGCGGGTAGAAACCGTGGCGGACAAGCCGCGCTTCGACCTTTGGCCCCATGCAATTGATGATCGGCAGGAAGCATTTGGCGATGAAGTCGAACGGCGGCGCGAGCATATTGTGCGTCCCACCCTCCAGCACCAATCGCGATGGCGCATCAGCGAGCAGCAGCGGCATCAGCACCGTCTGCAGGACAAGCCCCGTCGATCCGGCAGTGCCGACGGCGAAGCGATACTCGCCAGGCACAACGCTGCCCGGCGTGAAGCTGAGCGTGTATGAACCCACGTGAAGGCCTTGGCATTCGGCATTACCGATGACGCACGCAGCCTCAACCGCGGTCACATGCTGACGCATGAGCCCCGGCTTGGACCGCTTCGCGCGGACATTCTCGATCCGGACAGCCTTGCCGGTGACGAGCGAAAGCGCGCACGCATCGCGCACGACCTGCCCACCACCTTCGCCTTCCGATCCGTCAATGATGATCATAATTCCCCCTGAAGGTATTCCCGCGGCCGCTCGCGCGACCGGTAAAACGGGGCGGCATGCCCCCGGCATACCGCTCGATCCCGTTTCACCCCTTCACGCACACAACCTGTTTCAACGTATGGACGATCTCCACCAGATCGGCCTGCGCGGCCATCACGGCTTCGATCGGCTTGTAGGCCTTGGGCGTCTCGTCGATGACGCTTTCGTCCTTGCAGCATTCGACGCCCGCCGTGTCGGCGATATGCTCGTCGAGCGAGACCAGCTTCTTGGCCATGGTGCGAGACATCACGCGCCCCGCACCATGGCTGCAACTCTCGAACGATTCCGCATTGCCAAGACCGCGCACGATGAATGATTTCGCGCCCATCGAGCCGGGGATGATGCCCATCGTACCCTTCGCCGCGCGCACCGCGCCCTTCCGGGTCACGAGCACATTCTGGCCGAAATGGTTTTCCCGCGTCACATAGTTGTGATGGCAGTTCACCGCCTCCAGCTCGGCGTCGAAGGGCTTGGCGATATGGCCGCGCAGCGCCCGGATCACGTTGGTCATCATCATCCGGCGGTTCAGCGCCGCGAAGTCCTGCGCCCACTCGACCGCCTCGACATAATCGTCGAAATGGTCGGTCCCTTCCGGGAAGTAGGCCAGATCCTCGTCGGGCAGGTTGATGAACCACTTGCGCATATCCTGCTTGGCCAGTTCGATGAAGAAGGTGCCGATCGCATTTCCCACGCCGCGCGAACCCGAGTGGAGCATGATCCACACGCGCTGCTCGGTATCGAGGCAAAGTTCGATGAAGTGGTTGCCTGTCCCCAGTGTGCCCAGATGGGTAAGCTGGTTCGTGTTGTTGAACCGCGGATATTTCGCCGTGATCCGGTCGAACCGCTCAACGAGCGTCGCCCAGGCGTCCACGATCTCGACCGGCGGGGCACCCCATGAACCATGATCGCGCTGGCCGCGACCGACCGAACGGCCATGCGGCACCGCCTGCTCGATGGCCGATCGGATGCCCTCCAGATTGTCCGGCAGATCGCTCGCCATCAGCGAAGTGCGCGCCGCCATCATGCCGCAGCCGATGTCCACGCCCACGGCGGCCGGGATCACCGCGCCCTTGGTCGGGATCACCGAGCCTACAGTGGCGCCGATGCCGACATGCACGTCCGGCATGGCCGCCACATGCTTGAAGACGAAGGGCATCTGCGCCGCCTTGCGGAGCTGTTCATGCGCCTTCTCGTCGACCGGCACGCCGCGCGTCCACAGCTTGATCGGCTTGCCGCCCTCGACGTGCTGAATATCGTAAGTCCTGCTCTCGGTCATCTTGACCTCCCTGTATAGTCATGGTGCCGGCGACAAGGTTTGGCGAGACATCCCGAATTTCTTCGGGGCGGATTCGAACCGCTCAGCCTTTCGGCCTCTACCGATGTAGTCCCGCCGGCATTCGCCAGCTCAAATTTCGGTGCCATGACGACGAGGTTTTGACAGACTTCTCTCCGCCCTTGCGGACGGTCCCTGTGCTACCGTTACACTACGGACCGATTGGGCGGTCCGGCGGGATTCGAACCCGTATCTGGGGCGTGATAGGCCATGTAGTCCGTCAGGCATTCGCCATGGTTTGCATTTCCGGTCACGGCGACGAGAAGTGAGAAAGACCGTCCCGAGGGACTGTCGCTCTATCCAGCTGAGCTACGAGCCCGAACGCATCGAAGGCCCGGCGGGACTTGAACCCGCGACAACCACATTACCAATGTAGTCCTTCTCGGCATTCGCCGTGATATTCTAGTCGGGTCGTGGCGACGAGGGGCGGCAAGACGCGGCCCTTAAGCTACGTGTCGGCGGCGGGGTTCGAACCCGCATCTCCCTTTCGGCAATACTGCCTTCCGGGCGCTTTCCTCGTCGGGCCTCCTCTGGTGACATGTAGTCCTGCCAGCATTCGCCACGACCCTGTTCGTTCAGACCTCCACTTGTTCGACGATGCTCACCCAGTCGCGCGTCTCGCCGGAGACGAAGCGCGCAATGGTATCGAACACCGCGTCGGAGAAGCCTCCGACATTCAATATGTCCTGCCGGCTGGCGGCCTGCGTGGTGCCGTAGGGCGCGATGTCGATGCAGACGAGCTTGGCTTGCGGGTTGCGCTTCGCCAGTTTCGTCCACTCCTGCATCGTCGCCGTCGAGCCGCTCCGCTGGGCATCGACCCAGGACTCATTGTCCGAGACGATGACCACCAGATCGACTGCCGCCTTCTCCTTGTTGATGAGTGCGAGGGGCGCCGAGACATTCGTCCCGCCACCGCCAACCGCCGCCAGCTTCGCAGCATTCGCCGCGATCCGGTCGGTAGCCTTCAGCGTCACCGGCACGACCGCCTGCTCGAACGGGATGACCCGCGCCTCACGGTTGGACCGCAACATCGCCGCCGCAACCAGAGCCGCGACATCGATGCAGCGAACCTTCGACGAAGCGCCCTTGCGGTAGCCCGTCACGGGCGATTGCATCGACCCCGACACATCGGGGCAGACGACCACACGGCCCGGCACCTTCGGTACGCCCCGGAGCGACAGTTCCAGCGCTTCCTCCAGCGCCGCCTGCACCTTGAGCGGCACGCCGTCGCCGACCTGACCCAATGCCACCATCAACTGATAGGGCATAGGCCGTACGGCACGGAGCGCATCGCGGTCGGCAAGTCGGGCCGCGACCTGATCGGTAAGCCCCTCCACCCCGAACGCGCCGTTGCGCGCCAGCGTGTTGAGGTTCATCCGCAACGCCTGCCAGCCCATGCGGCCGGCAAGCTCTGCCCACTGCTCCGCGACAAGCGGATAAGCGGTCAGCCACTCGAACGGCACCTGCGGCAGCGGCAGCGCCTGATCCTGCTTCCAGGCCTCGAACGCGGCGATCTCGACGGGCAGAGCGGCGACGTCATAGGGACGACCGATCAGCCAACCATAGAAAGCCTTGCGCTCCGCATCCGCCGGGCGCGGGTGGACCATCTTGACGATGTCCGCCAGGCTCGGCGCAGCGCCGGTCGCTGCCTGCATCAGATCGCGGATCGACGCCTGCTCCAGCCACTGCTGGATCAGCCGCTTCGGCCGCGTGCCGAGCGACGTCCGCCCGACCTGACCCGACCGCATGATCTGCACGAAGCTGCGCAGCATGCGGCCGTTGTTCATGACCTTACCGAACACCCGAACCGCGAGGTCGGGATCCGCAACCGTCAGATAGGCCGCCAACAGGGCCGGCATATCCTTCATCGCACCAGACGTGCGGGCATAGATCGCGGCCTGGGCGACGAAATATGGATCGACCGCTCGGGCCGCGTCCAGCACATCGGCAAGCTGCGTCTCCGCCGCGCCGTAGAAATTATCGGCCAGCGTGCCCGTCGCCGCCAGCTGGGCGAGCTTTGCCTTCGGCCCATAGACGTAGGACGGCGTACCCTCCCGGTTCAGCGTGTCGGTGCGTGGCAACAGCTTCGCCACGGCGCTCGCAAACAGTCCCTTGTTGGCCATCGTCCAACTCCTCATCTGGTCAGGGCGGCAGGATTTGAACCTGCGGCCTCCTGCTCAAGCATCCTGCCTTTTGGGCAGGCGCTCTGCGCAGACTGAGTCACGCCCTGTGAATTTCCGGTCCTTGGGGCGGCCAGCCCATTCCGGCCGCCCCAGTTCCGCCTGCCGGCCGAGTAATCCGCCCCGGCCGGCGCCAATCCAATTCGCAGGAGGTGTGCCAATCCACAGGTTGGAACGAAGAAAAATCATATATCATTGATATATAGTTATTTATATTCTTTCATCGCAATTCACCCCGCTCGATAACGATCAAATTTCATATCGCAAGAGATATGCTTTTATCCTATGATATAAGAATGAAACCTCTGACCGTCATCGGATTCCTGGGCTCTACGCTCGATGCGAGCAAATTCGGGCCTTCGCGCTGGAACAAGTGGCGGCCGACGGTCGCACTCACGATACATGAAGATTTGCGGGTTGATAGACTGGTGCTACTCCACGGCACCGCCCACCGGCGCCTCGCTGAATATGTCGCGGAGGATATCGCCTCGGTCTCGCCGGAGACCCAGGTCGACATGCGCGTGCTCGACTTCCGCGACCCGTGGGACTTCGAGGAAGTCTATGGAAAGCTGCTCGATTTCGCGCGGGCCGAGCCGTTCGATCCGGATGAGCAGGACTATCTCCTCCACATCACCACCGGCACCCACGTCGCGCAGATCTGCCTCTTCCTGCTGACAGAGGCGCGCTATTTGCCGGGGCGCCTGCTCCAGACCCAGCCGGCCAAGCGTGCGGAGGATGGTGGAGCGCCCGGCCGCTGGAGCATCATCGATCTCGACCTGTCGCGCTATGACAGCATCGCCACCCGCTTCGCCGTCGCGAGCGCGGAAAGCACGTCTTTCCTCAAATCGGGCATCGACACGCGCAGCGCCGCTTTCAACCGCATGATCGACGAGATCGAGCAGGTTGCGTTGCGCTCGCGCGCGCCAGTGCTCCTGATGGGGCCGACGGGCGCGGGCAAGAGCCAGCTCGCGCGTCGGATCTATGAACTGAAGAAGGCCAAGCACCAGGTCGCCGGATCGTTCGTGGAGGTGAACTGTGCGACGCTGAAGGGCGACAGCGCCATGTCGGCCCTGTTCGGGCACCGCAAGGGCGCCTTTACCGGCTCGGTCGCCGACCGGCCGGGTCTGCTCCGTTCCGCCGACAAAGGCATGTTGTTTCTCGACGAGATTGGCGAACTCGGCCTCGACGAACAGGCGATGATCCTGCGTGCGATTGAGGACAAGCGCTTCCTCCCCGTGGGTGCGGACAAGGAGGTGGCATCCGACTTTCAACTGATCGCCGGCACCAACCGCGATCTGGTCGAGGCGGTGGCAGCGGGTGCGTTTCGCGACGATCTTTACGCGCGCCTGAACCTCTGGACGTTTCGCTTACCGGGGCTGGCAGATCGACGTGAGGATATCGAACCCAATCTCGACTATGAACTGGATCGGTTCGCCGAGCGCGAAGGCGATCAGGCGAGTTTCAACAAGGAAGCACGTCAACGCTATCTGGCATTCGCAACATCCGGAGAAGCCAACTGGCCGGGCAACTTCCGAGATCTCGCCGCCAGCATCACTCGCATGGCCACACTCAGCCCGAAAGGGCGGATCGATGTGGACTGCGTCGACAAAGAAATCGAGCGATTGCGGCGGCTATGGTCAGGTCAGGCTGATAATGCCGCAGACATTCTGTCCGAGATATTGAGCGACGAGCAGATTGTCGAACTCGACCTGTTCGATCGCGTCCAACTCGCCGAGACGATCAGGATATGCCGCGCCAGCCGCTCGCTGTCGGAAGCAGGACGAACCCTCTTCAATGCCTCGCGCGCGCGCCGCAGCAGTTCAAACGACGCGGACCGACTGAGAAAATATCTAGCTCGTTTCGGACTGGATTGGTCGATAGCTAACGACCGGGGCTAACGGTAGAGTCAGGAAGTGGCGCGGTGTCGTGCGGCGCGCCTGTGGGGCTTGCCAGACGGTCCGTTTCCACTCCCTGCTCATCGAACCGGACGTGCAGATCTCCCGCATCCGGCTCTCGGACAAGATA
>NZ_JAVTIV010000017.1:0-95832 GCF_031843765.1 Sphingobium sp. WCS2017Hpa-17
ATGGGGCGGCGCCTCCGGCGCCGCCCCCGCCCATCGACACGAAAAGGGCCGCACCCCGAAGGGTACGGCCCAAACCATCGTGCAAGATAAACTACGAACGCGGAGGAGGCGGGTCAGTTGTTGGCAAGGCCTCGCTTCTCTCGCCGGTCGGACCGATCGACGAGGCAGCGACTTCACGCTCGCGGCCATCCTCGAAAATCACCGTGACCAAAGGCGCCAGCGGGAGCCACGCAGGGAAGCCGTCGACCAAGACCGGTAGTCTAGGAGATCGGATCGGCGCGGAGGGTTTGTCCGTGAGGCCCGATCGAACCGGATCGCGGTCGGTGGGGGCCAATGGCTGTGCCACAGGCGCCCGCGGAGGGACCGGCGCCGGGTGCGTCTGCTTGAGTTCGGCGATGAAGCGCGATCCTGCGGCGAGCGTTGCGCCGGCGTCGCCCCAGCTGGCGACATATGCCTCGACCTCGGCAGGGTAGTCCCTCGCCGTCCGGTGCAGATCATAGAGAAGGCGAATAGGCGCAAACGGCAGGGCCGCCTTGAGATAGGCCGGCATGTCGCCATAGGCGGCATAGAGCGAGACGAACTGCTTGGATCGGCCGAGTGCCGCCGCGATCTCGACCTGGTTCATCCCGCCCTTCAGCATCCGGGCGATCGCATGGGCGAGCTCGACCGACGACAGATTGGCGCGCTGGTCGTTCTCGACGATCTGGTCGGCCAGCAGTTGCACCCCCTCGCCGACCGGCACGACGATCGCGGGGATCGTGGCAAGGCCCGCCAGCTGCGATGCGCGGAAGCGGCGCTCGCCCAGACTTATCCGGTGCATGCCCTTCGCGTCGGGCGGCGTGACCGTGATCGGCTGCAGCACGCCGCGCGACGCGATCGAGGCGGCCAGCTCGGCGAGCGCGTCATCGTCGAAGCTGCGCCGGGGATTGCCGGGGTCGGGCAGGATGCGCGCAAGTTCGATATCCTCGACCCGGCGCGCCCGTTCATGGTCGCCGACAAGAAGTCCGAACTCCTCGATGCGCTCGTCGAACTTGCCCATCAGGCGGCCACGACCTCCTGGCTTGTCATGCGCCGCTCGATCTCGGCGAGCACCGCGCGGATCTCCTCGGCCGCCGCCTTGGCGCCGCTGCCGTTCTCCTGCCATACCGGACGATGATTTTCCGCGGCATGCTTGTAGGTCGGCCGCGCCTTGATGAAGGCCGGGAACATGAGCTTCTCGCCGACCGCATGCGCGAGCTTCACCGCATTCTCCATCTCGCGCCGGTCGAACGGATTGACCATCGAGGGGAGGAGCCCGAGGAAAGCGATCTTGCGGCCGGCGCGCGCGGCCTCGGCCTTGCGCAACGCGGTCAGCAGCATCTTGGCGCATTCGACCGAATCCTCGGCAACCTGCACCGGGGCGATCACGGCATCGGCGACCGCCATCGCGCTCAACGTGAGCTCGTCCCACTTGGGACCGGTGTCGATGACGCAATAGTCGAAATGCGGGCGGAGCGCCGGGAAGCGCCCGATGAAGTCGCGCACATCCTGCGCCGCCTTGACCATCTGCAGGCGGGGATCGGCGCCGAGCACGGTCAGCCCGGCCTGCCCGTCGGCGCTGAGCGCAGCGGCAGGATCGAACAGGTCGGCGGAAAACCCGCCCTGCCGCTCGCCGCCCAGGCGCCGCGTCGAGCTGCCCTGGGGATCGAGATCGACGAAGGCGACGCGGCGCTCAGGCGGTTCGGCGAGATACCAGGCGAGATGGGTGGCGAGGAAGGTCTTGCCGACCCCGCCCTTGAGCAGGCTGACCACGATCGTCTTCATGACCGCGGCACCTCAGCAATAGTCGTCCGGACCATCGCGCAGGTTGCGCTCATAATGATCGCGCGAGGACCAGTCGCCGCCACCGCCAATGCCGGGACCGACATAGCGGAACAGATAGACGGTGAGGGCGAAGCAGCCGAACGCGAAGAGAAACGCGTGATCGGGATGCGCGGCGAAATATGCGGCCATGATAGGTCTCCTTGGAGCCGGTGAAGGGCAAAGCGAACGGCGCCACTGGCGCCGGCCACGCGCAATCGCGCGGCATCTCGGACCCGCGCCCTCCCCTCCCACATTTGCGGACGCGGCGTCCGTTGCCCGCATAGTCTGCTCAAGCAGACTTGGGCGGGCCATCCCCCCGGTCGGGGGGATGGCTGCGCCGGATCAATATTCGTCGGCCAGCAGGATGGTGAGCACGCGCGTCGTGACCTCGGGGTTCGCGGCATCCGCCGAGCCATAGGCGAGCTCGAGGTCATAATAGTCGATCTTCCAGTAGAGGATCGCATCCTCGAACTCGAAGCGGCCGAAATCATGCTCGCCGATCGGATCGTTGTCGGGCGTGAAGCTGTCATAGTCGCGCACGATCCGGATGATCTCCGCGCGTCGGCGAAAGCCGCGGAACAGGGCGACCTCGCCGATCAGCGCCGCAACGCCGGCGGTCATCACGATCTGGTTGCGGCCCGGGCTATGGATGGACCGGCGAAGCGCGTCATTGAGTTCGGCGACGCGGGCGATCCGCTCGGCCTGGCTCATCGCATTCGGGGAGGATTGGGACATGAGAACGCTCCTGATCTGTCCAGCCCCGCCCGCCGGGGCCTTCCGACAGGCGTGCCAAGGGCCGGCGGCAGAGCGCGGCCGAGCACCCGCAGGGTCGCAACGGCAGTGGAGAAGCGCGCGGAGCGGGCTTGCACGGGCGCGCGCGCCGGCCAGGCGAGCCGACAGGAGGAAGGTCTTGGCGGGCGGGATCGCGAAGAGATGATCGCGGTGTCCCGATCCTCTGGCTCCGCGGAGAGCCCGGCGCTATCCTCCGCTCATTATGACGAGCAGCGCCACTCTCTTCCGCCTTGCCCCGGCCTGGACCGCGTCACTCCAGGCGATGCGGCTGCGCCAGATCCTCGTCCGATCGCAATGCCGCCGCTGCGGCGGGTTGATGCGCGAGGATGTCGATGCCCTGATCGGGCTCCATGGAGCAGGCGCCAGCCTCATCGACCGGCAGGCCCGATGCCGCATGGTCGGCTGCGACGGCGCGGCCTATTATCTCGCGGCGCGCGGCCATGACCGTCCCTGGCACATATTGCTGCACGATGAGCACCTGCGCGCAGGCCTGGCCAACTGCCCTCCAGCGCGCGGCGCGACCGGCCGGGCCATCGTTTGCGCGCAGGGTTGAAGAGTGCGAGCAGCCACGGCAGGGATCGTTACCCGAATGGGCTGAGACTTGGCACAAGGCTCAGGGCGAAGCCTAGAGCCCGGTCCGGCCGCGCCGGAGCCGCCATTCTCAGGGCATAGATGCAGAGAAATCCGACTTTCAGACGGCAACCGCCCGTCGCAGATTGCCAAGTGCAGAACACAATTTCTGCGATACCTTACGGAGCTGCTGAAGCCTCTCCGCCGCCTCGTTCTCTTCGATCACGAGCGTCGAACGATCAGCCTGCCGTGCCCGGATCGCGATCACACGAAAGATGGCGGCCCATCGACTGGTCCGTTCGACTGTCAGCTTCGCCTGGCCATGGGCGAGCATCGTGCGCAGCCCTTCCTGGTGCCGAAATTCCGCCAGCAGGCTCGCGACACCCTTTCCCTCCACGGAAAAGGGGCCGCCCTCATTGACGAGTGCAGCAAGGTCATCGAGCCGTTGCCCGACCAAATGCCGCAGCTTCACCGACTGTCCTCGTCCCGGCTGAGCGCTCAGATGCAGCAAAGTCTCGGTAACGGCCACCTCCACCGAGGCGAAGCATTGCAGACAGGCACCGCGCCAGGCGTTCACCTCCTGGGTGATACGCGCCCACAGGGCATCATCGCGGGCATTCGCTATCTCAGCCTCAATCGTCATTATCACAGCATAGTCGCGGCATCTGAACAATCGGTTCTCGTCGTCGGCGCAAGCCGCGAGCGAAGCGAGGGGAATAACCGGGAGCCGAGCGGCTCCCGGACGAGCCGTCAGGCAAAGGGATCGAATTCGGTGACGATGGCGACGCTGCCGTCGGCGTCTTCGGCGGTGATGACACCATAATGCTGCCCGATCGCGATGACGAAGGTGACCACCATGAGGCTGCGCGAGAGGCTGAAGGCATGGCGGCGTGCGATTGCGATGTCGGTGAACATGTCGAGGCTCCTTTGCGCGCCGGCGGGTTCGTCCCGCTCGACAGGCGCCCGATGTGTCCGGCCGGTGGCCGCGATCACTTTTTCGGCTGTAGGCCCAAAAAGCCGTAGCGAAGCGACCGGACCCCTTGCGGGTTGATCGCAAAAGGTCACCGGGTGGACCAAGGATCGCGCCGATTGAGAGCGGGCGAACCCGCCGGCCAGGAGGCCAGGTCCCCGCCGATGTCGCGCCCCACCCCTTGCCCTGCCTGCCGCTCCATCCAACGGGGTCCGGATGACAGGCCGCCGCTTGTCGGTTAGCCCCGCCGGATGCTGTTCCCGCTCCTGCTTGCCGCCGCCGTGGTCCCCAATGGTCAGACCTTCGCCTGCACACCGACGCGCGTCTGGGATGGCGATGGCCCGATCTGGTGCCGCGAGGGCGCCCATGTGCGGCTCGCCGGCATTGCCGCGCGCGAGATCGACAACAGCTGCCGCCCCGGCCAGCCCTGTCCGAGAGCAAGTGGCCCGGCCGCCCGCGATGCGCTGGTACGCCTGCTTGGCGGACCGCGCGGCCGAACATCCACCGGGCATATTCGCGTGGCTAGCTCCACCATGCGCTGCGTCTCGATCGGCGAAGCCAAGGGCAACCGGACCGGCGCCTGGTGCAACGCGCCCGGCATCGGCGATCTCAGCTGCGCGATGATCGCTACCGGCACCGTGCTGCGCTGGGAACGCTATGCCAAGGGGCGATGCCGATCTCGCTGATCCGCTTGGGACCATGCCGCGCCTGAACAGGATAAGAGGCCCGGCGGCGATGCCGCCGGGCCGCCCTGTCCGACCTCAGAACGGGATTTCATCGTCCTCGGGCTCGTTGCCGCCGCCGCTATTCTCGTTCGACTTGGCGCGGGTGAGGAAGGTCACCTCGTCGGCGATGATCTCGACGCCGTAGCGTTCGATATTCTCGCTGTCGGTCCAGCGGGTGTAGTGGATACGGCCCCGGACCATGACCTTCATGCCCTTGTCGACATATTGCTCGACCGTCTTGCCGACGCCGTTGAAGCAGGTGATCCGGTGCCATTCAGTGTCCTCGAGGCGGCGATTGTTGTCGTCGCGCAGGATCTTGCCGTTGCTGTCGCGCTTCGGGCGCGAGGTGGCGAGGCTGAAATGGGTGATGCGGGTGCCGCCCTGGGTGGTGCGGGTTTCCGGCGTGCCACCGACATTGCCGGCGAGGATGACGAGGTTCTGCATGGCTTGGGTTCCTTCGATGTGGGTCCAAGGGACCGTCCCTTCGACTGATCCCCGGCCAAGGCGGACAGGACGGCCCATCCACCGGCCGCGCAGCGCCGGGGAACCCCGGGACAAGGGGTGGTGCGGGCAGCCGTGGCACACGGCAACTCGGCCCGATGGCTCGCGGGTTGGATGGGTCGGACGGCCGGCTTAGGGGTCAGATGAGGAGAAGGACGGTGCGTCGCTTGGGCCATGACCGGAGCCCACCCATCGAAGCCGCCGATATTGCCGGCCTTGCCGAGCTCGCCGGTCCGGCATCTCGCGGACCTTACGCGCGTGCCTTATCTGCCCGTCCCTTGAGCCGCAGGACGGGATTGTAGATCCTTCGCATGGCCACTCGCGGGCTCGACACGACGTCCGTTGCACGATCACGCGGAGGGGGAAGAGGAGGTGGGCAAGGTGGCGGCGCCTGGCATGGCTGGGCTCAGGCAGGCCGCCACGGCATCGAGGAGCTGCGTGGTCTCGCAAAGCACGGCACCGATGTCGCAGGCATAGCCACCTGCCACCAGCGCGTCGATCCGATGCACGGCATAGGCCGGGCCGAGGTTCTTGATGAAATCGGCCAGGGGACGACCGGGCGCCGGCAGGCCTAGCTGCCGCGCCTCGTCGAGGGCGCGGACAAGGTCATGACGGAGATCGCGGGCCAGCGCATCGTCCGTCCAGCCATGACCCAAAAGATGCGCCTTCAAACCCAGTTCGCAGGAGATCGCGAGCAAGTGCAGTGCCGGCGCGGGCGCAATAGGCGCGCCAATCTGCGCGCCGCGATGAAATTCGCGCGCACGATCGAGAAACACCGCTGCAAGCACCGGGTCGCCGGGCGCCGCCAATCTTTCGATCGCGCGCCAGCGGCGCGGCGTCAGCTGGCCGAGCCAGGAAGGACCGGCCTGGTTGCGCAGATGTCGTAAGTGAGCGCCATCGGCTTCGTCCACATCGCGGCCCGTCGACCATAACGACAGCAGCTTCGCCTTCCAGTGGCGGCCATGCACAGCGCGGAATGCAAGGAGCACGCGCGCACTGGCGCGATCGGGCATGAACATGATGCGGAACCTCCGAAGGGAACAAGGGACGCATCCGCCCCGCCCCCTCCCCTCCGGCACCGGAATCCGCGAGATTGAGAAAAGCCGGCCGCCGAAGCGGCCGGCACGGCGGTCAGCCGCGAGATAAAGCCGCCGGCGGCGTTCCGAGCGGTCCGCGGCGATCGACGACATGGATGCCGCGCGCCTTGGCCTCGACCACCAGCCTTTCGGTGACGCCGTTGCCCTGGAAGGCAATGACGTAGCGCGGCTTGACCGAGAGCATCTGCTCGTTGCGCCGGAAGCCGGCACGATCGCCAAGCTTGCGATCAAGGCCGAACCGCAGCTGCTGGATGCCGTTCTGCTCGGCCCAGGATGCTGCAAGACGCTCGATGCCCTTCATGTCGCCGCCATGGACGAGATACATGTCGCCCACACGTTCGCGCACGGCCTTGAGGGTCCGCAGCAGATTGTCGGCAAACTGCTTGGCCTCGTCGTCGCTGGCGAAGCGAAGGCGCCCGCCGGCGAAGACCACGGGCGTGCCATGGACCATATTGGCATCGCGCACCCGCTCGCGCCGCGCCTGCAAATAGGCCCGGCCATCGACGATCGCAGCGGTCGTGCCGAGCGAGATGCGGTTGCCGGTCGCGGGCACCCAGGAGCGGCCGGTCTCATGCAGATAGTGGCGCGCCGCGGTGTCGCGCATCCCCTCATAGGCCTGGGCGGACTGCTCGACCTTGCGGGCGAGATCGATCTTGTCCTCGAGATCAGCGGTCGCGATCTCCGATCCGTCCTGCTCGGCGAGCAGGAGCCGGATCTCGTCGGTCAGGCGGTCGATCAGCTGATGCTTCTTGGCGGCCGCGCGGTGGAAGAGATTGACGAAGCCCCAGCCCAGATCCTCGATGTCGCGTTCGAGCGCGGTGAAGGGGAAGAGCGCGAAGAGATCGCTCCAGATGGCGCTGACGGTCTGTTCGAGCGCTTCGGCCGGCGGCGGCGCTTCCATCGAGCGTTGGTCGCCCATCAGGTCGAGATGGCCGAGTTCGAGTGCTTGGAGCACTGCTGAAAGGGAGCTGGTCATGAGGGATTGCCTTTCCGTGTCGCAGGGCCGGCGGCCTTCCCGCCGGATGCGCACCCTCCGGGCCATCGAAAAAGCGGCGGCGGCACCGCCGGGCAACGCCCAAGGGGAACCCGATAAGGTCCGGGTGGTGCGGGCAGGCGCGCCTCGGCGCGCCAACACGGCCGGAGCGTTCGGGTTGCCGCCGCCAGCGCGATGGCCCATGTGCCGCATCCTCTGGCGAAAGGCGCGAAGGCCCTGTCGCGTCAGGCATTCATGACGCAGAGGACCTTAAGAAGGGCACCCGCAACCCGATCTCCCGATACGCACAGGACGGCATGAAAGCGCGTCGCATCGGAAGAGCCCGGCCGTCAGGCCTTCGACCGTGAGGCCAGATCTTGGGCCGCGTCGCGCTTGGCGGCTGCCGCCTTGCGTTCCGAATAGCGGTCCACGAGTTGATCGGCATGGCGACGTGTCAGCACCGTGAAGCGCACCAGCTCCTCCATGACGTCGACGATCCGGTCATAATAGCTTGAGGCACTGAGACGGCCGTCCTCGTCGAACTCCTTGAACGCCATAGCAATGCTCGACTGGTTGGGGATGGTGAACATGCGCATCCACCGCCCGAGCAGCCGCAACGTGTTGACCGCGTTGAACGACTGCGATCCGCCCGAAACCTGCATGACGGCCAGGGTCCGGCCCTGGGTCGGACGCATGCCGCCGAATTCGAGCGGCAAATGGTCGATCTGCGCTTTCATGATGCCGGTGATCTGGCCGTGCCGTTCGGGACTGCACCAGACCATGCCCTCGGACCAAAGCGCATGCTCGCGAAGCTCATGCACCGCCGGGTGATCATCGTCCTTGATCTGGTCGGGGAGCGGGAGATCGGCCGGATCGAAGATCCGCACTTCGGCGCCGAAGAGGATGAGCAGCCGGGCCGCTTCCTCGACCGCGAAGCGACTGAACGACCGCTCGCGTAGCGAGCCGTAGAGGAGGAGGATGCGAGGTTTCGGCTCAAGCGCGCCGAGCCCGGCGGCGAGATCGGGCCGGATCATTGCGCGGTCCAGCGCGGGCATGTGATCGGGTTCGGGAAGGATACGAAGACGCGACATCAGGCAATCCATTTGTACAAAAGGGCGGCGCTCGCCGGGCATAGCGATCGGAACTCGGCCGATTGCGCGATGACGGCAGGAACGTCGGTCCGTTCGGCTGTTTCATAGCCGTGACGGCGAAAGAAAGGCTCGGCGGTCGTGGTGAGCAGGTACAGGCTAGTCGCGCCCTCATCAGCTGCAGCGCGTTCGACTGCCGTGAGAATGGCACCGCCCAATCCGCATCCGCGCCGATCGGCCTTCACGACCAGCGAGCGCAGCAGGCGGTCGGAGCCGTCGCCTTCGATCCCGCCATAGCCGACAAGGCCAACATCATCCTCGAACCGAAAGAAGCGGCGTCCCGCCTCGGCGAGATCACTGGCAGGCAGACCCGCCGCGCTCAGCTCCGCCATCAGGTCGGAAAGCGACCTGGAATCCAGCAGTGTAGCGATCATGCAGGAACGCGTTGCTCGTACCAGGGCCGCGTCTTCTTGACGATGCTGACGACAGACAGCATTACCGGCACCTCGACCAGCACGCCCACCACGGTCGCGAGCGCGGCCCCGGAATTGAGGCCGAACAGGCTGATCGCGGCTGCAACCGCGAGCTCGAAGAAATTGGACGCGCCGATCAGCGCGGCCGGAGCGGCGACGCACCAGGCCACGCCGAAGCGCCGGCTGAGCCAATAGGCCAGGCCCGCATTGAAGTAGACCTGGATGAGGATGGGAATGGCAATCAGTGCGATGACCAGCGGATGAGCCAGGATCGCCGGGCCCTGGAAGCCGAACAGGAGGACGAGCGTCGTCAGCAGCGCAACCAGCGACACCGGCCCAAGCGTTGCCAGCAGCCGATCGAGCGCCGGCTGCCCGCCTGACGATAGCAACGCCCGACGAATGATCTGCGCGACGATGACGGGCACGACGATATAGAGCAGGACCGAGATGAGCAGCGTGTCCCAGGGCACTGTGATCGAGGCGACCCCGAGCAGCAGTCCGACCAGCGGTGCGAAGGCGAAGACCATGATCACGTCGTTGAGCGCCACCTGGCTCAGCGTATAGGTCGGCTCGCCGTCGCACAGGTTCGACCAGACGAACACCATCGCCGTGCAGGGGGCGGCGGCGAGCAGGATGAGCCCGGCGATATAGGCGTTGATCTCGCCCTGCGGCAGCAGCGGCCGGAAGAGCCATCCCAGGAACAGCGTGCCGAGCAGCGCCATTGAAAAGGGCTTCACCGCCCAGTTGATGAAGAGGGTGACGCCGACGCCCTTCCAGTGTTGGCGAACCGACCCCAACGCGCCGAGGTCGATCTTGAGCAGCATGGGGACGATCATCAGCCAGATCAGCACAGCCACGACCAGGTTCACGCGCGCGATCTCAGCCGATGCGATGGCTGCGAACAGATTCGGCAGCGAATAGCCGAGCGCGATGCCGACAGCGATGCAGAGCGCCACCCAGACGCTCAAATAGCGTTCGAAGCTGTTGATCGCCGGCTTGGGTCGTGCCGCAACGGTCGCGTTCACGCCCCGATCCTCTTGCCGGCGGCGTCGATGACCTGCTCGCCATCTTCCTTGGTGAAAGCCCCGCGCTGGGCGGACGGGAGAAGATCGAGCACCTCTTCCGATGGACGGCAGAGTTTCACGCCGAGCGGCGACACAACGATTGGCCGGTTGATGAGGATCGGATGTTCGATCATCGCATCAATGAGCTGGTCATCGCTGAGCGTCGGATCGGCAAGACCCAGCTCGGCGAAGGGCGTGCCCTTCTCGCGGAGCAACTGGCGTGCGCTGATGCCCATGCGGGCGATGAGCGAAACCAGGCGCGGGCGGTTGGGCGGCGTCTTGAGATATTCGATCACATGCGGCTCGATCCCGGCGTTGCGGATCATCGCCAGCGTGTTGCGCGACGTCCCACACTCGGGATTGTGATAGATGACGATATCGATTGCGGCATTGCTCATGCGCTGGGTGCCTTTTCGCTTGGGAGGTCGGCGCGGCCCTGTTCCTTGCCGATCCGGTTCAGCCGGTTCTGTAGACTCATCTTGTCGAGGCCTTCGAACGGCAGGTTGGTGAACAGCGAGATGCGATTGAACAGCATCCTGTAAGTATCGAAGAAGGCCGCGTGCTGCACCGTTTCGCTGTCCTCGATAGCGGCCGGATCGGGCACCCCCCAATTGGCGGTCAGCGGCTGCCCCGGCCAAACCGGGCAAAGCTCATTGGCGGCATTGTCGCAAACGGTGAACACGAAATCCAAGGACGGCGCATCGGGGCCGGAAAACTCTTCCCAGCTCTTCGAGCGGAACCGGCTTGCGTCGTAGTTCAGCTTCTCCAAGAGATGAATGGTGAACGGATGGACCTCGCCCTTGGGCTGGCTGCCGGCGCTGAACGATTTGAAACGGCCTAGCCCTTCACGGCTGAGGATCGCCTCGGCCATGATGGAACGGGCGGAATTGCCCGTGCAAAGAAACAGTACGTTCAACAGGCGATCCGTCATGTTGATGTCCTTTCAGGCAGCACGACAGGCAAGCAGTTCATCCGCAAGTGGATGGCAGAGCTCGGCCCGGCCACCACAGCAGTCCTTGACGAGGAACAGCATCACGGAGCGTAGCGCATCGAGATCGGCGCGGTAGTTGATGATCCGGCTGCGCCGCTCGGATGTGACCAGGCCGGCACGCGCCAGGGTCGCCAAATGCACCGACATCGTGTTCTGCGGGACATCCAGCGCCTTGGCGACCTCGCCGGCGGGAAGGCCTTCGGGTTCGTGACGCACCAGAAGGCGGAAGGCGTCGAGGCGCGTGGCTTGGGCAAGCGCGCCCAACGCGACGATGACAGATTCGTTATCCATATATCCACGATAGCGGATATATGGATATAGTGCAATCGGCGACATGGCGAGATCAAGCAGCCGCCTGCTCGTCCAGATCATCCTCGCAAGCGAGATCGGTTGCCCGCAGCAGAAACCCGGCGGCTTCCTCGGCTCGCGCAGCCGCCGTCAGCAATGCGCGATTATCCTTGCGCAAAATGGCGAGCCAGGATCCGATATAAGCCGCGTGGTCGTCGAGATGGGTGGTTGGGAGACCCACATCGGCGCCAACCAGCGCTGCTGTCAGTTCGGCGACCAACTCCTCGAACGCATATGCCTGATCGCCGAAGCGCTTCCCGAACGATCGGGCAAGCCGGGCTGGATGGCCTGTCCAGTGGCCGGCCTCATGCGCAATGGTGGCTGCCCAGGCGGCGCGCGTGTCGAATTGCTCGACCGGCGGCATGGTGATGACGTCCGCGCGCAGATCATAATAAGCACGATCGCCGCCGCATCGCAGCCGCGCGGGCAGCCGATCGACGAAGCGCTCCGCCCGCGGACCGAGCCGGTCGCCCGGCGGGACGAGGGAGAGGGCTTCGGGATAGAAATCGCCCGGCAGTGTATCGATCTGATCGGCATTGAAGACCGCATAGGACCGCATGACCCGGCGCTGCTCATCGACGAGCTCACCCGGACGTTCGTAGGAATCGACCTTCTTCGAATAGGCTTTGTAGAAGATCGCAAATTGCGACTGCTCACCGGCACGGACCTGCCCGCCGAGGCTTTGTGCTTGCCGATAGGTCATCCAGTAGCGGGACCGATAGCCGCACTGCTCGGCGGCCAGCCATAGCCAAAAGGTGTTCATGCCGCGATAGGGCTCGCCATTGGCGCGCAGCGGGCGCCCTTGCGCGGCGCATGATCGCCAGGGCCGTACCCAGGGACGCACACCGGCCTCGAGCCGGTCGATGATGGCGCGCGTGATGGTCTCGGCCGGCGAGGGCCGGCCCGATGATTGGGTCATGGTGGATACTCCGCGAAAGAGCGGCTGTCTCAGCGCCGCCGATGAAGGGCGGCGGGCGACACGAAAGCGCCGCCCGCCGTTAGGCGTTCGCCTCAGGCGGCCTGTTCGAAGTCGCCAGCATCGCCATCGGGGGCGATCTCCCCTGCCCCGCCGTCGCTGTCGTCTTCATCGCTGAGGAAAGCGGAATAGCTCCGGAAGCTTTCGGGCTTTTCGATCGCGCCGAACCGCATCTCGTCGGGCAGCCAGGAGAGCGCCTTTTCCCGGACTTCGGCCTCGACGATGCCCTGCCCCGAACAGAGCGCAGCGCAGGCATTGGCAAGGTCACCCTTCTTGGCGTCCTTGTATCGGCCGCGCAGCACCGGCCCGCCGATCTCGTCGAGCGCTTCGAGCATGACGTCCTTCTTCACCCGCCCGAAAAAGTTCTGGGCATCGGGCCGCCACCATTGCGCGACATCAATGTCGAGCAGCCGTCCGAGATGATCGTGGAAGCCGTTGCGGCGCCCGCCATCGTCGACGTTGAGTGTCGGCTCCAGCGTCTGCGCCATGACATGGGCGAGCCAATCGGCGCGCGCCTGTTCATCCAGTTGCCGGAAGGCATCGAAGCGGGACGACAGCGTGTTCCCGCCTGCCCAGCTCACATCGAGCGCCTGGCGCTGTTCGGTCAGGACATTGCTCGCCGCGCTACCTTCATCGCGGAAGCTGACGATCGGGAAGCTCGCGGCGGCGGCCTGCAACGTCGCGTGGTCCCGGACATAGCTGCTGGCGAACACCGTCCGGTGCGCCATCAGGAATATCGTGAGATCGAGCGCGAACCCGGCATCCGAGGCGACATGGGCTGCCAGGATCTGCCGGCGCTGGGTCGCGAGTTCGTCAACCAGCGTCGCGCTGAGCCGGGAGGCCGCGACCTTGCCGGACGGTGCTTCGGGTTCTGCATCCTCGCCCGCCTGCCGGATGGCGCGCTCGCTGAACATGCGGCTGTGCACCCGCGGACTGCCATCGGGCGCCAGATAGATGAAGGTGCCCAGCTGGTCCTTGATCGCATCATCGACCATCGTGCGCGACGCCTCGATCGTATCGAGTTCCCGCTCGATGTCGGCGAGACGCGCCGAAGCCGCCTCGGCCTCGGGCGTGCCGTCCTCGAGTTCGGTCTCAAGTTCGCGGATGAGCGCGTCGCCCTCATCCGAGAGACTATCGACGCGCTCCTGCTCGTCCCCGCTCAATTCGCGCAGCGGCGGATGATATTCGTGGAGCTGGCACTCCGTATCATAGGGCACATGCGTCGCGAGAACCGGCGTCACGAACGCCAGCTTCTGTTCGGCAGCGAGCGCTTCCGCGGCCGCTTCAAGCTTCTGGGCGGCCAGCTGCTCGATGAGCTCCACGTCGATCCAGCTCTCGTCCACATCTTCACCGAACAGGTCGCGCTCGATCCGGCCGCCCGCGCCGACATAGGCCTCGCGGCCGACGAACCGTGCCTTGGCGTCGGTCGCCTTGACCGTTCCGTTGAGGAGCGCACGGCGGATATTGTCGGGATTGTCGCCATAATAGGACCGGCTCATGCTCTCGAACACGCGCGCCTGGCGATCGACGTCGGGCGTGACGGCATAAGCCTGGGCGACCCCCAGCGTGATCTCGCCCGCCGCCAGCGCCGCGAAGACGAGAGGAGCCAGTTCGGCAAGCCGTACCCGCTGCTCAACGAAGCGGGTCGTGACGCCGAAACGTTTCGCCACATCCTCGGCGCTCGCGCCCTTGTCGAGGAAGTGCTTGAAGGCCGAGCACTCATCCGCCGGGTTCATCGCGACGCGGTGGAAATTCTCGGCAAGGCTCGCTTCGGCCGATCCGGCATCATCCTCGAGCACCAGCACCTGAACCTCATGGTCCCCGGCAAGCCGGCCTGAATCGATCAGGCGCTGGAGCGCCCGCAAGCGGCGGCCACCCGCCTTGACGGTGAAATGTCCTGCCTTTTTGAGCGGCGTGACCACGAGATTCTGCAACAGGCCATGCGCGGCGATATTATCGGCGAGGCTGTCGAGGTCGGCATCGCGATTGGATTTGCGGACATTGTCCTTCGAGAGCGAGAGGTTCTTGACCTTCACGGACTGGATCATCGGTTGTCTCCTTCGAGGGTTGCGCCGACCTCGTCGGCCGGCTTGAGCCACTCAGGCCCACCCGGCCGAAGGCCCCCTCCCCTCTCTTCGGTCGCTTGGCGCGGTCGCGGGTCAGTCCGTGATCCTGGCGAGGATCTCGAGGGCGCGGCTCGGGGGAACGAACAGCCGAGTGCGGTGCTGGATGATCTCGGTGAAGCAGCCCGCCGCCTTGAGATGCGGCAGCGCCTCGGGCTTCCAGTCCAGCAATTCGAGGCGTTGATCGCCGGCAACCAAGGCGCGCTTCAGTCGCAGCGCTCCGATTGGCATGATCTCGCCCGAGGTGCGGACGTGCTGGACCCGCGCGCCGAGGTCGATCTCGACATGGGCCGCGATGCCGAACGCGCTGGCAATCCGCTCCACCAGCGGCGCCGGAATAAGACGCCCGAGAAGCGACTGGCCGTCATCGCTCATCAGCCGCCAGACCTGGACATGATCGTCGGGCAGCTTGCCCCACACCGGAAGCAGCAGGCCGGTGACCAGATAGATGATCTGCGTGCGCGTCTGCGCCGCCATTGCGTCGCATTCGGCCTGCCAGGCTTCGTCGAAGCTCGCGCGGTCCACGTCGGTCCAATGGGTTTCGGCGAAGAGGTCCTGCCGGTGCCGTTCGGTGCGCGTTGGACGCACCAGCTCATAGCGGCGCACGGTCCGTCCCTCTTCGTCCGTTAGCGAGAAGGTCGGCCGGCAAATGGCGGCCTTGCCGGAACGCGGGTTGAACAACCGGCGCGCTTCCGGGTCGGCCAGAAGCCAATGCGCTCGCTCCAGGGTCAGCGGCCGATATCGCTCCTCGGTTTCTATACGCAGAATTTCGGTTTCGGCGCCGCTTACGGGATCGCGCCGGATCACCGTCCGGTCGAGGATCGAAATACGGTCGGCCGCGATCGTTTCGACACCAAGATCGAGGGTGCCGGCCTCGCGTGCCTTTTCCACCCGTGCTTCGATCAAGCCGAGATATTCGTCGAAGATCGCGTTCTGCAGGTCGATGCGCAGCGCCAGGATGCGGTTCAACCACCGCTGGATCGTGGGCAAGGTCTCGGTGAGCCCCCCGCCCTCCCCGGCCAGGTTCAAACCGGTGAGCGCCTGGAACTGATCGAAGTGGACCGATTGGAGTTTTGCCTGGAACAGCAGGCGAAACCACTGGTCGAGCGATTCCCGCGCGAAGTCGGACTCCAGATTGTCGCGGGGGTCGAAAAGTCCCTGCCCGCCGGTCTGGCGTTGGCCGCGGGTCAGCGCGCCCAGGCTGTCGAGGCGCCGGGCGATGGTCGAGATGAACCGCCGTTCGCCGCGGCAATCGGTGGAAACGGGCCGAAACAAGGGCGGGCAGGCTTGGTGGGTGCGGTGCGTGCGGCCCAGCCCCTGGATCGCCGCGTCCGCGCGCCAACCGGGCTCGAGCAGATAGTGGATGCGGCGGCTCTGATTGGGCGCGTCGAGGCTGGCGTGGTAGCTCCGCCCCGTGCCGCCGGCGTCGGAGAAGATCAGGATGCGCTTTTCGCCGCGCATGAAGATGTCGGTCTCCGCGAGGTTCGTGCGCGCGCTGCGCCGTTCGATCCGCTGACGGCCGTCGGCATCGACGATGATCCGCCGGCTGCGACCCGTCACCTCGGCCACGGCCTCCGTCCCGAAATGCCCTATGATGTGATCGAGCGCCGAGCCGACGACCGGCAGCGCACAGAGTTGCTCGAGGAGCTGATCGCGCATGGCGATCGCTTCCCGGCACAGCACCGGCTGCCCAGCTTCGTCGATCATCGGTTCCGAGCGCACCGTGCCGCTATCGTCGGTATAGGTGCGCATCTGGCGCACCGGAAAGGCTGCCGTCAGATAGTCGACCAGGAATTCGCGCGGGGACAGCTCGATGTCGAGCCAGGCGCGCTCCTCGGGGGACAGGTCGGCAAGGGCACGGTCGAGCATGGCTTCCGACGTCGACACGAGCTGGACGACGGCGCAGTCGCCGCGCGCGAGATCGGCGGCGATCGCCGGGATCAGCGACGGCAGCTTCATCGACAGCAGGATCTGGCCGAAGAAGCGTTGCTTGGTCGATTCGAAGATCGACAATGCCGCGGCCTTCGCGCCGCTATTATAGGTGGCACCGCTGAAGCCGTCGGTGACGCGCGTGGCGGCGAGCGCGGCCTGCAGATTGTTGTGAATGATCGCCCAGGCATCGGCATAGGCATTGTAGACGGCGATCTGTTCTTCGCTGAGCCGATGCTCGAGGATGTCATATTCGACGCCGGCGAAGCTGAGCGCCCGCGCGGCATAGAGGCCCTGCGCCTTGAGGTCGCGGGCGATCAACTCCATCGCTGCGATGCCGCCGCGGCGTAGGGATTCCACGAAGGCCCGCCGGTCGGCGAAGGCCGTCTGCGGTCCCCACAATCCGAGGCGTGTCGCATAAGCGAGGTTGTTGACGTCCGAGGCGCCCGTCGCCGAGGCGTAGAGAATCCGGGCGCGCGGAGCGAGATTTTGCAGGCGGACGCCGGCGATGCCCTGCTCGGACCCTTTCGTGGCGCCGAACCGGCCCTCGCCGCCGGCCACCCCGGCCATTTCATGCGCCTCGTCGAAAACGATGACGCCGCTGAAATCCTCACCCATCCATTCGATCAGCTGGCGCAGCCGCGTGCCCCTGTCGCCGCGGTTGGAGCGCAGGGTGGCATAGGTCAGGAAGAGGATCCCATCGCCCAGCGCGATCGGGGTGCCGAGCTTCCACTGGTTGAGATGCTGGATGTCGAGCGGCAAGCCGCCAAGCGCCGACCAGTCGCGGCGAGCGTCTTCGATCAGCGTCTCGCTCTTGGATATCCAGAGGTGGCGGCGGTTGCCGCGCAACCACTGGTCGAGGAGGACGCCCGCCACCTGCCGCCCCTTGCCGGCGCCCGTGCCATCGCCAAGGAAAAAGCCGGTCCGATAGGCGTTACCGGCCTCTGCCGGCGACAGCGAAAGACCCTCCTCGCTGGATATGAACCGGCCGGGAAGATCGCGCTCGAACGCCGCGCCAGCGTAGATCAGCGTTTCGAGCTGTGCGTCCGAGAGCAGGCCGTCGTCCAGGATCCTGGCCGGCAGCACGGGTTCATAAGCGACCGGAGGTGCGGCAATCGAACCCATTGCCTGCGATTCGACCAGCGCGCTTGGGTGCTCACGGGCATCGGCAATCAGCAGACGGCTTGGCCGATAGGGCAGGTAAATCCCTTGCGGTTCGCCCGCGGGCGCCGGCGCGTCGAGACGGTGATAAGCGACCGCGCGGGTCGTGGGCAGGGTCACAGCCGCACGCGAGCAGACGGGGCGGGTCGGCCGCGTGAGGCCCCGGAACAATCCGCTGGCGCGGGAGATCGACTGCGGCTGCGGCGCGCATGGGGTCGCCATCGCATCGATGGCCGCAAGCGCAGCGCCGAGCGTCGTGCAGGTCTGGCGCGGGACCGAGCCCCCTGCCCCGCCCTTTTCGAGGAGTATGAGCTGGACTGCCTGGCCGGTGCCGTGCTTGGCGTAGGCATTGGGCGGCAGGTCGAGATGCAGACGGGTATGCGCGCCCGCGGTGGCGTGCAACCAATCCGCGTCCCCAGTCTCGATGCGGTCGGGTAGAATAACGGCGCAGCGCCCGCCTGGAGCAAGCCGCAACAGCGCGGAGCGCAAATGGCGAAGCGCGGCATGGCGATCGCGCCCTCGCCCCTGGCTTCGCGAGAAGGGCGGATTGATAAGCACGACGCTCGGCACCAGTTGCGGATCGAGCATATCGTCGATCAGTTCGCCATCATGCGTGCTCAGCCTACCTTCGGGAAAGGCGTGACGCAGCAAACGAGCGCGCCAGGCATCGATCTCATTGAGAAGGAGGCGCGCGCCGGCGAGATGGGCGTCTACGGCCAGGAGGCCGGTCCCGGCCGAGGGCTCGAGCACGATATCGCACGCCGTGATCGCGGCGGCCTTGGCGGCAAGGAAGCCGATCGGCGCCGGGGTCGAGAATTGCTGGAACGCGATCTGCGTTTCGCTACGCACGCTTTGCGTGGGAAGCGCCGCCGTCATAGCGATCAGCTGGGCGAGCCGCGCATTCGCATCTGCCGGGAGCGTCGCGTTCTTCAGATGGAGGACCTGCGCGAGTTCGAGCACATCGTAGGCGTCGCGCAATGACCACAGGCCATCGGCGCTCGAGCCACCGAAGGCGGAGGCCATTTCGGCAAGGAGGTCGTTACGTGCAACCGGACGTCCTTCGGACAGCCGGTCGGCTATGCCTTGAGCAGCGATACGGGCGGGATCATCGAGCGGCAGCGTGAGCGCTAGGGGTTGTGTGGCCATGGGGCATCTCCAGGTCTGACACCTGGCATCAGCGCCAGGTCATCAGTCTAAAGGCCCCCTCCCCTCTCAGGCCGCCTCGGCGGCCTGGCGGACACGCCAAGCATCATTCCAGTCCGCGTGCCGTTCCGGCAGCCGAAGCACCAGCTCGCGTCCATTGGCGGTGAGATGCGGGCGGGCTTTTTTGAGCATGGCCGCAGCGGCGGCACCGCGATCGCCATATACGATGATACGCTTGACCCGTTCGGGGATGGCGACAAGCCCAAGGCGTTCGACCCCGCCCAGCGCCCAGGTCGGCGTTCCGAACCAGGCCATTGCTGAAAGGGCGTCCTCGATGCCTTCGGCAAGGCCAAGCTCCTCGCCGGCCGGCGCCAGACGAATGGCCGCGTCGCCGAGAAGGCCAAGTGCAATCTTCGGTTTTGGCAAGGGTTTGCGCAGGATGTCGGCAAGATCGAGGCAGGTCCGCTGGACGGCGACAACCCCCAGATCATTCTCGACCGCGGCGATCATCGCCGGAAAGAACCGGCGGCGCTCACCGGCCCCGACGATGGTGCGCGGATTGTAGCGCAGGCAACGCGGATAGGGAGGCGGCAGACCGCGCGCCGCCAGATAGTCGGCCGCTGGCGAGCCAGCGATGGGCTGGCTCGCCTTCCATAGGCGAAGTGCAAGAGGGCGATGGTCCGCGGCCGCCTTCTGGCGCGGCATGCTGAGCGGCTCCGCATCGTGAAGTTTGCGCCGGCGCAAAGCAGCCAGAACATCGCGAGTGTCGCAGCCGGCAAAGCAGTGGAACAGGATCGCCCGCTCGCCCAGGCGTACCGACAGGCTGGGACCATGATCGTCATGTGCCGGGCACCGGCATTCGCCGCGCGTACCGCGCCAGATCCCACCCAGGGCTTCGACAATGGCTTTGGCGCGATGGGGAGCAGCTATGGGCATCGACTAATCCTTGGAAGTGGTGGAGCGCCGCTGCTGATTGCGCCCTCCCCTCCCCGGTATTTCACCCCGGCATGCCTTTGGGTGCCAGGATCCCGAATTCCTCGACGATGCGATCGGTTGTGTAGTGCGTCGCGCCGTCGCGTTCATAGGAGCTGTCCTTGAGCCGCCCGGCTATGCGCACGAGATCCCCGACTTGAGCCCGGTCGGCGATATGTTTTCGCTGGCCTTCGCTGAAGACGCTCACGCGGTTCCAGTGGCTGTCTTCCTGCCATTCGTTATCGTCACCCTTGCGGCGATAATTCGCGCAGACCGACAGCAGGGTGACTTTCGGCCGCGCGTCGATTTCCCCGATCCGGCCGATGATCTCGAACTTGGCGAAGTTGATCATGCACCCTCCATGCGCAAGGTCATTTGGCCGGCAGCCTATCGTAGGCGGCTAACTTCGCGTATCCCTCCAGGCGGGGGGATTGAACGATTGCATCAGGCGCGACGCCGATCTCTTTCTCAAAATAAAAAGAATCAAAACGCCGCTGCTCGCAGCGGAAGCTTTTCCGATTCAAAAGGATTCAGATTCAGGAGGCCGAAAGCACAGCATTTCTGCGGGTTTGAGCAAGCTTATCCTGACCGGACGGGGGATTTTGCCTGCCCTTCCGGGGGCGCTTCCCTGACCGATCGGGGGATGCAACCTGACCTGCTGGGGCCTTCCTGACCGTATGGGGGACAGCTTCCTGCTGGAGTGATTCGCTCGCCATAGCGTTCGTCAGGGACTTTCTTCGGCGTCCGCGCTGCCGTTTGCGCGGGTCCGGGCGCTTGGAAACGCGACTCGCCGCACTTCCTCATGGTTTGCTGCTTCGGAGCGAAGTTCCATCCTGACCTCTTGGGGGCCGAATCCGGTGTCTATCCTGCCCTGACTTGACGCGTAAGGACAGGTCAGGCAGATTTTCTCCCACGCTGGACGAATCGGCGCAGACTTCATGGCATGGATGACGAGCAAGCCCTAGATCACGCTGTAACGCCCTCCCCCACCGGCGATGACGCTTCTCCGGGACGGGCGATGCGGGTGGCTGCCGCCCTGCAGGCAAAGGGCGGTGACGAGTTCGCCAAGCCCGGCAGCATCGTCGAGGTCAAGTTCGTCAAAGGCCAGTCGCTTAGCCTGACTGCTTCGCGTTTGCTTGCGCTGATGATTTTGACCGCGGGCGGTGATGCCTGGGAGGACCGCCCGCACAAGATGCGAAAGGCGGACATTCGCCGCGGCCACAAGGGCAATGAGCGCATCTCGGATATGCTTGAGGAATTGCACCGCACGCTTTTCGCGGTCGACGACAAGTCCTGGCGCGGCAAGAAGGCGACGCTGCGCTTTTCGCTTATCTCGTCGTCGCGCGAAGAAGCGGAAGACGAAGAGGGCGCGGACGCTGGGTGGATCGAGTGGGAGTTCACGCCCGAAGCCCGAAAGCTGATCCAGGAATCGGAGACCTATGCGGTCCTGAACCGCCAGGCGGTGCTCGGCTTCCGATCAACCTATGCGCTCAAGCTGTACGAGATCGGGGCGCTGAGGCTGCATAGGCGCCAGTCGCTCTGGAAGGGCGACATGACGGCGCTGCGTGCGCTGCTCGGCATCGCGCCGGACGTCTACAAGGATTTCGCGCAGCTGCGCCGCAAAGTTCTCGAAAAGGCGAAGGCCGAAATCGACCAGCTCGCCCATTTTCGCGTGGAGTGGCGGGAGATCCGCCAGGGCAGAACTGTCACCGAAATCGAATTCCGCTTTGAGCCCAAGGATGCTCCGGCCCAAATCGCGACCGTGGATGAGATCGGTCGGCACTCTGCGGGCAGAAAGGCGCGGCGCGAGGACGAGGTGGAGACCGTTGCCGTCGAGGCTGTCACACAGGCGGCGGTGGCGGCCTTGGTGTCAAAGGATAAGGCTGGGGCAGGGGAGGTCACCTTCCCGAACGGCACGATCCGCTTTGGCTCGGACACGCTCGCGGCCATCGGCCGTTCGGCTGGCGGCGGTTGGGACATCGATCTCATTGCCGATGCCTATCGCGCGCAGATGGGCGAAAGGCTGGCGAAGCTCAAGGGCGCCAAGCTGATCGCATCCTGGACCGGCTTCTGCGAGAGTTTCCTGGCACGACGCGGGCGCCCCTGAGCCGAAATTGCACCGGTGCAATTTCGGGATGAACTGCCCCCAAGGGGTCAGGTTGCGAGGGGGCGCAAAAGGTCTGCGGCGCAGATTGGGCAAGTTTCGCCCTTCGGGCTGGGCCGACTTGCGAAAATCAGCCTTCGATTGACCTAAAAGTGCAAATTGAGCTATGCCCCCTCTAGTTTCGCAAGGGGGCCTCTCTTGGCTGCATCACTCGACATTGAGGGCACGCAGGACCTGCTGTCCGTCTCGACGCTCGCACAACGGACCAGCTCTGTCCTCGAGCGGCTCCGCGACTCCGCGCGGAGTGCCCGGGCGGACGAGCGGCGCGAGCCGACGTTCCCGATTGGCAAGGCCGCGGAACTGGTCGGCCGAACCGCGGCGGCCATTCGCGAGGCCGAGAAGGACGGCCGCTTGCCGCCGCCTCCGCGAACCGAGAATAATCGGCGTGTCGGCTATACCCTGGCGCAGCTCAACGACATGCGCGGACTGTTCGGCACCCGGCCCTGGCGGGCCGCAACCGATCCCTGCTGCGTTATCGCGGTGCAGAACTTCAAGGGCGGGGTGGGGAAATCGACTCTGTCGGTGCACCTGGCCCAATATCTCGCGATCAAGGGCTACCGGGTGGCTCTCATCGATTGCGACAGCCAAGCGTCGGCAACCACGCTATTCGGCTATGTGCCCGACCTCGACCTGACCGAGGAGGACACGCTCTATCCATTCCTGCGGCACGACGACATGGAGTCGCTCGACTATGCCCTGCGCAAGACCCACTTCGACGGCCTCGAGCTTGTTCCGGCCAATCTGCGGCTGTTCCAGTCGGAATATGAAATCGCAGCGCGCATGGCGCGGGGGCAGGGGAACCTGATCGACCGCATGGCGCAAGGCATCGCGAGCATTGCCGATCGGTTCGATGTGGTAGTTCTCGATCCGCCTCCGGCGCTTGGCGCGATCTCGCTTTCGGTGCTGCGCGCAGCCAATGCGCTTGTGGTGCCGGTTCCGCCGACGGTGATGGACTTCTCGTCGACTGCGGCCTTCCTCGCCATGCTCGATGAGACCATAGAGACGCTGGCCGATCGCGGCTTGGCGCCGTCGCTGCAGTTCCTGCGCTTTGTGGCGTCCAAGGTCGATGAGAATAAGTCGATGCAGAAGGAACTGCTGAACCTGATGCGGACCCTTTTCGGTCACGCGATCGTCCGTACGCCGCTCAAGGATTCGGCCGAAATCGACAATGCAACGGCGCGGCTGATGACCGTCTACGAGCTGGACGGCCCGGTCACCAGTTCGGCGGTGCGCAACCGCTGCCTTGCCTATCTTGATGGCGTGAACAGTGAAATTGAGGTCGACATTCGGTCGATGTGGCCGAGCCATTTGACGCGGCTTCGCAAGGAAGGACTCGCCTGATGCGAGCAAAATTGCACCGGTGCAATTCCGGGTAGAAGGGGTGGATGATGAGCAAGAAGAACGCCAACTTCGCGGCTGATCTGGTCGCCGGAATCGACCCGGGGGCGCAAGCCCCAGCGGCGCGGCGCCCTGGCATCGGTGCGAGCGTGCTGGCGGGCCGGGAAAGCCGGCTTGCCGAATTGGCGACGGGCAGCGTCGTCTCGCGCACCCATGAGCTTGTCGATCCCGCGCGCTGCCGAATGTGGGCGGGGCATAACCGCGAATATGCGCTCCTCAATGAGGAGCGGTGCGCCGACCTCATCGAGAGCATCAAGGCGCAGGGCAAGCAAGAAATGCCCGCCATCGTTCGCCGCGTGAAGGACGATCCTGCCTTCGATTTCGAGGTGATTTGCGGCGCGCGCCGGCATTGGACGATCAGTTGGCTGCGCGCCCACAACTATCCGGATTTCCGCTTTCTCGTCGATATCCGTAGCCTTACCGACGAGGAGGCCTTCCGTCTCGCTGACCTCGAGAATCGGGCGCGCGACGATCTCACCGATCTGGAGCGCGCGCGCGACTATCTGCGCGCGCTCGACGCCTATTATGAGGGGCGCCAGAAGGTGATGGCCGAGCGGATCAATGTCACGGAAAGCTGGCTCAGCCGCTATCTCGACCTTGCCCGGCTGCCGGCGGAACTGATGGCGGCCTTCGCCCTTCCGCAGGATCTCAGGATCAAGCATGTCACCGCGATCAAGCCTCTCTTGAAACCGGAGGATCGGCGGCAGCGTGTGTTCGCCGAGGCGGGACGTCTCGCTCAGGTGCAGTCCGATCGCGCAGCACCGATGCCGGTCCCCGATATCATACGCGCGCTCGCTCTGGCCGCCGATCCCCCCAAGAGGTCAGGATCCCCCAAGAAGTCAGGAAAGCCGGAAACGATCGTGTCCGAAGGGGGGAAACCATTGCTGAAAGTGGAGGCGGTGGATCGTAAGGGTCTCAAACTTACCTTGCTCCCGCATGCCGGTGGTACGCGGGCTGAAGCGGAGGCCGCGTTGAAAGCGCTGCTCGATCAGCATTGGAGCTAGGACAATCTTCAGCGGTTCTGAGACGTGAGAGTTTTGTCTTCACATGTTGAATATGGACTGCCCTATGACTGCAGCCTTCCAGGATGACATTCGCGAGAATGAGATCATCTCGCCCCGTCGTCTGGCGGAGCGCCTGCGCTTCTCCATGGCGCATTTGGCTCGCGTTGCTCGCCTGGATCCTAAGGCCATGACTCTGTATCCCTCCGCCCCGACCGTGCAGATTAAACTGGAGGAAATAGCCCGAGTTATAACGCGAGCGGCAGAACTTGCAGGCGAAGAAGGCAAGGCGGTTATCTGGTTCAAGCATCAACCCATTTCTGGAGTTGGGAAAACGGCCGCGGAATTGGTTGCGAATGGCGATATCGATATCGTCATGGAAGATCTCGATCGTATGGCTGCCGGGGTCTATTCCTGACAGGCGTCACTCAAGGCCGAAAGGTTAGCTTGTCCGCAGGACCTTTAGGCGAATGTCTTCTTCTCGTAGACGGTGACAATCGCCCGGCCATCCCAAACGTAGCACAGGTGCCGCTCCTGTCGGCTGTTGGCGAGTAGGCGAGGGCGGAACACCGCGGCGCACTCGCCGTCGGCGTCGCGCACGCTTTGGTACACGATGCCATCCGAACCTTGCTCACGCAGGTGCCGGCCAAGCGCCTGGCCGGCGGCATAGCTGTCCGGGGCGTAGAGGGCAGGGCGTTCATCGCGCAGGCCGCGAATATCGTGGAGCATGGCGTCCAGGTCGACCGCGTAGACGCGCATGTCGAGTTCCTGCGCCGGTTCGTGGGTGTACGCCATGAAGCGGGTTCGGTGATGGCGCGTCTCGGCAACCGCAGTCTCGATGGTGCTGGCAGCGTAGAACAGCCCGAAACTGCCGTCACAGAACCGGCTGCCATCGGGATTTAGGTGGGTGAACGCTGCCATGATCGCCGATGTTCCGGGTCCCGATACGCGGTCCTCCGGTGGGACGAGGGCGAGGTCCCCGACCTCGTCGCGAAGCCGGTCGTTGGTCATCGCCTCGATCGCATAGACCGCTTCCAGGTCGGCCGGATCCGCGACATCCTCAAACAGCGATATGGGCGGGAACCGGCTTGCGACGATCCGGTAGCACGGTTGCCACCGCACTTGCGTCGTCGCAATGGCATCCATCAGCCGCGCTGCGCGTCGATATATTGACGCACCACGTAGAGATCGGCGACATTGCCCGAGGCCATCCGCTCGATCGCCGGGCGTCCGGCGAACAGCGGCGCCTCATTGGGTTTGCGTACCCATTCGTTGGCGGTACGGGGCAGGAGCATCTTCAGCCCCTTGTAGATCCCCATGACATAGGAGATGCGCTCCAGCGCATCCTTGGGAATCGCCGCGACCGCGCCGCGCTTCCAGGTCTGGAAGGTCGAGCGGCTGTCGAGCCCGAGAAGCTTCATCTGCTCGGCTTCCTTGAGGTCCCAGGCGTCGGCAATGCGGAAAAAGGTGCGCAGCGCCGGACCGCTCAGATCCTTGCGGCTGGGCGCTTTGGCGGGGACGCCGGAATGGGCAGTTGTGGCCATTGGCCATCTCCTTCTTTCTCTGTCTATGTATGATATCTGTACATAACGTCAAGAAGAGATCAGTTTTCATACACGCCTAACGCGCGCGAGGCCGCGTCAGGGATGGCCAGAACTGCCGGCGAGCAGCCGGTCGATCTCGCCCATCGCCGCGTCGAACTCGGCAAGAGCCGCATGGGGGAGGGCGGTAGCCTGGTCCAAAGACGCCGGCTGCCAATCCCTTCCCGGTTCTTCGGCGACCAGCAGGACCTTCCCCTTGACCGTCTCCCGCCGTGCCATGCGCGCCGCCACAAGGGCGTCGCCGATCGCATAGGTGCCGCGCCGACTGATCCCGAACGCCCAGGTGATCTGATCGAGCCCGAGTGGCGCAAAACCAGCGAGCAGGATCCACACCTGCGGTGCCCGCGCGCTCGAGCGCAGGTGCCCCAACTGCTCGCGCATCAGCGCTGCGCGCCGCGGCGCTTGCGCGACCAGCTCGGCAAGCCGGGTCACGCTGCGCTGGAGGCTGCGGGCCGCCAGCATGGCGCGTTCGCCCGGCCAGAGCTGCGGCTGCAGCGTTTGCGCCGTCACCGCGCCGGGGCAGGGGAGGGCGCGGGCCCACGCGCCGGACGCGGTCAGCAGCCGCCCCAGCGCGGCATCGACCGCCCAGAGCGGGGTGCGCGGGGCGGCCTGCTCGATCGCCACCGCGCGGTTCCCAAACGAACGGATTTGCACCGCGCGCTCCAGCGGCGCGAACCGCGGATCGGCGCGCAGCAGCGCGTGCAGGCGGGCCAGACCCGCGAAGGGCAGGGGGGTCTCGTCATCCGCGCCGGCCTGTTTCATTAGCGTGATCGCCCTGCCGATCGCTTCCTCCGCCAGCGCGTCTTCGGCTTGCATCGGGCGGTCGGCCCCGAAGCGAGCGGCCAGAGCGATGGTCTGCGCGGCATCGGCGAGCGGTTCCCACGGATGACGGCTGAGTTCGCCGAGCAGGGCGCGGACCACGGCATAGGCGGAGCAGCCGGTGAGGGGTGTCTCTTGGGGGCCGCGGTCGAGCCCGGCGAACCAGGCGTTGAACCGGTGTTCGGCGTCCGCAAATCCCGCTTGCGCCAGGGATGAAAGCAACACCTCCCGCAGCAGCCCTACGCAGAACAGCCGTTTTTCGATATCCGTGAGGCTGGCGAGGAGCCCGTCGAGCCGGCCGAGCGCCAGCGCGCATTCGCCTTGCGCGAGGGCGAGCTCCTCGGGTGGGACGTCGGTGTCGGCGGCGAGGGGATGGAAGCGCTCCATGCCGGATGTGTAGTGAATGCCAAAACACTGCACAACTACTCAGGTGGTTGGTGAACGAACATGTGATAATTGCAGTTATCACATAAGCAGATTTGACCGTTCTTTATAAGGTGGGCTACAAGCGCGGCTGAGGAGCGAGGCGCGTCGTGAGCACCGAAACCGCCCGGGAAGGGCCAGAAATCCCCGTAGCGCCGCCTGAGGCTGTCCTGCCGGCCGTCAGGGCGCCGGCCGACCTTGCGTGGACGATCGTGCAGATGCGCGCCGGCGAGCGCATCACCGTCAACGAGGGCCTGATCGCCGCCTATCAGGCCGCTTCATCGCCCCATAGCATCCGTGCGCTCAAGTCCGACGTCGAGGCGTTCGATGCGTGGTGTAGGCGCAACAACCGGATCGCGCTGCCGGCCACGCCCGAGACCGTGGCCGATTATCTCGACGCGCGGGCCGGGAAGGGGAGCCGGCCGGCCTCGCTATCCCGCTACAAGGCGTCGATCGCCAAGATCCACCAGCTGCTCGAGCTCAAGGATCCGACGCCGGCGCCGCTGGTGAAGCTGCGGCTCCAGACGGTGCGCCGCGAGAAGGGGGCTGCGCAGAAGCAGGCGCGGCCGCTGCGGTTCAAGGGCCCGGTGCGCGACGTCGAGCGCGACAAGGCGCGGGGGCTCAACATCCGCGCGCTGCTCGAGAGTTGTGGCGAGGATCTGCCGGGGCTGCGTGATCGGGCGCTGCTATCGGCCGCTTATGACACCGGGCTGCGCGCCTCCGAACTGGTGGCGGTCGCCATTGAGCATATTGAGGAGGCGATCGATCCCGAAGCGCGGCTGCTGCAGATTCTGCGTCATAAGGGCGATCAAGACGGGGAGGGGGCGACCGCCTACCTCAGCCCGCGCACCGTCGCGGCGATCGCGGCGTGGACCGAAGCGGCGGGGATCACGACAGGGCCGCTGTTCCGGCGGGTGCAGGTGCGGCGCTACAAGGCGCGGGCAGCCGTGCGCGGTCGGCCGATCGACAGCATCTCGGGCCGGGAGACGTGGGATCTGCGCAAGACGCTGTCCAAGCCGGCGGTGAAGGCGCGCGTCGAATATGACATCGGCACCGTGGCGCTGCACCCGGGCTCGATCGGACCAATCTTTCGGTCGATCATCGGCCGCGCGTTCGACCGTGGCGCGCTGCCCGATTTGACGGCGGACGATCTGGCGCGGTTGCTGAAGGGGATCAGTGCGCACTCGACGCGGATCGGGCTCAATCAGGACCTGTTCGCCAGCGGGGAGGATTTGGCCGGCATCATGGACGCGCTGCGGTGGAAGTCGCCGCGGATGCCGCTCGCTTATAATCGCAATCTCGCGGCAGAGCAGGGGGCGGCGGGGCGCCTTATGGCGAAGATTGGCTAGTCATGACGGCCTAAATAGGTCTTTGGATGATGCCGTGCGACCACACGACGGCGGCAGGTAGATCGAGGGATTTGCGCAGCGGCAAGAACCGGAGAAGGGAGGCTGAGCCCCCGGGGTCTTGAGCTACAACGTTAAGCCTAAGAAACGGGCAGGGGCCTGGTAGCGCGTAGTGTATGAGCGAAGCCACCATCGCTCAAACTCATCAGCACAGTCCAATTTCGAAGAGGAAACAAGAAAGTGGTTCCGGAAACGGTATGGATCTTATCCTGTGTAAACGCTCGCGCTAAATGGCGGCGTTCTGATCGCGCTATTTGTCAGTTGCCGGGTCCGATGACGAGGCAATCGCGCGCGGCCTGAACGATGTCAGCGGTGACCTCCTCGACGCGGTTGAGGGTCATGATCCGCCGCATCTGCGCGAACAGGCGCTCCATGAGCCGGAAGTTGCCGCGCGTGATGCGGATCACGGCTGCCTGCGCTTCGATCGCGTCGAGTTGGGCCGGGTCGAAGCTGATCCCGAAATCGCCGGCGTGGGTCGCGAGCAGCAGCCGCATTTCGGTCTCGGTAAGCGGTTTGAACTCGTGGACGAAGCCGATCCGCGAGTAGAGCTGGGCATAGCGGGCGAGGCGCTTCTCCAAGCCCGGCATACCCATCAGGATCAGCCCGAAGCCGTGGCGATCGGCCATGTCGCGGAGATGTTCGAGCGACTTTATGGTCAGGCGGTCGGCCTCGTCGACGATGACGAGGGGGCAGGCGATGCGGGCGGCGTCATGGGTGATTTCGTCCTGCGAGCCGCCCGCGACCGTCAGCCGGGCATAGCCCAGCTTAATGAGGTTGAGGCCCAACACCGCGTCGATCGTCTTGGGCGTGTTGCTGACCGACACGGTGTAGAAGACGGCGCGGCAGCGAGCGACCTTTTCGCCAAGGAGCGCGGCAATGGGACGGAGCGCGGCATATTCCCCCAGGTCGGGGAAGCTGGAAAACTCGCGCGCCGATCGCGTCTTTCCGACGCCCGGCCGGCCATGACACACGCCGATATAGCGGTAGTGCGCGCAGGCTTCGGCAAACTCGACGAACCGGGCATGGTCGCGGGTCGCCAGGAACGGCTGCTCGACCAGGAACTCAATCGTCAGCGGCGTAGAGCCGGAGCCCTCGGTAGGTGGTGGGCCGGGAAGCCGTATCCTCTTGGTCGCCATCGAAGGTCTCCGTGGGGGCAGGCACCTGCTTGTCGCGCTCCTTCGCGCCGCGCCGGGCGCGCTGGATCGCGCGCAACGACGGGTGCCCAGCGTGCTCGGAGCTGAGCGCACGGCAGACGAACCGGCCCTGGTGGTAGACGTGGATCTCGGTCAGGTCGCGGGGGTCATAGACCGCCTCGACCTGCTCGCCGACGAAGGCCGCGAGCGTGGGTTCGACATAGCGCCTGCCCATCAGACGGATGCCGTCGCGCAGCACTTTACGGGGCTTGGGCACGTGCACGAGCAGCATGTCGAGCTGTTCAAGGCTGTCGGGCATTGCGGGCAGGAACCCGCCCTTCTGCCAGCGCGTGATCGGCGGTTCGCCGGTGCTGCCATGCGGGCGACGATGATAGACGCCGCACACGAACGCCTCGAAGCGGGCGCGCAGCTCGTCGAGCGTGAGCACTGGCGCCGACAGCGGCTTGCCCGCGATCAGGTGGCCGGGCAGGTCGGGCAGGAACATGTCGTTGATGGTGCGGAACAGCCGCTCGATCTTGCCGCGCCCGCGAGGACGCCCCGGCAGCGAATGGATGAGGCGGATTTTGAGGGCGATGCACGCCTGCTCGATATGCTCGGAGATGAAATCCGAGCCGTTGTCGACGTAAAGCTGTTCGGGAATGCCGCTGACGATCCATTCGGGATTGGGCTTGCGCCAGATCGCCTGCCGCAAGGCGAGCGCCGTGTTGAGGGCACTGGGGGCATCGAGGCTGAGGAAGTAACCGGCGATGGCTCGGCTGTGATCGTCAACGATGACGGTCAGCCAAGGACGCACCGGGGTTCCGGCATCATCGAGCACGAGAATGTCGAGAACGGTATGATCGGCCTGCCACATCTCGTTCGAGGTCGCGGCTTCGCGCCGATGCACTAGCTCGTGCTGGTCGCGGTAGACGGCCGGATCGGAGGCTGCGGCGATCTGGCTTGCCGGTATCGCCCTGACGACACGCGCGACGGCCGCATAGCTGGGGGTTCGGTGTCCATGCGCGATGGCGAGTTCCTGCACCTTTCGGTGAATGGCGGCGACCGGGGGTCGCGGGCGCTTGGTGGCGAGAGTGCGGGTCAGTTCGACCAGATGTTCCGGCAGGTGCAGCCTGCCCCGATCGTTGCGCGGCAGACGCGCGAGACCGGCAAGTCCTTCGGCACGGTAGCGCCCGAGCCAGCGCTGCAACGTCCGCTCGCTCAGCGTGCCGGTGCGGGCGAGGTCCGCGAGCGGGATGCCATCGGCGAGGTGCGGTTCAAGGACGCGGTAGCGCTCGATCGCCAGCGGCGGGACAAGCGCCGGATGCGTCACCGCCGACGGTCCGTGTCGCAGGTAAGGAAAACGGAGATTTGCCTGCCCATCGCCATGCGAGTCCGCTCGCGTTGCCAAACCGGCCTGTTCGACGTAAATCTACCCGGTAAAGAAAACTAGGGCAACATAGACCTGCCGATGACGACTTTCTTCCCAAACCGCGCCCGATCGGGGCGCCACCGGCCCTACGCATGAAAATCGGTTACGCCCGCGTATCGACCGCCGAGCAGAACCTGGACCTCCAGCGTGATGCGCTGAAGGCTGCCGGCTGCGAGAAGGTCATCACCGACAAGGCCTCCGGGGCGACTGCCGCTCGCCCTGGATTGGAAAAGGTGAAGGAGCTGCTTCGCGCCGGCGACACACTGGTGGTCTGGCGCCTCGACAGGCTCGGCCGCTCGCTCCGTGATCTGATCGGATGGATGACCTACCTCGACGAGGAAAAGGTCGGGCTGCTGAGCCTGCACGAGGCGATCGACACGACCACCACGTCGGGCAAGCTTACCTTCCACCTGTTCGGGGCATTGGCGGAGTTCGAGCGCAACCTGATCCGCGAGCGGACCCAGGCCGGTCTCACCGCAGCCCGCGCTCGCGGCAAGAAGGGTGGCCGGCCGGCCGCACTCGGCAAGGACAAGCGCGACCTGCCCGTCAGGCTCTACCACGAGAACACGATGCCGATCGCCAAGATTTGCTCGATGCTCGGCATCTCCAAGCCAAAACTCTACGCCTATGTGCGATCGGCCGAGACCAAGCCGGTAGCCGCGTAGCGACGCTCGCCGACAAATAGCGCGATCAGAATGCCGCCACTTAGCGCGAGCGTTTACACCGTTCGCGGTCCCGATCGGCCCAGCGTCCCCCGGAACCGTTCGTTATCGGGAAGGCATCTAAGCGGTCTGCACCATCCTTCATCTAAAGTTCTCCAAGCGCTTCTGAGGATTTTCGGGCGCACCAAAAGCACTTGCTCCTCCAGTGGCTGGAGCATGTAACCGCAATTTGCTCTCCTGCGGACGGGGGGCTGGAGGTGGCTTTTTGACGGCCCGTGTTGAAGCAATCGGTATGTCTCGACGCTCATTAGTGGCGCGGCTGGTGGCCTGTGGAACCGGCTTGGTGCTCGGTTCTCCAACGCTCGCGCGACAGACTTCCCGGTCTGCGGGCTCGTGGAACTTCGGTGCGGCTCACCTCGAATGGGAGCCGCTGGAAGTCGGCACGGGTGATACCCTCCTTGTTTCGGCACAAGTGCGCGGAGTGCCGGTGCGGGCGGTGCTCGACAGTGGCAGCGGCGCGTCGATCATGAGCACGGCGCTCGCGGCGAAGCTCGGCTTGAACGATGGTGAGCGGCGCATGATTAGCGGGCTGAGCGCCAAGGCCCCGGTGCTGCTGGTCCGCGACATCGACGTACAGCTCGCCCGCGAAACCCGTCGCTTACCCTTTGCCGTCGTTGGTGATCTGAGTTCAGTGTCGGCGGCCTTCGGACGACCGATCGATATCCTCCTCGGTGCCGATATGTTCACGGGTAGCTGCATCGCGCTCGATTTCGCGAAAAGGCGTATGGCGGTCGTCAAGTCAGGCACGTTTCTCGCCGGTCCCGACTGGCGCGCTGTCGCGCTCGGGCGCGGTGCCAAGCAGGAGCTGTTCATTCGAGCTTCCGTCTCGGGTTTGCCTCCCGTGCCCTTGATGATCGATCTTGGCAGCTCGGCCGCGCTGATGCTCTCGTCGGCCTATGCCCGCGATCAAGGGCTGTTGAACGGGAAGCTCGTCTCGACCGCGGCGATCGGCGGCGTCGATGGTGTGCGTATCAACGATGCTTTCACGATCCAGAACATCAACATCGAAGGGCTTGGCGTCTCGAACGTCCCCACACTCGGGATGAGAGCTTGGCTCTCCACCAGCACGGTTGGCAATGTCGGCCTACCGCTGATCGCTCAATTCGACGTGGTGTTCGACGTGACCGCCGGATTCGTGTGGCTCCGGCCACTCGGTCCTCGTCGTCGCCTGCCGATGCTGAAGGACCGTAGCGGCCTTGGCCTCGCAGCCTCACCAACGGCGCTCACCGTTGTTCATGTGGCGGCGAACAGTCCCGCGGAAAAGGCTGGCTGGGCGGTCGGCGACCGGATCGTGGCGGTGAACGGCCATTCGATCGATGCGAACTATACGCGTGGGGAGCTCTGGCAAGTGCGCTCCCGGCCTGCTGGCACCCTCGTAAAGCTGACGATGGCCTCGGGTGATGTGCGCGAGCTCAGGCTGGCCGATTATTATTGATCGGCTTGAGGGTGGCCTTTGCCGATCGCCTTCATGATCCGACAATCGGCCATGCGCGCCTTGGTGCAGCTCTGGCTGAGCATTGCCAACTCATCCCGCAACACCGCGAGTTGCGCCAGTCTCTCCTCCACATCCTTGAGGTGCTGAGCAGCGATAGCTGAGGCGGCACCACAATCCTGGTCCGGGTTCTGCGCCAGCCCCATCAACGAACGGATCTCGTCGACGGAGAAGCCAAGCCGGCGACCGTTGCGGATGAAGTGCAAACGCTCAATGTCACTGGCATCGTAGGTTCTGCGACCCGACGCCGTGCGAGGGGCGGATCGGAGCAACCCGATCGACTCATAAAAGCGGATCGTCGTCACCTTCGTCGAGGTCTCGCTGGCGAGCTGCCCAATCATCACCGGCTTCATCATGCCATCCTTGCTTATGCGAACGTGTCGCACATTTCGCTTGCTTCTACAGCGACTGGAGGTGGTAAGGAAGGCCGCATGAATGCTTCTACCGAAAGCTGCGGGTGCCACGGGGAGCCCGCGCGCGCGCAAACCGATCCGGCCTATCGCCGTGCGCTGCTGACCGTCGTGGTGCTCAACCTCGGCTTCGGAGTCGCCGAGCTGTTCGGCGGGTTCATCGCCGATAGCCAAGCGCTGAAAGCGGATTCCCTCGATTTTCTCGGGGACGGGTCGATCAGCCTTATCGGTCTTCTCGCGCTTGCCTGGTCCGCACGGGCGAGGGCAAAGGTCGCGCTGACGCAGGGGTTGTTTCTCGGTGCGCTTGGCGTGGGCGTAATCGGTTTCGCGATTTGGCGCGCCCTGAACGCAACCGCGCCCGATGCCGAACTGATGGGCACAATCGGCGTTGTCGCGCTCGCGATCAATGTCGTGTCCGCCTTGGTGCTTGCGCGTTTCCGGGAAGGGGACGCCAATGTTCGCGCGATCTGGCTGTTCAGCCGCAACGACGCGCTCGCCAACGTGGCGGTGATCGCCGCGGCCGGTCTGGTGGCGTGGACAGGAAGCGCCTGGCCGGACCTCGCCGTCGCCGGCCTCATCGCCCTCCTGTTCCTCCACTCCGCTTATGAAATCGTCACTGGCGCTCGGCGCGAATTGGGAGAGCGGTAGTGCGTCTGCTCGCGTTGATCCGGGCAATGCTCTCGTTGCGGCTGCTCTCCGCGCTCGCGGCGCTGCTGATCCCTGCTGCGGCAATCGCCGAACCCGGCGACGTGCAAACCGCATGGCGGCTGCTCGACTATATGGCCGTCGATTATGGCGGCGCGGTCGCCAACGGTCGGATCAAGAGCACGTCGGAATATGCCGAGATGACGGAGTTCGCCGCGTCGGTCTCGACACGGCTTCAGGGCCTGCGGGCGAAGCCGGAGCGTCAAGCCCTCATCCAGCGGGCTGCCAACCTCCAGGCGGTGATCGCGGAAAAGGGACCGACTGAACAGGTGGCAACATTGGCGCACGGGCTCGCGGCCGATCTGTTGCGCGCCTACCCGGTGCCGCTCGCGCCCGATAAGGCTCCGAACCTCGTCTCCAGCGATGCACTGTTCCGACAATCCTGCGCGTCCTGCCACGGGATGACGGGCAACGGCCGTGGCCCTGACGCCGCCAAGCTCGCTACGCCCCCGATTGCTTTCACCGATGCCGAGCGCGCGCGCCAGCGCAGCGTGTTCGCGCTCTATCAGGTGGTGACGCAAGGCATCGACGGGACCGCGATGCAGAGCTTCGCCGATCTGCCCAACGATCAGCGCTGGGCGTTAGCATTCCGAGCCGGGAGCTTCGCCTTCACGGATGCGCAGGCGCGCGAAGGCGAGCGGCTTTGGAAATCCGACCCGACCCTTCGCCGGCGCATTCCGGACCTGAAAACCCTGGTCGCGCTCACCCCGGCCGCGCTCGGCGCGGCGATCGGCGACGCCAAGGCTGACCCAGTGCTCGCGTTCCTGCGTCGTCATCCCGAACAGGTGATACAACAGGCTCCCGGCTCGCTCGCGGTCGCCCGCGCCAAACTCGCCGAAAGCGTGGCGGCTGCGCGGCGCGGCGATGCGCGCATGGCGAAAGAGCTGGCGCTGTCGGCCTATCTCGATGGGTTCGAGCCGATCGAGCCAACACTCACCGCGCGCGACGCGACGCTGATGGGTCGAATCGAGGGCGCGATGGGGGAGTTCCGCGCCTCGATCGACCGGGGCGCGTCGCCCGATGATCTCGCGGAGAAGGTCGCAGTACTGGGCGGCCTTTTCGACGATGCGGAAGCGGCGCTCGCGCCTGATGCCGCCACCGAAGCGTCCACGTTCCTGGGCGCGTTCACGATCCTGCTGCGTGAAGGGCTCGAAGCCCTGCTCATCGTTGTCGCCATGATCGCGTTCCTGCGTAAAGCCGAGCGCGGCGAGGCGCTGCGGTACGTGCATGGCGGCTGGGTCAGCGCGATCATCGCGGGCGGGATCACCTGGGCGGTCGCCACCTATGCGATCGGGATCAGCGGTGCGAGCCGGGAGCTGACGGAAGGGTTTGGCTCGCTGTTCGCCGCGGTCGTGCTGCTCTCGGTCGGGATTTGGATGCACGGCAAGGCGCAGGCCGATCAGTGGCAGCGCTATATTCGCGAGAAGATGTCGCGGGCGCTCTCGGGCGGGTCGGGCTGGTTCCTGTTCGGGCTGGCGTTCGTCGTAGTTTATCGCGAGGTCTTCGAGACGATCCTGTTCTATGCCGCGCTTTCGGCGCAAGGTGACAACGGGATGCTTCTCGCGGGGGCCGGGTCGGCGATTGGACTGCTCAGCCTGATCGCTTGGGCCATGCTTCGCTACAGTCGCAAGCTGCCGATCGCGCAGTTCTTCCGCTATAGCTCCTGGCTCATGGCGGTCCTGACCGTCGTGCTGGCGGGTAAAGGCGTCGCCGCGCTCCAGGAAGCCGGCCTTATCAACATCGCACCGCTCGCGGACGTGCCACGGCTGTCGATGCTCGGCGTGTTTCCCACTTGGCAATCGGTGCTGGCGCAACTCCTGATGGCGGTCGCCATTGCGGTCGGGTTCGCCTGGAACGGGCGCGACCGATCCCGCTCGGGTTCCGGCTCAGTGACCCTTGGTTCGAATTAGTGCAATGACATGAAAACCCTTCCGTGATAGAGGCAAGCTAGTGCGAGCCTTTTTGCCTTTCCTGACATGCCTGATGCTGGTCCTGACCAGCTTCTCCGGCATGGCCCATGCCGCCGATCTGGCGGGGGGAAGCATCGCGGGCGTTGAGTTCACGGTCCATACCGCCGGTGACATCGATCAGGTGCCATCGGACTCGGACAAGAATGTCCCGCATCATCACAATTATTGTCACGGACACGACGTCGGCGCGCCTGCGCGCACGACGATGGAATATACCCCCGTCCTCACAGTGCCCAAGCCGACAATCTCCGCCTCTGCGTCGCTCGACGGCCGCACCGGCATGGTCCATTTGAGGCCCCCCCAAGCCTGACGTCCGATTTGGGCGTGCGTTGGCGCGCCCCTGTCGATCATCGTCAGGAGTCCTATTTTCATGAATCGTATCCTCGCGGCCATGCTGGCCGCAGCGTCTTGCGCCACGATGGCGCAGGCGCAGGTCGGACCGTCCGCGCCTGTTGCGCAGGATGCGCCGGTCTACACGCTTGACCAAGCGGTCAGTGCAGCGGGCGGTTCGGCCCCTGCTGCGGAAGCGGCGACAGCTGGAATCGACGCGGCCCGTGCAGGTCGCACAGTCGCCGGCTTGCGGCCCAATCCGGTGGTTCAAGGCCAAGTCGAGAATGTCATCGGCTCCGGGCCGTATCGGGGGGTCCGCAGCGCGGAAACCACGGTCGGCTTTGCGATCCCGATCGAGCTAGGCGGCAAGCGCGGCGCCCGCGTCGCGGTCGCCAATGCGCAATTGTCCCGGGCCGAGATCCAGGCCGCGATCATCGCGGCGGATGTCCGGCTTCAGGTAACGCAGCTCTATGTCGAAGCGGTCGCGGCCGATCGCCGGGTAATGACAGCCCGCGATCAGGCCCGGATCGCCAGCGATGCGCTGCGGGCCGCGAGCGTTCGCGTGCAGGCAGGGCGGGCATCGCCACTCGAGCAACAGCGCGCGGATGTCGCGCGTATCAATGCCGACGCCAATGTGGAGCGGCAGCTTCGCTTGGCCGAGGCGGCCCGCGCCAATCTGGCGCGTCGGATCGGACGGCCGATCGACGGCCTGCTCGATGACACGCTGCTCGATCGCCTTCCCGATGTGAACGTCTATGGGCCGTTGGCACCGGTCAACACGACCGGCACACTCGCGCTGGCGGCAGCCAACGCGGATTTCTCCATTGCCGAAGCCGGCGTGCGGCTCGCGCGCGCCAATCGCGTGCCTGACCTGAACGTCGGGCCGTCGATCCGCCGCCTGGAAGCGACCAACGACATGGCGGCGGTGTTCAGCGTGTCGATCCCGATCCCGGTGTTCAACAATGGTCGCGCCGCGATTGCGCAGGCGACCGCGCAGCGGACCCAGGCGGATGCGCAGCGCCGCGTGACCGCGCTCGACATCGAACAGGCGATCACGGACGCGCAGGCGCAGGCGGCCAATGCCGCAACGACGGCTCGTGCGGCGTCGGGGCCGGCGCTGGCGGCTGCACAGGAGGCCGCCCGCATCGCGCGGATCGGCTATCGCGAGGGCAAGTTCGGCCAGCTCGAATTGCTCGATGCTGAACGCACGCTCGCCGAAACGCGGGTCGCCGCGATCGACGCGCTTGCCAATTACCAGAATGCCCGCGCGCAAGTGGAGCGACTGACCGCTCGTGCGCCCAATGGGGGGAATCAGTGATGAAGAGCTTTTATCTCGCGGGCGCGGCGTCGCTCGCCCTGCTCTTGGCTGCCTGCGGCGGCAAGGATGGCGGAAACGAGGCAACTGCCGAAGGCGCAGCTGCCAATGAGACGGCAGCGGGCACGGAAAAGGGCGGTGCTGAAGGCGGTCATGCCGGTGAAGGCGTCGTCACATTGGGTGCCGACCAGATCGCCACAGCGGGCGTCCAGGTCGGACGGCCGATCATCGGCGGGGCCGGGACGATCGAGCTGCCCGCGATCATCGAGGGCGACCCACAGGGAACGCAGGTCGTCTCGGCCGCAATTGCGGGACGCGTGGTCGCGCTCACCCGTAACCTCGGCCAATCGGTCGGACGCGGCCAGACCATTGCGGTCATCGAAAGCCGCGAGGCGGCGCAGATCAAGGGCGAGGTCGAGGCGGCGCGGGCGCGGCTTCAGCTCGCTAATTCGAACCTCGCGCGCGAACAGCGGCTGTTCGCGCAGAGAGTCTCCCCTGAACAGGATCTGATCGCCGCCCGCACAGCGGCGACGGAGGCGCGGATCGCCCTGACGCAGGCGCAGAGCATGGTTTCGGCGGCGGGTGTCGGCGGCGGCGGGCTCAACCGGCTCGGCATTGCCGCGCCGATCTCGGGCCAGATCATTGCGCGCCCCGTGACGCTGGGACAAACGGTCGCGGCGGATGCCGAACTCTATCGCATCGCCAACCTGAGCCAGGTGTCGATCGCGCTTAATCTCAAGCCCGAGGATGCGGGCCGGGTGCGTCCCGGCAATACGGTGCTGGTGAAGGCGGCAGGCCGTCAGGCGACCGCCCGCGTGACCTTCGTGTCGCCGGCGCTTGATCCGCAGACGCGGCTCGTGCCTGCGCTCGCCACCCTCGACAATCGCGGTGGCGAATGGCGGGTCGGCGAGCCTGTGACGGCAGCCGTGCAGCTCACGGGCAGCGGCGGGAGCGGGGCGGTCCGCGTGCCGACGACGGCGGTCCAGAGTTTCGAGGGCAAGTCGGTCGTGTTCGTGCGCACGCCCACCGGCTTCAAGGCGACCCCGGTCCAGCTCGGCGATGCGTCGGGCGACACGGTGATCGTCCGGTCGGGCCTGACCGGCAACGAACAGATCGCCACCACCGGAAGTTTCACGCTCAAGGCCGAGATCGGCAAGGGCGAAGCGAGCCACGAGGATTAAGCCATGATCGCCCGTATCGTAACCTGGGCGGTCGAGAAGCGCTGGCTAGTCCTGCTCCTCACCGTCATCGTCGCCGCCATCGGCGCCTTTTCCCTCTACCGGCTACCGATCGACGCGGTGCCGGACATCACCAACAATCAGGTCCAGATCAACGTCCGCGCGCCTGCCCTCTCGCCCGAGCTGGTCGAGAAGCAGGTGTCGTTTCCAATCGAAACCGCGCTCGCCGGCACCCCCGGCCTGGAATATACGCGCTCGTTGAGCCGCAACGGCTTCGCGCAGATCACGGCGGTCTTTTCGGACGCGACGGACATCTATTTCGCCCGCCAGCAGGTGGGCGAGCGTCTGCGGGGCGTGCAAGAGAATCTGCCCGACGGCGTGAACCCTGAAATGGGTCCGATCGCGACAGGCCTGGGCGAGGTGTACATGTACACCGTTCGTCTCGATCATCGCGAGGACGACAAGCACAAGCCCGGTGAACCGGGCCAACAGCCCGATGGCAGCTACATCACGCCAGAGGGCGAGCGACTGACGACCGAAGAGGACAAGGCGACCTACCTGCGCACCGCGCAGGACTGGATCGTGACGCCGCTTCTGAAGACCACACCGGGCCTCGCCGGTGTCGACTCGATTGGCGGTTACGCCAAGCAGTTCCTCGTCGTGCCCGACGTGCAGAAGCTGGCCTCGCTCGGCATCACGCTGACGGACCTGGGAAATGCGCTGGAGCGCAATAACACCAGCGTCGGCGGTGGCTTCGTCAATCGCAATGGCGAAGGTCTGGCTGTTCGCTCGGATGCGCTCGTTCGCAATGCCAGCGAGTTGGCCAGGACCGTGATCGCGACACGTAACGGCGTGCCGATCACGGTCGAACAAGTTGCGACTGTGAAGACGGGTCAGGCGATCCGCATGGGTTCGGCATCGGAGAACGGTACCGAAGTCGTCGTCGGCACGGCGATCATGCGGATCGGCGAGAACAGCCGCATCGTGTCGACCGCGGTCGCTGAGAAACTGAAGACGATCAACGCTTCGCTGCCTCCTGACGTCGTAATTCAGCCGGTGCTGAACCGCACCGAGCTGGTCAATTCGACGATCAAGACGGTCGCGAAAAACCTGTCCGAAGGCGCGGTGCTGGTCATCGTCGTGCTCTTCCTGCTGCTCGGCAACTTCCGTGCGGCCCTGATCGCGGCGTTGGTCATCCCGATCACCATGATGCTGACAGGCTTTGGTATGCTGCGCGCTGGGGTCTCGGCCAATCTGATGAGCCTTGGGGCTTTGGACTTCGGTCTGATCGTCGACGGCGCCGTCATCATTGTCGAAAACGCGCTGCGCCGGCTTGCCGAGCAACAGCATCATGAAGGCCGATTGCTCAGCGTCAAGGAACGGCTCGCGACCGTGGCAGCCGCTGCGCGTGAGATGATCCGTCCCTCTGTGTACGGGCAGGCAATCATCATCCTCGTCTACGTACCGCTGCTCACGCTGACCGGCGTGGAGGGTAAAACGTTCGGACCGATGGCGCTGACCGTCATCATCGCGCTCGCCTTCGCCTTCATCCTCTCTCTCACCTTCGTGCCGGCGATGATTGCGATCTGGCTGTCGAAGAAGGTCGAGGAGAAGGACGGCCGCATCATCACGTGGCTGAAGAAGCGCTACGAACCCGGTCTCGACCGGGCCATGAAGCGCCCGACGCTGACGATCGGTGCGGGTGTGGGAAGCCTTGTGGTGGCGGCGCTTGCTTTCACTACGCTCGGCTCGGTGTTCCTGCCGCAGCTCGACGAAGGCGATTTGCTGATCCAGTCGCTCCGCATTCCGGCAACGTCGGTCCAGCAGAGCCAGGCGATGCAGGTGCCGATCGAGCGGATGATGTCGAAGCAGCCGGAGGTGCAATTCGTCTATTCCAAGACGGGCACCGCCGAGCTGGCGGCCGACCCGATGCCGCCGAACGCGACCGACATGTTCGTCATCCTGAAGCCGCGCAAGGATTGGCCGGATCCTGAGCTTCCCAAGGAGGAGCTGGTCAGCCGGATCGAGGGTAATCTCGCGAAGATTCCGGGAAATGCCTACGAGATCACCCAGCCCATCCAGATGCGCTTCAACGAGCTGATCGCCGGCGTGCGCGGCGACATCGCGGTGAAGGTGTTCGGGGACGACTTCAACCAGATGAACCGGACGGCCGAGCAAATCGCGGCGGTGCTGCGCAGAACGCAAGGCGCAGCGGACGTGAAGGTGGAGCAGACGACCGGTCTTCCCATGCTCGACATTCGCGTCAACCGCGACGCGATGGCGCGGTTGGGCGTTACGGCTCAGGATGTGCAGGACACCGTGACTGCGACGATCGGCGGGCGAACATCGGGCCAGATCTTCGAGGGCGACCGTCGCTTCCCCGTGGTGATCCGCCTGTCGGAGGCGCAGCGTGCCGACATCGGCCTGCTCCAACAGGTGCAGGTGCCGGTGGCAGGCGGCGGCTATGTACCGCTGTCCAGCGTCGCCGAGATCAAGGTGGTCGATGGTCCGAACCAGATCAGCCGCGAGAACGGCAAGCGGCGCGTGGTGGTGCAAGCCAACGTGCGTGGCCGCGACGTCGGATCCGTCGTGGCGGATACGCAGGCGGCGATCGGCAGCCAACTCCGGCTGCCTGCCGGCACCTATCTCGAATGGGGCGGCCAGTTCGAGAACCTCCAATCGGCAAGCGAACGGCTGAAGCTGGTCATTCCGGCTTGCTTCATCTTGATCCTGCTGCTCCTCTACGGGGCGTTGGGATCGGTCCGCGACGCCGCGATCGTGTTCACCGGCGTGCCTTTCGCGCTGGTGGGCGGCGTCCTGTTGCTGTTCCTGCGGGGCATGGACTTCTCGATCTCGGCGGCAGTGGGCTTCATCGCCCTCTCGGGCATCGCGGTCCTCAACGGCCTCGTCATGGTCAGCTCGATCCAAGATCTGATCCGATCAGGGATGAGCCGCGAGGAAGCCGCGCATGTTGGCGCGATGCAGCGTCTGCGACCCGTCATCATGACCGCGCTAGTCGCCAGCCTCGGCTTCGTGCCGATGGCGCTGGGCGAAGGCGCCGGCGCAGAGGTTCAAAAGCCTTTGGCGACGGTCGTCATCGGCGGTCTGATCTCGGCGACGCTTCTTACGCTGTTCGTGCTGCCGACACTCTATGCCCGGTTCGGGCAGAAAGTGATCGAGAAACCCGAGCACTACAATGAGGAGCATGAAGGGGACGACCACGGTCAGACCTTCGTGAACAACTTGGCCTGATGGATGGGCGGGGCGATCCGCGATCGCCCCGCCCATCTCTGGGAGATGGGGATATGCCTCGCACCATAACCAGCTCGATGCTTCACGGCGGGCCACTGCGCATCTGGTCGGCACTCACCGATCCGGATCATCGCCGGGCGTGGAGTCCGCTCGTATTTCTCGATGATCCGTCCCGGCTCGGCGACACAGAATGCACCTTTGCGATCCAGGGCATCACCCGGCCAATTCGGACGCCAGCACGGATTGATCGATTCGATAAACCGCACGCCTTCGCTTGGTCCTGCGGCATCCCCTATCTGTTCACGCTCGAAGAGCGGTACGAGCTGGCGGGGGACGATGGCGGCACCAGGCTAACGCATAGCTGCACGCTGCGCGGGGCGCTCTCCCTGCCGTTCGCGGCGATGATGTTGCGCCGCCTGCGATCCCTGATGGTCGAATCTGACGATCGCCTCGCAACCTATCTCCGCTGGCGGGTAGGTCAGCCTGCCCGGGCTATCAATCGTCAGCGCGTCCCCTTCCGCTACAGGAGGAAGGCGCGATGATGATGCACTGTAAGCGGGTGCTGCCCGCCGTCATCCTCGTTGTCGGGCTCGCGGCGTGCTCGGAAAGAAAGCCGCCAGCCCCGCCAACGGAGCAGCAGATCCATTCGTCCGACAGCGCCGTGGCGACCGGGGAAATGGGGCGGCATAGATATCGCTGTTCCGACGGGGAACCGCTGTTCGTCGATTACAAGGACAACGGCCTGCAGATCGATTTGCGGCGCTCCAACGGGGGACCGCCGATGATGCTGACCGCGCCAGCGCAGGGCCTGCAATATGTCGGCGAAACAGCCACCGCGACCTTCAAGGGGTCGCAGCTCACCATCGTGGAAGGCGATGGCCGTACCCGGATCTGCGAGCAGGAAGGCACGCGATGAACTGCCCTGCCTTCGAACGCCACAGGGCGCTTCGTCGGAAGAGACCGATGTCTGACACGTCGATTTCAAATGTGACAACCTTGTGCGGCCTGAATCGGGCCGGTCTGGCGATCGCGCGCCTCGGCGTCGTTCTCGTCTCCGGGGCGGTTATAGGGGCGTGTAATCCAGCGCCGACCCAGCCTACCGAGCCGGCGCATGAAAAGCATCTGACGTCGAAACTAATCGCGCAGCGCATCATGTACTGCGACGACGGCACACGCGCCGATGTCGACTTCATCGATGAAGGCTTGAAAATGGCCGTCACCTGGCTGCCGAAGGGCAGGACCGAGATCCTGCGCGCGCAGCGAACCGGTGACGAGTTTCGCGGCGACCATTCGCGGGCTGTCGTGGCGGGCGGATCGATCGCGTTCACGCGACGCGGGAAGATCCGCGTCTGCCACCGAACCCCGGAGGAGTCCTAGGAAATGCAGGCACTGCTCTATACGCTTGCGCCTGTGCTGGCGGTCGTGCTCGGCGCGATTGTCGCGAGCCGCACCAAGTTGAAACCTGGCCTCGTGGCGGGCCTACAGCATCTCGCTGCCGGCGTCGTGTTCGCGGCGGCAGCGACCGAAATCCTGCCGCAGGTCAAGCATGAGGCATCGCCCAGCGCGACGTTGATCGGCGGGGCGGCGGGCGTCGCGACCATGCTGGGGCTCAAGGCTCTTGAGGCCCGCTTCAAGGGGCCGATGGCGCTACTCGCCGCGATCGGCATCGACATTCTGGTCGACGGCCTGGTGCTCGGCCTCGCTTTCGTGGCGGGCGAGAAGGCAGGTCTCCTGCTGACGATCGCGCTCACTCTGGAAGTGTTATTTCTGGGACTGACGCTGACCGACGAGCTGGCGGAAACCTATCGCTCGCGCTTGCGCATCATCGTGATCGTCTCGGCATTGGCCCTGCTGCTGCCGATCGGCGCGCTCGCTGCCGTGCCGGTCGCCGCGCTGTCGCCGGTGATGATCGCCGGCTTCCTCAGCTTCGGGCTGATGGCGCTGCTCTACCTCGTCACGGAGGAGTTGCTGGTCGAGGCGCACGAGAAACCCGACACCCCGCTCATCAGCTCGATGTTTTTCGTCGGCTTCCTGGCCCTGCTGACACTTGAGGAGATGATGGGATGATCCCGGGCAACGACAACAATGGCGGGCAGGAGCGCCGCACACTGTGGATCGTCCTGCTGCTGAACGCGGCGATCGCTGCGGGCTTCTTCGTTTCCGGCTTCTTCGCGGACTCGAGCGCGCTGATCGCCAACGGCGTCGACAACCTGTCCGATACGGCTGTGTATGCGCTGAGCCTTGTGGCGCTCACCCGGGGCCAGACATGGAAGACACGCGCCGCGGTCGCTTCGGGCGTCATGCTGCTGATCTTCGCGGGCGGCATCTTGATCGATGTCGGACGGCGCTACGTGCAGGGCAGCGAGCCCATCGGACCTACCATGATGGTCATGTCCGCGATCGCCGGCGTCGTGAATTACCTCTGCCTGCTGCTGCTCCAGCGCCTCAAGGATCCGGACGTCAATCTCCGGGCCGCAACCACCTTCAGCTTCAACGACTTCATTTCCAACGGCGGCATCCTGATCGCCGGCGTGCTGGTGCTGTGGTTGGGTACCAATTGGCCGGACCTGCTGGTCGGCTTCGCCACCGCCATCATCGCCATCAAGGGCGGTGTCGAAATCCTGCGCGACGCGCGCGCCGAAACCAAGAAAAGCGAAAGGAGGTCGTCATGAACGACAAGCTCGAACTCGACATTCCAGTGTTGTTGCCGGACCTTCCTGACGCGGCCGATGCCTGCCTGGACCGTCTCGTATCAACCCTGTCAAAGCGCGAAGGTGTCGAGCGGGCGCATGTGATCTGTCTCGACGGCAACACGCCAGCGGCGCTGTGCATCCATTTCGATGCCGCCAAGCTGCCGCTGCCACGGTTGCGCGAAATGGTGCGCGCCGCAGGTGCCGAAATCACCGAGCGCTACGGCCATGCGATCTGGCAGGTGACGGGGATCAACCACGAACGTCGGGCGCGCACGGTCAGCGATGCGCTGTGCGCCTTGCCCGGCGTGGTCCAGGCAAGCGCCAGCACCAGCGGGTCTGTCCGGGTCGAATATGATCGCCGCGAAACCACCGAAGAGGAGGTGCGCGCTGCGCTTCGCAAGCTGAAGGTGAGGGTGGGCAAGCGGGTCGCTGCCGATGAACATGCCGGCCACGACCACGGCCCCGGGGGCCACGGCGCGGGCGAAGAGAAGCACGGCCCCGGCGATGGCCACGACCATAGCCACGCCGAATTTCTCGGCCCCAATACCGAGCTGATCTTCGCGCTCGCCTGTGGCGCGCTGCTGGGGATCGGCTACGCGATCGAGAGGCTGGTCGCTGGCGCGCCCGAATGGCTGCCGACCGCCTGCTATATCGCAGCCTATTTCTTCGGCGGATTCTTCACGCTGCGCGAGGCGATCGACAACCTCCGGATGAAGAAGTTCGAGATCGACACGCTGATGTTGGTCGCTGCGGCCGGCGCCGCTGCGCTGGGCGCATGGGCCGAAGGTGCGCTGCTGCTGTTCCTGTTCAGCCTCGGCCATGCGCTTGAGCATTATGCAATGGGCCGCGCCAAGAAGGCGATCGAGGCGCTGGCGAAGCTCGCGCCCGAAACCGCGACCGTGCGACGCGGCGGGCAGACCAGCGAAATCCCGGTCGAGCAGATGGTCGTCGGGGACATTGCCATCGTCCGCCCGAACGAGCGCCTGCCTGCCGACGGCTTCGTCATCAAGGGCACCAGCGCGATCAACCAGGCCCCGGTCACGGGTGAAAGCATCCCGGTCGACAAGGTGCCGGTCGCAGATGCCGCAGCGGCACGCGCCAAGCCCGATGCAGTCGACGCGGAAAGCCGGGTTTTTGCTGGTACGATCAACGGCGGCGGCGCGATCGAGATCGAGGTGACACGCCGTTCCAATGAAAGCGCGCTTGCCAAGGTCGTGAAGATGGTGAGCGAAGCGGAGACGCAGAAGTCGCCGACGCAGCGCTTCACCGACCGGTTCGAACGGATCTTCGTGCCCGCCGTCCTGGTCCTGTCAGTGCTCCTGCTGTTCGCATGGGTGGTCGTCGACGAGCCGTTCCGCGACAGCTTCTATCGCGCGATGGCGGTGCTGGTGGCGGCAAGCCCGTGCGCGCTCGCGATCGCAACGCCGAGCGCGGTCCTGTCGGGCGTTGCCCGTGCAGCGCGGGGCGGCGTGCTCGTGAAGGGCGGTGCACCGCTCGAAAACCTCGGGTCGCTCAAAGCGATCGCTTTCGACAAGACGGGCACGCTGACCGAAGGTCGTCCGCGCATCACTGATGTCGTGCCCGTCGATGGCGCCGATGAAGGCGAGTTGCTGGCGCTGGCTGTCGCCGTCGAAGCGTTGAGCGACCATCCCCTGGCCCAAGCGATCGTCAAGGACGGCCGCGAACGTCTGAACGATCGTGCCGTGCCGACTGCCGGCGACCTCAAGAGCCTGACCGGTCGGGGCGTCACCGCGAGCGTGGATGGCGAGACGGTGTGGATCGGCAAGGCCGAGATGTTCGGAAGTGAGGGCATTCCGGCGCTGGGGCAGGGCGCGCAGGACGCAATCGCGAAGCTGCGCGAGAACGGCCGCACGACAATGGTGGTCCGCAAGGGGGACCGCGACCTGGGCGCGATCGGCCTGATGGACACGCCTCGCGAAGCTGCCAAGACCGCGTTGCGTCGGCTGCACGAGATGGGCGTGTCGCGGATGATAATGATCTCCGGCGATCACCAGAAAGTCGCCGAAGCGATCGCCGACGAAGTCGGGATCGACGAAGCGTGGGGCGACCTCATGCCCGAAGACAAGGTTGCCGCGATCAAGAAGCTCGCCGGCGAAGACAAGGTCGCGATGGTGGGCGACGGCGTGAACGATGCGCCGGCGATGGCAAGCGCCACGGTCGGCATCGCGATGGGCGCGGCGGGGTCGGACGTTGCGCTGGAGACAGCCGACGTGGCGCTGATGGCCGACGATCTGGCGCACCTGCCATTCGCAGTCGGTCTTAGCCGCCATACCCGTGGAATCATCCGGCAGAACGTCTTCGTCAGCCTGGGTGTCGTCGCCTTCCTGGTGCCTGCTACCATCCTCGGCCTCGGCATTGGGCCAGCGGTGGCGGTTCATGAGGGATCGACGCTGCTCGTCGTCATCAATGCGCTCAGGCTGCTCGCCTACCGCGATCCGGCAGGGAAGGCGGCATGAAGTGGCTGATCGCCTTCGACCTCGACGGCACGCTTGCCGAGAGCAAGCGGCCGTTATCGGAGGATATGGCCGCAATCCTCGCCCGATTGCTCGCCATCACGGATGTGGCGGTGATCTCGGGCGGGGACTGGCCGCAGTTCGAAAAGCAGATCGCCTCGCGCCTTCCTGCCGGCGTCGCGCTCGACCGTCTCTGGTTGATGCCGACCACAGGCACGAAACTCTATCGGTTCATCAATGGCGCTTGGCGCGCGGTCTATGCCGAACTGTTCGACGACGCGGAGAAGGCGAAGATCCGCACGGCCTTCGATCAGGCGCTGACCGATGCCGGTCTCGCCGACGAACGTATCTGGGGCGAACGGATCGAGGACCGGGGCAGCCAGATCACCTTTTCGGGCCTGGGGCAGGCAGCGCCGCTGAAGGAAAAGGAAGCGTGGGATCCTGACCGAAAGAAGAGGACCGCGTTGCAGGCCACGTTGCGCGCGAAGCTGCCGGAGCTCTCGATCAATCTCGGTGGCACGACATCGATCGACGTGACCAGAGCAGGGATCGACAAGGGCTATGGCCTGAAGCGCCTGAGTGCCGAGAGCGGTGTCCCGCTCGACGGGATGCTGTTCATTGGGGATGCGATATTCCCCGGTGGGAATGACTATCCCGCTGCTGAAATCGGCCTCGACACAGTGAGGGTGCGCGACGTCGCGGAAACCACCGCCGTCGTGACCGCCATCATCGCGTGTCTGCACCGATAGGATCAAGATACATGGTCGGCTCCATCGCGGAATGCCGCATTGTCAAAGCTCTGGCTTCTGTCGCTTAGGGCAGCGCTTCCTAAAACGAAAAGAAGGCAATGTGCGCGTCTCCGCGAACAAAGCCTCCAGCGATCAATCTAAGAGATTCCGCCGCGCTTCTCAATCGTAGGGGGCGTTTGCGGGAGGGGGGGCGTTTGCGGGAGGGGGCGGAATCCTACGCTAAGGATTTGGGCCAGCGATATTCCCCGGTTAGATTGATGTGTTCCCATCCCAACGGCGAGACGTGGGCGAGTAGATCAGGCGCGATATGGGTACCGCTGGCGGCCCGGGTATTGACGACCTCGCCGAGCTTCATGGTGTTCCAGAATATGATGATGGCGGCGAGCAGGTTCATTCCGGCGATGCGATAGTGCTGGCCTTCGCCGGATCGATCCCGGATTTCACCTCGGCGGTGGAAGCTGATGGCGCGCTTTAGGGCGTGGTGGGCCTCACCCTTGTTGAGGCCGATCTGAGCCTGGCGCTGGAGGCCGGCATCAAGAATCCAGTCGATCATGAACAGGGTTCGCTCGATGCGGCCCACCTCTCGCAATGCGAGGGCCAGCTCATTCTGGCGCGGGTAAGAGGCGAGCTTGCGAAGAATCTGGCTGGGGGCGACGATCCCCGCTGCGATCGTCGCCATGATGCGCAGGATGTCGGGCCAGTTGCGCTCGATGAGCGGTTCATTGATCTTACCTCCGACCAGCGCTCGCACATTGGCCGGCGTCGCGTTGGGCGTGAAGGCATAGAGTCTTTTCTGAGGGAGATCGCGGATACGGGGGGCGAACCTGTAGCCGAGCAAGGCGCAGGCGGCGAACACATGATCGGTGAAGCCGCCCGTGTCGGCAAAATGCTGGCGAACGCGGCGGCCCGCGTCATTCATGAGCAGCCCGTCCAGGATATAGGGAGCCTCGCTGACCGTTGCCGGGATCACCTGGGTTGCGAACGGCGCATATTGATCGGACACATGGCTGTATCCCTTGAGGCCCGGGACGTTGCCATATTTCGCGTTGATCAGATTCATCGCCTCGCCCTGCTCGGTAGCAAGGAAGAACTGCCCGTCGCTGGATGCCGATTGCCCTTGTCCCCAGAAGGCGGCCATGGGCAGGGCGGCGTGGGCCTCCACGATCATGGCGAGCGCCCGATCATAGGCGCTGCCTTCGACATGCCAGCGCGCGATCCGCAGCAATTCCCAGAAGCTGTGCGTGTTGGTCGCCGCCGCCATCTTGCGCAAACCGAGATTGACGCCTTCCGCCAGCAACACGTTCATCAGGCCGATCCGGTCGCTGCAGGGCGCGCCGGTGCGCAGATGCGTGAACGCCTCGGAAAATCCGGTTCGCTCATCGACTTCCAGCAACAGATCGGTGATCCTCGCGGGCGGGAGCTGTTGATAGAGATCGAGCACGAGATCCTCGGCCCCTTCGGGCGTGTCGGCCCTCAGCTTGTCGATGTGCAGCTTGCCGTTCTCGATGATGCCGCCTGGGATCGTGCCGGTTCGCGCCGCGCGGCCAAACTCCTTCAGCCGTGTATCCAGTCGAGCCCTGCGCTCGGCCAGCCATTCGCCGGGTCGCAGCGGCACGGCGAGCCGCGCGGTCTGCTCTATCGCCTGTGGCGGGACCAGAAGCTGCTTGAGGTCGCCATAGCGGCGCGATCCCGCCAACCATATGTCACCGGACCGGAAGGCGTCGCGGATGTGGAACAGCACCGCGATTTCCCAAAGCCGGTGGTCGCCGCTGGGCTCAGCGCGAAGATGACGATGCCATTTCGAGTTGGGACGTAGAAAATCCACCGGCGGATCGACCTTGATCCCGTTACGCAGCATCGCAACGGCCGCCAGAAGAGGCGTGGCGATCGGCGCCGCCTGCATGTCGAGCAGGCGCAGCATCCTGGGCGCGTAGAGGCGGAAACGGTGATAGCCGTCCAGCACACGGCTGAGCGGGTCGGCCGCGAGCACGTTGGTCAGCGCGGAGGCCGTGGCGACAAGGGTTCTGAACCGTTCCCAGCCAGGCCCGGTGGCGATTATCCCGTCCAGGGCCGTGCCATCGTCCTGCGCTCCAAGCAAAGCACCACCGATTTCGGCAAAGGACTTCAGCGTGTCCCGAACGGCCGCCTTTTCGTCGGCGATCCTGGTGTTGCAAAGGCGTTCGGAGGCCCGATAGAGACGGCCTACGATGCGATCGTGGGTCTCCACGATGACATCGGCCAGCGATGACCGCCATTCCAGGGTGCAGACAGCGAGGATCGCAAGCCGCCTGTCTTCGGGCAGATCACGCATGCCGTCGGCGTAATAGCGCTCGCCCTGCCGGCGAAGCCGGGTCACACGATGCGCCGGCACGCCGTCCAGCAAATCCGCCGGAAGATCGAACCTTTGAAGATATTCCAGTCGATCCATCAGCCGGTTAGCGGCTGCTGAATTTGCGCCAACCTCGAACTGTCGCAGCCATACGAAGCGCGTGACGCGACCATCCACCGTATCCTCCAACAGGTGAGCCAAATTCTCGCTCAGGGTTGGCGTGATGCGATGGGCGATAAGATCCTCGATCCGGCGCTCGGCCTCAACCAGCGCATCGGCGCAAAGGCGCTCGATCGTCGAGGAGCCGGGAAGGATCGTGCGGGTGCGGCGACACTCCGCAACGAAGCGACGGGCAAGATCCTCATTCGATGTCGCCGCCTCGGCTTCCCGAGCGATCCATTCGCGCAAATCCCGTGCGCCCCGCCCCGAAAAGGAGCGATAGCCGTAGATTCGGCGAAGGTCCGCCAGATGCTCGTGCCGGGTCTCCTCGCGCGCGGCATAGAGGAGTAGATCGTCGCTGGTCAGGCCGAGCTGGGCCGCGATGAAATCCGATACCTGCGCCGGGATCAACTCGCCAGGAGCGAGCACCCGGCCCGGGTAGCGCAGGACGCACAGTTGCAGCGCGAAGCCAAAACGATTGTGGGCGCGCCGGCGCTGGCGGATATGCCCGAGATCCTCATCGCTGAGGGTATAGTGCCGCAGCAGCTCACCTTGATCGACCGGCAAGTGAAGCAGCGCCTCGCGCTGTCGATCGGTCAGGGTCACGCGACGCGGCATACATGCTCCTTATTCTTTCCGAGCTACGGTTTGAGATAGCTTGATTGAGATGCTGGTTAAGATACACAATAGCCCAATCTTATGTGCTCATGTTCGTCACCGCCTCAAACCTTCGTTTGTGATCCATGCTGATCGGCTACGCCCGCGTGTCCAAAGCCGACGGCTCGCAGTCGCTCGACCTGCAGCACGATGCCCTTCGCGCTGCCGGTGTCGAGCCAGGCAATATCTATGATGATCGTGCATCCGGTAGCCGTGATGATCGCCCCGGTCTTGCCGCCTGCCTGAAATCGTTGCGCGACGGCGATGTCCTCATCGTTTGGAAGCTCGACCGGCTCGGCCGAACGCTCACCCACCTGGTCAGCACGGTGCAGAATCTGTCGGATCGCGGTATCGGTCTGCGGGTGCTCACCGGCAAGGGCGCGCAGATCGACACCACGACGCCATCGGGCCGGATGGTGTTCGGCATTTTTGCCACACTGGCGGAGTTTGAGCGGGATATGATCCGCGAGCGCACCATGGCTGGCCTGGCCGCTGCCCGCGCGCGGGGACGCAAGGGTGGCCGCAAGTTCGCCCTCTCCAAGGCCCAGGTGCGGCTCGCTCAGGCTGCTATGGCCCAACGCGACACGTCCGTTTCCGACCTCTGCAAGGAACTCGGGATCGAGCGCGTCACTCTCTACCGCTATGTCGGTCCCAACGGGGAACTCCGGGATTACGGTCAGCGCGTGCTTGCTGCCAAAACGCGATGATGATGACGGGAGCCCCGATCAAACTTACCCAAGCGGACGCCGCAGACGTTGCAGACCTGTACAACCGTTGCAGCGACTATTTCCTGTTGCAGGACGGGGCCGCGCCCACGCTGGACGATGCTCGCGAGCTTTTCTCCGATGTGCCGCCCGAAAAGAGCGCCCACAATCAAGCTGTCCTGGGATGGAAGGGGCCTGGCGGCCTATATGCAATCGCGGCCATCCTCCGCGATTATCCGCGTGATGGCACATGGTATCTCGGCTTCATGATCGTAGATGCCGCACAGCGTGGTCGTGACGTCGGACGCTCAATTTACTCGACGGTCGAAAGCTGGGCCGCTGCGAGAGGTGCCACAGAGATTCGGTTGGCCGTGCTGGAAGCGAATGAAGCGGCAGAGCGATTTTGGCGTTCTCTCGGCTTCATTGAGTATCGGCGCGTTGGGCCAGACACCTTCAAAATGCGTAGCCATCGCCGGATAGAACTGAGCCGTCGCCTTTCTGGCGCGACCGTAGAAGGCAGCAACAAGTAAGATCTCGCGCCGGCTATCTGGGCGAGCTTGGCGTAGGATTCCGCCCCCTCCCGCAAACGCCCCCATTGCCGTCGAGCTTCAGCTCGAAATTCACCTGATCGCCGACTTTCAGGATGTCGACCATGGTCGCAGCGATGCCGCTCATGACCTCCAAGCGGAGGCCGGACCCGAAGAGTATGGGCAGGAGTTCGGCGTACAGAAGGCGTCGCCCAGGCGGAGTTTAGCGAGCCGCAGATAATGTAGTGATCAGCGGGCACCCGACATGATCGCCGGAATTGCAGGCCCGCACGGTGTCGGCAAGGACCTGCTCCATGCGCTTCAAATCCGCGATCCGCGCGCGAACCTGCGTCAGATGCAAGGTCGCGATTTCGCGGGCATCGTCACATGAGACATCATCGGCGGTGGCAATGCCGAGCAGCGCGCGAATCTCGTCGAGCGTGAAGCCCAGTTCCCGTGCGCGCCGAACGAAATGCAGCCGCGCCACGTCCGCGGGGCCGAAGCTCCGATACCGGCCCCGCCGCGCCGCCTCGGGCAGGAGCCCGATCCGCTCATAATAGCGGATCGTCTCAATGTTGCAGCGTGTGCGCCGCGACAGTTCCCCGATTGCGATAATCTCCGATGTCGTCATCTTCTGCTCAAAATTGGGGGTTGAGTCTGTAGCGGCTACAGACGGTAGGATGCGATTCCGTTGATCACAAGGAGTCGCCCATCATGTCCGAACCGCCTGAACTGCGCCGTTCTTTGGGAGCGGAGGGCGCTGCTGTTCTCACGGTCGGCGGAATCGCGGCCGCCTTCGCCGTGGCATCCTGCTGCGCGCTGCCCATATTGCTCACCACCGCCGGCTTGGGTGCCGGATGGCTCGGCGGCATTGCCTTGGCGGCCAGCCCGTATCGGATGCTCCTGCTGTGCTTGAGCGCGCTCTTCCTGATCGGCGGCGCGATCATGCTCTGGCGGCAGCAGCGCGTGGCGATGACCTGCGCATCCGAGGGCGTCTGCACACCGCCTGCTGTGCGCGCGGTCCTTTTCATTGGCTTGCTGCTGGGAGTGACGTTGTTCTGGCTTGGCTATTCCTATGTCTGAGCGCGTTTTCGTTCCTCAATCGGTCCTCACCTGTCCGCTGTGCGGCACGACGAAGACGGAGACGATGCCGACGAACGCCTGCCAGTTTTTCTATGATTGCACCGGTTGCGGAGCGGTCTTGCGGCCGAAGACCGGCGATTGCTGCGTATTCTGCTCCTACGGGACCGTGCCGTGCCCGCCGATCCAACTCGCCGGGCCGGACGCCTCCTGCTGCACCTGACGATCGTTGGCCATGGCGGGCCGCCGGCATTCCGGCGACCCGCCCGGAGCAGGTCTGGAATCGACTACTGCTTTGTGATCGCGGTCACCTCGCCGGCATTGCCGTCGAGCTTCAGCTCGAAATTCACCTCATCGCCCACTTTCACGCTGTCGATGAGCGCCGGCGCGGCCTTGAATGCCATCGTCATAGCCGGCCAGTTGGCCTCGGCGATCGGGCCATGGTCGAGCGTGATCGTTCCGGCGGCCTTGTCGACGGCCGTCACTTTGCCGGTGCCCTTGGCCATCTTTGCTGTAGGGGACATCGCCATATTGCCCATGTCGCCCGCCATCGCGTTGGTTTCGGTAGCCGCCGGTGCCGCCGTATTCGTCGCTGCCGCCTCATTGGTCTCGGTCTTCGAGCCACATGCAGCAAGGGCAGCGGTCAGGGCCAGGACGGACAGAGCGTGAACTTTCATTGCAGGTTCCTTTCGTGGTGCTTCATTGGGATCGAGGGTTGAGAAGACCGCTGCCTCAGAAGCAGATAGGCGGCGGGGATGACGAACATCGAGAGAAGCGGCGCGGTCAGCATGCCGCCGACCATGGGTGCGGCAATCCGGCTCATGACTTCCGAGCCGGCGCCGGAGCCGACGAGGATCGGCAAAAGCCCCGCGATAATGACGGCGACGGTCATCGCCTTGGGCCGGACCCTGAGCAGCGCGCCTTCGCGCACCGCTTCTGCAATATCTTCGTGCGACGGCCTCTCGCCCCGCGCCTCGAGGGCATCCCTGAGATAGATCAGCATCACGACGCCGAACTCGGCGGCGACGCCGGCAAGCGCAATGAACCCGACGCCGGTCGCGACCGACTGGTGATAGCCGAGCAGGTAGAGGATCCAGAAACCGCCGGTGAGCGCGAAGGGGAGTGTGCCCATGATGAGCACTGCCTCGTCGAGCCGCCGGAAGATGAGGTACAGCAGCAGGAAGATGATCGCGAGCGTCGCCGGCACGACGATCTTCAGCCGGTCGATCGCGCGCGCGAGATATTCGAACTGGCCCGAATAGGCGAGGCTGACACCCGACGAGAGCTTGACCTCGCGGGCCACCGCAGTCTGCAGATCATCGACCACCGAGGCGAGATCGCGTCCCCGGACGTCGACATAGACCCAGGTCGATGGCCGTCCGTTCTCGGTCTTCAGCATCGGCGGTCCGTCGCTGATCGCGATCTGCGCGACGCTGCCCAGCGTGATCTGCTGGCCCGATGGCGTGAGCACCGGAAGAGCGCGCAGTGCGTCCGGACTGTCGCGCAACTCGCGCGGGTAGCGGACATTGATGGGATAGCGCGCCAGCCCCTCGACGGTTTGGCCGACATTCTCGCCGCCGATCGCGCCCGCGACGATCGCCTGGACATCGGAGATGTTGAGGCCATATCGCGCGGCGGCGATCCGATCGATCTGCACATCGACATAACGCCCGCCTGTCAGCCGCTCGGCGAGTGCGGAGCTCACTCCGGGCACTCCCTTCGCGACCCGTTCCACCTCGCGCGCGATATGGTCGATGGCGGCAAGATCCGACCCAGAGACCTTGACCCCGATCGGGCTCTTGATGCCGGTCGCCAGCATGTCGATCCGGTTGCGGATGGGCGGCACCCAGATGTTGGCGAGGCCGGGTACTTTCACGGTGCGGTCGAGCTCCTCGACCAGCTTCTCCGGAGTCATGCCGGGCCGCCATTGCTCGCGCGGCTTGAAGCGGATCGTCGTCTCGAACATCTCGAGCGGGGCGGGGTCGGTCGCGCTCTCCGCGCGCCCCGCTTTCCCGAACACGCTCTGGACCTCAGGCACCGACTTGATCATGCGATCGGTCTGCTGAAGCAGCTCCGAGGCCTTGGCGGCAGAGAGCCCCGGCAGCGCCGAGGGCATGTAGAGAAGATCGCCCTCGTTCATCGCCGGCAGGAATTCGCCGCCGAGCCGGGACAGCGGCCAAGCGGTCGTCAGGAAGACCAGCCCCGCGAGGACGAGGGTCGCCTTGGGTTTCTTCAACACCCAGTCGATGGCGGGACGATAGGCCCGCGTCAGCGCGCGGTTGACCGGATTGGCCTGCTCGGAAGGAATCTTGCCCCGGATGAGCCAGCCCATCAGCACCGGAACCAGCGTCACGGACAGGATCGCCGCGGCCGCCATGGTGTAGGTCTTGGTGAACGCGAGCGGCGCGAAGAGACGCCCTTCCTGTGCTTCCAAAGTGAAGACGGGCACGAAGGACAGGGTGATGATGAGGAGCGAGAAGAAGAGCGCGGGACCCACCTCGCGCGCCGCGTCGGTGATCACCGTCCAGCGCGCCCCCCCGGCCAGCTCTTCACCGGGATGATCATGCTCCCATTGCTCGATCCGCTTGTGGGCGTTCTCGATCATCACGATCGCGGCGTCGACCATGGCGCCGATCGCGATCGCGATCCCGCCCAAGGACATGATGTTGGCGTTGACGCCCTGGAAATGCATCACGATGAAGGCGGCGAGGACGCCAAGCGGCAGCGTGACGATCGCGACAAGCGCCGAGCGCACGTGCCAGAGGAACAGCGCGCAGACGATCGCCACAACCACGAACTCTTCGGCAAGTTTGTGCGTGAGGTTCTCAATCGCGGCATCGATGAGGTGCGAGCGGTCATAGGTCGGCACGATCGCGACGCCGCGCGGCAGGCTCTTCTTTAAGAGCTCGAGCTTGTCCTGCACCGCCTGGATAGTGGCACGTGCGTCTGATCCCGAACGCAGGATGACGACTCCGCCCGCCACTTCGCCGTCGCCGTCGAGCTCGGCGATACCGCGGCGCATTTCGGGGCCAAGCTGGATGGTCGCGACGTCGCCGAGCGTTACCGGCACGCCGCCGGCCGCAGTGCGCAGCGGTATGGCGCGGAAGTCGTCGAGCGTCTGAAGATAGCCCGAAGCGCGCACCATATATTCGGCCTCGCCCAGCTCGAGGACCGAGCCTCCGGTTTCCTGGTTGGCCTGCCCGATCGCCGCGACGGCCTGCGCGTGGGTGATGCCGTAACCGGCAAGCTTCACCGGATCGAGCACGACCTGATATTGCTTGACCATGCCGCCGATGCTGGCGACTTCGGCCACCCCAGGCAGGCTCTTGAGCTCGTAGCGGAGGAACCAGTCCTGGAGCGACCGCAGCTGCGCGAGGTCGTGTCCGCCGGTCCGATCGACCAGCGCATATTGATAGACCCACCCCACCCCGGTGGCGTCGGGGCCGATCGCGCTGCGTGCGGTGTCAGGCAAGCGGCCCTGGACCTGGTTGAGATATTCAAGGACGCGCGAGCGCGCCCAATAGAGGTCGGTCCCATCGGCGAAAATGACATAGACGAAGCTGTCGCCGAAGAAGGAATAGCCGCGCACGGTCTTCGCCCCGGGCACCGACAGCATCGTCGTCGCGAGCGGGTAGGTGATCTGATTTTCGACGATCTGGGGGGCTTGGCCCGGATAGCTCGTGCGGATGATGACCTGGGTGTCGCTGAGGTCGGGCAGCGCGTCGATCGGCGTGCTGCGCAAGGCAAGGAGTCCGCCGAGGACGAGCGCCAGGGCGCCGAGCACTACGAACAGGCGGTTGTTAGCCGACCAGTCGATGAGACGGCCGATCATCGCGCCGCCTCGCGGCTCAGCGTGCGAACAACTGGACCTTCCGCCGCTTGGTCGAAGCCGAAGACGACGCGGTCGCCCTTCTTGAGCCCGCGCGCGAGCGCCGGGCTCCCCAGCTTGAACGTCATCGTCATGGCGGGCCATTTGAGCGCGGGGACAGGGGCGTGACTGAGGGTAATCCGGTCGCCCGCGATGCTTTCGATCCGGCCGCTCGCGCGATAGGCGCCGTTGGATGTCGTTTCCGGTCGCGGAGTTGGGGCTGCCCCGCCGATCGGGCGCGCCTCGATTCCCGAGAGGCTGGCCTCGGAGTCGATCAGGAACTGGCCGGAAGCGACGATCTTCTCCCCCTCGGCGAGGCCGGCAAGGATTTCGGTCTGGCCTCCTGACTCGGCGCCGGTCTGCACCTCGGCGGGCCGATAGCGCCCTTGCGCCAGCGCCAGCATGACGAGCGAACGCTTGCCGGTCCGAATGACCGCCTCCGAGGGGACGAGCAGTGCCGGCCGCGCAGCGTCGCCGAGATCGACCGAGGCGAACATGCCAGGGCGCAGGCGCCCGGCTCGGTTGGAAAGTTCGATCCGCACGGTGAGCGTCCGGCTTTCGGCGGCGACGCTTGCGAGGATCGCGGCGATGCGGCCGGTGAAGCGCTCGCCCGGATAGGCGGCGAGGGTCGCGGTCGCGCTCTGGCCTGGGCGAAGCCTGCCGGCCATCGCCTCCGGCACGGCGGCATTGAGCCACACCGTACCGAGCCCATTCACCTCGGCGAGTGTCTGACCGCTCGCGACCGTCATCCCGGCCCGGACGCCGAGCGTCTTGATTGTGCCGCCGGTCGGCGCCGAAATCGTCATCACATTGTGCGGTCGCCCGCTCCGCTCGACTGCGGCCACCGTTCCGGTGGGCATGCCCAGCAAGAGCAGGCGCTGACGGGCCGCGCGAGCGAGGCCCGCATCACCGATCCGCCGGGCGGCCAGATATTCCGCCTGTGCGCCCGCCCATTCCGGCACCAGTATGTCGGCGAGCGGGGCGCCTGCCCCGATCACATCGCCCGGCGCGCGCGCATAGACCCGTTGGACGAAGCCGCCAGTTCGCGCCTGGACGATGGCGACGTCGCGCTCGTTGAACTCGATTGTACCGGTCGCCGCGAGGCCCGATCCCAGCGTGCCCGTTCGCGCCTCCGCGATGCGCAGGCCAAGCGATTGCGTGCGGCTTGGGTCGATCGCCACGCCGGTCTCGCCGCTCGCCGCTTCGTCGGCATATTTGGGGACAAGCTCCATATCCATGAAAGGCGATTTGCCCGGCTTGTCGAAATGCTGGCTCGGGACCATCGGATCGTACCAGTAGAGGATCTTGCGTCCGCTTTGCGCTGTTGCTCCAGGCGGAGACTCATGGCGCCAATTCGCGAGGCCATAGCCGAGGCCACCCGCCGCGAGTGCGAGCGCCGCGGCGGCCATGCCCAGCTGCGCGCGCGAGCTTGTGTCGAATTTCATTGGCTGTTCCCCCCAAAGGTGAAGACGAGCCGCACAGCATCGCGCGCGACTTCGGCCTCCCTGTCGAGCAATTGCAGTTCGATGTCGGCAAGCATGGTCTGGGCCTCGATCACGTCGAGCAGCCCGGCGCGACCCGCCGCATAGCTGGCCGTCTCGAGCTCAGCGCGATTGCGCGCGAGCGGCAGCAGCGTGTCGCGTGCGCGCATCCATTGCTCATGGTGCATGTCATGGTCGGCAAGGCCGGCTTCGAGATCGGCGAGCAGCGACCGGCGCATGTCCTCCTGCTCAGCCATCGCCGCGGCGGCGTTCGCGGTACTGGAGGCGATCATCGGGTCCTGCCGCCGTTTGGCAAAAAGGGGCAGGCTGACGGTGACGCCGGCCGAGACCATGTCGCCATAACGGTCTGCGCGGCGCTGATAGGCGACGTCGAAGCCCCAGTCGGGACGTTTATCGGCGCGGGCGATGGCAACGTCAGCCTCGGCCTGGGCGACCCGGGCACTGGCGGCGCCGAGATCGGGATGCTCCGCTAATGCGGCTCGCAAAGTCGTTGCATCGACCGTGAGCGCTGGGACGTCGCCAACGGTTTCAGGCGCCGACTCGCCGGTCCAGCGCGAAAGGAGCGCGCGCTGACGTCCCACTTCGGCGGCGAGCTCGCTCCGGCGGTCTTCCAGCACCGCGAGCGACTGCCGAACCTGCAGCGTCTGTGCGGGGCGGGCCGCGCCCGAGGCAACACCCGACTTTGCCGCGGAGGGAAGGGGGGCGAGCCGGGAAACTATGCCGTTGAGGGCGGCAAGACGACGCTCCGCATAGGCGAGATCGATCCAGGCCAGCGCCGTCGCCACCTTGACCCGCCTGCTCTCGGACAGAAAGGTTGCTTCCGCCGCCTGGACATCAGTCCGCGCTCTGCTTGAGCGCGCACGTCGCTTGGCGGCGTTGGGGACCTCCTGCGAGATCCCTAGCCGCGCCATCGTCATGCTGTCTTCGACGAAGCTGCCCGCTGGCGGACCCGACACCGGGAAATTGTCGATTCCGAGTCCAAGCTTGGGATCAGGAAGCTGCCCTGCGGCGGGCAGCGCAGAACGACGCGCATCAGCCTCCAGCGCCTTGGCGCGAAGCGAGGGAGCCTGTGCCTCGGCTCGGGCGAGCGCCTCCTCGAAGCGAAGCTGCCCGGCGAGCGCGGGATTCGTGGTCAGAGCGAGCACAGGGACGGCTAAGAAGAAGGTACGCATGGAGGACTCCCATTGCAGAGGATCCCGGGCCGTGAAGGACAAATTATGAGTGCCAACGCGCGCCGACGCGGTCTCTTGCCCGCGCCGGCGCGACGCGCCTGGCCTCACTGTTCTATCCTATCGGCCGGGAACCGTGGCTCAGCCGGCCGAAGGCGACATGTTGCCTTCATGCATGGATTTCATGCAATCGGCCGCGCTCGTCTTCATCATGTCGCAGGCGCAGTTCGCCATCTGCGCGTTGTCGGGCACCCACACGCGCTTCTGCGCCGGGCCGGTCGCTCGCGGCCCATATTGCGGCACCGACTTCCATTCCCAGCGCCCTTGCGGCGCACTGCTCTGGTCGGCAGCCCATGCGGGCGCGGCGAGGCTGAAGACCGCCAGCAGGGCGGCCAAAATCGACTTCTTGATCATCACGAATATCCTTGACTGTATGGAGAGGCATCGCGGGCGTCTGGACGCGACAAGAAGCCGCGCGCCTGACGGGCGCGATTGTTCAATCAGCCAAGGAGGGTGGGGGGCTCCGGCTCGGGTGCGTACTCGTGCCCCTGCAGGACGCTGACGGTGGTCCAGAAAATAGCCTGGTTGTGAATCCACGGCGATGCGGGCGCGGGCACTGCATTACCCAGCACGATTGGCACAACGCATCCCATCGCCCCGATACAATCGAGCGTAAGCCCCTTACACGGTGTTCCTTTTGGCGCGGGCTGCTGCTTGGCCATCATTGCCATGCAATCGGCGTCCATCGCCATCGCTGTGGGCGCACGCGCCGCGACGGGCACGCCGTGCGCATAGGCCAGCTGCGCCCCGAAGAGGCCGAAGAGCGCTCCGACAAGGAGCAGAGAGGCGAGCAAGCGTTTCAAGACGTTTCTATCTATCGCAGCCTAATCTTTCCGACAATCGCCATCTATCCTTGATGGCGCGCAAATATTCGTGTGCCTGATGGACCGAATGCGACGACGACATAGGGGTCGCCGCGACGACCCGGCACCTCCATGCCCGGCGATCCCACCGGCATTCCGGCCACGGCTAGGCCAGTGACGCCCTTCGGGCGCTGGGCGAGCACCCGCTTCATGTCTGCGATGGGAACGTGACCTTCGAAGACCAGGCCGTCGATGACTGCGGTATGGCAGGAGGACAGCGAGGCCGGAACGCCGCGCGTGCCTTGGAAAGTGGCGCGAGACTGATCGTCTACCATCCTGATCTGCCGCCCGAACTGTGCGCGGACTTGTGCCGCCCATTGCTCGCAGCACCCACATCCCGGGTCGCGGTGAACCACGATCGGGCCCGCCGCATTTGCAGCGGTTGCCAAAAGCATCAATGCGGCTCCAAGCAGATGGCGCTTCAGCATGTTCGGTCCTCTTTCCTTCATCTGCCTATACGCGGTCGGGAGAAGAACCCCTCGAAATATGCCGCGCGTCAATTGAGGCGCGCAAGGATGACCTTCATCTGTTCGATCTCGCGGCGCTGAGAGTTTCGGATTTCGCCGCACAGGCGCTTGACCTCTGCATCCCGGAGATTCGCTTCGCGGCACATCAGGATGGCGCCTGAATGATGTGGGATCATCGAACGCAGGAAGGCGACGTCGTCGATTGTCGTTTGGGATCGGATCAGCGCGAATGACCCAAAGAAAACGGCCACCGATACGACGATGATCGCAAGATTGGCGGAGCGCGATGCAAACATGTGCTTCATCGCCAGAATCATCAGCACCACCATGGGTGCTACCATCATCAGCGTCATGTAGAGCATGTTGAGATTGTTGTAGAAGCTGTCGAGGCTGTCGATCATGACGAACATCACGAGGTACATGATGACGGCGCCGATCAAGGTCTGCAGGGCAAGACTCAAATAGCCGTTCATCTTGCTGCCTGCGTTCTGCGAATGGTCCATCTCACTCTCCTGTCGGTCCAGCCCGGATATCAGTCCGCCTCACGTCCTCGGTGAGCGCTCAGAACCAGATTCGGACGCCAGCGACAAAACTCGTCGTTGTCGGATCTTCCCCGTCGTCGCGCGCGTAACGGGCGGTCTGGCCGCTTTTCGCGTCGTAGGACACACCCACATAGGGCGCGAGCTTGCGCGTGATTTCATAGCGCAGCCGCAAGCCCAGCTCTGCATTGGAAAGACCGGCCCCGATGCGATTTTCCGGTACGTCTTGCGCAGCGAAGTTCAGTTCGACCCTAGGCTGCAAGACCAGGCGCTGGGTTAGGCGCTGATCATAATAGCCCTCGACGCGCCCGAGCAGGTCGCCCTTGTCCGAGAGGAAGACAGCGCCCTCGACCTCAAACCAATAAGGGGCAAGCCCTTCGAAGCCAAGCACGGCATAGGCGCGTGAGGGATTGGGCTTGAAGTCGTAGCGCACACCTGCCTGGAGATTGAAATAGGGTCCTATCGCGCGGCTGTAGAGCGCCTGGATCTCTGCGGCTTCTACGCCGTCGCGGAAAGCGCCTTCTCCTTCGGATTTAAGCGTCAGCCGGTTGATGTCGCCGCCGAACCAAGCCTCGCCGTCCCACCGATAGCCGTCACGGCCTTTGCGGGCCTGATATTCGGCAAGGTTGAACATCACCTGCGACAGCGTCTGGCCGCCTTCTTCTGCCATCATTTTCCGGCGCGCCAGCGCCATTTCGGCCGGGGGAAACTGGCGATCGGCATAATGGTCCATTGGTGGCCTTGGAGCCGGCGCGCTGCCGGCAGGCAGTGCCGTACCGGTCGGCTGCATGGTCGGCATCGCGCTCATGTCGTGGCCGGCATGCTCGTTTTGCATGTCCATGCCCGGCATGGCGTCATCAGCCATGGTCTTTGAGGGGTCTTCGGACATGCCCGGCATGTTGGAGTGATCCATGCCCTGCATATCATGACCCTGATGCGCCGCCGGTGGCTGGGCAGGCTTGGGAGGCTCGCGCCTCACCGGGCGCGCCGCAGGCGCTGGTCGACGGGGTGCCGGTTTTCTCACCTTGGGCTTGGGCTTTGCAGCCTGTGGCTGTGCCGTCGGCATCGACATCCCCGGCATGTTGTGCATCGAATGATCCTGCGCGAACGCGGGTGCCGTGAGGACCATGGCGGACGATGCGGCGAGGAGAGCAGCGAGCCGCGTCATGCTGCCTCTCCTTTGGGACGGACGCTGACGATCCGCATCATGCCGGCATGCATGTGATAAAGTAGGTGGCAGTGGAAGGCCCAGTCGCCGACGGCGTCTGCAGTGAAATCCCAGGTCACCTTCCCGCCCGGCTGAACGATCACGGTATGCTTGCGCGGCCCATGATCGCCATGGCCGGTCACCAGCTCGAAGAAATGGCCATGAATATGGATAGGATGTCCCATCATGCTATCGTTGATCAGGTTCACCCGCACACGCTCGCCCTCGATGAACGGAATGGGCTCATGCACGTCGGACATCTTCTCGCCATCGAAGGACCACATGAAGCGCTCCATGTTGCCGGTGAGATGGATGTCGATACTGCGAGACGGCGCGCGCACGTCGGGATTGCGGTCGAGCGCCATCAGGTCCTTGTAGACGAGGACCTTGTGACCGACATCCTCGAGACCCTGGCCGGGTTCGCCAGTCCGATCCATTGGCATCGGTGAGATCGTCTGGACACCGGGGCCGCGCTTGACCTGAGGTGCGTTGGAGAAGTCGCGCATGTTCATCGCGCCCATATCCATCGATCCCATGTCATGGCCGGCCATGGGCTGACTGCCGGCCATCGCACCATGGCCCATCGCCGCGTGATCCATGCCGGTCACACTGCCTTGACCCATGGAGGAATGGTCCATCGCTCCCATCGTGTTATGATCCATGCCCGCCATCTGCGGCATGGTGCTTTGGATGGCCGCTCCGGCAGCGACGCCCGAAGCAAGTCGCCCCGACGCATTTTTCTCTGCTGTCGGATCGACCCCGCGAGACGAGTTCATGCCACCCGACATGTCCATGCCTTCCATGCCCTGCATGCCGGACATATCCATCCCCATGTCCTTCATCGTCGCAATGGGACGTTTTCGAAGAGGTGGAACCGGCGCGGTCATGCCCGCCCGAGGTGCTAGGGTTGCCCGCGCCATACCCGAGCGGTCGATCGCCTCGCCGACGAGCGTGAAGGCCTTGTCTTCGGACGGCGTGACGATTGCATCATAGGTCTCTGCAACGCCGATCTGGAACTCGTCGACCTCGATCGGCATGACATTTTGGCCGTCAGCCTGGACGATGGTGAGGCGTAGCCCCGGAATGCGGACGTTGAACGTCGTCATCGCGGAGGCATTGATAAACCGCAGACGGACCCGCTGGCCTGGCGTGAAAAGCGCAGTCCAGTTGTCAAACGGCCCATGGCCATTGACGAGATAGGTATAAGCGGCGCCTGTGGCGTCGGAGACGTCGGTCGGATCCATCCGCATCGCTCCCCAATCGACCCTATCCTTGAGCCGTTGGTCTTTATCTGCGAGCAGACCGGCAAGTGTCTGCCGCTGGAAATTGAAATGGCCTGGATCGACCTTCATGCGCCGAAAGATCGCCTCAGGCGAAAGCTGGCTGTGGTCGGACAGAACGATGACATGCTCGCGGTCAGACTGGACGGGGTCGGCGCCTGCAGGATCGATCACGATCGGGCCGTAATGTCCAAGCTGCTCCTGGAGGCCGGAATGGCTGTGGTACCAATAGGTGCCGTTCTGACGGACGGGAAACTCGTAGAGATAACTCGATCGCGGCTTAATTCCCGGAAACGACACGCCAGGAACGCCGTCATGTTGGGGTGGCACGAGAAGGCCATGCCAGTGAATCGAGCTGTCTTCGTCGAGATCGTTGATCACGTTGAGCCGCACTGTCTGGCCTTCACGAAGGCGGATGAGCGGGGCCGGCACGGTGCCATTGATGCCGATCGCGGCTGACCGGCGCCCATCGATCGTCATCGTTTGTCGTGCGATCTTCAGCGTTATATCGGTGCCCGATACGGTTGGAATCGGCACGGTGAGCCCCTCCGAAACCGGTTGGGCCCATGCCGGCAGCCACGCCGCCAGCGCGGCCGTCCCGCCTGCAAACCCGGCGCCTCGCAAAAAGCTCCGCCGGTCGAGGGTTGAAAGGTCCATTGCGCTTTATCCCTGTCCTGAACTCTCAGGGGTTACGCAGGGTCGGCATCAAACCCTCAAAATTTCTGCCAGTTTTGCACGGGCGCGATAGAGCCTGGTTTCCACCGCCTTCTCGCTGATGTCGAGTACGCCCGCACTTTCAACTTGGCTCATGCCTTCGATCGTTCGCAGGACGAGCACATCCCTGAGGCTTGCAGGCAGCATAGCAATCGCGGCCATGGCCCGTTCAAGTTCGCGGCGATCGTCGAGCCGGACGTCCGCCGAGATCCCGGGATCGGCGACGTCGATCGCCTCCTCGAGGGGCCGTGCAAAGGTAAAGAGACGGCGGACGGCGCGTCGGCGAGCCCAGTCGCGCGCTTTGTTTATTGCGATCCGCGAGATCCAGAGCCGAAACGGCCGTTCGCCGTCATAGCTGCGCAGCGCGGCGAAGGCCGCGATGAAGCTCTGCTGGGTAAGGTCTAGAGCGGCATCCGCGTCTCCGGTATGACCGCGCAGCAGGCGAAAGATGCTCTCCCGGTGGCGCCGCATCAACTCGCTATAGGCCGGCTGTCGCCCACCCAGCGCAAGCGCAGCGAGCTCGCCGTCCGAGCAGGCGGCGAGATCAAGGCTCACGGTTCCTTGGCCGTCAGCGCCTTTACGACGGCCGCATCAAATTTGGCGGCTTGGTCGGGTTTCAGGACCGCTCGCATGGCGAAGATATGCTCGAGCGTTTCCTTCTGAAGCTGACCCATCGCCTGATGCGACCGGTCGACTGCGGCGCTCACGGCGGGACCATAGCCGTGTTCGGCCTGGATGGCGTCGGCGAGCCGCGCATTGTCCGCCCGAAGTTCGAGCTCCAGCGCCTGTTTGCGGACTGCGAAACGGCGTTCGATTTCGTCCATGCGCGCTTGTTGCGCACTATCGAGGTCGAGCTCGTGGTGGAGCAGTGCGTGCAGTTCAGTTTCGACCGGGGTTGGCGGCACGATGAACGCCCGACCAAGGAAGGCGCCGACAATCGCGGCCAGAAAGGCGATCACCGCAATCAGCAGGAGGCGACGGCGATCGGTCATTCGCTCGTCCCGAGGAGCGTCGAGGGCGCCAGGGCCGGCGGCGCGCCGAAAGGCGCGATCGATGACACCCGAGTCTCGCGCGCCGGTATGACGGAGCCCAGAAGTCCGACGGAAAGGGCCACACCGGCGGCGATCCCGAAGACGGCTCCCGACAAAGGCGCGCCATGCCGGCGCTGGTAGGCAAGCGCGTCGAAGACGCCGTCGTCGATCGCCTCCAAACGCGGATCGACCGGAAGCTCTCTTAAGCAGCTCAGTGCTGTATCAACGTCCATCATCTCGCTACTCCCACCCCTGCGACTGGATTTACGCATCGTAGCGAAAAATCCCTCATCGCCAATCTAGCTGGCATCGATGAGGGGTCGGCACCTGATCTGCGTAATGCTCATCGAACGCGAAGGAGATGTTCGATGAAGACCAAGACCCTACTCGCCGCCGCGCTCGCGGCCCTTTCACTCGGTGTGTCGGCTCCGGCACTGGCGCATCCCAAGCTCGTGAGCTCATCGCCTGCCGCGACCGCGACCGTGGCCGCGACAAACCGGCTCACCTTGACGTTCAGCGAGCGTTTGATGCCGCAATTGTCCGGCATCGACCTTGCGATGACTGGCATGCCCGGAATGGCCAATCATGCCCCGATGAAGATTGGCGGTGTGAAGACCACCGTTGGGGAAGATGGCAAGACGCTGATCGCAGCTTTGCCGCGTCCGCTCGCCGCCGGCACTTACAAGCTGGATTGGCACGTCGTCTCGGTCGACACCCACCGCATCGCGGGTAGCCTGATCTTCACGGTCCGTTAAATGGCGGACTGGCCGCTCATTGCGATCCGTTGGGCGCTCTATGCGGATCTTGGGCTGCTGTTCGGATTGCTCCTCTTCACGCTCTACGCCCTGGCTGGCGAAGAGCGTGAGAGGTTGCTGCGCCTCCGCGGGTGGACGATGGCGCTGACGGTGCTGGGCGTGCTGCTGAGCGCTTATGGTTTCCTGCAGTCCGCTGCTGCCATGCTTGGGACGGGTATCGAGGGTGTCGATCGTGTCAGCGCGCTGATGCTGCTCACGGAGACAAGTGTTGGATGGGCGCTGCTCGCGCGCCTAGCGGTCCTGACCATCTTAGGCATTGCTGCCTTGACCCCTGTGTTGCGCCGGATGGCTGGGCTCGTGCTCCTGACCTTTCTTGCCGCCATAGCTGTCGCGAGCCTCGCCTGGTCAGGCCACGGTGCTGCCACCGAGGGACCAGTAGGAATGGTCCATTTGGCCAGCGACATTATTCATCTGCTGGCTGCTGCGGCCTGGATCGGCGCCTTAGGCGCCTTCGTCCTTATCGTATCGCGGCGGCCTCAAACACCCGAAATCCTCAACGCGGCGCATCGCGCGCTCGCCAGCTTTGCGACAGTCGGAGCGATCATTGTGGGCTTGATCGTAGCGACCGGGCTGGTGAACAGCTATCTTCTGGTCGGCCCACGAAATGTGTTGAGGCTTGCAGAGAGCGACTACGGCCGCCTCCTCCTCATCAAGCTCACCTTGTTTGCCATCATGCTGGGGCTGGCGGCGGGCAATCGGTTTCGGCTAACACCGGCGCTTGGCAAGGCGATTGGTAGAGATGGCACCGCAGCGGCCGTGGTGCGCTTGAAACGCAGTCTGTGGATCGAAACCTGCGCCGGCATCCTGATCCTCGGACTGGTTGCCTGGCTAGGAACGCTGCCGCCGCCAGCTTCAGGAGGATCGTAGAAACGGGTCTTGACCCTGACATAATGTCAGACCCTATATCGGCATGCGTCGGAAAGGAGACGGTTTATGACCGATTTGAAGAACGCGGCGCATGGAGGTCATGGTTGTTGTGGAGGCCATGCGCGTCACGCGCACGGCGAAGGCATGAAGACAGAGGTCAAGGATCCGGTCTGCGGGATGACCGTCGATCCGGCAAAGACGCCGCACCACGCTGTCCACCAACACCACGATTATCATTTCTGTAGTGCCGGTTGCCTCGCAAAATTCGAGGCGGATCCGGCGCACTATCTCGCTGCCGAACCGCCCGCGCCAGTCGAGGCCGCCCCGGGAACGATCTGGACCTGCCCGATGCATCCGGAGATCCGGCAGGATCATCCGGGCGCCTGTCCGATCTGCGGCATGGCGCTCGAGCCGGAGATCGCCACCGCCGAGACCGGGCCGAGTGCCGAACTGGTCGATATGACGCGCCGCTTCTGGATCGGCTTGGCGCTTACGATCCCGGTGCTTGTGCTCGAGATGGGCGGCCATCTCTTTCCGGCCCTCCATCACGTCGTCTCCGGACGCGCCTCCACGTGGATTCAGCTCCTTTTGGCGACGCCCGTCGTGCTGTGGGGCGGTTGGCCCTTCTTCGAGCGCGGCTGGATGTCGCTCAAGACGCGCCATCTCAACATGTTCACCTTGATCGCGATGGGAACGGGCGTCGCCTGGGCCTACAGCCTGGTGGCGACGCTCGCGCCCGGCATTTTCCCGGCCGCCTTCCGCGAGGGCGGCACGGTCGCGGTCTACTTTGAGGCCGCCGCGGTCATCACGGTGCTGGTGCTGCTCGGCCAGGTCCTCGAACTCAGGGCGCGCGAGCGCACCTCCGGCGCGATCAAGGCGCTGCTCAATCTCGCGCCCAAGACCGCTCGGCGGCTCGCAGCGGACGGGCATGAGGAAGAAGTTTCCCTTGACCTGATTGCCGTCGGGGACCGGCTGCGCGTGCGGCCGGGCGAGAAGGTCCCGGTCGACGGCGTGATCGTGGATGGTCGTTCGGCCATCGACGAGTCCATGGTGACGGGTGAATCCATGCCCGTCGCCAAGGAAGTGGACGCCGCCGTTATTGGCGGTACGCTCAACCAGAGCGGCGCTCTCGTGATCCGCGCCGAACGGATCGGCCGCGACACCATGCTCGCGCGGATCGTCCAGATGGTCGCCGAAGCGCAGCGCTCGCGTGCGCCGATCCAGCGGCTAGCCGACCAGGTCGCAGGGTGGTTCGTACCGGCGGTGCTTGGCGTCGCGGTGCTGGCTTTTGTCGCGTGGGGCGTCTGGGGACCCGAGCCGCGGCTCGCCCATGGGCTGATCGCCGCAGTCGCGGTGCTCATCATCGCCTGCCCGTGTGCGCTCGGACTTGCGACGCCGATGTCGATCATGGTCGGCGTTGGGCGGGGCGCCGGACTTGGTGTGCTGATCAAGAACGCCGAGGCGCTGGAACGCTTTGAAAAGGTCGAGACGCTGATCGTCGACAAGACCGGAACGCTGACGGAAGGAAAGCCGTCAGTCACCCAGATCGTTACCGCGGAAGGCGTCGAGGAGGGAGAAGTGTTGCGCCTGGCGGCGGCGGTCGAGCGCGCCTCGGAGCATCCGCTGGCGCTGGCGGTGGTAGCGGCGGCGACGGGGCGAGGGATCAGCATTCCAGCGGTCTTGGATTTCGACGCACCGACCGGCAGAGGCGCGATTGGAACGGTCGACAACCGGCGCGTGACGCTCGGCAACGCGCGTATCATGCGCGAAAGCGGCATTGATCTGGCCGCGATGGAAGCGGCGGCCGACGAGCTACGCCGCGACGGTGCCACCGCCATTTTCGTGGGCTTCGACGATCGCGTCGCGGGCGTGCTCGCAATCGCTGATCCGATCAAGGCGACGACACCCGAAGCGCTTGCAGGGCTGCGTGCGGCCGGGATCAAGGTGGTCATGCTGACTGGCGACAACCGCACGACCGCCGAAGCCGTCGCGCGCAAGCTCGGCATCGACGCGGTCGAGGCTGAAGTGCTGCCCGACCAGAAGAGCGCGGTGATCGAAAAGCTGAAGCGGAAAGGTCAGATAGTCGCGATGGCAGGCGACGGCGTCAATGACGCCCCGGCGCTCGCCGCCGCCGATGTCGGCATCGCCATGGGTTCAGGGACCGACGTTGCGATCGAGAGCGCTGGCGTGACGCTCTTGAAGGGTGATCTCACCGGCATCGTGCGGGCGCGAAGGCTGAGCGAAGCGACTATGTCCAACATTCGCCAAAATCTGTTTTTCGCCTTCATCTACAACGCGGCTGGCGTGCCGGTCGCAGCGGGCGTGCTCTATCCCGTCTTCGGAATTTTGCTCTCGCCGATCATCGCAGCCGCCGCCATGGCCTTGTCATCGGTCAGCGTGGTCGGCAATGCGCTTCGCCTCAATAGGGTGAAACTATGAACATCGGCCAAGCCTCGGAGGCGAGCGGCGTCTCTCAGCGCATGATCCGTCACTATGAAAAGATTGGCCTGATTCCGCCGCCTTCCCGTCGCGACAGCGGGTATCGCGACTACGCGCCGGACGACGTGCATCGGCTCTCCTTCATCTCTCATGCGCGTGACCTGGGTTTCCCGATCAACGAGATCGAGGAACTTTTGTCCTTGTGGTCGGACAGGAGCAGGGCCAGCGCCGATGTGAAGGCGTTGGCTCTAGCCCGCGCCGAAGAACTTGGACGAAAGGCCCGCGCGCTTGAGGCGATGCGTGCTTCGCTCCTCGACCTAGCGTCACGATGTCGGGGTGATAGCCGGCCCGAATGCCCGATCATCGACAGGCTACAAGCCGTCTAGGAGTGGCCAAGCACCAAGACCCTCACCCGGTCAGGGCAAGCTCGCCTTGCACGGGCAGATTCGGCTTGGAGCTGATTCCCGGCACTAGACGCAGAGCTTCGCCGACAAGCGTATAGACAGCGTGGCGTTGCGCGCCGCGGTTTCGATGGTCGACGCGGTAGCCTTGGTAATGCCGGCGCAGCAGACCGGCGTTCACAAGTTCGGAGACGGCGCGGCTGAGATTGCTCTTCCCGGCTGTACGGACACGCGCGCGCATCTCCTCCGCGATCACGCCGCGCCTTTTCTCCGCATCGCCGGGGAGCAGTCCGTTTCTGGCGAGGTCGCTCTCGACCCGCTCGGCCAGCGTGATGCTGCGCGGACCACGCTGGGCCATCGGCGTCAATGCGTCGCATAGCCAATCGCGCAGGGAAACGAGCCCATCGTTCCGCCTGACCCAGGGACCGGCGCTGCCATCTGGCCCCGCCACCTGGGCGATCAGCTTGAGCAGCATGAAGGCATAACGGGGCCGGCTCGATACGGTCGCCAGCGTCTCGAGCACGGCCGCGACATCACAGCCAATGGAGGGTTCAAGAGGCTTGCCTGCATGAAACATAACATGATGGAATCAAGCACAAAGCAGGATCAATGTGAATCCCAAATCGGCGGCCGCAGACGGGTTGTCAGCTATGACACTTTGCCGGCGGGTAAAGTGTCATAGGCGATCCATCTAATCGCAGATTGTTGCGAATCATTCTCAACTCATCCTGATAATCATGGCGCTCGCCGCTTAGGTCTGGACGAGGAGTCATCTCGCGGACGAGCTTCGACCGTCTATGGCGAACAGGATAAAAGACTGCGGCCGCCTCGATGATCTCACGCGCTTCGCGACCGAATGTGCGCGTGCTGAAAATCTCGGCGAACTGCATGGAACGATCGACGCGGCCGCGCGGGAATTCGGCTTCCGCTGGTTCACGCTGCTTCATAACGTCGATCTTCGGCGCGGAGGCGAGCAGGCTCTATTCCTCACGACCTATCCCTCGGCCTGGCTCGAGGAAGTGCTCGAAGAGCGCCATTATCTCGAAGATCCCATCCATGCGGCCTGCGCACGCACCCCGTCAGGGCTCGCCTGGGACCGGATTGGCGATGTGCTGGAGCTCACGCCGCGGCAGCGAAGCATCCTCGAACGCGCCAGGGACCATGACCTTGCGTCCGGCTACAGCTTGCCGATCCGGACCCCGGGCGAGCCCGAGGCGATCTTTACCGCCGCCCGATCGCGCGACGAGCCGCTCAGCGCAGAGGAGATACTGACCGCGCGTCTGCTCGGCTCGGTCGCTTATGATCGTGCCCGCGAGCTGCTAGGCGAGGCCGCGAAGACATTGACCTGCGTCCCGCTCAGCCCACGACAGGTCGAATGCATCGCACTCGTCGCGCAAGGCAAAAGCGACTGGGAGATCGGCCAAATCCTCGGTCTCAGCCGCGACACCGTGCACGAATATGTTGAATCGGCCCGCAGGCGTTATGGCGTGCGACGACGCACGCAGCTGGTGCTGCGCGCGGTTCGCGATGGTCATCTCAACATGGAAGCGCTGCTCTGATCTCGCCGGCCATGTGATGATCGGGCTTGGGCAAATTCAGGATTTTTGCGCTGTCGCTGGCGCGATCAAGGACGCCGCAGCCTTGTCGGACCTGATGGCCGAAATCACGAAGGCCATGGGCTTTCGGCACTATGCCCTGGTCCATCATGTCGACCTGAAGCCTGCGGTTCGCTCGGTCCACATCGTCGACTATCCGCAAGACTGGGTGGAGCGCTTCCAGGCGAGACGTCTCTATGCGAGCGACCCGATCCACCGCGCCAGCCATCGCACCAATGTGGGCTTTGCCTGGTCGGCGGTTCAGTCGATCATCTCTCTGACGGCCGCCGATCGCTCGATCCTGGCAGAAGCATACGAGGCCGGGCTGGGCGACGGCTTCACCGTTCCGGCCCACATACCCGGCGAGCTCAATGGATCCTGTTCCTTCGCGATGGCGGCGGGCGAGATGCTCGACCATCGGCAATTGCCGTTCGTGCAGCTCGTCGGCAGCTTCGCGTTCGAAGCGGCACGCAAGATTTCCCGGATCCACGCGCCACAATCCGAATGCCCGAGCCTGACCGAAAGGCAGGCCGAATGCGTGGCGCTGGTCGCGCGGGGCAAGACCGATTGGGAGATCAGCCAGATCCTCGGCATCGGCCAGGAAACGGTGATCCAGCATGTGAAGGATGCGCGCGACCGCTATGGCGTCACCAAGCGCACCCTCCTTGCCATTCGCGCCTTGTTCGACGGGCAAATCAGCTTCGCCGATGTGTTCGGCCGATGATCTCCCCAGAACTGGGGATAACGCAAGAAAGCCGCCTCTGATCGACTGACAGGCCTCACCAAAAGGAGGCTGTCATGCACATCGGGACCGGCTTTTCGCAAGCCATGGAACACTGCCTGTTTCGCTCCATGTTCGAGGAGCGCAAGCGGGTCTTCGTCGATCTTCTTCGCTGGGACGTTCCGGTCATCGCCGGTCGCTACGAAATCGATCAGTTCGACAATGATCGCGCCGTCTACATCGTTGTCACCGGGGACGACGGGGAACACCGTGCATCCGCACGGCTTCTGCCGACGACGCACGAGCATATTCTCGGCACGATCTTCCCGGATCTTTGCGAGGAAGCGCCGCCACGCGGTGGTGCGATCCTGGAAATCACCCGCTTTTGCCTTGCGCGAAAATTGCGCGCCTGGGAGCGTCTCGAGGTGCGCAATCAGCTGGTCACCGCGCTTGTCGAATATGCCCTCGCCAACCAGATCCACAGCTTCACCGGCGTCGCTGAGTGGCCGTGGTTCCAGCAGATCCTGAGTTTCGGCTGGACTTGCCGACCATTGGGTCTTCCCACGTCCGAGCAAGGGCGAAGCCTCGTCGCCTTGCAAATCGATGTGGACGGCCGAACGCGCGAGCAGTTGCGCGAGAGCGGCATTTTCCGCCCTGTCGGCCTTGCCGATCTTCCAGCAGCAGCGTGAGGAGAGCGATCATGGCCACGATCGCAAGGCGCGGCATCTTGGCCGCGACCAAAGCCGACGAAAAGCTGCGACAGCACGGCTTCTGCATCCTGCGGGATGTCGAGTCTCGATCGCGCATCGAAGAGATCGATCGATCCCTCCATCCGCGTTTTGCCGCCACGCCTTTCTGCCAGGGTGGATTCTACGGCCCACGGACAAAACGCTTCGGTGGCCTGTTGAAGCGCGCCCCGGTGGTGGAAAGCCTTGTCCAAAACCCTGCCGTCATGCGCCTCGTCCACGCTATCCTCGAGCCCTGGTGCGACACCGTCCAGCTCAACCTCACGCAAGCGCTCGAGCTGCATCCGGGCGCGCCAGCGCAATTTCCGCACCGGGACCAGGACATGTGGCGCGGTCCGACCGGGGAGCTCGAATATCTCGTCAACGTGATGTGGCCGATTTCGCCGTTCACGGCCGAAAATGGGGCCACGCTGGTCTGGCCGGGGAGCCACAATGGCGGGCAGGGTGACGACGGCGCGGAGCCGGTCGCTATCGAAGCCAATCCTGGATCGGCGATCATATTTCTGGGATCGACCCTTCATGGTGCCGGCTCGAATCATTCAAACGCCGTGCGCCGAGGCATAATCGTCAGCTACTGCCTCGGCTGGCTGAAGCCCTATGAAAACCAGTGGCTGACCTATCCGCCTGAGGTGGCCAGCGCATTTGCCCCCGAGCTTGCCGCGCTGGTCGGCTACCAGCAGCACCGCCCCAATCTCGGCAACTATGACGGGCAGTGCCCGTCCATCCTGCTCGGCGACGATCCGCCGGACCATCTCGCCGCAATCGATGCTCTCCGACCCGACCAGGAAGGCGCTCTGTCCGAATTCCTGCGACAGCAAACCGATCAACTCCCCCCGGCTGGGGGGATTGCCGAAATCGAGCGCGGTCGGAACAAAAGAGAGGTGAAATCCAACGGATAGCTGACGGCATTTCCCGACGCGGGAGCTGTCTCTCGCGGGGGAAGACCCGATGCAACGTGCGATATTCGGCATGGCGATGCTCGCCCTCGCCACAGCCCTTCCAAGCGCACCGGCAGCGGCGAATGACCTGGGCTGCCAGGTTCTCCTCTGTCTCTCCAATCCCGGTGGCGCGACCCAATACGCACAATGCGTGTCGCCGATGACCAAGCTTTGGCAACGCTTGGCCACCGGCGGCGCCTTTCCCGGCTGTAGCGGCGGCGGCGTCGCCCGCACGAAGGTCTACGATCGCGATTCCACAGTTCGCCGGCGGGTGGTCATCACGTTCAACGACGGCCGCAGCCAGACCTTCTCGCTGGCCGGCATCGAGCGCCTGGACGGCGGCGGCCAATGATCCTCGATCTCGCCACCCTTCTTTCGCTTGCAGGAGCTTGCGCGCCGACGGTGGCGCCTGAGACGCTCATTTCGATCGTCCACACGGAGAGCCGGTTCAACAGTCTCGCCATCGGGGTCAATAGTCCCGGCGTGCGCGCGCCAAAGCCCGCGACCAAGGCGCAGGCAATCGCTGCGGCGCGTAGCCTGATTGGTCGAGGCTACAACATCGATCTCGGCCTGGGGCAGATCAACAGCGCCAATCTCGGCTGGCTGGGGCTTTCGGTAGAAAATGCGTTCGAGCCCTGCTCCAATCTGGCCGCCGCCGCGCGTGTCCTCGCGACCAACTACCAGGCGGTCGCGCGCCTTGCCCCGAGCCGGGATCATGCGATCGCGACCGCCCTGTCGATGTACAATACCGGCGACCGGCAGCGCGGCTTTCGCAATGGCTATGTCGCCAGGGTCTATGCCAGCGCGTCGGCCGTCATTCCGCTGATCCGTGGCACGGCGCCGGTGGCTGCCGCACCAGCGATTCCTCAATCTCTGCCCACCTTCGCTCCGCCACCCGACACCCCTGTTTCGCCACCGGCCGCAGCTGGGTGGAATACAGCGGCGAGGGCGAGCCAGGCCTCGCTCATGGTGTTCGGCGACGGGGCCGCATCTCAGAAAGGACAGCATCCATGACAGCAATCACCGCCCACCCGGGCGGACGGCCCCAATGGGCGCGACTTCTGCTGCGCGTCATCGGCGTGATGGCATTGGCGCTGCTTGTCTCGATTCTGCTGAGCGATCCTGCACACGCGCAAGGTGCCGACGGCATCACGTCCATGGCGGAGAACATCAAGACCTGGCTCACCGGGACCTTCGCCAAGACCATCGCGGTGATCGCGGTCGTGATCGTTGGGTTCATGTTTTTCACCGGGCGCGCCAGCCTCGGCCTTCTGGTGACGGTCATCGTTGGCATCTTCATCGTCTTCAGTGCGCAGTGGATCGTCGACACCATCACAGGTGGTGCGTGAAGGAGAGCGCCGCCCTGGACGAGCGGCTGCGCGAGGAGACGCTGTTCCTGGCGGTCACGCGGCCGACGATGTGGCTCGGCGTGCCGCTCGAAGCCTCGTTGCCGATCGCGCTTGCCGCCTGTCTCACTTTGATCGTCAGCGGCAACCCGCTCTATGCCGGCGCCATCGGAGGCGCCTGTCTTGCCGTGGCGCGGCTCATCGTGCGGCACGATGCCAATGCCTTCCGGCTGCTGTGGCTGTGGACCATGACCAAGGCGCGCAGCCGGAACCGCGCCTGGTGGGGCGGCAGTTCCTATTCGCCGCTCCCGGTTGCCGGGCTGAAACGCAAGGGCTTTGCGCGTGGCTAGCGCGGCTGCCCAGCTTCCGCCGCGCAAGACGCCGTGGCGCATATTGCGGCAAGAGGCCGAGCCGGGTCGCTATCTGCCCTACGTGCGCCACGTGACATCGGAGGTGATCGCGCTCGATAGCGGCGACCTCATGATGATGTTCCGCCTTGAAGGGCTTGCGTTCGAGACCGCGGATCCGATCCACCTCAATGACTGGCACGAGAAGCTCAACGGCACCTGGCGCAACATTGCCGACGATCGGCTCGCGCTCTGGACGCACATCGTTCGCCGCCCGGTCGATGACTATCCCGAAGGCCAATTCCGCTCGGACTTCGCGGCCGATCTGGACGAAAAATATCGCGCGCGGGTGACTGCCAAGCGCATGTTCGTCAACGAGCATTATCTGACGCTGATCATGCGGCCGGCGGTCGGCTCGGCCGATCGGACCGGGCTTCTCCTCAAGCGCATCGCCAAGGCCAGGGCGGCCGATGAGGAAGTCGACCCCGACGAGTTGGCCCGCTTCGAGGAGAAGGCGCGCGATATCGAAAAGCTGCTTCGGCGGTGCAGCCCCGCGCGGCTCGCTCTTTATGAGCAGAATGGCCTCCTATTCTCCAGGCCGCTCGAAGTGCTCGAGCAAGTCATGATGGGCGCAAAGGCCAAGGTCCCGCTGGTCCGAGGCCATCTTGGATCAGCCCTCTACGGCGAGCGGGTGATCTTCGGACGCGAGACGGTCGAGATCCGCGCCCATGATGCGAGCCGCTGGTTGGGCATTTTCGGCATCCGGGAATATCCCGCGCTCACCCGTCCCGGTCAGATGAACGCTCTGCTCGGCCAGGATTTCGCGTTCGTCGTCTCGCAGTCCTTCACCTTCATGGGGAAGGCGCGCGCAGCCGAAAGGCTGCGCCGGCGACAGAACCAGATGGCTTCGACCGAGGACGCGGCAGCAAGCCAGGCGCTCGACCTCGAAGACGCCGCCGACGATCTTCAAAGCAATCGGTTCGTCCTTGGCGAACATCATTTCTCGCTTGGGGTGTTTGCCGAAAGCCAGAGGCGACTCGCCGATAATCTGTCGGCCGCGCGGGCGGCGCTCGCGGACGCTGGTTTGGTATCAGCGAGGGAAGGGCCGGCGCTCGAAGCAGCCTTCTGGGCTCAGCTTCCCGGTAACTTCGCGTGGCGGGCGCGGCCGGCGGCAATCACATCGCGGAATTTCGCCGCATTGGCACCTTTTCATACCTACCCCGCAGGCCGGCCGAGCGGAAATCATTGGGGTCCGGCGATCGCGCTGATGAAAACGGCCGCGCAATCGCCCTACTATTTCAACTTCCATGTCGGGGATCTCGGCCACACGCTCATCATCGGTCCCTCGGGCGCGGGCAAAACGGTCGTTCAGAACTTCCTGATGGCGCAGCTCGAGAAGACGGGCGCGCAGCAGATCTTCATCGACAAGGATCGCGGCGCCGAGATCTACGTGCGGTCTGCTGGCGGGATCTATCTGACGCTGAAGAACGGGGAGCCAACCGGCTTCGCGCCGCTGCGGGCGCTCGAATATGGGCCGCGCAACCTCGTCTTTCTCGGTCGTCTGATCCGGCAGCTGGTGACGCCGCCCGGCGGCACGCTGGGCGTCACCCAGGAGCGCATGATCGACGAAGGCTTGGCGTCGCTCGGGCGGCTCGCACCGGAGAACCGATCCATTCTGGCCCTGCGCCAGCTGCTCGGCCAGCGCGATCCGGAAGGCATCGGCGCTCGGCTTGAGAAATGGTCGCGAGGCGGATCGCTGGGTTGGGTGTTCGACAACGAGATCGATGCTTTGTCGCTCGATGCGCCGTTCCTCGGCTTCGACATGACCGACTTCCTCGACAATCCGGAAGTTCGCACGCCGATCATGATGTACATGTTCCATCGCATCGACGGCCTTCTGGATGGCCGACGACTGGTGATCGACATCGATGAGTTCTGGAAGGCGCTGGGTGATGACGCTTTCCGCGCCTTTGCCCAGGATGGCCTGAAGACCTACCGCAAGCAGAACGCCTTCCTGGTTTTCGGCACGCAGAGCCCGGCCGATGCGCTGCGCTCGGATATCTCGCACAGTATCATGGAGCAGGTCGCGACCAAGATCCTGCTGCCCAACCCCTATGGGCGTGAAACGGATTATATCGACGGGCTGGGCCTGACCCAGGCGGAATTCAAGCTCGTCCGTCACGACCTGAACCCGGAATCTCGCCGCTTCCTCATCAAGCAGGGTCATGACTCGATCGTGGTGGAACTGGACCTGGGCGGCCTCTCCGACGAGCTCGCGGTGCTCTCGGGCACCACGGAAACCGTGACGCTCCTCGATGCCATTCGCGCTGATGTCGGCGACGACCCGGCGAAATGGTTGCCTCTTTTTCACCAGCAGCGTCGGTCTGCATCGATCAGGAAAGGATGAGCTATGGGTAAGGGTATATACGCAGCACTTGGCGCCATCGCCCTTGGAATGGCGGGGCCTGCAGTCGCGCAAGGTATCCCCGTCTACGACAGCTCCGGCTATCTGCAGGCGCTGGCCACGGTGAAGAACACCCTGTCGATGATCGATCAGGGGAAGGAGCAGATCGCCGAGGCGAAGCAGCTCTATGGCAGCTTCAACCAGGTCACTGACGTCAACGGTATTGCCTCGTCGCTTTCCACGGACGCCATGCGCCATCTACTGCCGCGGGAGGCCCGTGACATCAGCCGGCTGATGTCGTCGGACAATGCCAGCCTGGGCTCGCTCGGGAGCTCCGCGACCCGTATCCGGGACGCCAACCGTATCGCTTTGCCGGAATTGCGGCCAGGTGCGTCGGCGTATGAGCGCGCTTCCCGCGACAACCTCTTGCGGAACGGCGACCTCGCAGCGCGCGATGCCGCGATCGCGGAGGCGGCCTATGGCGTGTCGGCTCAGCGCACCGCCGGGCTCGAAGAACTGAGAACCTCGCTGGATACGGCTTCGGACGCCAAGCAGGTCATGGATATCCAGGCGAGGGTAGGGGTCGAAAATGCCCATATCCAGAACGATGCTCTGCAATTGCAGGCGCTGCGGATGCGGCAAGAGTCGCAACGTCGGCTTCAGATTCAACGTGACGACGAACAGGACCTGGCCGACCTGACGACAAGTTTGGGTGGCGAGTGATGCTCCGCACGATTGTCGCGAGCGCTATTTTGGCGTCCGCATTAGTGGGCTGCAAACAGCCGACCGGGAAGGATGAGTATCGCCGTGATACTAACCTGAGGAACGAAACCCTCCGGAACTGCGCGAACGGCACCCATCTGAGCTCCCGAGAGTGCACAAATGCGCAAGATGTAAAAGATCTTGATGACCTCAAACGGTCTCTTTGACGTCTGGCGAATTCTCGATGGCTTCTACTCTCTTCAATGATTTCTATCTGCAGGTCGACAATCAGCTCGACCTGTTCCTGAACGAGCGTCTCCAAAATGTCGTTGAGGTTGTTCGCGGCCCACTTGCGGTCGGACTGGTCATCTACATTGCCCTGTTCGGCTACATGGTGATGCGGGGTATCATCAGCGAACCTTGGGGCGAGCTTTTCTATCGGATGGTGAAGCTCTGTCTGCTGTATGTTGCTGCGACGACGGTCGCCTATTCCGATTGGATCACGACACCGCTCTTCCATGGGATGCCGGATGCTCTTTCTCAAGCGCTTTCCGGTAGAACGATCACAAGCGTGGGCGCTGCGTTCGACGACTATTTCAATCAAGCGGATAGTATAGTTCTCATAATTCGCGCTAAGGCAGCGACATACATCGAGATAAACCCGATGCGCTTGGTGCTAATCGCGCTAGCCGTTGGCATCTATGCGTTAGCTGGCTTGTCAGCTGCGATAGGCTTCGCAATTACCATTTTCGCAAAAATTGCCCTCGCAATCATCATTGCGTTGGGTCCGATCTTCATAGCCCTCTCATTGTTTGAGCCGACGCGTCGCTTCTTCCATGGTTGGTTGGGACAGGCGTTCAACTACATCGTCCTTATGGGCGTTATCATCGCGATCACGACGCTCATCTCGGATCTGGGCACCATCGCAATCGCTGCTGCTGAATCAAAGGCCGATGTGACGATCGGTGCAGTTCTGTTCGCAGTTTACCTCTTTCTAGGAACTATCTTTTTCTTCCAGGCGCCCGCCATCGCGACGGGAATAGCGGGGGGAGCCGCTGCCGGCGTGGGTGCCTTCGCCGGAACGGCCTGGGGCACAATGGCATCTCCCTTCCGACAGCGTCGCGTCATGCGCAACAGTCGCAACTTGGAGCGCGCCGCTCGTCGCGGCGGCACCATCGAAGCGGCGTAGTGAGGCATCATCATGACTTTCCTTTTTCCGCGAATTTCCGCCTCGAGCTTCCGCCGCAGCGTCGCTTACCTAGTTGGTGGCCTAGTTGTGCTCGGCGCCGCGGGCTGTGCTTCCGGACCCAAGAAGCTCGCGGTTTGCAATGGCCGTCACCTGCGAGACGTGAACATCTACGGAAGCGTCCTGCCTGGCTCGCCAGTGCCTGCCACCACGGAACCGAGAGTTGCACCGCCTATACCGCCCCTGTCCCATCCACGAGATGGCGATCCACCCCCGCCGCCCGCCGTGCCGTCGCCGTCTCCCTCGGACGACAAGGTCTCGCTCGCACCAAGGGGACCGCACTATGCGAGCTGCTGATGATCGCTCGGAAGCGGTGCCGGCGTTGGGGCTGCAGCGCTATTTCCGGGACGCACGAAGCTGGGATCAGGACAGGATCCGGAACGCGCTGCGCTCGACCCGCATCGCTTGGAGCATCGCGGCCATCGCCTCACTCCTGGCCGCAGCATCGATCTTCGCAGTTGCGGCTCTGACGCCTCTCAAGACTGTCGTGCCCTATGTTATTCGCGTCAACCAGACCACCGGCGCGGTAGATGTCCAGACCGCGCTCACCCAGCGGCCGATGCGCTACGATGAGGCGGTCACCAAATACTTCCTCGCCCAGTATGTGAGAACCCGCGAAAGCTGGATCCCGGCAGCGGCCGAAGAAAATTTTCGGTTTGTGACGATCCTCTCGCAGCCGACCGAACAGCAGCGCTGGGCGCGCTTCTACAGCAGCAACAATGGTGCAAGTCCCCAAAATGTCTGGGGCAAGAATGCGGTCGTGCAAGCGCGCGTGCGCAACATCGCCTTCATCAACGATCGCGTCGCCAATGTGCGGTTCACACGGACAGTCCAGACCGAGACCGACGCTCAGAACAGCGATTGGATCGCCACGATCACGTTCGCCTACGCCAACGCGCCCATGGCGGAAGGCGATCGCTACCGGAACCCGCTGGGATTCCAGGTCGAAAACTATCGTGCCGATCCGGAGGTGATCCGATGAGGGTGCTCTCCGCCGCCATCATTTGCGCGCTGGTGCCTGTAACGGCGGCGCACGCGGTCGAAGTTCCGCGAGGTGGTCCGTCCGACCCGCGCGTCAAGTTCGTCGAATATGAAGAGACCGAGGTCTATCGGATCGTCGGCACGTTCCGGACCGCAACACAGATTGTCCTGAGCGACGATGAGACGATCCAGCACGTCGCGCTGGGCGACACCGTATCTTGGGAGGTCGCAGTCGCCGGGCACATCCTGTTCCTCAAGCCGCGTGAGCGCGCCGGACCGACCAATCTCATCGTCACCACGTCGCGCGGAGGCGAATTGCGCAGCTATGCGTTCGAGCTGACCGCTCGCAGCGGTCCGATCACGGGCCGCAACGGCCAAGCCTATTTTCAGGTAAGGTTCCGGTATCCCAGGGACGACGCCGACCGCGCCGCGCGTCTCAGGGCTGCACAGATTGCCATGCAGGCAGCGGTGCTGGAGGGCCGGGCCGTTCGCGGCGCCCTCGATCATGGGGTCGTCGAAGGGCCTCGCAACATGAACTACAAGGTGCAGGGCTCCAGCGAGCTTCAGCCGTCGGAGGTCTCCGATAACGGGCAGTTCACGGTGTTGCGTTTCCCCGCGAACCGCGAGGTGCCGGCTATATATCTGGTGCGACCGGACGGGTCTGAGACGCTAGTCCCCTTCGACGTCCGCGACGAATTCGTCGTCGTCCATCTGGTGGCGCGTCAGCTTCGCCTTCGGCGAGGCGGCAAGGTGCTGTGCATCTATAATCAGGCGCCAGAACCCTATGGGGTGGATCATGGGACGAACACCGGGTCGCCCCATGTCGAGCGCACCATCACACATCCGCAGGAATGAGCCATGGTCGAAGATCCATCCTCTGTTTCGCGCCCTCTGCCGAGCGCCGATCTCACGCCGGAAAGAGACGAGATCCTGCACGAGCGCGGTATCGAGCCGATCGGGGGGATGACGCCTTCCAAGCGTAATACCGCCCTCATCTTTGCCGGCACGGCGATGGTACTCGGCATCCTGTGGGTTAATTCCGGGACGAGCCAACAGGCCTCCAATCGTGACCTCACTGCCCCGGGCGGGGCGGCCCAAGAGCGGCGCGATATCGTGGCGCGGGAAACCGTCGATTACGCGGCGGTCGCGCCGCAGCCGAGACCGCTGGGCGCAGGCGGGAGCGACCCCAACGCACCGGTGCTCAATCCCGCAGCGGGGGTTTCTGGCCCCGACGGTCAGATCGTCCCTGCCATGCAGCCCGGTGCGGCGCCAGGACCGACAGGAGGGGTGGGCGCCCGGCCGAACCTGGCCGACCAGGCGCGACGATCGACACTCATCGCCTATGGCGGGCGCGATCTCGGTGGGGAGACCTCGCAAGGCCCGGCGGCGGCTTCGGGCGCGCAACCGACCGAAAATTCAGGAACGCCAGGGAGTACGGAGGGCGGGGCGCCCAATGCGCTGGATTTGCTGCGACAAAGCTCCGCAATCGGAGAGGCGCGAGCCTCGATGCTCCCCAATCGCAATTTTCTGATCACTGCGGGGACATTGATTCCCTGCACCCTTCAGACGGCCATCAATTCCGCGCAGCCTGGATACACGTCCTGCCTGATTCCACGGGACGTGTACTCCGAGAATGGCCGGGTCGTGCTCATGGAAAAGGGTACGCGCGTGCTCGGCGAGTATCGCGGGGGCATCCAACAGGGGCAGAACCGCCTCTTTGTGCTTTGGACCCGGGCGGTGACGCCACAAGGCGTCCGCATCGACCTTGCCTCGCCTGGGTCAGACGCGCTCGGCCGCGCCGGACTCGCCGGAGCGGTCGACAGCTTCTTCTGGGCACGGTTCGGCGGCGCGCTCCTACTCTCGCTCGTCGATGACGCCGCCTATATTGCCGGGCAGGCCGCATCGAGCGGCAACGGCAATTTCAACAATGTCACGCGTGCGCCGAGCGAAGGGGCCGCGATCGCGCTCCAGAACAACATCAACATCCGGCCGGTGCTGAAAAAGAACCAGGGCGAGGAGGTCGGTATCTTCGTCGCCAAGGACTTCAACTTCGCCGATGTCTACAATCTGGAGCTGCGGCGGTAAACCATGCGCGATACCGCCGTCCTCCGCCATTATCTCGAACCGCTTCTTCCGTTGCTGGAGCCGGATGATGTAACCGAGCTCGTCATCAACCGCCCGGGCGAGGCGGGGATCGAGGACCGGCAGGGGTGGCGATGGCATGAGTTGCCTGAACTGGACAGCGAGTGGCTTGGAACGCTCGCCGTCGCCGCGGCAAGCTTCACGCACCAGGACATCGATGGGCAGACGCCGATCTGTTCGACCGTCCTTCCAGGCGGCGAGCGCTGCCAGATCGTGATCCCGTCGGTGACGCCGAGCGGCTGCCCGTCCTTTACGATACGCAAGCCCTCGACCGTAACCCTGCCGATCGACCAGCTCGCACGCGCTGGCCTCTTTGACACGACGCGCGCGAGCGCCCGGGGCCTTACCGAAACCGACACTGCGTTGGTGGCGCTTCGCGACGCGGGGGACTGGCCGGCCTTCTTCAAGATCGCGGTCGCCGCGCGCAAGAATATCCTGGTCAGCGGTGCAACCGGGTCCGGCAAGACGACCTTGGCGAAAGCGCTCATCCAGCTCATCCCGCCCGACGAGCGATTGCTTACGATCGAGGACACGCGCGAACTCATCGTGCCCCATCGCAATGTCGTTCACCTGGTCTATTCGAGCGAAGGGCAGGGCCTTGCAAAGGTCGGTCCCAAGCAGCTGCTCGAAAGCGCGCTGCGCATGCGCCCGGATCGCATCCTGCTGCAGGAGCTGCGCGACGGCACCGCCTTCTTCTATTTGCGGAACGTCAACTCGGGACACCCTGGTTCGATCACCACCGTCCATGCCGGCTCTGCCGCGGGCGCCTTCGAGCAGCTGACGCTACTGGTCAAGGAATCCGAGGGCGGCCGAGATCTCGCGCGCGATGATATCCGCGGACTTTTGCGCATGCTCATCGATGTGGTCGTCCAGACCCGGCGCCATGGCGGCCGCTTCGAGGTCGAAGAGGTCTATTTCCACCCGAAGGTGGGCGATGCCGGTGCAGCGTAACTTCTGGATCATCGGCCTGGCCGTTGCCGGTGGCACCATATCGTGCTGCGCGATCGCCATGCTGGTTGCCCTCTTTGGGATGGGCCAGATCGGCCCCAACACCGACATCACGGCCTTGCCCGCGTGGTTGTGGTATTATCGGGCGGACCCGCTGCTTATTCTTTGGCTAAAGCGCGGGGCGCTGGCGGGCGCTCTTCTGGTCGGGCTCCTCGCAATCGGGATTCTGCGCCGCGGGCCGGCATTGCACGGCACCGCCCGGTTTGCGCGCGAAGGCGAGATCCGGCGGGAGGGCCTTCGCGCGGCTGCCGGCATCGTTGTCGGCCGCAAGGCTGGACGTTTTCTGATATTCGGCGGGAGCGAACATGTTCTGCTCGAGGCGCCCACACGCGCGGGGAAGGGCGTCGGCGTCGTCATTCCCAATCTGCTGACCTGGCCAGATTCGGTGGTCGTGCTCGACGTGAAACGGGAGAACTGGGGCGCAAGCGCGGGGTATCGTGCGCGTGCCGGCCAGGCCGTGCACCTGTTCGATCCGCTCGATGCGGAGGGGCGGACGGCGCGGTACAACCCCTTGGCGCACATCGGGCGGACTGATGACATCGAGGTCGTCAACGAGCTGCAGAAGATCGCGGGCATGCTTTTCCCCGCGCCGGAGCGATCCGATCCGTTCTGGGCGGAGGCTGCGCGAGCGGCCTTTGTCGGCGTCGGCGCCCTGGTCGCATCCAACCCGGCCCTGCCCTTCACCATCGGCGAGATATACCGCCGCCTCACGACTGGCGATCCCAAGAGCGACCTTCCCGCAGCGCTTCAGGAAGCCCGCAGGGTGGGCCAGCGCCTCAGCCAAGCCTGCGTGTCCGCGATCCAAGATTTCACCTCGGCCTCGGACAACACCTTTTCCGGGATCAAGCAGACCATCACCGCACGGCTCAATCTCTGGCTCAACCCCATGGTGGATACCGCCACCTCGGAGAGCGACTTCGACCTGCGCGAGGTGCGGCGTCGGCGCATGTCGATTTACCTTGGCGTGTCGCCCGACAATATCGACCGCATCGCGCCGATCTACAGTCTGTTCCTGCAGCAACTCGTGGATCTCAACACCCGCGACCTTCCTGAGGGCGCTAGCAATGTCCCGGTCCTGGTCCTGCTCGACGAGTTCGCCAGGCTCGGCAAAGCCTCGGTGATTGCGAGCGGCTTCTCCTACGTCGCCGGCTATGGCCTGCGCCTGGTTCCGGTCATTCAGAGCCGATCCCAGCTTCGCGCAATCTACGGTCCCGATGTCACCGACGAGATCATCGCCAATTGCGGCCTCGAGGTTGTCTTCACGCCTAAGGAGCTGAAGGTCGCGAACGAACTTTCCGAACGGCTCGGCTTTTTCACGATGAACGTGAAATCCCGCAGCCGTACCATCCACGGGCTACTGGCGAACCGGAGCATCTCGGAATCTGATCAGCGCCGCGCGCTCCTGCTGCCGCAAGAGCTCATGCAGCTGCCGAAGAACGAGCTCCTGCTCCTTCGCGCCGGCATCCCCCCAATTCGAGGGCGCAAGATCGCCTATTACCGGATGCCACGCTTCACGCGACGGGTGGTTGCTCCGCCTGTGCCGTCCGCCCGTCCAATCGCGGCAATGCTTTCCCCACCTACGCCGGCTTCAGCGCGGCAGGGCGCTGGTACACCCGGTCTGAGCGGCGCCCCACAGCAACCGGCGACAAGCTCGGGCGGGACCATACAGGAGGAAATTGTGATGCGGGAAATGACCGACGCCGAGCTGGCAGGTGCGGCCGAGATCACGGATGACATGCTGGTTCTGGGCGACCTGGCCGAACTACCGCCCCCGGGCGACGAGGCCGCCGCGATCGCCTTCGTGTCGGCGATGGTCGAGCGGGCACTTTTGCCACCGGCCGGGCAGCCATCCACATCTATTATCCAGGAAAGGACAGCCCATGTCCGCTGAGAAGTCCGAGAATTCGCGGGGCGCCAGGAAGCGCGCCAATGCCATTTCGATTGGTGAAGGTCAGTCCGTACCGCGTTCTGGGAAAGACACGCGTGACGACATTCCCAAGAAGCCCGGCACCTCTAACAAAGGCAAGGAGGGGGCGGGGGTTCTGCCCCGATCAATTTCTGCCGGCGACATACCGGAGCCCCTGCAAAAGCGCTACTTTTCGTCGACCGGCAAATGGTCGGGCGAACCGGCCTACTTCACGACGGCCCGGGCGAAGGAGCCTGCATTTCGGGACCAAGGACGGCGTCTTGTCACCTCGAGCGAGAGTGAGGAGGTCGTGCGTGATCTCGTCGCCATCGCCCGGCATCGCGGGTGGTCGAATGTTCATCTTACTGGCAGCGAAGCCTTCCGCCGGGCAGCATGGCTCGAGGCCAGTCGCCAAGGATTGGAAGTACGAGGATATCGGCCGAACGAACGCGACCTACAAGAATTGGATCGGCTACAGCGAGACAAGAGCCGCAACAGTATCGCGCCGGCTGCCGTTCCGTCATTCAGCCGGGAGGCCGGCCGAGATCAGTCACAGACTCACGAGCGCTCGGCTCGATCCCGAGCCGCGGCGTCCGGGGACAGAAACGAGCGAGCCGCGCAAAGTCAGTTGCGAGTGATCGAGGCAGTGGTGCGAACCGCATTGTTCGACAATCCCGAAGCGATCTCGCGTGTTATGAAGGTCGCGACCACGAAACTGCAAAACCACGTCGACCGAGGTGATCAAATTCGCCCTGCCATGGTCAGGGAAACGCGCGAGCGAAAGCCGGTCGAAGTTGCATCCATCCGACAGGAGCCCTCAAGAATTCATCCGTCTATCCAGCGATCTCGCGGCCGATAGCGCCACGTCCCATCGTTCAATTCCTTTACCGACGGCGCTACTGATGCGCGACGGCGATCAGACGAAGAAGCGCGTCCTCGGCGTCAACGTTCGCGTCAATGCATTGTCCGTTCTCACAGAATAGCACGAACGCTTTGGTACCGGCATTCTTCGCGCTGCGGTAGATGATGCCGTCCAGCATTTGGCCATCGCGGAGCTGGAAAACCCGTCGAAAATATTCGGTAACGATCTGGGTCGGGACATATTCGATATGCTCCCGGCCGTCGCGCGCGATCGGCTGCGAAATGTCGGCGGCAAATGCGTGAAGAAACCGCAACGAGTGGATCATTTCCTGTCGCGCCATGTCGAATACGCTCGGTATGGACGGAAGCTCGGCGAGGTCCAGCACAGTCAGGTCGCGCACCGGCCGGAAAGTGCCGACTGACAAAACCTTGCCGGCATGCACGTCCGGATCAAAGGTCTCTGCATGTGCCGTTGCAGCGTCGAAGGCGCCGTAGAACATCGGAATGCCAGCGGGGCTCATGCGGTTCGACTGCCGGGCATGCTCCGGCTTGGGCGTACCGATCGCCGTCCCCGTGATCTGTGGTTGATCATCGACGCGGATGCGAACCAAGTCGGTATCGGCACCGATCGTCTTTATCAGGCCTTCATCGGCGAGTTTCGAGCGGATCATGTCCGAAACCGAACCAAGTACCTCTCCCGGCGTCAGCTCGTCATAGCCCTCATGATTGGTCTGTAGGAAGAAGTAGCGCGTGTGGTTCTTCGTGAACGCCTTGAAGCTGTCCCACGCCCAGGTCAGACGCTGGCTGTCGGTTCCGCGATAGAACTCCCGTTCGACCCAGGCCTCGCATTCGATCATGTAATCGAGCGCCGCAAGCACGTCATCGTTTTCGGAGAAGCTGGCATCGTAAAGGACGTCGGAGGTCGTGGAGAGCGGAGCCTGCCATCCCCCTTCACGAGAAATATACATGATTCCTTCGTTGGTGGGTTCGTTCCAGTCGAACCCTAGGCCGCCGAGGACGATCCCGGTGAATGTCTCGAAGGGCGCGGCGATCGGCTGCTCAGATGCGGCGTCACAGAAGCTGCAGGTCTCACTCTCGGCATTCCCTGCGATCCATTCGGCGAGGAATTCATCTGAAACGCAATCCGGGCAGATGTGATCGTCGGATTCGCCGTAACCGCGCTCCTCCATCTCCATCATATATGCCTTCACGATGCCCATCAGATCATTTGCTCCTTCGACGTGGGAGGTAAAGGCAGGCGGAGCCAAAGTCATCAAGATCCACCTCGCACAATCCGGCTCGGCCCACATGTCGATGTCGGGACACGGCGAACCGCTCCGCCAAAAACCGGATCAGGATCGATTGACGCGCTGCTTCTTCGCAGCCCGCCATTCCGACAGCGCCTCTTCAAGCGCTTCGATCGCCTCGTCGCACGCACGGCATGAACGCATATAGGACCGCAGCTTCGGCCCACTGCTGGTATCCACTGGGAAGGTGCGGTCCTGCGCTGCATCGCGCGCGAGATCGCCGATTGGGTCATTCCGCTTGGTCTGCGTGTGCAGCCAGTGCGCGAAGGTGCCGGACTTCGGTTCCGGCATCGGGTCGGGGTCCAGGGCCAACTCGGCGTTCGGATTGTTCTGCTCCCGACGAAGGCCGACCTTGCGATGAACGGCCGCGACGATCAGCGCGCCGTTAGCGATATAGGAGGCAAGGCCGTTTTCCTTGCCCCAGCGTTCGGCCCGGTGCTTCGCGCCATAGGAACCGCATTTGTAGGTCTTGATCTTCTTGACGCTATCGATCCACCGGATGGCCGTCGCGATCTGCGCAAGACTGTCATCCGAAAAGAGGCGAGCCCGGCTGTCATGCTCGGATTTTGCGCCTTCGAACGGATCTTTGTCGAAGCCGTTATACCGAAAGCCATTCAAGCTCAGATCGGGGTGCTGGCGCAACGCGGCGAGGACGGCCTGCTGTGCTTCCCGATAGAGCGCACCATCGGGGACATAGAGATTCGGATGATCGGGATCGCCCAGGGCACTACGGGCAGCATCCTCAATGTGGGATTGAATGTCCTTTTCCCCACGTTCCATCATGCCGACATATTGCGGCGTGACCTTCAGATGCGTGGCAAGCTGCGATTGCGTCCACCGTTTGCGGACACGCATCGCCCTGAGTTCGTCTCCGGTCATGGCCATCGGCACTCTCCTTCAATGTCGATGTATATCAACTAAGTTATGTTATCAACGGATCGATGAAAACTTAGTTTTCTTCTGTGATGAAGTCCGGGGCCGTGACGGGGCGCTGGTGAAGGATATGGTGAACCACGCCCTCGGCCAGCCCCCGTTCGAGCGCCGCGCCGAAATGCGCGATGCTGCGGGTAATCTCTGGCGCTCGAAGCAGGGTCCGCCAGTTGGTGGGCTCGTCCACGCGCTTCTCCCACGCCAGCAGACCGACGAGGGCGCGGTGCGCGAATTCGATACCTTCGGCTCCTACCGTAAAACTCTGACGGATATGGGTAGGCGAATGCTCTTCCGAGGACTGAAGATCCCATGTCGCGAAGAGCTGGGTGGTTTCCGGATGTAGGTCGTTTCGAACCGCGCCGCCCCCGATCGTGAAATGCACACCGGTAACGCGCATCTGCCACGTTTCCTCAAAGCCATTTTCGGTGGGGCGAGTCTCGACCAATTGCTCCTTGGCGATGTCAAGGTGGAGGCCCGATCCCTCCGCCAGCTTGAATGCGACGTCGCCAGCGAGGATGCCGAGCAGATTCTGCCGCATTGCCTCGCCATGGCTGATGTTGAAGTTCTTGCGGGCGAGCGCAAGGTGGCGAATGTCCACCAAGGTCCACAGGGAATAGTGCTTCCATGCGACAAGCAGAGGCAGGCCCATCTGGTCCGCATAGCGCGTGAGGCGCGCATGATAGTCCGCCTTGAAGGAGAGAGTCCTATCGTTGCAAACCTTTACTTCGATCAGGAAAGGGCCGCCGGCGTCGAACATCGCCAGGATATCGGGCACCTGAAATTCGGACTTGGACCGAGCCGGTGTCTGGTGCTGGTCAAGCTTGTGAAGTAGCCGCGTGCGCCCAAGCCAGGCGCATATGACAGCGAATTCATCCTCGGCAGGGAGCCCATGATTGAGTCTGCGTACGCGCCGGGCAACTTCCCCAGCCTCAGCATCGAAGCCGAGATCGGCAAGCACATCCTGTATCAGGCGTTCGATATCTGGTGGCGTATCGGTCATTCGGCGCTTGCGTCAGCCGCGGCTCCCTGCCGATGCCAAGGCCTATCCTTGCCATGCCGGCTCTCCCGGTGTCAGCGAGGCGATGGCGATTTGCAAGCCGGTGATATTCATTCACCTTTGCTCGACACGAACGTACGATCGGTGAAGGATTTTCTTCATGAGTTCGACCAGGGATGCGCTGCCGCGTGTCTTTCAAGCCAATCTCGGGCGGCTGTTCGAGCGGGTCATCCTCCCTGTGCTGGACAGCCTACCGCGCCATGCCACGCTAGAGACCGGGGTAGCCGCGACCCTTGATCAGTTCCTCGACCGCGCCGCGGCTCAGGTCGACAACTATACTGGCAACGAAGCCGCAAAGGCGTTCACGCTGACCTTGGCTGGCGTCTTCGAGCGACAGTTGAGCATCTGGGCGCGCGCGATCCACGACTTGGGCTTGACCGATATGAGCCGACTTCGTGGTTTCGAAGCGCTGTTGGCCGGGTGCGCGAGAGAGGCCGGAATCGACCTGTCTGTCGACCGGCTGGGCGAGGACCTGACTCAGATGTTCGTCGTCGCCAATGTCGTGCGCCACGGCGAGGGTCCATCCTGTGACAGGCTGCGCGCACTGGCGCCCGAGCTGTGGAATGATGCGGCCCCGGATTATCTCGACCTCCTGCCGGGCACGCCCGTTGCGAGCGAGCATCTTCGCCTTCGGAAGGCTGACCTCGTGCGCTATATCCGTGCGACGACCCGGTTCTGGGGTCTCGCCGACCCGCAGCCGCTGGCCGCTACCGATCCGCCATATTGAGCGAACCGTCATGCCGGGAGAGTTCGGGGCGGATGGCGACCGGTGAACGACATTCTCTCACACGGGTGGGGTGATGTCGGCCCTGATTTAACATAATCATAATTATCAGTCTTTTGTCGTTTTATTTCAAATACTTAGTTTACTTGCTCATTCGCGGTCTCCGACATCAACGTCCGTTGATCGTCGCCTCGATCGCCGCCAGACCTTTCATCAACACTTGGAATTTCGGCGGCGCGGCCATGAACATCTCCGACATCGCGCCATAGTCCCGCTCAAGCTTCTCCCAAGTCGCGCCATCGGGCGACAGGCGCAGCGTTCCAACCACGGCGGTGTCATAGGAGGCCGACCTGTCCGCGAACATCAGGCTCTTGTTGTGCACGACCTGCTCGAGCAGATCGATCCGCCCTATCGCCTCGTTCGTGATGCCCGCCTGGTCGAGCATCAGCACGTCATAATAATGGCGCGACATGCCCTCGCGCAGCTTGCCGTTATGATGGATCGCATGAAGGATCGTGACCTTTTCCCAGAAGGTCCGCGCAACGGCCAGCGTCGGCACTGCGGTCACCGGATCCGGCAGTTCCTCGGGAAAGTCTTCGGTCAGATAGGGCAAGATCGGTCGAAGCGCGAACGGTTCCGTGTCGCCGCGGGCGCCAAATTCCAGCTTGATGCGCGGCTTGATGTAACCGCTTTCATCCGCGCCGCCGTAATTCTCGCCATAGGCGAGCCCGTAACCCGAGGTGCGCGGATAGACGAAGAGCAGCGTCTGCTGGTCCTTGTCGTCGGGATCGAGCGCCAGGCTCCAGCCCTCGGCCGTGCCGAGAGCGACTTCGATTTCGCGCGCCAGGATCGGCATGGCGACCGTGGCGACATAAGCCTGTGCCGCCGCCTTGAGCGCCTTGGTCCGGCGCTCGCGCTCCTTGCCGGTAATGTCGCTGTCCATCGGCGAGGCGACTTCGCTGAGCAGCGGCGCCGCGCGGCTGATGGTGAGGTCGATATCTTCGGAGAAGCGCGCGATGATCCCATAGGCTTTCGACAGCGAGGTCCCACCCTTGAAGGTCATGTGACCGGCGAGGTCGGGACACATGACGAGGCGGCGTAGCGTCCAGCAGACCCAGAAATCCTTCTCGATGATGATCGGCGTCAGATCCCGCCGCGCCGCCGCTTCATCGATATAGGCGCGCCGATCCACGGCGGGTCTGCGTGCGAACTCATCCATTGCGGGCGGCGCCGATCTTTAGGACGACGTCGCCCATCCATCCGGGCATCTCGGCCCGGGCCTGGGCGAGCATCCGCATGTCGCGATCATCGAGGCGGGCGGCGAAGTGCCGGATCTTGTCGCTATCGATATTGTCCTTCCCCAGATGCGCGAGCGCCTGCAGAACCGCGTTGACCGAGTCAGGCGCATTGTCGAGCACCGGTGCGCGGCTGTGCTTGAGCGTCAGGCTGCGCCCGCCCGCTTGCCTGACCCGGGTCCGCCCGGTCGTGGCATAGCTGGCCCGGGCGGGAACCTGGGTCGATAGCCCGAGCCTGTTCGCCGCCGCCGCGCCCGACGGTGCGAGCTTGTCCCCACTTTGCGTCGAGAGGGCCTTGGCGACATTGGTGGGATCGGGACTGAGCGCACCGAGCTTGTCATGCTGGCGCGGATAGTCATAAAGACCCCGGCCGATGCGCCGGATGTCGCCGGCGGTCGCGAGGCGCGACAGCGCCATGTCGACCGACCCACGCGTCCCGAAGTCGACGAAGCTCTTGGGCGTGAATACCCAGCCGCGGCCCTTGCCGCGCACGCGCTTCATGATCCGATCGGCTACCGCAGACATTGGCTGTGCTCCTATCTGTTAGATAATAGCATGATTTTTTCTAACAAGATAGGAGCGCGTATCAGCGCCTAAATCAGCTATTTTGCGAGATATTTTGACATCGCATCCAGATAGGATGCCCAGGCCGCACAGGCAAGGTCCGGCAAGCCGGCCGGCAGCGCCGGCCATCATCGTTCCCGATCCCGGTGAGGCGGCGGCCGCCCCTCCTCGGAGCCTGTGGGCGGCGAAACGCCCTCCGGCTCGTTTCGGCGCTCCTGCGGCGGCCGTTCGGATTGCAGTATCTCCCGTGCGCGCGCGAGCCGCCGCGACACCGCTGGCGGCATCGCCGCCAGAAAGCCGGCGATTTCTTGCCCCAAGGCACGATCTTCCGCTTTTCCGGTGCCGGCGAGCGCGACCGCGGCCTCGGCATAGGCACCGCGGATCTGCTTCTGGCGAGCCAGCGCCATGACATCTTCTGCCCGGCGCTCCTGGTCGGCCCCGCGCACGAAGCTTTGCGCGCGCAGTTCGTTGAGCTGCGCGAGATTGAGCCGCCGTCCCTCGGCTCCAAGCCGGGCATCGAGATGGAGCGCGGACGAACGGACCCGCTTCTGGACATGACCGCGCGCACGCCGGGGTGTCGCTTCCGCCGCGACACCGCGCGCGCGCAGCTCATGCGCAAAGGTCTCACGCATATGATGGAGATCCGCCTTGCGCGGATTGAAGCGGGTTCCGTCCGCCCCTTCGGTCGCCACCGTCAGATGGACGTGGGGATGATCGGTGTCGGTATGGAGTGCCAGCATATAGGCATGGTTCCCCTCGAACAGGATTCGCGCGAATGCCTGCGCCGCATCATGAAGCGTCTCGGCGTCGGTCGATCCCCCGGGCATCGACAGCACCAGCGACATCGACGTCGGCCGCTCCCGGCCATGCTCGTTCATGGCCTCGTCGAGCATCGCCCAGTCCTGAGCGATCGCCTTGAGCCGATCCGGCTCGGTGATAATCTCGCCTTCGCTCGATCGGACGGCGAGCTTCCCGTGGCGCGCCACATAGCCGAAATGCTCGGCGACATGATGAGCGCCATATTGCTTGCCGGAGACCTTCACCATCACCTCGGGCGCCTTGCGCACGATCCGCTCGAGCTTGGCGCGCGCCTCGGCCTGGTCCATCGACATCGGCCGGGCGGCCCCGCCCCCGCTTCCGCCCGGTTTGATCCGAACATAAGCGCCGCGCAGGGTCCGCTTGCCGCCTGCCGGCGGCCGCCAGGCCTCCATCAGGCTGGGAAGCGGGAGAACCCCCTCCTCCTCACGCATCGGCCGTGTCCCAGTAGCGAAGATCGCCCTTGAGCGCGGCCCCGAGACCGGCGAGCGCATCGACGATCTCGGACCTAAAGCTTGCGACCCTGGCCGCTTCCCGCGCGACGTCGAGGCCGGATTCGACCATCACCGAGGCGTTGAGCGCGCGGGTCGCCTGGTTGAGGTTGATCCCGATCCGATTGAGCTCGCGCCACGCCTGCGCGATGGCCGCCCGCTCCTCGCGCGGCAAGGGCGCGTTTGCACGCAAGCGCCGCGCCAGCAACGTGGTGATCCAGTCGGTACGCTTCATCCCCAGCACATCCGCCGCGCGGTCGAGCGCGGCGATCTCTTCCGGGATCAGCCGAACCTCGACCCGGCAGGTTGCGCGCTGGCGGGCGCGCCGCGCCTGATGCCCCTCCCCCGCCTCCATGGCCAAGGCGTCACCGATCAAGCGGCGCAGCAGCGCCGAGCGGCCGCCCGATACCGCCGCGAGCGCGGCGAAGCGCTGGGCGACATCATCGTCGAGCCGAAAGGTGAGGACGGGCATGTCCCCAACGCTATTGTCATACATCCCCGGCGCCAAGCCTATCCGGCCCTCACCTTTACTCAACTCATCTTATAGTCTGCTTGGGCAGACTTTCGTTCTTCGGCCAGCAAACCCCTCTCGAACATCGATCGTCCGCAGCAAGGGGCGGGGCCG